>NZ_JALLIO010000003.1:0-503950 GCF_023242305.1 Curtobacterium sp. MWU13-2055
GTTGAGTTCTCAAGGACCAGACGCACTCGCTCTTCGGCTCAGGTTCGAGCTCCAGCCACGAGGCTTGTGTACTTGGCTTGCCACCGGTTTGTCGTCGGACCCGGAGGTCCTGTGGCTCATCCCCGAGGGGAGAGAACCGGTGGGCTTGTCATCCTAGGCGTCGAAGCGATCGAGCACAAGGCCAGATCTGATCTTCAGTGGAGGATGGTCCCGCTTGAGGGCCGACGTGCTCTGGGCTTTCGCTCCAGCCGCTCCGCCGCACCTTTGGGGTGACGAGTAGGAACTTTACGCAGGCCTGGGCGAGTGTGCCAAGCCAGGCCCGATCCCGGGCGTGTCGCGTTGTGCAACACGCGTCGCCCGGGTGCCGGGGCGATCAGGCCAGCGTCACGCCGGCGAGGGTCTTCTTGCCGCGGCGGAGCACGAGGACTCCCCCGGGCAGGGCGAGGTCCGACAGCGGTGCGTTGGCGTCCTCGGCTCGGACGTTGTTCACGTACACGCCGCCCTGGTCGATCGCCCGCCGCGCTTCGCCGAGGGACTTCACGAGCTCGGTCTCGACGAGTGCCCGGGCCACGTCGGCTCCGGCCTCGATGGTGACCGACCCCGGCAGCTCCGCGATCGCCGACCGCAGGGTGTCCGGATCCAGCGCACCGAGGTCCCCGTTGCCGAACAGCGCGGCCGCAGCGTCGATCGCGGCCTGGGTGGCGTCGAACCCGTGCACGAGCGAGGTGACCTCGAACGCGAGGGTCCGCTGCGCTTCGCGCCGGAACGGTTCGTCGGCGACCGCCTGCTCGAGTCGCTCGATCTCGGCACGGGACAGGAACGTGAACTCCCGCAACCGGGCGATCACGTCGGCATCCGCCGTGTTGAGCCAGAACTGGTACAGCGCGTACGGCGACGTCATCTCGGCGTCGAGCCAGATGGCGTTGCCCTCGCTCTTGCCGAACTTCGTGCCGTCCGAGTTCGTGATCAAGGGCGTCCCGAGCGCGTGCACCGTCGCACCCTCGGCACGACGGATGAGTTCCGTCCCCGAGGTCAGGTTGCCCCACTGGTCCGAGCCACCCGTCTGCAGCGTGCAGCCGTACTGACGGAAGAGCTCGCGGTAGTCGAGGCCCTGCAGGATCTGGTAGCTGAACTCCGTGTAGCTGATCCCAGCGTCGGAGTTCAACCGCGCGGCGACGGCGTCCTTCTTGAGCATCGAGTTCACCCGGAAGTACTTGCCGACATCGCGCAGGAAGTCGATGGCGGACATCGGCGACGTCCAGTCCAGGTTGTTCACCAGCCGGACGCCGTTGTCACCGTCCGGGCTCAGGAACCGCGACACCTGTCCCTGCAGACGCGCCACCCACTCGGCGACGGTCTCGCGGGTGTTCAGCGTGCGCTCCGCCGTCGGACGCGGGTCGCCGATGAGCCCCGTCGATCCGCCGACGAGCGCCAGCGGCTTGTGCCCGGCGAGCTGCAACCGACGCATGGTCAGGAGCTGCAGCAGGTTGCCGCAGTGCAGCGACGGTGCCGTGGGGTCGAAGCCGCAGTAGTACGTGATCGGATCACCGTCGAGGGCCTCTTGGAGTGCGGTCTCGTCGGTCGAGACCTGCACCAGACCGCGCCAGCGCAGTTCGTCCCACACCGAGGCGAAGGTGGGGTCGTTCTGCTGGCGCGTCAGGACGTCTTGAGCGGTATCACTGGACACCCCGCCATCGTAGCGGCGGCGCACCACCGACAGCGCGCCGTCGACCGGGAGGCCCGTGGTGCGTCTGGGCCCACGCCGCCGGTTCCGGCGCGACGCGCCAGCGGCGGGCCGGCCGTGCCGGTGGGGATCAGTCGAGGGCACCCTTGTGCCGTCGGTACGTCGAGACCGTCGGGTCGCCCGTCAACCAGAAGCGCCAGGGGTACTGCGCACCGCCGGCGATGCCGCCGACGCCGGTGCGCGGTCCGCGCGAGATGCGCGGGACCGGACCCGTCCCGCCGGGGCCGGGTGCGGTCTCGGTCAGGAGTTCCTCGACGACGCGGGCCGGCGAGGCGGAGGCGAGCCGCGCCTCCAGGCCGGGTGCCAACGTGAGCACGAACGGACCGGACCCGTCGAGCAGCGAGGTGCCGTCGTCCTGTCCGAGCACCGCGCCGAGGGCGCCACCGAGGTTGCCGGGGCCACGCGCCAACGCGACGTCGGCGATCGACGGGCCACGTCGTCCGCGTGCGGTGTCGACGCCCTCGATCACCTGCGCACCGCGGAGCAGGGAACCGGAGGAGGTGCCGGCCGGTGCACTCACGACGTTGACGCAGGTGTGGATGCCGTACGAGCGGTACGCGTACAGGGTGCCCGGCGACCCGAACAGGTGGCGGTTGCGCTCGGTCGGACCGCGGTGCCCGTGCGAGCCGGGGTCGGTGGGGCCGAAGTAGGCCTCGACCTCGGTGATGCGCAGGGTCACGCCACGGCCCGCGATCGTCGCGCCGAGCAGCGCCGGGGCGATGCGCGGCGCCGGCTCGGCGAGCATCGCGAGCAGCCCCTCGGTCATCGCGTGAAGGGTGCGCCCTCGGCCAGGTCGTGGACGCGACGCGTGACGGACGCCAGCTGCTCGGCCACACGGTCCGGAGCGGTGCCACCGACGCCCGAGCGGGACGCGACACTGCCCTCGATCGTGAGCACGGCACGGACCCCGGGGGTCAGGTGCTCGGAGACCGACCGGTACTCGTCGTCGGTCGGGTCGTCGAGCTCGATGCCCCGCTGCTCGCAGTACCGGACCAGCGCACCGGACACCTCGTGCGCATCGCGGAACGGGATACCCTGGCGGACCAGCCACTCGGCCACGTCGGTCGCGAGCGAGAAGCCCTGCGGCGCGAGCTCGGCCATCCGGTCCGTGTCGAAGGTGAGCGTCGCGATCATGCCGGTGAAGGCTGGCAGCAGGACCTCGAGCGTGGCGACCGAGTCGAAGACGGGCTCCTTGTCCTCCTGCAGGTCGCGGTTGTAGGCGAGCGGCAGTCCCTTCAAAGTCGCGAGCAGGCCCGTCAGGTTGCCGATCAGACGACCGGACTTGCCGCGCGCGAGCTCGGCGATGTCCGGGTTCTTCTTCTGCGGCATGATGCTCGAGCCGGTCGAGAAGGCGTCGTGGAGCCGGACGAAGCCGAACTCCTTCGTGTTCCAGAGGATGACCTCTTCCGACAGACGCGAGACGTCGATGCCGATCTGCGCGAGGACGAACGCGAACTCGGCGACGACGTCGCGGGCGGCCGTGGCGTCGATCGAGTTGTCGGCCGGGCGGTCGAACCCGAGCTCCGCGGCGATCGCGGCGGGGTCGAGGCCGAGCGAACTGCCGGCGAGGGCACCGGCGCCGTACGGGCTCACGCTCGCGCGGCCCGCCCAGTCGCGGAGGCGCTCGAGGTCGCGGACCAACGGCCACGCGTGCGCCAGCAGGTGGTGCGCGAGCAGGACGGGCTGCGCGTGCTGCAGGTGCGTGCGACCCGGCATGATCGCCGCCGGGTGCTCGTTGGCCTGCTGGGTGATCGCGTCGACCAGGTCGATCACGAGTCGGCCGATGCGCCGCCCGTGGTCGAGCATGTGCATGCGGCCGAGCGTCGCGATCTGGTCGTTGCGGCTGCGGCCGGCGCGGAGCTTGCCGCCGAGTTCCGGACCGAGGTCGGCGATGAGGAGGCGCTCGAGGGCGCCGTGGACGTCCTCGTCGGACTCGTCGGGCTGCAGCGTGTCGTCGGCGTGCGCGGCCTCGAGCCGGTCGAGTCCGGCGAGCATGCGCTCGAGCTCGTCCGCCGTCAGGTACCCGGCCGTGTGCAGGGCCCGGGCGTGCGCGCGGGAGCCGGCGATGTCGTACGGGGCGAGCTGCCAGTCGAAGTGCGTCGACTTCGAGAGCGCTGCCAGGGCCGCACTCGGGCCGTCGGCGAAGCGGGCGCCCCAGAGGGCTCCGGTGTTGGTGGCGTCGGTCTTCTCGTCGGTCATGTCGTCCTGCGTCGTTGTCGTCGGGCCGGGTGGCGGCGGTGTGTCGTCCGCCGGGTGGCGTGCTGTCAGTTCGCCGCGTCGCGGCGGGCGGAGATCTTGCTGGGGAGCGACCAGAGTTCGATGAAGCCCTTCGAGAGGGACTGGTCGAACGTGTCGCCGGTGTCGTACGTGGCGAGGTCGAAGTCGTAGAGGCTCTGCTCCGAGCGACGGCCGGTCACCGTCGCGCGACCGCCGTGCAGCTGGAGGCGGACGTCGCCGGAGACGTGCTGCTGGGTGTGGTCAACGAAGGCGTCGAGGCTGCGCTTCAGCCCGCCGAACCACAGGCCGTCGTAGACCAGGTCGGCCCACTCCGACTCGACACCACGCTTGTAGCGGTTCACGTCGCGCTCGAGGGTGAGGCGCTCGAGTTCCTCGTGCGCCGTGATGAGCGCGATCGCCGCAGGGGCCTCGTACACCTCGCGCGACTTGATGCCGACGAGGCGGTCCTCGACGACGTCGATCCGACCGACGCCGTGCTTGCCCGCCACGGCGTTCAACTCCTGCACGATCCGCAGCACGCTGAAGCGCTGCCCGTCGAGCGCCACAGGGACGCCGCGCTCGAACGTGATGGTCACCTCGTCCGGGTCGCGCGGGACGGCGGGGTCCTGCGTGTAGGCGTAGAGGTCCTCGGTCGGGGCGTTCCACGGGTCCTCGAGGAAACCCGTCTCGACCGCACGGCCCCACACGTTCTGGTCGATCGAGTACGGCGACCGCTGCGACTGCTGGATCGGCAGGGCGTGCTGCTCGGCGTACGCGATCGCCTTGTCCCGGGTCAGGGCGAGGTCACGCACCGGTGCCACGCTCCGCAGGTCCGGGGCGATCGCCGCGACGGCGGCCTCGAACCGGACCTGGTCGTTGCCCTTGCCGGTGCAGCCGTGCGCGACGCTGTCGGCGCCGAGCTGCTTCGCCGTCAGCGCGAGGTGCTTCGCGATGAGCGGGCGGCTCAGCGCCGACACCAGCGGGTAGCGCTTCTGGTACAGCGCGTTGGCCTTGAGCGCCGGCACGATGTACTCGTCGGCGTACTCGTCCTTGGCATCGACCACGATCGACTCGACGGCCCCGCAGTCGAGCGCGCGCTGTCGGATCGCGTCGAGGTCCTCGCCGCCCTGGCCGACGTCGACCGCGAGTGCCACCACCTCTTTGCCGGTGGCGTCACGCAGCCAGCCGATCCCGACGGAGGTGTCGAGGCCGCCGGAGTAGGCGAGGACGACGCGGTCAGCCATGCGGTGCGCCTACGCGGTCGCCGCGGCGGTCGCCGTCGCCGTCGTCGCGCCATTCGCGGCGAGGAGCCAGGCCAGCAGCGCCTTCTGGGCGTGCAGACGGTTCTCCGCCTCGTCCCAGATGATGCTGCGCGGCCCGTCGATGACGTCGGCGGTCACCTCGTAGCCACGGTCGGCGGGCAGGCAGTGCATGAACACCGCGTCGTCGGCAGCGTGCGCCATCAGGGCGTCGTCCACGCGGTACCCGGAGAAGGTGTCGAGGCGCGACTGCTTCTCGGACTCCTTGCCCATCGACACCCAGGTGTCGGTGACCACGACGTCGGCACCGGCGACCGCTGCCACCGGGTCGGTGACGACCAGGACGGAACCGCCGGTCTCGGCCGAACGGTGCTCGGCGTCGGTGACGACCTGCGGGGACGGCGAGAACTCGGCGGGAGCCGCGACGCGGACGTGCATGCCCGCGGTCGCGCCGGCGAGCAGGTACGACTGCGCCATGTTGCTCGCGCCGTCGCCGATGAACGCCACGGTCTGGCCCGCCAGCGTGCCGCGGTGCTCGCGGATGGTGAGCAGGTCGGCGAGCAGCTGGCAGGGGTGGAAGTCGTCGGACAGTGCGTTGACGACGGGGACGGTCGTGCCGGCGGCCATCTCCTCGAGACCAGCCTGACCGTAGGTGCGCCAGACGATCGCCGACACCATGCGCTCCAGCACGCGGGCGGTGTCCGACGGGGTCTCCTTGCCGCCGAGCTGGCTGTTCGCCGTCGAGATGATGAGCGGGCTGCCGCCCAGGTCGGAGATGCCGACGTGGAACGACACCCGGGTGCGGGTCGACGACTTGTCGAAGATGACCGCGACGCTCTGCGGGCCGGCGAGGGGCTTCGCACCCCAACGGTCGGCCTTCATCTGGTCGGCGATGTCGAGGATCGCGGACTGCTCGGCCTGGCTGAGGTCGTCGTCCCGGAGGAAGTGGCGGGTCATGCGGAGGTCTCCTGGGCGGCAGCGACGGCCGCGAGGCTCTGGGCGAGGATCGACACGAACTCGTCGATCTCGGCGTCGGACACGATGAGCGGCGGCGCGAGACGCAGGCTCGACTCGTTCGGGGCGTTGATGATGAGGCCACGCTCGAGGGCGGCGGCGTTGACCGCGGCCGCGATCGGGCCGGTGAGCCCGACGCCGATGAGCAGACCGGTGCCGCGGACCTCTTCGACGAGCGGTGAGCCGATGCCGGCGATGCCGGTCCGGATCCGCTCGCCCTTGACCACGGCGGCAGCGACGAGGTCCGCGCGTTCGATCTCCTCGAGCACCGCGTTCGCCACGCGGGTGCCGAGCGGGTTGCCGCCGAAGGTCGAACCGTGCTGGCCGGCCGAGAACAGGTCGGACGCCCACCCGAAGGTCACGAGCGCACCGATCGGGAAGCCGCCGGCGATGCCCTTGGCCACCGTGACGGCGTCGGGGGTGAAGCCGTGGCCCTGGTAGGTGAACCAGTTGCCCGTCCGGCCGACACCGGTCTGGATCTCGTCGAGGATCAGCAGCGCACCGTGCTCCTCGGTCAGCCGGCGCGCGGCGAGCAGGAAGCCCTCGGGCAGGTCGACGACGCCGGCCTCGCCCTTGATCGGCTCGATGACGATCGCCGCGACCGTGTCGTCGATGGACGCCTCGAGCGCTGCGACGGTGGAGTCGATGTGCTCGACGCCCGGGATCATCGGCAGGAAGTCCTGCTGCAGCGCGGGCTTGCCGGTGAGCGCGAGTGCCCCCATCGTCCGGCCGTGGAACCCCTGCTTCAGCGCGAGGATGCGGGTCTTCTGCCCGTCGGCGCCCTTGTTCAGGCGCGCGAGCTTGAACGCGGCCTCGTTCGCCTCTGCCCCGGAGTTGCCGAAGTACACCCGCCCGGCGTCGCCCGCACCGGTGATGCGCTTGAGGCGCTCCGCCAGCTCGAGCTGGGGCGGCGTCGCGAAGTAGTTCGACACGTGCACGAGCTTCGCGGCCTGGTCGGCGATCGCCTCGACCAGCACGGGGTGCGCGTGGCCGAGCGAGTTCACGGCGATGCCCGCCAGGAAGTCGAGGTACTCGTTGCCCTCGACGTCCCAGACACGGCAGCCCTGTCCGCGCTCGAGCATGATCTTCGGCGGGGTCAGGGATCGCATGAGCGACGCCCCGAACCGGTCGTTCCAGGTCTCGGTCTGCGTCTCGCTGCTCACGGCTGCTGCCCCTTCTCGGTCGTGCTGGCCACGTGTTGGCCGGTGCTGGTGTTCGTCGACGGTGCTGCCACGCGTCGGCCGATCTCGGCGTGGGTCATCTGGTTCTCGGTGCGTCGGCTCGGGTCCGGGATCACCTCGGTGCCCGCACCGCGCAGGGTGAAGACCTCGAGCAGGATCGAGTGCGGGATCCGGCCGTCGATGATCGTCGCCCCGCCGACCCCGCCGACCACGGCGTCGAGGCACGCGGTCATCTTCGGGATCATGCCCGACTCGAGGGACGGCAGGAGCGCGCGGAGTTCCTCGACCGCGATGAGGTCGACGAGCGAGTCGCGGTCCGGCCAGTTGCGGTACAGGCCGGGGACGTCGGTGAGCATGATGAGCTTCGACGCACGCAGCGCGATCGCCAGGGCACCCGCGGCTGCGTCGGCGTTCACGTTGAGCGCCTGGTCCGGGTGGGCGTCGTCGATCGCGATGCTCGAGACCACCGGGATGCGGCCGGCCTCGATCGCGGCGAGCACCCCTGACGGGTCGACGTGGGTGATGTCACCGACGTGCCCGAGGTCGTACTCCTGCCCGTCGACGACCACACCCTTCTGCTCGCCGGTGAACAGCGACCCGCCGTCGCCGAACACGCCGACGGCCAGGCCCTCGCCGTGCTCGTTCATCAGGTCGACGATCTCGCGGTTGACCTCGCCAGCCAGGACGTCGCGGACGACCGAGATCGCCTCGGTCGTGGTGACGCGGTAGCCGCCACGGAACTCGGACTCGATGCCCTGTTCCTTGAGCGCGGCCGAGATCTGCGGACCCCCGCCGTGCACGACGACGGGGTGCAACCCGGCGTAGCGGAGGTAGACCATGTCCTCGGCGAACGCACGCTTGAGGTCCTCGTTCACCATCGCGTTGCCGCCGAACTTGACGACGACGACCTTGCCGGAGAACCGCTTGAGCCACGGTAGGGACTCGATCAGGGTCGCGGCCTTGACGGCGGCGAACTCGTGCTCTTCTTCCTTCGTGAGGGGCGTCCCGGCCCCTTCGGTGTCGTTCGCCATCAGCTGGAGTACGCGCTGTTCTCGTGCACGTAGTCGTGCGTGAGGTCGTTGGTCAGGATCGTCGCCGAGTGCGTCCCGACGCCGAGGTCGATGCGCACGTGGGTGTCCCGCGGCGTCAGGTCGACGGTGTCGCTCGGCTGGTCCGGGGCGCCGGCGTGGCAGACCCGGACACCGTTCATGCTGACGTCGACCGCGTACGGGTCGAAGTCGGCGTCCGTGGTGCCGATGGCCGCGAGGACCCGGCCCCAGTTCGGGTCGTTGCCGAAGACGGCCGCCTTGAACAGGTTGTTGCGCGCGACACTCCGGCCGACGGTGACGGCGTCGTCCTCGGTCGCGGCGTGCACGACCTCGATCGCGATGTCGTGGCTGGCGCCCTCGGCGTCCTGCTGCAGCTGGCGGGCCAGGTCGGCGCAGACGGCGGTCAAGGCTTCCTGGAAGTCGCCGACCTCGGGCGTCACCCCGCTCGCACCCGACGACAGCAGCACGACGGTGTCGTTCGTCGACATGCAGCCGTCCGAGTCGACGCGGTCGAAGGTGATGCGGGTGGCCGCGCGGAGCGCCTGGTCGAGCTGGTCCGGGGTCTGCACGGCGTCGGTGGTGATCACGACGAGCATCGTCGCGAGCCCGGGTGCGAGCATGCCCGCACCCTTCGCCATGCCGCCGACGGTCCAGCCGTCCTCGGTCACCACGGACTGCTTCGCCTTGGTGTCGGTCGTCATGATGGCCGTGGCCGCGTCCGGGCCGCCGTCGGCGCTGAGTGCGGCGCTCGCGAGGTCGACCCCGCGGAGCACGCCGTCGCGGAAGGTCTGGTCGCCGACCCCGATGAGGCCGGTGGAGCAGACGACGACGTCGCCCGCTCCGATGCCGAGGGCGTCACCGACGGCTTCGGCGGTCAGGTGCGTGGTCTGGAAGCCGAAGGGGCCCGTGAAGCAGTTGGCGCCGCCGGAGTTCAGGACGACGGCGCGCGCGACGCCGTCACCGACGACCTGGCGGGACCAGATCACCGGGTGCGCCTGCGCGCGGTTGCTGGTGAAGACCGCGGCCACGGCCGCGTCGGGGCCGTCGTTGACGACGAGGGCCACGTCCGGCTTGCCGCTGGTCTTCAGGCCGGCGGTCACGCCGGCAGCGCGGAAACCCGCTGCCGCGGTGACGCCCTGGAGGCCCGGTTCGCCCTGGGTGGGCTCGCTCACGTCGGTGAGGTCGGTCACGGTGCGACTCCGTCCACGCTGAGGCCCAGGGTCTCCGGCAGACCCAGGGCGATGTTGGTCGACTGGACGGCGGCACCCGCCGTGCCCTTCGCGAGGTTGTCGAGAGCCGTCACGGCGACGACGCGGCCTGCGGCCTCGTCCACCGCGATGCCGACGAGTGCGGTGTTCGCACCGATGGTGTCCGCGACCCGGGGGAACTCGCCCTCGGGCAACAGGTGCACGAACGGCTCGTCGACGTAGGCCTGCTCCCAGGCGAGCCGCACGTCGCGGGCGCTGACACCCGGGGTGAGCTTGGCCGTCGTCGTCGCGAGGATGCCCCGCGACATCGGGACGAGCACGGGCGTGAACGAGATCGTCACGTCGGCAGCGCCCGCGACGACCAGGTTCTGCTGGATCTCCGGGACGTGCCGGTGCGTGCCGCCCACCGCGTAGGCGCTGGCGGAGCCCATGATCTCGGACGCCAGGTAGGTGTTGGCGAGCTTCTTGCCGGCACCGCTCGGGCCGACGCTCAGCACAGCGACGATGTCGTCCGACTCGACGAGCCCGGCCTGGATGCCCGGCTGGATGCCGAGCGTCACCGCGGTGACGTTGCACCCGGGGACCGCGATCCGCTTGGTGCCGACCAGGGCCGAACGCTGCTTGCCCTGCGACGCGATGTCCTCGACCTCGCGCCACTCGTCGGCCGACCCCGGGGTCGGGGCGGCGAGCAGGAGCTCCGGCA
The DNA here is from genome assembly GCF_023242305.1 of Curtobacterium sp. MWU13-2055. NCBI lineage: Bacteria > Bacillati > Actinomycetota > Actinomycetes > Micrococcales > Microbacteriaceae > Curtobacterium > Curtobacterium sp. MWU13-2055. Next base: position 10,376 of record NZ_JALLIO010000003.1, read on the forward strand.
GGCCGTAGGTCCAGGCGCCGTGGTAGTCGCCGCCGTAGAACTGCTCCCAGGCTGCGGGGTCCGTCAGACGGTGGTCCGCGCCGCAGTCAACCACGAGGGCGTCGTCGCCGAGCTCCTCGGTGATCGCCCCCGACTGACCGTGCGGCAGCGCCAGGAACACGACGTCGTGCCCGCGGAGCGTCTCGGCCGTCGTCTTCTCGAGGGTCAGGTGCGACAGCGACCGGAGGTGCGGCTGCGTCGCGATCAACGGCTGTCCGGCGTTCGAGAACGCCGTCACCGTCCTGACGTCGAACTCGGGATGGGCGGAGAGCACGCGCAGGAGCTCACCACCCGCGTAGCCGGAGGCTCCCGCCACGGCGACGGATACGGACATGGGATTCCACCTTTGGTCGGACTGGTCGTCGAGAGAGTCGGAGGCGGCGACCCCGGGCGGTGCTGATCCCGTCGTGGGTCAGTCGCGCAGGGTCGCCCCGAATCGCTCGCCGGCACGTCGGACTGCGCCGTCACGGGCCTCGGTGGCCTCGGCAGCGGTCAGCGTGCGGTCCGTGGCACGGAAGCGCAGGGCGAACGTCAGGGACTTCTGTCCCTCGTCCACGCCGGAGCCCCGGTAGTCATCCACGAGCCGAGCATACTCCAACAGGTCTCCGGCACCAGAGCGGACCGCATCCAACACGTCACCGGCCGGCACCCCGGCGTCGACGACCAGGGACAGGTCCTGCGTCGCTGCCGGGTACGACACGATCGGCGCGACCGCGACGAGGTCGGGGGCCGCGGCCACCATGGCGTCGAGGTCGAGCTCGACCACGGCCACCACGCGGGGCAGCACCGCGGCGGCGGACAGTTCCGGCAGGAGTTCGCCGGCGACGCCCACGACGGTGTCGCCCACGAGCAGCGACGCCGCGCGGCCCGGGTGCAGGGACGGGTGGGTGGTCTGCACGACGCGCAGTTCCACGCCGACGGCCCACGCGACCTGGCGAGCCGCGTCGATCGCGTCGGCGATGCCGAACGGCTCGGCCGCGACGCCCGCCTGCTTGCCGACGCGGTTGCCGGTGAGCAGGGCGGACACGTGGAACGGCTGTGCGGGCAGGGACGCGTCGAGGGCCTGGAGCGTCGCGCGGTCGGGCAGCGCGGCACCGGCCGGGACCTCGTCGGTGCCGAGCGTCACGCCCGTCACCGGCAGGAACACCCGCGAGGTCTCGTAGAGCGCGACGTCGAGCAGGCCGCGCGAGACGTTCCGGCGGGCGGCGTCGACGAGGGCCGGCACACCACTGCGGCGGAGCAGGTTCTGCTCGCTGTCGAGGGCGTTGGCGAGGACGACGCTCGGGCCGCCCTCCGGGTCGATCCCCGGGTAGGCGTCCTGCGTTGCAGCGGAGACGAACGGCGCCGTCACCGCTTCGACCAGACCCGCGGCGGCGAGGGCCGCGGAGACCCGACGGCGGGCCTGCTGGTGCGGGGTGAGTCCGCGTCCGGGCGGCGCGACGGGGAGCACGCTCGGGATGCGGTCGTACCCGACGATCCGCGCGACCTCTTCGACCAACGTGGTGTCGTCGGTCAGGTCCGGACGCCAGGTCGGCGGGGTGACGGCGAGCTGCGCGCCGTCGGCCTGCACCGTCGCACCGATCGCACGGAGGGTGTCCACGACCTCGGCGTCGCTGTAATCCACGCCGATGAGCTCGGCCGGACGCGAGGTCCGCATAGCGACCGTCGCACGGGGCTCGGTGTCGACGAGCGTGGAACCGAGGGCGTCGGCCGTGCCGCCGGCCAGCTCGACGAGGAGGTCGACGGCGCGGTTCGCAGCAGCCTCGGCCACGAGCGGGTCGACGCCGCGCTCGAACCGACGGGAGGCCTCGCTCGGCAGCTTGTGCCGGCGAGCGGTCCGCGCGATCGAGACCTGGTCGAAGCCAGCTGCCTCGATCAGGACGTCGGTCGTGCTCGCCGAGATCTCGGTCCGGGCACCGCCCATCACGCCGGCGAGCCCGACGGGGCCGTCGTGGTCGGTGATGACGAGGTCCTCGGGGTCGAGCTTCCGCACGGCGCCGTCGAGGGTCTCGAGCGTCTCGCCGACAGCCGCACGACGGACACCCAGGCCGCCGCGGACGGTCGACAGGTCGTAGCCGTGCAGCGGCTGGCCGAGCTCGAACATGACGTAATTCGTGATGTCGACGGGCAGCGAGATCGAACGGACGCCTGCCAGGGCGAGACGCGACACCATCCAGGCCGGTGTCTTCGTGGCGGGGTCGATGCCTCGGACGACGCGGGTGACGAAGGTGCTCGCGCCGACGCGACCGCGGATCGGGGCTTGGTCGTCGATCGTGACCGAGAAACCCTCGGCCGTGCGGGGTGCGACGCGGTCGACGGGGTCGTGGAAGCTCGCGCCGGTGGCGTGGGCGTACTCACGTGCGACACCGCGCATGCTCAGCACGTACCCGCGGTCCGGCGTGACGTTGATCTCGACCGCCGCGTCGTCGAGGCCGAGGAGCGCGATGGCGTCCTGGCCGACGTCGGGCTCCATGTCGAGGTCTGCGAAGCGGAGGATGCCCTCGTGCTCGTCACCGAGACCGAGCTCGCGTGCCGAGGCGATCATGCCGTCGGAGACGTGGCCGTAGGTCTTGCGGGCCGCGATCGGGAACGGTCCGGGCAGCACGGCGCCGGGCAGCGTCACGACGACGAGGTCGCCCACGTCGAAGTTGTGCGCACCGCAGACGATGCCGCGGGGCTCGGGCTCGCCGACGTCCACCTGGCACCAGTTGATCGTCTTGCCGTTCTTCTGCGGTTCCGGGACACGCTCGAGCACCCGGCCGACCACGACGGGGCCGGTCAGGTCGAAGGTGTGGACGTCCTCTTCCTCGAAGCCGACCGACACGAGCGCCGCGTGGACGTGCTCGAGGGTGACGTCCTCGGGGAGGTCGACGGACTCGCCGAGCCAGCGGAGTGGGACGCGCATCAGACCACCGTTCCGAACTGCTGCGAGAAGCGGATGTCGCCCTCGAGGAAGTCACGCATGTCGTTCAGGCCGTTGCGGAACTGCAGCGTCCGCTCGATGCCCATGCCGAAGGCGAAGCCCTGGTACTCGTCCGGGTCGATGCCGGCGGCACGCAGGACGTTGGGGTTGACCATGCCGCAGCCGCCCCACTCGACCCACCGCGCGCCACCCTTGGCGTTCGGCTGCCAGACGTCCATCTCGGCGCTGGGCTCGGTGAACGGGAAGTAGTTCGGGCGCAGGCGGATCTGTGCCTCGGCACCGAAGACCTGGCGGGCGAAGTGCTCGAGCGTGCCGCGCAGGTGTGCCATCGTCAGGCCCTTGTCGATCGCGATGCCCTCGACCTGGGTGAAGACCGGCAGGTGCGTGGCGTCGAGCTCGTCGGCACGGTACACGCGGCCCGGGGCGATGACGTAGAGCGGGAGGTCGCGGGACAGCAGCGACCGCACCTGCACGGGCGACGTGTGGGTGCGCATGACCAGGTGGCGGTCGACCGGCTCGACGAAGATCGTGTCCGCCATGGCCCGGGCCGGGTGGTCCTGGTCGAAGTTCAGGGCGTCGAAGTTGAACCACTCGTGCTCGAGCTCGGGGCCCTCTGCCACTTCCCACCCCATGCCGACGAAGATGTCCGCGACGGCTTCGTTGAGCAGCGAGAGCGGGTGGCGCGAGCCGGTCGGGCGGTGGGTCGGCAACGCGGTGACGTCGACGCGCTCGGCCTCGAGCCGCGCGCGCTCTTCGGCCACGGCGAGGACCGACTCCTGCTCCGCGATCGCCGCGTTCAGCCGCCCGCGGGCCTGACCGACGAGCTTGCCGGCCGCGGCCTTCTGCTCCGGCGGGACGCTGCGCATCGACGCGTTCATCCGAGCCAGCGGCGACTGCTCACCGGTGTGCTCGGCCCTGGCCTGCTTCAGTTCGGCGACCGTCGTCGTGGCGCGGACGGCGGCGAGTGCTGCGTCCACGGCGTCGGCGACGGCCGATTCGCTGATCTCGAGAGGTTCTGACACGAGACCCAAGCCTACCGGCCGACGGGATACCACCCGCCTGCACCGGTCGGACTGTGGATGGCCGATGCCGACGACCGACCTGTGGAGGGAGGTCAGCTCCGGAGTGCGAACGCCGACTCGTACAGGCAGACCGAGGCCGCCGTCGCCAGGTTCATCGACTCCGCCTGGCCGTAGATCGGCACCTTCACCGCACGGTCGACGAGCGCGAGGTCCTCGGTCGTGAGCCCACGCGCCTCGTTGCCGAACACCCACGCGGTCGGACCGTCGAGCATGCCCTCGGCCCGGACCACCGGCAGGTCGTCACCCGAGACGTCGGCCGCGAGCACGGTGTACCCGAGTGCCTTCGCCCGCGCGATCGTGTCGGCCAGGGTCACGCCGACCGACACCGGCACGTGGAACAGCGAGCCCGTGGTCGACCGGACGACCTTCGGGTTGTACGGGTCCACCGACCGCCCGGTGAGGACCACCGCGTCGGCGCCGGCGGAGTCGGCGGCGCGGATGATCGTGCCGGCGTTCCCCGGGTCCCGCACCTCTTCGAGGATGGCGACCAGCCCCGGCAACGCGGCCGGCTCGTCGGCGTCCCCACGGGCCTCCAGGTCGACGGCAGCGGCAACGTCACCGACGCGACGGTCCGGGAAGACGTCCTTGACCGACGTCGGGAACTGCTGGCAGACGGCGACGACGCCCTGTGGCGTCACGGTGTCGGCCATCGCGTCGAGGACCTGCTCCGTCACGAACCAGGTGTCGACCGGCGCGTCGTCGAGGCCGTAGCGGGCTGCGGCAGTCGGCGTCACGTAGAGCTCGCGCAGGAGCTCCGGGGCGTACTCGAGTGCTTCACGCACCGCCTGCGGCCCCTCCAGCAGGAAGAGGCCCGTTTCGGCACGGACGTCCTTCTTCGACAGGGCCGCGACGGCCTTCACGCGTCCGGCACGGGGGTTCTCGAGGAGTTCGCTCACGACCCAAGTCTAGGAACGACGAAACCCCCGCCGTGCGGCGGGGGTTTCGCGAGCAGAAGAACTGACTACGCAGCCTTCGGGGCCGAGGTGTCGGCCGGGAGGGCCTTCTTCGCGGTCTCGACGAGCGCGGTGAAGGTCTCGGGGTTGTTCACCGCGAGGTCGGCGAGGATGCGACGGTCGACCTCGACACCGGCGAGACCCAGACCCTGGATCAGACGGTTGTAGGTCAGGCCGTTCGCACGGGACGCAGCGTTGATGCGCTGGATCCACAGGCGACGGAACTCGCCCTTCTTCGCGTGACGGTCGCGGTACGCGTAGACCAGGGAGTGGGTGACCTGCTCCTTGGCCTTGCGGTACAGACGCGAACGCTGGCCGCGGTAACCCTCGGCGCGCTCGAGGATGACGCGGCGCTTCTTGGCGGCGTTGACCGCTCTCTTTACTCGTGCCATTGCACTATTCCTTTACGATCCGGGGGCTCAGTGGCCGAGGAGCTTCTTGACGTTCTTCGCGTCTGCCTTGGAGAGGACCTGGTCCTCGTTCAGGCGGGCCTTGCGCTTGGAGCTCTTGACCTCGAGGTTGTGACGCATACCGGCCTGCTGCTTCATGACCTTGCCGGTACCGGTGATCTTGAAGCGCTTCTTCGACCCGGAGTGGGTCTTCTGCTTGGGCATGGTGGTGCCTTTCCGTGGGATGGATGGGAGCCGCGTCGTTGCGGGGTCGGTCTGGGTGACCTACTCGGCGGGAGCGTCGCTCTTGGCCGGTGCCGTGTCCTGCGCGGGAGCCTCGGCCGGGGCCTCGGTCTCGGTCTCGGCGTCCGAGTGGTCCTTCGCAGCGTGCTCGGTGGCACGACGCTCGGCCTTCTGTGCAGCGCGCTTCGCGTTCTGCTCGCCCTTGACGTCGGACTTGTTCTTCAGGGGGGCGATGATCATCGTCATGTTGCGGCCGTCCTGGGTGGGACGGGACTCGACGACGCCGAACTCGGCGATCTCCTCCGCGAACTTGTGGAGGAGACGGACACCCTGCTCCGGACGCGACTGCTCGCGGCCACGGAAGAGGATCATCGCCTTCACCTTGTCGCCACCGAGGAGGAACCCCTCGGCGCGCTTGCGCTTCGTCTCGTAGTCGTGCACGTCGATCTTCAGGCGGAAACGGACCTCTTTCAGGTCCGTGTTCACCTGGTTGCGACGGGCTTCCTTGGCCTTCTGAGCGGCTTCGTACTTGAACTTGCCGTAGTCCATGATCTTGGCCACGGGCGGCTTCGAGTTCGGCGCGACCTCGACCAGATCCAGTTCGGCTTCCTGCGCGAGGCGCAGTGCCATGGCGATCGGGACAACGCCGACCTGCTCACCCTGCGGGCCGACGAGTCGGACTTCGGGAACGCGGATTCGGTCGTTGGTACGGGGATCGGTGATGCGGAGCTCCTTCAATCAGGTGGTGGTCGTCCGGGACGTTTGCCCTGGACGACAGCACGAGAGAGGAGATCTGACGCACGGATCGGAACCCGTTCGGCAGCCGCCCTGCGTCGGATCCGTGGACCCGACCGACGTGTGCACCCAGTTGCTGTGCACTCGTGGAGCGGTGGTGACCCGGTAGCCTGGTGGAACGCGGCCGCGGGTGGGAGAGACTCCTCTTTCGTGACACCGTCCGAGCGCTTCAGGAGAACCTGATGGCACACGGACAGCATCTGCCGCGAGCGAGTCTAGCAGAGGAGCACCGTGACCGACACCCCGATCGACGACGACGGCAGCGGCATCGACGCCGCCAGGGACATCTCGGAGGTGCCGGCCGTCGAACTCATCAACACCGTGGCCGTGCACCTGCTCAGTGCCGCCGCCGTGAAGGTCGGCCTGGCCGACGACCCCCAGGAGCAGACCGACCTGGACGAGGCGCGCAAGCTCATCACCGCACTGGCCGGACTGGTCACCGCCGCGGCGACCGAGATCGGCGACCACCACGCCCGTCCGCTGCGCGACGGGCTGCGCTCGGTGCAGCTCGCGTTCCGCGAGGCGTCGGCGATCCCGGACGCACCGGGCGCCGGACCGGGCGAGAAGTACACCGGCCCCGTCAACTGACGGCTGGCGGCTGACGCACGACGGGCACTGTCCGTCACGGCGTTCGACGGGAGGCCCGTGGCGGGATCGCCACGGGCCTCCCGTCCGCCTCCGGGTGCGCGGTCAGGACCCGCTGCGGCCGACCAGGCGCGTGACGGCCGTGAGCGGGATGCCGACCCAGTCGGGTCGGTTCCGGGTCTCGTAGACGACCTCGTAGACGGCCTTGTCGAGCTCGAACGCATCCAGGAGCTCCCGGTGTGCGCCGAGGTCGGTGCCGGTCCCCCGCTGGTACCCGTCGAGGAACCGCACGCGTGCCTCGTCCGCCCAGCCCGCTGCGTCGACCGGTTCCGCGTCGTGCGCCAGGGCTCCGGCGACGTAGTCGAACGACCGGAGCATGCCGGCCACGTCACGGAGCGTGACGTCCGGCAACGAGCGTTCGGCCAGGGGACGGAGCGGCTCCCCCTCGAAGTCGAGGAAGACCCACCCGCGCGGCTCGGGGGCAGCGAGCACCTGCCCGAGGTGCAGGTCGCCGTGGATGCGCTGCAGGTCCAGCCAGGGCGTCGCCGTCGCCGCCGCGTACACCGCTCGGATCGCGTCTGCGTGCTCGGCGACCGCCGGGGCCTCGCGCGCGGCGGTGTCGAGCCGCTCGTGCATCGTCGCGACGGCGGTCCGTCGTCGCGCCTCGTCGGCGGGCTCGGACGGTAGTGCCTCGGCGAGGGTGCGGTGGACGTCGGCGAGCGCCGCCCCGAGCTGCTCGGCCCGATCGCCGAAGGGCGTGCCGGCGTGCGCTTCCTCGAGGGCCACGCGCCAGGCGTCCTCGAGGCCCGGCAGGAACTCCTGCGCGAACGCGAGGTGACCGGTCGCCGTGCCGCTGCCCTGCCCGACGTCGGGCCAGCTGCCCCGCAGTGCGCCGTAGACCTGGGGGACGCGAGCACTGCCGGCTGCGGACAACGCGAGCTGCGTCGTGACGTCGGGGTTGTCGCCGTGGTGCAGGACGCGGAACACCTTGATGATGACGCGGGCACCGGACTCGGTGTCGCAGATGACCGAGGTGTTGGACTGCTCGCCGGTCAGGACGCGGGCAGCCGTGACGGTGCCGATGGGACGGAGGCTCTGCGGGTCCGCGTCGATGCGTGCGGCGAGCGCCGTGATCCACGCGTGGTCGGCGGTGGCGTCGGCGATGGTGCCGTCGGGGCCGCTGGTCACAGGTGACTGGTAGAGGACCGGAGCCGCTGGTGGTGCGGGGGCTTCGTCGAGGACGAGCCGGGTGCCGTCGGCGGTGGAGAGGGTGCGGAGGCGCGGCACGGACCCCTTCGACGCGTACCACCGACGGTCGGCGATCCAGGACTCGAGGTCGTGGTCGTTCGGAGCCGTGGCGCTCGGGGCTGTGTCGCTCGGGGGTGCCGTGGCGCTCGAGGGTGCGGTGTCGCGGGTGTCGGGTGCGGTGTCGCTGGGGTGGCGGGCTCCGTCGCTCATGCAGCGGACCGTACGCGCCGAGTGCTGGCGAGGTGCCGAGTCCGTTCCTCATCCCTGCACAGGGAGCGGTTCTGGGCCGCCCGTCCACAGAACGCGCCTGCGCTCGGACCGCACGGGCACCGTCGGACGACACTTGCGGACATGCCGAGCCAGCACCCCGCCCCCGACACCGCCCGCACCGATCCCCGCCGGAGTTGGCGGATCCCCGACGACCGCCGGTTGCCGGCACTCGAGCCCCTCGCATCCGCCGTCGAACGGCACGAGCCCGTGACACTCCGCGAGACGGTGTGGGACTCCGACGAGCGCGTGCTCGCGGCCGAAGGGGTGACGCTCACCCGCGCCCAGGACGGTTCCTGGAGCCTCGACCACGGCGACGGCCCGGTACCGGTGGGTGCGGACCTCGATCGACCCGGCGGCGAACAGCCCCCGCGTGACGCGGTCGAGGTGTTCCTGCGCGGGCGGGCGGTGGCGACGGTCCGCCTCCGGGACACCACGACGACGCTCGTGACCCTGCGCGGGAAGGACGGTCGGGTCCGAGCCGAGATCGCCGACGTCCGGGTGGACGAAGGCGACCCGGACACCTCCGTGCTGCGGTCCGCACGGTGGTGGGCGCTGTCGGACGACGGGCGGGACGGCACCACGGCACGGGCCGCGGAGCGAGCACTGGACGACGCGGCCACCGAGCCGCCGTCGACCTCGGCGGTCGTGGTCCCGCCCGCCCCCGTGCTCGCCCCGGAGCGGCGCGGCAACCGGGCGAAGCGACCACGTTCGGGCACCGCTGCGGCGTTCGTGCTGCGGGTCCTCGAGTCACTCCGCGCCGACCTCGTCGCGGTCGACCCCCGAGTCCGCGCCGACGACCACGAGTCGGTGCACGACTTCCGGAAGGTGGTCCGTCGGCTGCGGAGCGTGCTCGCGGCGTACCGCGGAGCCCTCGACCGCGAGGCAACCGAGGCACTGCGGGCCGCCCTCGCCGAAGCCGGACGGGTCGCCGGGGTCGCCCGCGATGCCGAGGTCCTGCACGGCGGGCTGTTCCGGTCGGCGGCTCGGGCCCCCGAGGGCTTCGTCGACGCCCCCACGCTGGACCGGATCGGCGAGCAGGCGGCGGCTCTCCGCAGCGCGGCCGCAGCGGAACTCCGCCAGGCGCTGCGCTCGGACGACTGGTTCCGTACCCTCGACGCGCTCGATCAACTGCTGCTCCGCGCCCCGGCCGGACCGCACGCCGACGACGCCGCCGCCGCCTTCGTCGCGAAGCGCATCGACCGCGAGCGCGCTCGGGTCCGACGACTGGTCGACGGTGGCGCGGCGGGTCTCGACGTCCTGCACGAGATCCGGAAGGCGGCACGGCGCCTGCGGTACGCGCTGGAAGCGGCCGGTGACGCCGCCGACCTCGGGAAGTGGCGGCTCAGCCGGCTGCGGCGGGTGCAGGAGACGCTCGGTGACGCCCTCGACGCGGCACACGCGGCAGATGCCTACCGGCGGCTCTCCGGGCCCGCGGCCCGGGACGGCGCCGACACCTTCGGGTACGGGGCGCTGGCGACGGCCGAGCACGCCGTGCTCGAGCGGGGGCTGCGACGTTCGCGGAAGGTGCTCGCCCGACTGTGAGCGCGGCCGGGCGTGAGGCTCGTCGCGCTCCTCTGCGAGAATCGCGGACGTGCCCCACTACCTCGAGGACCTCGCCGCCGGACAGACCTTCACGACCCCGGGTCGCACGATCACCGAGGCGGACGTCGTGTCCTTCGCCTCGTGGACGAACGACAACAACCAGGTGCACACCGACGTCGAGTTCGCCGGCAAGACCCGGTACGGCCAGCGGGTCGTGCACGGGCTGCTCGGCACCTCGCTCTGCCTGGGGCTGATCGCACGGACCGGGGTGTTCGAGGGGTCGGCCGTGGCACTGCTCGGGATCGACCAGTGGCGGTTCACCGCGCCGGTGTTCATCGGGGACACCGTGACCTGCGAGGTCGAGATCCTGTCGACGCGCCTGACGAGCTCCGGCACCACCGGCATCGTCGAGCGGACGGTCTCACTGCGGAACCAGCGCGGCGACGTCGTGCAGCAGGGACGCATGGACGTGATGGTCCTGACGCGCGACGCCGCGATCGCCTGACGTCGCCCCGAGCACCCGCCGGGTTCTCCGGATGGCAATCGTTGCGACGCTCTTTACAACGATGTACCGGCGCGGGAGCATGGACCCATGAGCACGCTCGACGGCACCGTGGCCGCACCTGACACCGCATCCGCTCCCGCACTCCCCCTCGCCTCGCGGCAGGACGGCACGTACCCCCGGCCGCAGATGCTCCGCACCGCCTGGGCCGACCTCGACGGCACGTGGTCCTTCCGGAACGACGGCGACGACACCGCCTGGCGCACCGGGTTCCCCGACGCCCGCGACATCGTCGTGCCGTTCCCGCCCGAGTCCGTCGCCTCGGGCATCGACGAGCCCGGCTTCCACCCGGTGGTCTGGTACTCCCGTGCGATCACCCGCGCCGACCTCGAGGCCGCCGGTCACGGCACCGCCGCACCCCGACTCGTCCTGCACTTCGGCGCCGTCGACTACCGCGCCCGCGTCTGGATCGACGGCCAGTTCGTCGGCGAGCACGAGGGCGGCCACACGCCGTTCTCCTTCGACGTGACCGACGCCCTCGCCACCGACCCCGACGCCGTCCACACCCTGGTCGTCCGCGCAGAGGACGACCCGCACGACCTGACCCAGCCCCGCGGCAAGCAGGACTGGCACGAGGACCCGCACGCCATCTGGTACCGCCGCACCACCGGCATCTGGCAGACCGTGTGGCTCGAAGCCGTGCCGACCGCCTCGATCGAGTACCTGCGTTGGACGAACGTCGACCATGCCACCGTCCGCCTGACCGTCCGGATCGCTGGCGGCCGCACCGGCGGCGAGCGCCTGCGCGTCGTCGCCCGGTGGGACGAGCGTGACGAGCACCTCGCCACCGTCGAGGCCACGCTCGGCGACACCTCGGACGAGTTCGACGTGGTCGTGCCGATCGCGCGCCAGACGAACGGGCAGGCCGAGGACGAACTGCACTGGACCCCGGACGCCCCGCGCCTGGTCGACGCCACGGTCTCGCTCCTCCCCCGTACCGGCACGACGCCGATCGACTCCGTCGCGTCCTACTTCGGGCTCCGCACCGTCGGCGTCGACGGCGGCACCTTCCTGCTGAACGGCCGCAGCTACGACGTCCGCAGTGTCCTGAACCAGGGCTACTGGCCGGACTCGCACATCGCCGCGCCGTCGCGCGGAGCACTGCGCCGCGAGGTCGAGCTCATCAAGGAACTCGGCTTCAACGCGGCCCGCAACCACCAGAAGATCGAGGACCCCCGGTTCCTGTACTGGGCGGACCGGCTCGGCATCCTGGTCTGGGGCGAGGCCCCCGGCGCCTACGCCTTCTCGCCGCGTGCCGTCCAGCGCCTGATGCGCGAGTGGATGGACGCCGTCGAGCGTGATGCATCGCACCCGTCGATCGTCACGTGGGTGCCGGCGAACGAGAGCTGGGGCGTGCAGCACATCAGCACGGATCCGGCGCAGCAGGCCTACGCCCGGTCCCTGGCCGACGTCACGCGGGCGATCGACCCGACGCGTCCGGTGATCTCGAACGACGGGTGGGAGCACACCAACTCCGACATCGTCACGATCCACGACTACGAGGGTGCCGGCGACGCACTCGCCCGCACCTACGCCGACGACGCAGCACGCACGGCGCTGTTCACCCACTTCGGCCCGTCGGACCGCTGGGTGCTCGTGGGTGGCGCGCAGGACCTCGGCCAGCCGGTGATGCTCACCGAGTTCGGTGGCGTGAACTACCAGCCGGGTGCACAGCGCGAGGACGGCTGGGGCTACACCTCGGCCACCGACGGCGACGACTGGGTCACCCGCATCACGGCACTGTACGACGCGATCCGGGCGAGCTCGTTCCTGGCCGGCTCCTGCTACACGCAGCTGACCGACACCATGCAGGAGACGAACGGCCTGCTCAACGCCGACCGCTCCCCGAAGGTCCCGATCGAGCAGATCCGTCGCGCGGTCACCGGTCGCTAGCCGGGAGGCCCGCACTTCGTGAGCAGGAATGGTCGGGTCCGGAAAACGGACCCGACCATTGCTGCTCACGATGCACGCAGGTCGGCGCGCGGCCCGACGCACGGCCGCCCGCTGACGCGGGCACGGGCCCTGGTCTGCGAGGATCGGGCGGGTGACGAGCGTGGCGGAGACGAGCCGGGCCTCCCGGTCGGGGGTGCGCAGCCTGCTGACCGGACCCCGCAGTGCGTGGACCGCGCCCCTGCTCATCTGGGCCGCCTCGCGCCTGGTGAGCACGCTGCTGCTCGCCACCATGTACGTGCTGGCGACCGCGAACGACTGGACGTTCGCGTCGTACCGGCAGGACCCGTCGTTCTTCACGTTCTCCGGATCGTGGGACGCCTCGTTCTACCGGACGATCGCGGAGCACGGGTACCCGGCCACGCTCCCCCTCGACGATGCGGGCCACGTCGCGCCGAACGCCTGGGCGTTCCTGCCGGTGTTCCCGGCCATCGTGCGTGCCGTCATGGCTCTGACGGGTGCGTCGTTCTGGGTCGCGGGAGTGCTCGTCGCGACTATCGCCGGCGCCGGGGCCTGCGTCCTGCTGTACCGGCTCGTGCTCGCGGTGGGCTGCTCGCACCGGGCCCGCTGGGCCACCGCACTGTTCGCGTTCGCGCCGACCGGGTTCCTGCTGCAGGTCGCCTACGCCGAGAGCCTGCTGCTCGTGCTGCTGTTCGGAGCGCTGCTGGCGCTGGTCCGACGGCGGTACTGGCTGATCGCGCCGCTCGGGGTGGTCGCGGCGTTCACGAAACCCGGGGTCCTCGCGTTGGCCGTGGCGCTGGCCGTGCACCTGGTCGTCCGGTGGGTCGGGTCCCGCCGGTCTGCTCGACCTGCCGAGGTGTTCCCGTGGCGTGACCGCATCGCGATCGTGGTCTCCGGCCTCGTCGTCGCGGCGGCGGGTCTGGCGTGGCCGGTGATCGCCTCGGCGGTGACCGGGCGGCCGAACGCCTACCTGGACACCGAACTGTCGTGGTGGGTGGGGTTCGTCGGGCGACAGCACTTCGCCCCGTTGACGCCGTGGTTCACGATGGCATCGACGTGGCTCGGACTGCTCGGCATCGTGCTCGTCGTCGCGGTGCTCGTCGGCGCGGTGTGGTTCTTCTCTCGCAGGAGTACCCGGGCCCTCGGACCGGACGTGCTCGCGTTCACGGCGTCGTACGGGCTGTACCTGGTCGCGGTGTTCCTGCCGCAGCAGTCGTTGCCGCGGCTGCTCATGCCGATGGCGCCGTTGCTCGGGTCGGACGTGTTCGTGCGGACGCGGCGGCGAGCGGTGACGTGGCTCGTGGTCGGGGTGTGCCTGCAGCCGGTCGCGATCGTGCTGCTCTGGTTCCTCGGGTACCCCTGAGCGGCGGGCCGATGCTGCCGGCCTGTCGGCCTACGCGTCGAAGGTGTGGAACCAGGCGCTTCCGCCCGGGTGCTGCACCGTGATCATCTCGTCGAGGTCGCGGTACGGGCCGTCCTGGTTGTGGCTCGCCGACTTGATGCGGATGGTGCCGTCCGACTCGGTGAAGACCTCGGACACGATGGTGGTGTGGTCCGGCGATCCGTTCGCGTTCCAGTCGTAGAAGACGATGTCGCCGACCTTGACCTTGTCGCGCTCGTCCGAGGAGCGCCGGGTGAGCCCGAACTCCGCAGCGTTCGTCTCGAGCCACGGGTCCATCGTCGGGCAGTACGTCCACGTGGCGCTGTGCTCGGCACCGGCTGCGCGGTTGTACCAGTCGGAGCGCTGCTCCCAGCCGCGGGCGATGAGCGTCTGGCTGACGTAGTTCGCGCAGTCGCCGCCGATCGGGTTCATGGTGCCGTACTCGGACAGGTTGTAGTCCTTCCAGTGCGCCATCGCGTACTGGAGCTGCCGGTCGACGTCGGTCAACGCGGCGTAGGCCATCGACGACGTCGCCACCGCGGTGGACGCATCGGGCACCGGCGCTGCCGTGGGGGTCGGCGTCGCAGTGGCCGAGTCCTGCGTCGCGCCGGTCTGCCCGTCGTTCGCGGCGCTGCCGTTGCCGTCGGACGACTGGTTGGCGGACGGGGTCGGCTCGATCGACTCGGTGAAGAGCGCGACGGCGGCGTCACCGGCGGTGTACATCGCCTGGTGTGGAGCCGTGAAGGTGACCTTCGACTCGGTGGCCGTGACGTCGCGGGCAGCGACCCCGCCGACGGTGACGCCCTTGACCGCGGCGAGACCGGTGCCCGCGACGGTGACCGTGACGCCGCCGACGAGCGGGACCTGCGCCGGGGTCAGGGACTTCGCGGCGGGCTTCGGGGTGGTCGTGCTCGTGCCGCCCTCGGCGTTGTCGTCCTTGCCGCTGCTGCTGTTCTTCTTGCCGGCATCGTCGCTGCCGGACGAGCACGCGGCGACCGCGAGCCCGATCCCGGCGACACCGGCGAGGGACAGGAGTGCGCGGCGGTTCATCGAGGCAGTCATGACACAGCCAGCGTAGGCGACGCACCTGACGTTCCGACACGGCATGATCGTCTCCGGGGGGCGAGCGTCCTCCGCGTCCGCACGGACGCGTTCGAGAGGATCAGCAGACCATGCCCGAGAGCCACGACTTCTTCGTCGCCACCGACCCCGAGACCGCTCGCGGTCAGGTCCGACTCGCCCTCAGCCGCGAGGGCTACACGGTGGACGACGCCGAACAGGGCGCGCTCCGGGCCACCCGCGGCAGCATGGGCCTGACGCTCCTCATCGGCGGTCTCGCGAACGACCGCACCTTCCACACCCGGCTCGACGTGCAGATCATGGTCACCGCGGACGGCCGCACCGTCGCTCGACTGCTGCGCGGCTCCGGCAAGTCCGCGATCAAGGGCGGGGCGATCGGGATCTCGCGCGGCAACCGCGCGTTCGAGCAGGCCGCGAACGCGATCCACACGTCCTTCGCGCAGGCGGGCGTCCTGACGGACAGCTTCGCGAGCTGACGCGGTCGCGTCGCCGGCGCGCGGGCGCGGACCGGTCCGCACCCGTTCTCCGACAGGACACCCGACGAACGACTCGTGGATCGTCGCGAACCGCGTGCGGCCTCGTCAGGAGCAGGACCAGTTGCGGTCGATCTCCGTCGAGCCGAACGGCGTCTTGTACTGCGTCATCGCGATCGGGCCACCGAGCAGCCGTGCGCCGGAGCATGCTGCCTGCGCCTGGTCGAGACGGCCGTCGCCGATCGCGATCCAGCTCGGCAGGGTGTTCTTGCGCAGCGTGCTCGTCGCGGGGACCGTGCCGACGATGGTCCGGAACTGGTACGCCGTGGAGTAGACACCGACCTGGGTGACGCCGGCGTCCTGCAGCCCGGCGAGCATCCCCTCGAGCGCCGCGAGGTTCTGCGTCGTGTCGCTCAGGTGGGACAGGCCCGTCTCGACGTCGAGCCACCAGCGGTACTGCCCAGGGTTCGTGATCCCCCGGCTGGCCGCGTCGTCGTAGGCGCGGGCGTACCCGTACATGAACGAGCACGCGCGGGTGGTCGCCGGCTTGCCGTTCACCGCCGCGCAGGTGCCGTAGGTGTTGCGGGTCACGGTGTGCCCGGCCGGGTACACGTTCGACGTCGGCCACACCGACGCTGCGCCTGCCCCGGGGTTGGCGAACAGCGCGTACACCTGCGTCTTCGGCTGCGCGGTGCCACCCGCCGACGCCGCCGCCCAGGACAGCTGCTGCTGCAGGCACGGGTTCGTGGTGTTGCCGAGGCTCGAGTTCACCCCGACGATGCCGAACGACTGGTCGGTCGGCACGCTCTTGCCGCACTGCGGGTACGAGACGTCCACGCCCGTCCCCGACCCGCTGTTGCCGTTGAGGAAGTACCCCACGACGTCGACGTACACGGTGGCCCTGCCCGCGGACACCTTCGCCTGCACCTGCCCACCGGACGCCAGCGGCGCGATGAGCGCGTTGCCGATCGTCTGCCCCTTGGCGTAGATCTGCGTGGGCACGCTCGAGGCGAGCCCCGCACCGACGACGCGGAGCGATCCCCCGACGCTGCCGCCGCCGACCTTGGCGTTGATGACGGCCGCGGTCGCGTTGCGCGGGACACCCGCGGTGCCGGCGACGGTGACCTTCGTCGCGGTGGTGCCCGCTGCGACGGTCGCGGCGCGGACTGGGTGTGCTGACACGAACACGGATCCGTTGGCGTTCGGTGCGTAGTACCCGACGACGTCGGCGAGCACGCGCGCGGACCCGGAGGAGACCTTGGCCTGGACGGCACCGCCGGACAGCCGGACCGTCGTCGTGTTCGCGACGGTGGTGCCCTTGGAGTACATGAGCGAGACGACGCCGGCGTTGTTGCCGTACGGGGTGAGGCGCAGCCGGCCGCTCGTCGCGGGACGGGACACGTCGGCCTGCAGCACGACGGCGGTGGCGTTCGACGGCACGCCCGCCTTGCCCGCGACGACGATGCGCTTGGCGCCGGTGGTGACGGTGCCGTTCAGCACGTTCGTCGGCGCGAGCGGCGTGTAGGTCGACCCGGTGGCGCTGGTGCCGTACCAACCGGCGACGTCGAGGGCGACGGTCGCCTTGCCGGCCGAGACCTTCACCTGGGCCTTGCCGCTGGTGAGTCCGACCGTGGTGGTGCCGGAGATCGGTTGCGCCCTGGCGAAGTTCTGGATGGCGGGGCTGGCGGTGCTGCCGAACGGGGCGACGCTCACGTACGCCGCCGCGCTCGGGGAGGTCACGGTCGCGGTCAGCACGACCGCGGTCGCGTTCGACGGGATGCCGTTGCGGCCAGCGAACGTGACGGTCGTCAGCTTGCTCGTCGCGGTGCCGGACCAGGCTCGCGCGGGTGCCACGGGCGTGAACCGACCAGTGGTCGGCGCTGCGGCCGATGCCGGTGCCACCGGGGCGACCACGAGCAGCCCGGCAGTGACGGCGAGCACCGTCCCGATCGATGCGATGGCAGTCCTGAAGCGCAACGTGTTCCCCCGTTCCCCGCGCCCCCTTGGCGCACCGGGAGTCTAGAACGATGCGCTCAGCAACACACCACCCCTGTTCGCGAACTGTGCACGACGACACAGTGACGCGAGCCTGTGGAACACACCGAACGCAGAACGGCTCGGAACCTGTCGGTTCCGGGCCGTTCTGCATTGCCTTGGTGGAGCTAAGGGGATTCGAACCCCTGACCTTCTCATTGCGAACGAGACGCGCTACCAACTGCGCCATAGCCCCAAGTGCTCGACCACACTAGCACCACCGTTCGGCCGATCCGAAATCGTGGACAGCCGGTCGGGCGAGCCGCGACTCAGACCGCGCGGCGCCGACGCATGATCGCGTCGAGGTCGGCCTGCTGGTACGCGTCGTCGTCCAGGACACCCATGCCGGCCCACTTGCTCGGCGGACCCGTCGGCGCGGTCGGCTCGTCCGGCGTCTCGGCGACGAGCTCCGGTACTGCGGGAGCACGCAGCCCCAGCCGCTCCGCGAGACGCCCCTGGTCGTGGGCGGACAGCGACGCGGCAGCGTCCTCGAGCTCGGGCCGCATGCGTGACACCCGGGCGAGCGACGGGTCGGCCTCGCCCGCACGGATGGCTGCGGCTTCGGCGTCCGCCTCGGCCTTGGCCTCGGCGACGCGCTCCTTGAGTCGCGCGGCGAGCTCGGCGGACGACTCCGGCGACGCAGCGGGCGCTGTCGGTCGCTCCACGTACAGCGGCTTCGGCACCCGGTTCGGGGTC
Organism: Curtobacterium sp. MWU13-2055; assembly: GCF_023242305.1. Taxonomy (NCBI): domain Bacteria; kingdom Bacillati; phylum Actinomycetota; class Actinomycetes; order Micrococcales; family Microbacteriaceae; genus Curtobacterium; species Curtobacterium sp. MWU13-2055. The sequence goes on from NZ_JALLIO010000003.1 coordinate 28,582, forward strand.
CAGCTGCGGTCCTGCGCGGGTTCTGCGGACTGCTCGGTCGTCAGCGGCGGTGCCGGGTCCGTCCACGTGCTCGCAGGCCGGGAGGCACGGGTCGCGCCCGCCTCGGCCGCCGCGACACGGGTCTTCCGTGCCGTCGCCACCTGGTGGAGCTGGGCCAGGACGGCTGCGGACCCACCCGCGGCGAGGAGCCCCGCGACACCGACGAGCCACAGGGCGGGCGCTGCGACGAAGACGACGAGCGCGACGACGACGCCGAGCGTACCGAACAGGGTGGCTCCGAGCCGGGAGCGTCGCATGCGCATCGCGGTCAGTGCGGGCACCGACGACGCACGCTCGAGGACGGGGGCCTGCTCGGCGAGCCGGCGGGTGATCTCGCGCTGGCGTGCGGCCTCGTGGGCACGGACGATGGCGGTTCGCTTGGCCTCTTCGGACCGGGCGACGCGCTGCGCCTCGGCCAGGGACTTCGCGTTCATCTCGACACGGACCTCGTCGGGCAGTTCAGCGGTCTGCGCCAGGATCCGCAGGGTCTGCTGCAGTCGGATCGCGTTGCGTTCGGTGGCCAGGTACTGGCGTCGGGCAGCCCACGACGGCATCAGGTAGACGAGCCAGAGGACGGCCGCGACGAGCAGGACGATGCCGCCACCCCACGAGCCGATTCCTGCCATGGGGACACGGTAGGGGCGGGGGTATCCCCGTCGCGTGATTGCGGAACGCGTGTTGCGCGTGTCGCGGCGGAATCCGTGGGACGTGCCACGGGCCTCCCGTCAGAGACGCGGCGTGGTGGTGATCGGCAGCGCCGCTTCGTCACGGGCCGCGAGCGGCACGGCACCGAGGCCGGGCGGCACCTGCCCGCGGACCCAGCGCTCGAGGACGCCCTCACGGACCTCTTCGGCGACGAGCGCGAAGCAGAAGTGGTCGCGCCAGTCGCCGTTGATGTGGATGTACCGGCGGCGCAGGCCTTCGTACCGGAACCCGAGCTTCTCGACGACGCGGAGCGACGGGGCGTTCTCGGGCCGGATGCAGATCTCGATGCGGTGCACGCCGACGGCGCGGAAGCAGTGGTCGACGGCCAGGGCGACCGAGATCGGCGTCACGTTGTGTCCGGCGGCGTCCTCGACGACCCAGTAGCCGATCGAGGCGCTGGCCAGGGATCCGTAGGTGATGCCGGAGACGTTCAGCTGCCCGACGAACCGGCCGTCGAGTTCCATCGCGAACGGCAGTCCGAGTCCCGCGCGGGCGTTGGCCTGGAGCGCGCGGATGCTGCCGCGGACGTCGGTGGAGACGTGTCCTGAGGGGTTCGTGGCCTCCCAGGTGCGGAGCCACGAACGGTTGGACGCCAGCGCGAGGTCGAGGTCGCGCGTGTCACGGAGCCGGAGGGGCCGGATGGTGACCCGCCCGTGGGACAGGGTCGGGATCGTCGTCATCGCTTGGTTCCTCCGGGATCCCGCCGCTGTGCGGGACGGGGTGTCCCGCCCGGGTCCGTGTGCACGGTCCCGGGCGGGATGGCCGACTCATTCGCCCGCGTTGAACTCCTTCAGCCACGACTTGAGGTCGGGGCCGAGGTCTTCGCGGTCCGAGGCGAGCTGCACGATCGCCTTGATGTAGTCGAGTTTGTCACCGGTGTCGTACCGGCGTCCACGGAACACGACGCCGTACACGCCGCCGGTCCACTCCTCGGCGCTCGCCATCTTCATGAGCGCGTCGGTGAGCTGGATCTCGCCGCCCTTGCCGGGCTCCTGCTTCTCGAGGACGTCGAAGACCTCGGGGCGGATGACGTAGCGGCCGATGATGGCCAGGTTCGAGGGCGCCTCGCCCTGCGGGGGCTTCTCGACGAGCCCGGTGATCTTCACGACGTCGTCGGTGTCGGTCGGCTCGACCGTGGCGATGCCGTACAGGTGGGTCTGCGACTCGGGGACCTCGAGCAGCGCCACGATCGTGGCGTTCTTCTCGCCCTGGACCTCGATCATGCGCTTGAGCAGCGGGTCGCGGGCGTCGATGATGTCGTCGCCGAGGAGCACGGCGAACGGCTCGCGGCCGACGTGCATCTTCGCGCGGAGCACCGCGTGGCCGAGGCCGAGCGGGTCGCCCTGACGCACGTAGTGCATGTCGGCGAGGTCCGTCGACTGGTTGACCTTCTGCAGCTTCTCGTGGTCACCCTTCTTCTTCAGGGTCTCCTCGAGCTCCGACACGTGGTCGAAGTGGTTCTCGAGTGCGTTCTTGTTGCGGCCCGTGATCATCAGGACGTCGGTGAGTCCTGCGTCGACAGCCTCTTCCACCACGTACTGGATGGCTGGCTTGTCGACGACGGGGAGCATCTCCTTCGGCATCGCCTTGGTCGCGGGGAGGAAGCGAGTGCCCAGCCCTGCCGCTGGGATCACCGCCTTGGAAATCTGGAAGCCCATGCCCCAGACCGTATCCGATCCGGGTTTCCGGGGCATGTCATCGCTACTGGGGACACGGCATCAGCGCGTTTCCCGGCGGGAAGCCGCAACGGATGCGCTCGGTAGACTCCTGCGCATGATCGCTGATCTCGGGAACGAGAAGCGCGCCCTGCGAGCCGAACTCCGGCAGCGGCGGCGCACCCGGACCACGACGGAACGCGACGCGGACAGTGCGGCGCTCACCGCGACCCTGCAGCGCTTCGCCGAGGAGCGCCAGGTCACCTCGCTGGCGCTCTACCTGTCGGCGTCGGACGAGCCGAACGTCCGGCCGTTCCTGAACTGGGCGTTCGCGCACGACATCCGGGTGCTCCTGCCGGTCACGCGCGAGGACGGCCTGCTCGACTGGGCGGTCGGCGACGGTGAGAGCGAGACCGAGGGCATCTTCGGCATGCCCGAGGTCGTCGGCGAGGTCCTGTCCCCGATCGCCATCAATGACGTCGACGCGATCCTCGCCCCCGCGGCTGCGGTCGGGCACGACGGCGTCCGGATGGGATGGGGTCGCGGCTACTACGACAAGACCCTCGGGTCCATGGCGAAGCGCCCGCCCGTCTATGCTGTGATCTTCGACGCGGAGTACCTCGACGAGGTCCCGCGCGAACCCCACGACGAACCCGTGGACGGCATCATCACGCCGTCGCGCATCATCACGTTCCGGAGCTGACGTGCCCACCTACTCGTACCGTTGCACCGAGTGCGACAACGCGTTCGACATCAAGCAGTCGTTCTCCGACGCCACCCTGACCGAGTGCCCGGTGTGCGGCGGTGTCCTGCGCAAGGTGTTCTCCCCCGTCGGCGTGACGTTCAACGGCGGCGGCTTCTACCGCACCGACTCCCGCCCGGCGCCGAAGTCCGAGGGCTCGTCGAGCACGCCGGCCAAGTCGGAGACGAAGTCCGCCCCGGCGAAGACCGAGTCGAAGCCGAGCACGCCGAAGCCCAGCGCCTCCTGACCACGAGCACTCCTCGCCGATAGGTTGATGGGGTCGCCGTCCGGCGACTGTCCTCGACCGGAAGGAGTCCCGTGAAGGGCTTCAAGGAGTTCCTGCTCCGCGGCAACGTCATCGACCTGGCCGTCGCAGTCGTCATCGGTGCTGCGTTCACCGCGATCGTCACCGCGATCGTCACCAGCCTCATCAACCCCCTGATCGGCGCGGTCTTCAACGCGTCGAGCCTCGACAAGGCGCTCGTCTGGTCCATCCCGACGGTGTCCGGCGGAAGCGCGAAGATCCTGTTCGGCGCGATCATCGGCGCGGTCATCAACTTCGTGATCGTCGCCGCCGTCGTGTACTTCGCCCTCGTCGTGCCCGTGAACCACCTGAAGAAGGTGGCGTTCGAGCGCGTCAAGAACGACGAGGAGCAGACCCCGCAGGACGTGCCCCCGACGGACGTCGAGGTACTGCTCGAGATCCGCGACCTGCTCCGCTCCCAGAACGGCGTCTCGACGAGCACGGGGACCGGCGCACACATCGCCCCGAACACCGCTCCCGAGGGACCCGGCATCGGCGGCTCGACGAAGCTCTAGCGCGACCCGGAACCAGGTTCCGGACACGACACCACGGAGATCCGCGGTGCTGTGTCCGGAACCTGGTTTCGTTCGGGGGGGGGGACGTCAGGCGACGGGCACGCGGCGGCGCTTGGCAAACATCGCCGTCGCGTACTGGATGCCCGCCAGAACGTGGCCCACGGTGCCGAGGTAGACGAAGACCAGTGCGACGACCCGCACCCACGGCGCGTTCTCGTCGACGGCGTGCACGGCCGAGAACAGCAGCACCGGCAGCCCGACGAAGAGCAGCGCGGAGCGGATCTTGCCGGTCCACGTGACGTCGAGGTCCGGGTTTCCGTGGAACAGCACGCTGGAGAGCACCACGAGCACCAGGTCGACGAGCACGACGACGGCGACGACCCACCACGGCAGCAGGCCGGTCAGCACGAGCGACAGCACGATCGCGATGATGGCGAGTCGGTCGGCGACGGGGTCGATCGCCTTGCCGAGCTTCGAGCCCTGGTCGAACTTGCGCGCGATGAAGCCGTCCGCCCAGTCGCTCACGCCGATGACGACGAGTGCGACCAACGCCCAACCCGGGTGTCCGGCGACGACGAGCCACACGAAGACCGGGATCAGCAGCAGCCGGAACAGCGAGATCAGGTTCGGCCAGGTCTGCCAGTCGGGGCGCTCCCGCACGGTGTCAGTCATCGCAGGCCAGGCTACCTGCTACCAGTGGGGCGGGACGTCCGCCCGGAGACGGACATCGTTCTCGCCGGATCCGTGCCGCGCCGGCTCCGGCGCGGGGGTGGGGTCTGAACCCGGCACCGGCTGGGTGGTGACGCGTCTGCGGCGCCGCACCGGGCCTCCCGACAGGTCGTCCGTGTCGCGTTCCGGAGACGCTGACCGGACGGGAGGCGCGGCTGACGACGCGTCGTCGGCTCGCGTCCACGTGCCCACCAGCTGGTCCGTCTCCGGCGTCACCGGACCGGCGGGCCGGGAGGCGCGCCGACTCGGCCGGTCGGTCATCGGCGTGCGGGGCCGATGGCGGGCACGCGGGGATCGAGATCCTGCGTGTTCACCGGCGGGCGGGGATCGGCGGGATCGAGATCTCCTGCGTGACGCCACGGTCGACACCGAGCACGGCGGCGACCGTGTTCGCGACGCGGTCCGGGTCGGAGAACAGCTGGAACGCGTGCACGCGGACGTAGTGCCAGCCGAGTCGGCGCAGGACCTCCGGGCGGAGGCGGAGTGACTCGCGCAGCGATCCCCTGACCAGCGACGCGTCGGTCTCGATCGTGACGCAGACCCCGCCGTGCGCGGCCACCAGCCCGAGCTTGCCACGGTGTCCGAGCGCGACCGGGATGCCGCGCATCTCGAGTCGGCGGGCCAGGTCGACGAGCAGCGGGTCGGAGTCGTCCGGCACGTACTCGGCGGTGGTGCGCGCACGCACCTCGGCCAGGATCTCGGCGAGGGCGACGGTGCCGTGGCCCATGCGCTCGGCCTCGATGTCGGACGGCTGGAAGCACGTCACGATCACCATCGAGCGGCGCGCACGGGTCATCGCGACCGCGAGCAGCCGCTCGCCGCCGGGCTTGCCGAGCGGACCGAAGTCCCGCAGGACGCGGCCGTGTGGGGTGCGGCCGTAGCCGATGGAGAACACGACGCGGTCGCGGCTCTGCGCCACCGACTGCTCGAGTGTCGCCACGATGAACGGCTCGGCGCGGTCGCCGATGACGAACTCGGTCAGGTCCTTGTGCCCCTGCGCCGCGGTCAGCACGGCCTGCTCGACGCGCACGGCGTGCTTCGCCGAGGCGGTGATGACCATGAGCGACTCGGACGGGCGGGTGCGGGCGTGGTCGATGACGAGGCGGACGACGCGGTCCACCTCGGCGTCGACGCTCTCGACGGCACCGGACTCGGGGTCCGGCACGGCCTTGCCGTCGCTGACGTAGTCGAGCGCGATCGAGCCGTGCCCGAGGAACGAGCCGGCCCACGGCAGCGACTCGATCTTGCCGCCGTAGAAGCGACGGTTCACGAGTTCGGCCAGGTCCTCGCCGCCGGCGCGGTACGACCGCGAGAGCGACAGGGTCGGCAGCAGCGTGGAGAGCTTCGCCAGGGCGGAGTCGGCGTGGAAGGCGTCGAGGGTGCCCTCGTCGACCTGCAGCGCACGGTGCTCGGGGTCGACGGCGATGCGGAACGGCGACGGCGTCTGCGTGACCGGGTCACCGAAGACGACGGTCTGGCGCGCACGGCGGACGGCTCCGACGGTCTCGGCGATGGTCACGGCGCCGGCGTCGACCAGGATCACGGTGTCGAACGGCATCGTGTCGGCGATCTGCGACACCTCGTACGGGCTCGCGAGCCACACGGGCGCGATCGACCGGGACAGGTGCGGTGCGGAGTCCTGGAGCAGCCGCGAGGTGATCGCACCCTCGCGCAGCTGGGTCTTCAGCGCCGTGGCCTCTTCCGGCCAGTCGACGAGTCCGACCTTCCAGTTCTCGGCGAGCTGCCACGCCAGGCCCTGGGAGACGCCGGCCGCGTGGGCGTCGTCGACGAGGCGGAAGTCGGCCTCGACCCGGTCGAGCATGTCGGTGTTCGCGCCGAGCAGTGCCCGGTCGGACTCGAGCATGGTCTCGAGGGCGGACTGCCACCAGGCGAGCTCGAGCTCGGCCGGTACCTGCAGGTCCGGCACGTGCCGGTTCGCCAGGTCGGTGATGAGCGGCTCGAGCTGCAGGTCGCGCAGGGTCTGCATGAGCTCGGTGCGCTCCTGCAGGTTGTGCAGGACGTCGGACTCGGCCGCGAGCTCGGCGATGGTGGGGACGAGCTGGTCGACCGGGGTGTTCGCGAGCTGACGATCGCGCTCGGTCCGGCCGAGCGGCTCGTCGAGGCGCGCGAGGTCCTCGGCGACGTTCGAGAACAGCACCTGCACGTCTGCGATGCCCGTGGGCACCTCGGGGTTCACGCCGGCCGCGACGTAGCGCTGCCACAGCACGCGCTGCTGCTGCACCCGGGTCAGGGCCTCGTGCAGGTCGGAGACGTGCACGCCGGGGCGGACGTACTCACGAGCGAGCTTCTTCAGGCGACGACGGTTCGTCGACGACATCGGAGCGCCCTCGCCACGCGGGGCGGTGGCAGCGACGAGCTCGGACACCGAGCGATCGAAGACCACCGGCAGGAAGCGGTCGAGGGTGTCACGGATCTCGGTGAGCAGGCGCAGGTAGATGCCGAGCTCGTTGATCGTCGTGAACTGGCGCATGTGCGTCGAGCTCACCAGGTCGTGCGCCCGGCGGAGCAGCGTCGGCAGCCCGTCGGAGTCGAGGTCCTTCGCGATGCGGTGGGCGCGCTGGGCACCGTCGCTGGTGGAGAACTTCGCGCCGTACCAGGGCGAGTCGTCGGGGCCGTAGCGGAACTCACCGAGGTTGGCCGCGCTGACCATCGTCTCGGCGACGCGCGAACGCCCCTCGACCATGGACGCCACGGACTGCTTCGACAGCCGCGCGGTCGTCGACGGCGAGACCGGCAGGAGCGACAGGCGCGAGAGCTCGACCAGGCAGTCGAGCACCGAGACGCCGAAGTCGGCGTCCTTGCGGGTGAGCGAACCGCGGTAGTCCTTCAGGACCTTGCGGAGCCGGACCAGGGCGTCGTCGACCTCACGCAGGTTCGGACGGGCCGCCTTCTCGTTCCGGGCGATCGCACGGACGACGTCACGGCGCAGGGTCGACGGTGTGACCGCGACGCCGGGCAGCTGGACCTCGCCGAAGCGCGCCGCGATGCCCCGCAGGGTCGCACGGCGCGGGCTCACCACGAGGACGCGCTTGTTCGCGGCGACCAGGCCGCCCAGGGCGTTCACGATCGTCTGGGTGCCACCGGTGCCGGGCAGGGTCTTGACGACGATGGAGTTGCCGGCCGCGATCTGCGCGATCACGTTCTCCTGCTCGTCGTCGGCGTCGAGCAGCAGTGTGTCGGTCTCCGGGCTGCGCTCGTCCGACGGGGTCTGCTCGACCGGGTGGTACGACTGCTCGACCTGCCACTTGGCGCTCGGGTTGCCGGCCAGGGCGTCGAGCACGGGGTGGGACAGGTCGCCGGTGTCCTCGACCAGACCGGTCGCGACCTCGGCGAACGTGGAGACCACGAGCCGGGCGTGCACGGAGAAGCCGGGGATGTGCGCGGTCAGGCCACGCAGGCGGTCGATGACGGGGTTCGGGGTGAACGAGCCGTCCTGCTGCGCGAGCGCCACGAAGGACTGCGCGTCGAGGATGACGCCGAACTGCTCGTGCAGGGCATCGGCGAGACCCGGGTTGAGCACGGGTTCGCCGAGGAGCCGGACCTCGAAGTCACGGCCGTGGCGGCGGATCGCCAGCGGGCGCAGGAGCACCGGGCCGCGGAACTGCTCGTCGCCGTGCTTCCAGTCGGCCATGCCGATGCCGAGCTTCACGGCGTCGATCCCGCGCACGGTGGCGAGCTCGGTGCCCTTCGCCTCGACCTGGCCGGCGGCGACGCGGGCCGCACGGAGCGCCACCTCGTCGCGGATCAGGCTGGACAGCAGGGTGGTCTTGCCGGTGATGAACTGGGCGAGTCCGCCCGGGTGCGTCGTCGACAGCTCGATGCGCGCGCGGGGGTGGTCGCTGAAGTGGGTGAGCGGGCTCGTGCCACCGACGCCGGTCAGCTGGCCGCGCCAGCCGTCCCACGTCGGTTCGGCCGCGTTGCCCGCCTGCAGCCGGGGGTCGCCGAGGCTGATCGCCTGCGGGCTGGTCAGCTGCAGTTCCGGGCGGAGCGTGCGGTCCGGTTCGTCGTCGGTCCGGTCCTCGTCCACGTCCTGCTGCTCGTCTCGGTCGTCTCGCTCGTCGCGGTGGTCGCGCTGACCGCGGTCGTCTCGCTCGTCATCCGGGCGCTCGTGGGCACCCTCGACGGGGACGTCGTCGTTCACGTCGTCCTCACCGTCGGTCACCCTGTCCGCTCGCCACACATCCGACACTGTAGGCGGGAACGAGCGCCCTCTCTGGCAATGAACCGAGGTTTCGGGGTTTCCGACGGACGCACCGCACGTCAGATCTGCGGTGTGACGCGTCGGATCTGCGGTGCAACGCGTCCGATGTGGTACCAACGGGGCATGGCCATCGACGACCGCACCACCCCGTCCGCCCCCACGCCGAACCGGCGTCGATCGGTCCCCGCCGAGATCTCCCGCTCGTGGCTGCTCGTCTCCGGCACCGCGACCGACCGGTTCGAGAAGTCCCAGCGGTCCCGCGCCGACCAGATCATCCTGGACATCGAGGACGCCGTCGACCCCGCCGCCAAGCCCTCGGCACGGCAGGGCGTCGCCGCGTGGCTGGCCGGAGGCGGCGAGGCCTGGGTCCGGATCAACGACGTCACGACCGACTTCTGGGCCGACGACGTCGAAGAACTCCGCGGCCTGCCCGGACTGCAGGGCGTGATGCTCGCGAAGACCGAGTCCCCGGCCCAGGTCACCGACACGTGGCACCGGCTCGGCGGCCAGACCCCGGTGATCGCCCTGGTCGAGTCGGCGCTCGGCATCGAGGAGTCCGTCTCGATCGCGCGGGCCCAGGGCGCGTTCCGGCTGGCGTTCGGCTCCGGCGACTACCGCCGCGACACCGGCACGAGCGCCGACACCCTGGCGATGGCGTACCCGCGGTCGAAGCTCGTCGTCGCCTCGCGCGTCGGCGACCTGCCCGGCCCGATCGACGGCCCGACGGTGGGGTCGTCGCACCCGATCCTGCGCGAGCAGTCCCAGGTCGCGGTGTCGCTCGGCCTGACCGGCAAGCTCTGCCTGGACACCGAGCAGCTGCCCGTCATCAACGAGGTCATCTCCCCCACCCCGACCGACGTCGCCTGGGCGCAGGACTTCCTCGACGACTTCGAGGCCCGCGGCAAGGTCATCCGCGACGGTTCCGACCTGCCCCGCCTGGGTCGGGCGCAGAAGATCCAGCGGCTCGCACAGGCGTTCGGCGTGGAAGCGCGGTAGGACTGCTCCCATGACCTGGTCCAACGTCCCCGGCGGTCCGCCGCAGTCCTCGCCCGGCCCCCAGGACCCGCAGCGCGCGGCCTGGGAGCGCAGCGGCACCACGTTGTTCCCGCCGGCGAAGCTCGCCGACCGGATCTCCACCGTGCTGCTGCTGGCCTTCGGCGCCGTGATGACCATCGTCACCGCCGTCGTCGGCATCATCGCGGTCATCTCGGCGACCGCGACCTGCGATGCCTCGGCCGGGTGCTCGCCCGGCGGGTACATCGGCGGCACGGCCATCGCGGTCGGCGGCGCGTTCGTGATCGGCGTCGCCACGATCGTGCTGGCGATCGGCGCGTGGATCCGTCGGAAGTCGTCGTGGTGGATCGCCGCGGTCGGCTTCGTGCTCGCGATCGCCGTGATCACGTGGGGTGGGGTCGTCTTCGCGAACGCCGCCGACGACGAGACCGCGTCGTCCTCGGTGTCCGCGAGCGCCTAGCCCCGTCGCGCACCGCGCCTCGCCGGACCGACTCCGAACGACACCATCGACGTCGTACGACAACGAGTTCGTCGTTCGTTGCGACCGCCGCCAGTTGCGCGCGCGCAGCGGCGACATCGTCGATGTCGTACGACATCGGGACTGTCGCACCACGTCGCACCGCGTCGCGTCGAGTGGGCAGAGGCGACGGGGCGACGGACGGGAGGCACGTGGCGGACACGGCCACGGGCCTCCCGTCCGACAGGGCGTAGCGTCCACGGCATGGTGACGGTGTCGCGGACGACGGTCGCGGTGGTCGGTGGTGGCCCCGCCGGTGTCGTCCTCGGCCTGCTGCTCGCCCGGGCCGGCATCGCCGTGCGCGTCATCGAACAGCACGACGACTTCAACCGGGACTTCCGGGGCGACACCGTGCACGCCTCGACGATCCGGCTGCTCGACGAGCTCGGCCTCGGCGACCGCTTCCGGGCCCTGCCGCAGTCACGGCTCGACGACTTCTCCCTGCCCATGCCCGACGGGTCACGGCTGCTGCTCGGCGACTTCTCGCGGCTCGATCCCCCGTACGACCACGTGGCGATGGTGCCGCAGTGGGACCTGCTCGACCTGCTCGTGACCGCTGCCCGGCAGGAACCGTCGTTCGACATCGCGATGGGCCGCGCGGCGACCGGGCTCATCGAGGAGAACGGCGTGGTCACCGGGGTCCACCTCCGCCCGCGCGACGGCAGCGGCGAACCGGAGGAGCTCCGCGCCGACGTCGTGATCGCGTGCGACGGACGGAACTCGGTCCTGCGCCGGGCAGCAGGGTTCGTGCCACGGGCGTTCCCGGTGCCGTTCGACACCTGGTGGTTCCGGCTCCCCCGACGGCCGGGCGACGCGGCGAGCGCCCTGACCCCCGCGTTCTCGGGGAAGGACGTGCTGCTGAGCTTCCCCCGGCCTGATTACCACCAGGTCGCGTACTTCGCTCCGAAGGGCTCGGACGCGGCGCTGCGGGCCGAGGGGATCGGCGCCTTCCGGGAGCGGGTGGCGCGGCTCCGTCCGGACTTCGCCGACCGGCTCGACGCGATCGGGTCGATGGACGACGTGCACGTGCTCGACGTCAGGATGGACCGGTTGCGGCGGTGGTGGCGGCCGGGGCTGCTGTGCATCGGCGACGCGGCGCACGCGATGTCGCCCGCGGGTGGGGTGGGGATCAACCTGGCGGTGCAGGACGCCGTGGCGACGGCGGCGATCCTGGTTCCGTCGTTGCGGCACGGGCTCCGAGGTGCGGGGCTGGACGGTGCACTGGCCGCGGTGCAGCGTCGTAGGAGGCCGCCGGCAGTGATCGTCCAGTCGGCGCAGACTGTGCTGCACCGCGTCGTGTTCGAGCGGGCCTTCGCCGGACGGCTGCAGGACGGGCCACCGCTGCTGCCCGTGCTGCTCGCCCGGTACGTGCCGCCGTCGCGGGGTCTCTACGCCCGGGGCATCGCGTTCGGGCCGCTCCCGGAGCACGCGCCGAGCTGGGCGCGGCCCTGAACGGAGCGGGCGCAGTGGACGGGACCGGACGGCGGACGGGAGGCGCGGGGCGGGGCCGCCACGGGCCTCCCGGTCGGCGGGTGGTCACCACCACTGCGCGACGCACCCTGTGCGCGACCGCGCACCTCCGGCGCATGCTGGGGCCATGAAGCAACGAGTCATCGGAGACGTGTCGGTCAGCGCCATCGGTCTGGGCGGGATGCCCATGTCGATCGAGGGGCGCCCCGACGAACGACAGTCCATCGCGACCATCCACGCCGCGCTCGAGAACGGTGTCACGCTCATCGACACCGCCGACGCGTACCACCTGGCCGCCCACGACGAGGTGGGGCACAACGAGGAGCTCATCGCCCGGGCGGTCCGCGAGTTCCACGGCGACACCGAGTCGATCCTCATCGCCACGAAGGGCGGACACCTGCGACCGGAAGCCGGCGCCTGGGCGCAGAACGGCCACCCGGAGTACCTGAAGCAGGCGGCGAAGGCGTCGGCGAAGCGCCTCGGCGTCGAGGCGATCGGCCTGTACCAGTTCCACCGTCCGGACCCCGCGGTCCCGTACGCCGAGTCGGTCGGCGCGCTCGGCGAGCTGCTCGACGAGGGCGTCATCCGGATGGCCGGCATCTCGAACGCAGACCCCGACCAGATCCGGACGGCGAACGAGGTCCTCGACGGACGACTCGCCTCGGTGCAGAACCAGTTCTCGTCGAAGTTCCGGTCGAGCGAGCCGGAACTCGAGCTCTGCGACGAGCTCGGGATCGCGTTCCTGCCGTGGAGCCCGCTCGGTGGCATCGCGAGCGCCGCCGACCTCGGCACCGCCTACGAGGACTTCGCGTACATCGCACGCGACCGTGGCGTGACCCCGCAGGTCATCGCGCTCGCGTGGGAGCTGCAGAAGAGCGACGTGGTCGTCCCGATCCCCGGGGCGTCGCGGCCGCAGTCGATCCTCAACTCGCTGACCGCACCGACCGTGAAGCTGCGGCCGGAGGACGTCGCCCGTCTGGACGCGTCGCAGCCGGCGGCCGTCTGAGGCGGCGTCGTCCTGCCGCTCCACGGCGCATGGCGACGCCCCGCAGTTCCGGTCGGAGCTGCGGGGCGTCGCGGTGTCGGGGCCGGGTGCGGCGACTAGTTGCTCGGGCAGACCGCCGAGACCTCGTTCAGCGAGGACTGCACGTCGGTCTGGGCGTCCTTCGCCTCGGCGGAGTCGCTCGAGCCGCTGGAGGTGAGCGCCGAGGCGTACTCCTTCGCGTCCTCGGTGAAGTCCTCGAAGGCGTCGTGGACGTCGTCGTTGGTGACCTTCGGCAGCGCCGCGTCGAGACGGTCGGTGAACTCGCCGACCAGCTTCGCCCGCGCGGCGGGGTCCGCCGGCGCCGAGGACGACGTCTGCTCGGCGATGAACGACTTGAGCTCGTTCTCGACCAGGGCGCACGCCTCGGTCTTGGTCTGCGCGGCGGCGGCCGACGTCTTCGACGGGGCGGACGTCTTCGACGTCTCCGTCGAGGCGCCGTCGTCGGACGAGCCGCCGTCGCTGGACGAGCCGCCGGAGCAGCCCGCCAGCAGCGCCGCGGCGACGAGCGCCGTGGTCACCGCGGTGAGGGTGCGGCGCATCAGGAGTTGCACTCCTTCTGGAAGGCGTTGCCGGCGTCCTGCACCTTGGTGCTGGACTTCGTGAGCGCCGAGACGTCGGCCGACTGCGGGTCCTTCGCGATGTCCTCGATCTGGTCGACGAGGTCGCCGTAGGCGTCCTCGAAGGCCTCGCCCTTGTCCTGCAGGGCGTCGTCGGACAGGTCGTCGACGCCGTCGGAGATCTTCTCGTCGAGCTCCTTGAGCTTCGTGACGGCGGCGTCCGGGTCGGACTGGAGGTTCGCGGCTTCGGACTGCACGCCCTCGGCGGCGGACTTGACCGTCTTCTCGAACTGGGTGCACTGGTCGGCCTTCGACGGCCCGGTCGAGCAACCGGCGAGCAGGGTGAGCGCGAGGCCGGCGGTGGCGAGCGCGATGAGCTTGTTCTTCGGCATGGTGGAGAGTCCCCCTCGATCGGTCCGCACTCCCCCGGATGAGGTGCAGATCCGTCATCGAGCGTACATGGGGCACTCACAGGATGACCGGCTGCCCGGCGTACCGTCGAGGGCATGCGCGCCATCACGTTCGACGACACCACCATGTCCGTGACCGACCTGCCCGACCCGGTGCCCGCCGCGGGCGAGGTGCTCATCGAGGTCGCCGCCGCCGGGGTGAACAACGCCGACCTGCAGCAGCGCGCGGGGAACTACCCGCCGCCGCCCGGAGCCTCGGAGATCCTCGGGCTCGAGGTCTCCGGCACCGTCCGGGCACTCGGCGACGGCGTGACCTCGGTGGCCGTCGGCGACCGCGTGTGCGCCCTGCTGTCCGGCGGCGGCTACGCCTCGCTCGTCGTGGCTCCCGCGATGCAGGTGCTGCCGGTCCCCGAGTCGGTCGACCTGGTCGAGGCTGCCGGCCTGCCCGAGGCCGCCTGCACCGTGTACTCGAACATCGGCATGCTCGCCGGACTCCGCCCCGGGCAGACCCTGCTCGTGCACGGTGGCACCGGCGGCATGGGCTCGCACGCCGTCCTGTGGGCGAAGGCCCTCGGTGCCACGGTGATCGCGACGAGCGGCGGTGACCGCAAGGTCCAGGCGTCGCGTGACCTGGGTGCCGATCTGGTGGTCGACCACCGCACCGAGGACTTCGTGGAGCGCGTCCTGGCGTTCACGGACGGCGTCGGGGTCGACGTGGTGCTCGACGTCGTCGGACCGTCGTACCTGGCGCGGAACCTGCAGGCCCTCGCACCCAACGGGCACATCGCCGTCATCGCCTCGGGCAGCGGCAGCACCGCCGAGCTCGACCTCGGCGCCCTGATGCGGAAGCGGGCGTCGATCAGCGGGACGACCCTGCGCGCCCGGCCGCTCGCCGAGAAGGCCGCGATCGTCGCCGCCGTCCGGGAGCACGTCTGGCCCTTCGTCGCCGACGGCAGCGTCCGCCCGGTGATCGACACCGACCTGCCGCTCGCCGAGGTCGCAGAGGCGCACCGGAAGGTCCGCGACGGCGAGGTCGTCGGGAAGGTGCTGCTGACGCTCTAGGCGCGTGGGCGGGCTGCGCCCGGGTGCGCTGCGCCCGGGTGCGCTGCGCCCGGGTGCGCTGCGCCCGGGTCTGCCGCGCTCGGCCGCACCAGGTCGAGTACCTGCCCGCACTTCGCGCCGAACGTCGCACGGAGCAGGTCCGCCGCGTCGCGGTCCTCGTCGAACCGTGCGGGCATGTCGATCGCGAGCATGATCGCGAAGATCATCCCGCTGCCGAGGAAGCCCTGCACCTGGTCGTCCGGGATCCCCGCCTCGTCCCGCAGGAACCGGTAGATCTCGAGGAAGCCGTCGCGTGCGGCCGCACCGATCGCAGGCTCGGCACCGGAGACGAACCCCTGCAGCAGCACGGTGTGCAGACCCTGCTCGGCAGCGAGGTCGACGAACTGCTCACCGATGACGTGCGCCGGCACGTCATCCGGGCCGAGGGTCGTCAGGGTCTCGCGCCAGGCGTCGAGCAGGATGCCGAGGGTGTCGCGGAAGACCTCGAGGAACAGCGCTTCCTTCGACCCGAACATCCGGACGACGTACGGCTGGCTGATGCCCGCCGCCGAAGCGATCTGGTCGGTGGTGGTGCCGTGGTACCCCTGGCGGCCGAACACCCCGCGTGCGGCTTCGAGGATCATCGCGCGACGCTGCGCTGCCGGCATCCGGACGGCTGTCTCCGTGCTCATGGTTGACATGTTATCAGTCGATTACTACAGTCCGGTGAGACAAGTAATCATCGGATTACCAACGACTGGAGACACCATGTCCCGACGCATCCCCGTGTGGCTCGCGATCGCCGCCGCGTCCCTCCCGATGTTCATGGCGACGCTCGACAACCTCGTCGTCACCAGCGCACTCCCCGCCGTGCACGCCGACCTCGGCGCCTCGGTCGAGGAGCTGCAGTGGATCACCAACGCCTACACGCTCGCCTTCGCCGCCCTGATGCTGCTGGCCGTCGGCCTCGGCGACCGCATCGGCCGCCGCCACCTGTTCATCGCCGGCATCGGCGTCTTCACCCTCTCGTCGGCCTTCGCCGCGATGAGCACCGACCCGACCGCCCTCATCGTCTGGCGCGCGGTGGAGGGGGCCGGCGCCGCGGCGATCATGCCCCTGTCGCTGACGCTGCTCGTCGGCAGCGTCCCGGACCGCCTGCGGACCGTGGGCATCGGCGTCTGGGGCGGCATCTCCGGCCTCGGCGTCGCGCTCGGCCCGCTCATCGGCGGAGCCGTCGTCGAGAGCTGGAGCTGGGAGGCGATCTTCTGGCTCAACGTCCCCGTCGGCGTGATCGCGATCCCGCTCGCCCTGTTCGCCCTGCCGAACACCCGTGGCGCCCGGGTCCGGACCGACGTCCTCGGCGTCGTGTTCGCGGGTCTCGGGGTGCTCGGCGTCGTGTTCGGCATCGTCCGCGGCAACGACGCGGGCTGGACGAGCACCGAGGTGCTGGTCGGCCTCATCGGTGGCGGCGCACTGCTCGTCGCGTTCGTCGTCCGCCAGGCCACGACGGCCGCACCGCTCCTGCCGCTCCGGTTCTTCCGCGACCGCAGCTTCACCCTCGCCAACCTCGTCGCCATGACCTTCTCGTTCGGCGCGTTCGGGTCGGTCTTCATCCTGATCCAGTTCCTGCAGGTGGTGCAGGGCCGGTCACCGCTCGAGGCCGGCGTCTGGACGATGCCGTGGACGCTCGCACCGATGGTCGTCGCGCCGCTCGCCGGGATCATCGCACCACGGGTCGGCACCCGGGTGCTCATCGCCGGCGGCATGGCGTTCCTGTCCGCCGGACTGTTCTGGATCGCCGCCACGATGTCCGCCGACGTCACCTTCACCGGCCTCCTGCCCGGCTTCCTGCTCGCCGGCATCGGCATGGGCGCCGTGTTCGGGCCGATCTCGACCGCCGTGCTCGCGCGGATGCCGCAGGACGACCACGCGAAGGCCTCCGGCGCGAACTCCACCCTGCGCGAGATCGGCGTCGCACTCGGCATCGCGGTGCTCACCGCCGTGTTCACCGGTGCCGGCGGCCAGCTCACGCCCACCGGTTACGTCGACGCGGCACAGCCCGCCGTGTTGGTCGGAGCGGCCGTCGTCGCGGCTTCGGCACTCGTCGCCGTGTTCCTGCCGGCAGGTCGCGGATCCCACGTCCCCGAGGTGGTCGCCGATGACGACCTGGGCCCACGCCGCCGGTTCCGGGTCGACGCGCCAGCGGCGAGCCGGCCGTGACGGTGGGGAGAGGCCCGGCCCACGCCCGCCGTCCCGGCTCCCGTCGCGTAGTCGCCCGGTCTGGTCCTAGGCGTGGACGCGGGAGAGGAACTCGACCAGCGCCGGGTGCTGCGGGGCGTCGAGGACCTGGGCGGGAACGCCCTGCTCGACGACCTCTCCCCGGTGCAGGAACACGATCCGGTCGGCCACGTTCCGCGCGAAGTGCATCTCGTGCGTGGTCATCAGGATCGTCGACCCCTGCCGCTTCAGCTCGGCGACCAGGTCGAGCACCTCGCCGACGAGCTGGGGGTCGAGGGCGCTCGTGACCTCGTCGAGCAGCAGGAGCTCGGGGTCGGACGCGATCGCCCGGACGATGGCCACACGCTGCTGCTGGCCGCCGGAGAGCCGGTCCGGGTAGGCGTCGGCGAACTCCGCGAGCCCGATCCGTTCGAGCAGCCGACGCGCGGTCGCCTCGGCCTCGGCCCGGCCGACGCCGTGCACCTGCCGCGAGGCGAGCGTCACGTTGTCGAGCACGCGCATGTGCGGGAACAGGTTGAACTGCTGGAAGACCACGCCGATCCGCGCACGGACACCGTCGACCGCGACGCGGGGATCGGCGATGTCGGTGCCCTGCAGCAGGATCTCGCCGTCGTCGATGCCCTCGAGCAGGTTCACCGTCTTGAGCAGGGTCGACTTGCCCGAGCCGGACGCCCCGATGACGCAGATGACCTCGTGGCGGTGCAGCGTCAGGTCGATGCCGCGCAGGACCTCGTGCTCGCCGAAGGCCTTGCGCAACCCGCGCAGCTCGAGGACCGCAGCGTCCGCACCGGACGCACCACGGGCCTCCTGGCCGACCTCGCTCATACGGTCCCTCCGATCTGCTCGCGCCGCTGCTGGCGGCGCGCGATCGCGTCCGTGACGCGGATCAGCGGCAGGCTGATCACCACGAACAGCAGCCCCGCGACGAAGTACGGCGTGAAGTTGTAGGTCTCCGCCTGCGCGATCTGCGCCGAACGGACCGCGTCGACGGCGCCGAGGATCGACACCAGGCCGACGTCCTTCTGCATCGAGACGAAGTCGTTCATCAGTGCCGGTGTGACCTTGCGGATCGCCTGCGGCAGCACCACGAGTCGCAGCGTCTTGGCGTGCGAGAGCCCGAGCGACCGCGCGGCCAGACGTTGCGAGGGGTGCACGGCCTCCATGCCGGCACGCAGGACCTCAGCGATGTACGACGAGTACGTCAGGACGATCGCGATGGTGCCCCAGACCTCGGCGGGCAGCCGCGGGAACACCCCGAGACCGGGGATCCCGTAGCCGACCAGGTAGAGCACGATGATGAGCGGCAGGCCGCGGAACAGGTCCGTGTACCCGGTCGCGAGCATCCGCAGCGGGAAGAAGACCGGGTTCCGCAGGCCCCGCACCACTGCGAGCAGGGTGCCGAACACGGCGACGCCGATGGCGCTGAAGAACAGGATCCGGACGTTCAGCCAGAGGCCCAGCAGGATGTCCGGGAACGTGTCGATCGCGGTCTGCGGGTCGAAGAACGACTGCTGGACCGCTGCCCAGCCGGGGGTGTTCACGACGCCGAAGTAGGCGATCGCGATCACCACGAGCGTCGACACCACCGACACCACGATCGACCGGCGTCCGCGCTGCCGGCGGTAGAGCCGCCGCTCGGCCTCGACCTGGCTCGGCGCGGCTGCGGCGACCGGGGTACCGGCGCCTGCTGGAACGGTCATGCGGTTACTTCAGGACCGGGGTGTTGGTCTCCGAGGAGAGCCACTTGGTCTGCAGGTCCTCGAGCGTGCCGTCGTCCGTCAGCGACTTGAGCGCCTTGTCCACCTTGCTCGTGAGCTCCGAGCCCTTCGGCAGGACGAAACCGAACTGGTCGCCCTTGCCGTCGGACGGGAACTGCGCCGACACCGTGCCGTCGTCGAGCTGCGCTGCGGCCATGTAGAACGCCGTCGGCAGGTCGGTGACGATCGCGTCGATCTGGCCCGACTTCAGTGCGAGCACGGCGTCGTCGTTCGAGTTGAAGACCTGCGGGGTGATCCCCAGCACGCTCTTCACGCTCGCGATCGACGTGGACCCGGTGGCGACGCCGATCGCGTCCTTCTTGAGCGCGGCGATGCTCGTGTCGTCGACGGCCTTCGAGGTGCTGGTCGTCACCACGGCCTGCGTCGTCGTGTAGTACGCGCTCGACATGTCGACGGCCTTCTTGCGCTTGGCGTCGATCGAGAACTGCTGGACGTTGAGGTCCCAGTCCTTCGGACCCGGTGCGATCGCGCTGTCGAAGGTGCTGCGCTTCCACACGACGTCGGACTTGCTGTAGCCCATCTCCTTCGCGACCGCGTAGGCGACGGCGGACTCGAAGCCCTTGCCGGACTCCGGCTTGTTGTCCTCGATCCACGGCGAGTACGCCGGCTCACCGGTGGCGACCGTCAGCTTGCCGTCCGTGACGGTGCCGTCTTCGTTGCTGCCGCTGCCGGCGGCGCACGACGTCAGGGCGAGGGCGGCGACCGCGGCTGTTGCGACGGCGAGGGTGAGGCGGAGGGATCGGGTCACGGTCGGGCCTTCGTGGGAGGGGGGTGGGGGCAGGTCGAAGTGTACTTCGCGGTGGGATACCAACGCGACTCCGGGCGCTCCTCGTGACCCGGTCTCGTGTCACACACCAGTCGACGGGTCGACGTCTGGCTGGTAATCTGGCGACGCGGGCTGAACCGAGCGCATGCTCGGCTGAGGTCTGAGATCAAGGGGCGTCCCAGCACGGGGCGCCCCCTTTCTGTTCTCGGAACACTCCCGAACGCGATCACGGCCAGACGACGATGGCGTCGCGCCGAGCGTTCGTCACCTCGGTGCGCCAGACGGGCCGCAGCTCGTCCCACATCGTCTCGTCGCAGACGCTGCCGCTCTTCGGGCCAGGCGACTGGAACCGCCGGAACCCCGCGTACGCGACCAGGTCGGCCGCCTGGACGAAGTAGGACGACGCCGAGTCACGAGGGACCGGATCCTCGACGAGCAGCGGCGCGCTGACACGAGAACCCCCTGGTGCGAAGCTGTGCCGCCGGAAGCGCCGGTGGATCGCGCGGACCGTCGCGTCGTCACCCGCGTTGTGCACGAGGATGATCGGCTTGCCGGTACGTCAGTCGGCCATCGTGAAGTCCTCGAACGAGAAGCCCGGCGACACCAGGCAGCTCAGCAGCACCTCGCCGTCGTTCGGGATCGTCCGCTGCCACACGCCGCCGCGCACGAACGCCTGTGCGTCGTTCACCCGGTCACGTCCGGCGTCGGGCCCGAGGGTGACCCGCGCGCCGGGCTCGGGAGCATCGCCGGAGCCGCCGAGTTCGAGCTCCACGGTGTCCGGACCGTGCCACATCCAGATCTCGTCGCTCGTCACCCGGTGCCAGGCCGAGGCCTCGCCCGGGGGCAGCAGGAAGTGGATCAGGGTCGCGGCGGGGCGGTCCCCCGCGGGCGTCGTCACCGTGGCCGGCGAGGTCCAGGTGCGGACGTACCAACCACCCTCGGGGTGCGGTTCCATGCCGAGGGCGATGGCGCGCTTCGGCACGTCGAGCCACTCGATCAGTTCGCCGTCGACGGTGCGACGGGCGGCCATGCCGGGGCGGGGTGCGGTCTCGGTCATGATTCCTCCACAGGGATGACAGGGCGAGCGGGGCGGTCGGGCGACGACGTGGGCACGCCGGTCAGCGCGCCGTCGACGGCGCGGACGACCCCACGGATGACGGTGGCGGACGCACGCCCGGCACCGTCCTCGACGAGCTCGGCGAGTGCGTCGGGCACGGTCCGGGCGTCGACGTCGAAGACGGCCAGGTCGGCGCGGGCACCCACGGCGAGGTGGCCGATGCGGTCCGGGCCGACGGCGAGTCCCATGGCGTGCGCACCACCGAGCGTCGCCGCCGACAGGAGCCGCTCGTGCAGGTCGCGGTGGCCGTACCCCTGAGCACGGGCGATCCGGTGCAACGCCGTGACGTCGGCCATCAGGTCGAGGGACGGTGACGACGACAGCGAGTCGGTGCCGATGGCGATCGGGCTGCCCTCGCGCAGGTAGTCGGCGACCGGTGGCGGATCGAGGCCGATGACGGCGTTCGAGCGCGGGCACAGTGCGACTGCGGTGCCGCGAGCGCGCAGGAGCGCCCGGTCGGCAGCGGTCATGTAGACGCCGTGCGCGATGTGGCAGTCCGGGCCGAGCACCCCGAGCCGGTCGACGAACGCGGTGGCGCTCGCCCCGAACCCGAGTGCCCGGAGCGCCCGGAACGAGGGCACGTTCGCCAGGTGCCAGTCGTTGCCGTGGCCGACGCCGTCGACGCCGTCGAGTCCGGGGACCGGTCCGAGGGCGATGCGCTCGCCTTCGAAGGCGGCCTCGCCGAGGTGCAGGTGCAGGCGGAGACCACGCTGCCGGACGATGTCGGGGAGTTCGAGGAGGGGCGCGACCTCGAGCGAGTACGGCGCATGCGGCGAGAGGCCAGCGCCGGGGGTGGTCGGGATCCGGGCGAGTTCGTCGAGCACCTGGTCGCGGCCGTGCGACTGCCAGGCATCGTTCTCCCAGTCCATCACCTCCCAGTAGGCGATGCCGCCGAGCCCGGCGTCCTCGAGCGCGGTGGAGGCCTCGATGTCGGTGACGATGTCCGCGATGCTCGTCACGCCCGCGCGGATCGAGGCTGCGGCGCCAGCGGCTGCTTCGGCCCGCCAGTCGTGCGGTTCGGCGTAGTCCTGGTTGAACGCGGACGCCCAGTCCTCGAAACCGTCGTACTGGCCTCGACCGACACTGGCCATGCCGGTGTACTGCAGGTGCGAGTGCGCGTTGACGAGGCCCGGCAGGAGGGCTCCGCGCCACTGCCGTTCGGTGAACGTCGCACCCGAGCCGGCGAGCTGGTCGACGACCCAGGACCGGTCGCCGACGTGCAGGATGCGGCCGTCCTGCACGGCGACGGCACCGTCGGCGATCGGGGGCGCGGTCATCGGCACGACGACGCGCGCCGAGTGCACGACGACGGAGTGGTCGGCACGCGGGTGCGTGGCGCTCGGGGGCGCGGTGCTCGGGCGCGACTCGCTCATGCGGGGTCTCCGAAACGGCGCGTCCGGACGTCCGGCTCGCGGTCCGCAGGGTGTTCGGCTGGAAGGCCGGGAGGAACGGGGCGCGCTCCGAACGCGGCGAGCGCCGTGCGGGCGGTCGCGTCGTCGACCGCGGGATCGATGGGCACGACGGCTCGCTCCAGTTCGTCGCCGCGCTCCAGCAGCATGCGGACGGCCCCGAGCTGCGCGGCGAAGGACAGGTCCATGATCTCGATCGGGTTGCCCTCGGCCGCCGTGATGTTGATGCAGCCGCCGCGGTCGAGCACGATGGGTCCGCCCTCGGCGTCGGGGAACACGAGGCGCTCGGCCTTCGGACCCACCGGCCGCAGTTCGGCACCGGCGGCGCGGGCGTCGTCGAGCGCGACCTCGTGGTCGACCCCGCCCGCGACGGCGACGACGGCCCCGTCCGCGCACGAGCGCAGCACGCGCAGGTCGATGGTGTCGGCGACCCCGGTGGCGCTCACCACGAGGTCGGCGTCCTGCACCGCCTCGGCGAGCGGTGCGACGGCGTGGCCGGCGAACAGCGCCTGCAGGGCGCGCACCGGGTCGGTCTCGGCGACCGTGACCCGGAACCCGAGGGCGGAGAGCACCAACGCGACCCCCTCGCCGACGTGCCCGAACCCGGCGACGACCGCCGCGCCTCCCGAGATCGCTCGGTGCGTACCGGACGGGAGCCCGTCGACCAGGTCGAGCATCGCGAACACCGTCGACTGCCCGGTGCCGTACCGGTTGTCGAAGAACGTCTTGGTGCGGGCGTCGTTGACGGCGACCACGGGGATGCCGAGCTCGCCCCGCGACGCCATCACGCGCAGGGGTCGGAGGCCGCTCGTGGTCTCCTCGGCCGCGCCGAGCATCGTCGGCAGCAGGTCCGGACGCTCCTGGTGGGCGAGCCGGATGACGTGGGAACCGTCGTCGAGCAGGATGTGCGGCCGGGTGTCGAGCATCGCGAGGGCGAGCGCCTTCTGCTCCGGCAGCGAGGCCGTGCTGCTCGCGTGCACCGTGAGCCCCGCTGCCCGGAGCGACGCGGCCACGGCGTCGTCGGTCTCGTCGGCGTGCGCGTAGACGACGACCTCGGCACCGGCGTCGCGGAGGAGCAGGCTCAGGACCGCCGTCTTCGGCTCGAGGAACATCGCGACGCCGATGCGGGTGCCGCGGAGCAGTCCGCCGTCGCGGAGCTCGGCGGCGACCGCGCGCGAGACGGGCATCGAGCGTCGCGCCCAGCGCAGCCGGGCGTCGGCGGCCGGGTCGTCCTCGGGGTCGCGGCCGGTGGAGACCAGGAAGACGTCGTCGGAGAGCATCGGGACGCCGAGCACGCCGGGGCGGGCGGTGACGACGGGGCCGAAGGCGTCCTCGTCGACCGCGGGCAGGTGCCGGCCGGCGTCGATCACGATGAGCGTGGCGCCGCGGGGGCGGTCCGCCTCGCGCTCGATGACGGGGGTTGAGTCCTCGGGGGAACCAAGGCACCAGAGCTGGTCGATCGGTTCGTGCTCCGCGGCCGGGCGTGCACCGAGGCCGGTCAGCAGGCCGTGCAGCGCCGACGCGTCGCGGGGGTCGCCACCGACGATGCGGAACCGACGGGCTGCGACGAGCAGGTTCGTGACCGCGGCGAAGCGTCGGACTGCTGCCGACACCCAGGATCGCGTCTCGGGGTCGGGTCCTGGCGGCATGCCCCAATCGTAGGGAATGCGCGGGGCCCCGCCGACGTACTCTCTGGGCATGAGCGATGCATCCACGACCGAAGTGTTCGACAAGGTGACGATGTTCGGTGCGGACTGGTGCCGCGACTGCCGCCGGTCCAAGGCGCTGCTCGACACCCTCGGCGTCGACTACGAGTACGTCGACGTCGAGCAGGACCTGTCGGCGGCCGACCGTGCCGAGGCGATCAGCGGCCGGAAGAACATCCCCGTCGTGGTGCTGCCGAACGGCAAGCACTTCGTCGAGCCGTCCGACGCCGAGCTGCGCGCCGAGCTCGAGGCCTCCGGCGCCGTCTGAGCCGCGGACTTTCGCGCCCAGCGACACGTCACGCCGACAGGCACCCGTGACGTGTCGCTCAGCGCGAAAAGTCGCCGGCCGGGGCACCGGGCGGACATCGGATGAATCGGGCATCATGAGGGCGTGATCATCGACGCTCACCACCACCTCTGGGACCCCGCCGACCGGCCGTACCCCTGGATGGACGACTCCGTCGCCCCGATCCGCCGCCGGTTCGACGTGGACGACCTCCGCGCAGCGACGCAGGACACCGGCGTGACACGGACCATCGTGGTGCAGGCCGTGCACGATCCGGGTGAGACCGCCTGGCTCCTCGAGCAGCCCGCCCCCGTCGCGGGCGTCATCGGCTGGGTGGACCTGACCGCGCCGGACGTGGCAGACCGGATCGCCGCCGTCCGTGCGCTCCCGGGCGGCGATCGCCTGGTCGGCATCCGGCACCTGGCGCAGGACGAACCGGACGCGGACTGGCTCGGCCGCCCGGACGTCGCCCGCGGAGTGCGAGCCCTCGCCGGTGCCGGCCTGGTGTTCGACGTCCTCGTCCGAGCGCGGGAGCACGCCGCTGCGCTGGCCCTGGTCGACGCCGTCCCCGACGCATCGTTCGTGCTGGACCACGCCGGCAAACCATCGATCGACACGGGTGACCCGGCCTGGCCCGGACGGATGGCCGACTTCGCTGCACGCCCGAACGTCACGTGCAAGGTCTCCGGCCTGCTCACCGAGGCCGGACCGGACTGGCGCGACCGCCCGGTCGACCGGTACGTCCGCGAGGTCGTGGAACAGTTCGGCCCCGAGCGGTCGTTGTTCGGCTCGGACTGGCCGGTGTCGACCCTGGCGACCGAGTACGCGGCGGTCGTGCAGCGGACGACGGACGCACTCGCCGACCTGTCGACGACCGAGCACGACGCCGTCTTCGGCGGAACCGCGGAGCGCATCTACCTTGTCCCGAGGAGCACGCAGACATAGGATGTTTCTGGCTGCACTGGCGCAGCCGGAGAGCGAGGAACGATGCAGTTCGCACGACTCGGCCCGGCGGGGAGCGAGATCCCCGTGGCCATCGACACCGACGGCGAGGTCTTCGACCTCCGCTCGATCACCAGTGACATCAGCGGGTCCTTCCTGGCCTCGGACCCGGTCGGCCGCGTCGACCACGCCCGCAGCGCCGGCGACCTGACGATCATCGGCCGGGACCGGGCCGACGGCATGCGGCGCGGGGCACCGATCGCCCGCCCCGGCAAGGTCGTCTGCATCGGCCTGAACTACCGCGACCACGCCGCCGAGACCGGCGCCGACATCCCCACCGAACCGATCGTGTTCATGAAGGACCCGATGACGGTGATCGGCCCCGACGACGAGGTCCTGATCCCCCGGAACAGCACGAAGACCGACTGGGAGATCGAGCTCGCGATCGTCATCGGCCGCACGGCTCGGTACTGCGAGACCGATGCGGACGCCGAGGCCTCCATCGCCGGCTACGCGATCGCGAACGACGTGTCCGAGCGCGAGTTCCAACTCGAGCGCGGCGGGCAGTGGGACAAGGGGAAGTCCTGCGAGACCTTCAACCCGCTCGGACCGTGGCTCGTGACGCCCGGGTCGCTCACCGCCGCCGGCCTCGACCCCGCGGCACTCGCGCTCCGGCTGACCGTCAATGGCGAGGTCCGGCAGGACGGCACCACCGCCGACATGATCTTCCGTCCTGTGGAGATCGTCCGGTACCTGTCGCAGTTCATGGTGCTGTACCCCGGCGACGTCATCAGCACGGGGACCCCGGCCGGCGTCGCGCTGGCCGGACACGCGCCCTACCTGCAGCCCGGCGACGTCGTCGAGCTCACCGCCGACGGGCTCGGCTCGCAGCGCCAGACGGTCGGAGCAGCCTGATGGCGGACGCAACCGGCAGCGCCGGCGGCGCTCGCAGCGCTGCCAGCCACGACGGCGTCCGGGCCATCGTCACCGGGGGCGCGTCCGGCATCGGCGCGGCGATCGCCGCCGCCCTGCAGGACCGCGGTGCCACGGTCGCCGTGCTCGACCTCCAGCCGTCGACCGCCGAGGGGTTCCTCTCGGTCACGTGCGACGTCAGCGACGACGCCTCGGTCCGCGCCGCCGTCGCCACCGCCGTCGAGCAGCTCGGCGGCCTCGACGTCCTGGTCAACAACGCCGGCATCGGCGCCCAGGGCACGGTCGAGGACAACGACGACGACGAGTGGCGCCGCGTGTACGAGGTCAACGTCCTCGGCGCCGTCCGGCTGTCGCGCGCTGCGCTCCCCCACCTGCGGGCGTCGGGCAACGCGAGCATCGTGAACACCTGCTCGATCGCCGCCACCGCAGGGCTGCCCCAGCGGGCGCTCTACTCGGCGACCAAGGGTGCGATCGCCGCCCTGACCCGCGCGATGGCCGCCGATCACATCCGCGAGGGCGTCCGCGTCAACGCCGTCAACCCCGGTACGGCTGACACCCCGTGGGTCGCGCGGTTGCTGTCCACGGCGGGCGACCCGGCCGCCGAACGCGCTGCCCTCGAGGCCCGGCAGCCGCACGGTCGGCTCGTCCAGGCGGAGGAGGTCGCCGAGGCGGTCGCCTACCTGACGAGCCCGCTCGCCCGGTCCACGACGGGCGTCGACCTGGCCGTCGACGGCGGGATGCAGGCCCTCCGGCTGCGGCCCGCCTGATGGTCCGGCCGTGACGACCGGGAGGCCCGGCTATCGTCGACCTGTCGGCTCGCGTCCGCGAGCGGGCCGGGATCAGGAGGTGGTGACGTGGCGTCGCTGACCGACGATGCGATCGCACGCATCCAGCAGATGATCGTGAGCGGTGAGCTCCAACCCGGGCAGCGCCTCCCGCCCGAGAAGGAACTGAGCGAGTCGCTCGGCCTGTCGCGGAACAGCCTGCGCGAGGCGGTGAAGGCCCTCGAACTCATCCGCGTGCTCGACGTCCGCCGCGGCGACGGAACCTACGTGACGTCGCTCGAACCCGGTGTCCTGCTCGAGGCCGTGTCGTTCGTCGTCGACATGCACCACGACCGGTCCCTCGTCGACCTGCTCGAGGTCCGCCGCATCCTCGAGCCCGCGTCCGCCGTCCTGGCGACCGCGCGGGCCTCGGAGCAGCAGATCGACGAGCTCGCCACGCTGATGCAGTCCGTCGGTGAGGACACCGGCGTCGAGGACCTCGTCGCGCACGACCTGCTGTTCCACTCGACCATCGCGGGCATCGGCGGCAACCAGTACCTGTCCGGGCTGCTCGACGCGCTGTCGAGCAAGACCGTGCGGGTGCGGGTGTGGCGCGGCCTGACGCAGAACGGGTCCGTGCAGCGCACCCTCGACGAGCACGCCGCCATCGTGGACGCCATCCGACGCCGGGATCCGCAGCTCGTGCAGGCACTCGTGGTGTCGCACGTCGAGGGTGTCGAGCGCTGGCTGCGGCGTTCCCTCGACTGAAACCGAGAACGCGTGCAGCCGGGTGGGTGTTGTGTCGGTCGTCGGCCCTGAGCACGACATCCGTCGCGCTCGGACCGGCCGCAGAACACGGAGGAAACACCATGGGCGTCCTTGGCACCATCATCGGTCTTATCGTCGTCGGCCTGATCGCCGGCGCCATCGCCCGGCTCGTCGTCCCTGGCAAGCAGCACATCTCGATCCCCATGACCATCCTGCTGGGCATCATCGGCTCGTTCGTGGGCGGGTTCCTCGGGTTCCTGATCTTCCGCCACGACCTGATGGACGGCTTCTTCCAGCCGGCCGGCATCATCGGTTCGATCATCGGCGCCATCATCGTGCTGATCATCTACATCCGCTTCTCGGGTCGCAGCGCCAAGACCCGCTAGGCAGGTCTCGGCGGGCACGACTCGCTGCACAACCAAAGTCACCCCGAACCGCGCATCCGTGCGGTTCGGGGTGATTTTGGTTGTGCGGGGCTCAGGCGGTGAGCAGGCCCGCGGCGCGGAGGTCGTCCCACAGAGCCTCCGGCACCACGGCCGCCACCCGAGCGACGTTCGAGCGCACCTGCTCGGCGGACTGCACGCCGAGGGCGATCGCGGCCACCGCAGCCGCACGGCGCGGGAACGCCAGCGCAGCCTCGGGCAGCGTGACCCCGTGCCGCTCGCAGACGTCGGCGATCGCGTTCGCCCGCGCGACGAGTGCGGCCGGTGCCGTGGCGTAGTCGTAGGTCGCCGTGGTGTCGGGCCGGTCCCGCCCGAGCAGTCCCGAGTTGTAGACCCCGACCGCGACGACCGCGACGCCGAGCGAGGCGCACCGGGCGACGAGCTCCGCCGCCGGCTGCTCCAGGAGCGTGTACCGGCCCGCGAGCATGACCACGTCGCACAGCCCGGTGGACACCGCGGCGTCGAGGGCCTCGAACGAGTTCGACCCGACGCCGACGGCTCGGACCACGCCTTCGTCCCGCAGCTCGGCGAGCGTCGGCAGCGCCTGCGTCAGGCCGTCCTCGAGCGAGTAGACGTCGGGGTCGTGCAGGTACGCGACGTCGACGTGGTCGAGTCCGAGCCGCCCGAGCGACTCGTCCAACGACCGCCGAACACCCGACGGCGACGGGTCCCACTGCCGCACGGTGTCGTTCGGCACCGCGAACCCGCCGGAGGCCAGGTCGTCGCCGTCCCCCCGCCCGGGGACGAGCAGCCGCCCGACCTTCGTCGACACCAGGAACGAGTCGCGCGGGCGGTCGGCGAGCGCCGCCCCGAGCCGCCGCTCCGACAGCCCGAGGCCGTAGTGCGGCGCGGTGTCGAACCCGCGCACGCCGGCCTCCCAGGCAGCGTCGACGGTGGCACGGGCGTCGTCGTCGGACACCGGGCGCAGCAGGTTGCCGATGCCGGCGCCGCCGAACCAGAACGGACCGCGGTCGAGGTCGGTCATCCCTGTCCTTCCAGGGTCCAGACGAGCGGGATCCCGTCGTCGTTCCCCGAGTAGTCGTCGTCGGCTTCGAGCAGGGGGTTGATCGTCTCCTGCCACTCCGCGTTGACCGGGTCGTCGGCGAGCGCCCGGCGCATCGCGCGGTAGTCCTCGACCTCGATCAGGTGGACCAGGTCCTGCCCGTCCCGCCACACCGTCCAGTCGTGCACGCCGGCGTCGCGCAGTCGGGCCGCGAGCGCGGGCGGGATCGAAGCGTGCACGGCGTCGTACGCGGCCTCGTTCCCCGCCCGCAGTCGGGTCCTCGACAGGATGCGCTGCATCAGTCGCGCAGGAACAGTTCGACCACCGGCACGGCGACGTCGGGTCGCACGATCGGCAGCGTGAGCGTCAGCGTCCCCGCCGGCTGCCCGCCGAGCCCGGTGTTCTGCGCACGGGTCCCCGGCGGGATCTCGCGGAAGTGCAGCTCCGACGCGT
Organism: Curtobacterium sp. MWU13-2055; assembly: GCF_023242305.1. Taxonomy (NCBI): domain Bacteria; kingdom Bacillati; phylum Actinomycetota; class Actinomycetes; order Micrococcales; family Microbacteriaceae; genus Curtobacterium; species Curtobacterium sp. MWU13-2055. Next base: position 58,153 of record NZ_JALLIO010000003.1, read on the forward strand.
CGTTGAGCAGCTGGGCGTAGGCGACACGTCCGGCCAGGTCGGGCAGGTGCACGTGCTCGAACGGCCACGCGAACAGGTGCAGGTACAGGCGGTTGCCGTTCTGCGTGTACACGGTGTTGCGCGGCGCGACGAACGACGACGGTCCGGCGCCGTAGACGGAGCGGGCGTGCTGGTGCATCCACGTCCCGATGCCGTCGAGGGTCTGACGCGAGACCCCGTCGAACTCGCCGCGGCCGGTGGGGCCGATGTTGAGCAGCATGTTCCCGTTGTTCGAGACGCCGTCGACGAGCATGCGGACGAGCAGGTCGACGGGCTTGAGGTTCACGTTGTCGCGGTCGTAGCCCCACGACCCGTTGAGCGTCTGGCAGGCCTCCCACGGCACCTGGGTGCCGTCGACCTCCATCGGCTTGTCCGGCTGGTACTGCTCCGGGGTGACGATGTCGCCCGGCAGGTCGAGCCGGTCGTTGACGATGATGCCGGGCTGGAGCCGCCTGGTCAGTTCGAGCAGCTCCGAGGATCCCCAGTCGTCGCGACCCTTGCCGCCCCAGATGTCCTCGTGGTCGTTGTCCCGGTACGAGAAGTCGTAGAACAGGTAGTCGACCTGCCCGTAGTCGGTCAGCAGCTCCTCGACCTGCCCGTGCAGGTACTCCCGGTAGCGCGACATGTCGCGGCCCTGGTTGAACGCCTCGATCTCCTCGGGCGAGTCATCGCGCCTCGGGTGCACGCCGTCGACGGTGAAGTCCGGGTGGTGCCAGTCGATGAGCGAGTGGTAGAAGCCGACCCGCAGCCCCTCGGCCCGGACGGCGTCGACGAACTCGCGCACGATGTCGCGGCCGAACGGGGTGTTCGTGGACTTGTAGTCGGTGAGCTTGCTGTCCCAGAGGCAGAAGCCCTCGTGGTGCTTCGTGGTGAGCACGACGTACTTCATGCCGGCTTCGCGCGCACGGCGGGCCCAGTCGGCGGCGTCGAACAGGTCGGGGTCGAAGTGGTCGAAGTACTTCTGGTAGTCGGCGTCGGTGATCCGTTCGCGGTTCTTCACCCACTCGTGCCGTGCCGGCAGGGCGTACAGCCCCCAGTGGATGAACATGCCGAACCGGTCGTGGGTGAACCAGGCGGGCAGGCCGCTCGCGTCGGTCGCGGTCTGCGGCTCTGCAGGTGCGGTGATGGTCATGAGGCCAGTGTTCCTTTCAGAGGGGGGAGGGGTGTCACCGGCCGCCGAGGCCGCTGGTGACGATGCCCTTGACGAGGTGCTTCTGCAGCAGGACGAGCAGGATCACGGTGGGCAGCATCGAGATCACCGACGCCGCCATCACGAGGTTCCACTCGGAGCCCTGCTGGCCGAAGAACTGCTGCAGGCCGAGTGGGATGGTGCCCCGGGCCTCGACGTCGTTGACGATGACGAGGGGCCAGAGGAACGAGTTCCAGTACGAGATGAACGAGAACACCGCGAGGACGGCCATGGTCGGTCGGGCGAGCGGCATCATCACCGAGAAGAAGGTCCGGATCGCGCCAGCCCCGTCGACCCGGGCGGCGTCGTCGAGTTCCTGCGGCACGGTCAGGAAGAACTGCCGGACCAGGAACGCGCCGAGGGCCGTGAACGCCCACGGGATGATGAGTGCCTGGAACGTGTCGACCCAGCCGAAGCCCTGCATCATCACGTACATCGGGATGACGAGGACGTCCTGCGGGATCATCAGTGTGACGAGGAACAGCAGGAACACCGTGTTCCGGCCGCGCCAGCGCAACCGTGAGAACGCGTACCCGGAGAGCACGGCCACGGCGACGTTGATCGCCGTCCCGACCGCCGCGACGAAGACGCCGTTGAGGATGAAGCGGGCGAACGGCAGGTAGGTGAACGCCTGCACGTAGTTGTCCCACTCGAGCGAGCGACCCCAGAGCGTCGGCGGGGTGGTGAACACCTGGTCGGCGGGCTTGAGGCTCGTCGCGACCATGTAGATGAGCGGCGAGACGAACAGGAGCGTGACGAGGCAGAGCAGGGCGTACCCGATCGCGTGCCGGACCCGCCCCGGTCGTGGCGCGGACTTCGTCCTGGCGACGGCACGGGGGTTGACCGTCCGGTTCGACGTGGTGGCACCGACGTGCCCGCGGACCGCTTCACTCATAGTGCACCCACCGCTTCTGCCCGAGGAACTGGACGGCCGTGATCCCGAGGATGATGACGAACAGCACCCAGGCGCCGGCCGAGGCCAGACCGAGCTGCTGGTTCTGGAAGCCGGTGTTGTAGATGTACTGCACGAGGGTCTCCGTCGCGGTGCCCGGCCCGCCCTTGGTGAGGACGAACGGCTGCACGAACACCTGGAACGAGGTGATCAGCGTCATCATCGTCGCGAAGAACACGGACGGCGAGATGAGCGGGAACTTGATGGCCCAGAAGGTCTGCCAGGCGTTCGCGCCGTCGAGCTGCGAGGCCTCGATCTGGTTCTCCGGCACGGCGTCGAGGGCCGCCGAGAAGATCAGCATGTTGTAGCCGAAGCCCTGCCAGACGCTCATCGCGACGATGGCGAGCATCGCCCAGTGCTCGTCGGCGAGGAAGTTCGGCGCGTGCACGCCCACGGTGGACTGCAGTGACGCGTCGATCGCTCCCCCGGGCTGGTACAGCATCCGCCACACCACGACGTTCGCGACGATCGGCGTGATGGTCGGGATGAAGAACAGGACGCGGAAGACGTGCCGGCCGGCGATCCGCGGTGTCAGCCAGGCGGCGAGCCCGAGCGACACGACGAGGTTGAGCGGCACGTAGAGCACCACGAACAGCGCCGTGTTGAGGGCGACGGTGCGGAAGACCGGGTCGGCGAAGAGCCGGGTGTAGTTCTCGATGCCCGCCCAGCTGCGCTCGCCGAGCATGGGCCAGTTCATGAAGCTGACGACGAGTGAGGCGACGATCGGGAACGCCGTGAAGACGACGAGTCCGATCGAGTGCGGTGCCGCGAACGCGGCGCCCCACCAGGAGCGGCGCCCGAGCGCGCTCGTGTCCTCGCCGTCCTTCCGCCGCGGGGTGGCGGCTCCGACCGCGACCGCGGTCGCGACCGCGGGGACGGCCGCTTCGGCCGGTGGGTCCTGGATGGTGGTCATGCGACGACCTCCTCGTCGTTCGCGCGGTCCTGAACAGGGGATGGATCGGACGGGAGGCCCGTGGCGGGGCCGCAACGGGCCTCCCGTCCGATCACTGGTTCAGCTGGTCACTGCGTGCCGAGCTGGCCGGCGATGGAGGACATCGTCTCCTTGCCGGAGGTCTGCCCGTTCACCGCCTGCAGGGCGTACTGCGTGAACAGCTGGGAGAGCTGGTCGCTCTGCTTGTTCCCGAGGAGCGGCGAGGACTTGGCGAGTCCCGCCTTGAGCGCGGCCTCGGCGCCGTCGATGCCGGCGCTCGAGTACCACGCCGACTGGGCAGCGGTGCGGCCGGGGAAGGCTCGTCCCGCTTCGGCGAGCGACGTCAGGACCTTCTCACTGGTCATCGTCTGGACGGCCTTGAACGCCTGCTCCGGGTACTTGCACTGCTTCGAGACACCGAAGCCGGAGCCAGCGGCGAAGGTCGACGGACCGGACGTCCCCGCGGGGAGCGTCGTGACCCCGAGGTCGAACTTCACCTTGGCCTTCTGGCTGATGAGCGACCACGGACCGTCGGTGTACATCGCGACCTTGCCGGCGGCGAAGTCGTTGCCCGGCGTCGACGCGTCCGACGACGCCTGCGTCGCGTAGCCCTTCTCCACCAGTGTCGAGAGCCAGTCGAGGCCGTCCGCGAACTTCGCGTTCGACGCGTCGAGCTCGCCGTCGGACGTGATCACCCGGCCACCGTTGTAGCCGTAGACCAGGGACTCGAGGTTGAGGTCGCCCACCGTCGAACCGAACATGGTGACGCCCTTCGCCTTGAGCGCGGCGCCCGCCGCCTCGAAGTCGTCGACGGTCCACCCCGGCTTCGGCTCGGCCACGCCCGCCTTCGTGAAGACGTCCTTGTTGTAGAACATCATGATGGGCCCGGTGTCGTAGGGCAGGCCGTAGAGCTTCCCGTCGACCTTCATGCCGTCGAGGGCGGTGCTGTCGAACGCGGACAGGTCGGTGCCGTCCTGCTTCGCGAGGTCGTCGAGCGGCAGCAGCGACGACGTGTAGTTCGCGGTGCGGAGCGACTGCATGCTCACGACGCACTGGGCGCCGCCCGCGCTCAACTGCGTGCTGAGCTTCGTGAAGTAGTTCTCGAACGGCGCGCCCTGGATCGTCAGGGTGATGTCGTCCTCGCTCTTCACGGTGTCGGCGACCTTCTGCCAGGCGGCCTTGTCCTCCTTCCCGGCGATCCACATGGACCAGGTCAGGGCGTCCTTCGACTGGCTTCCACCGGCACTGCTGCCGGAGGAACAGCCGGTGAGCACGAGGGCCGCGGCAGCTGCTGCCGCGAGCCCGGTGATGATGCGTCGTCGTTGCATCGGAGTCTCCACTTCGTCGTGGTGATGGGTGTGTGGGGTGGGATCAGGCGACGCGGACCGCGTCGGGGACCGTCTCGGTGTCGACGACGACCCAGGCCGGGCCGTCCGGGAACGCGTAGGCGTCGAGGGAGTCGGCGAGCATCTCGGTGCCGGCTCCGGGAGCGGTCGGCGGCCAGTAGCGGCCGTCGTGGACGTCCACCGGGGTCACGAAGTGCTCGTGCAGGTGGTCGACGAACTCGATGCAGCGGGTGTCGAGGTCGCCGGTCAGCGCGACGGCGTCGAACATCGACAGGTGCTGCACCGCCTCGCACAGGCCGACCCCGCCGGCGTGCGGGCACACCCGGACGCCGTGCTTCGCGGCGAGCAGCAGGATCGCGAGGTTCTCGTTCACCCCCGCGACCCGGGTGGCGTCGATCTGCAGCACCGACATCGACCCGGCCTGGATGAGCTGCTTCGCGATCACCCGGTTGGCCATGTGCTCGCCGGTCGCGACCGGGATCGGGGCGATGCGCCGGGCGATCTCGGCGTGCCCGAGGACGTCGTCGGGGCTCGTGGGTTCCTCGACCCAGGCGAGGTCGAACGGGCGGAGCCGCTCGATCCAGCGGACGGCCTCGTCGACGTCCCACCGCTGGTTGGCGTCGACCGCGATCCGGATGTCCGGGCCGACCGTGGCGCGGGCGATGCCCATCCGGCGGACGTCCTCGTCGAGGTCGCCGCCGACCTTGAGCTTGATCTGCTCGAAGCCCTCGTCGACGGCTTCGCGGCAGAGCCGGGCGAGCTTCTCGTCGTCGTAGCCGAGCCAGCCCGGGGTCGTCGTGTACGCCTGGTAGCCCTGCGCTTCGAGCCGGGCCCGACGGGTCGCACGGTGCGGTTCGGCGGCCCGGAACAGCTCGAGCGCCTCGTCCGGGGTGATCGCGTCGGTGAGGTACCGGAAGTCCACCAGTTCGACGAGTTCCTCGGGGCTCAGGTCCGCCAGCAGCGCCCACAGCGGCTGCCCCGCGCGCTTCGCCCGGAGGTCCCAGAGCGCGTTCACCACGGCGCCGATCGCCATGTGCATGACGCCCTTCTCCGGGCCGAGCCAGCGCAGCTGCGAGTCGTGGACCATCGCGCGCCAGGTGCCGCCCATGTCGGCGAGGACCGCTTCGGCGTCGGCGCCGACCACGTGCCCGCGCAGGGCGGCGATCGCGGCTTCCTGCACCTCGTTGCCGCGGCCGATCGTGAACACGAAGCCCGTGCCGACGTGTCCGTCCAGGGCGTCGGTCGTGATCTCGACGTACGCGGCGGAGTAGTCGGGCGCGGGGTTCATGGCGTCGGATCCGTCGTGCTCCCGAGAGGTCGGGAAACGGATGTCGCGCACGTGCAGACCGGTGATGCGGCTCATTCGTGTCTCCTGCCGTCCGGTCTCCGTCGACCGAACGAGGCAATCAAAACATCGGATGTCTCGCGCGTCAAGAGAACTCTTCGTCACGCTCTGGTCTCGAACGGGGCCGAGTCGTCGGATGGCTGCGCGGCTTGCGACCGGACCACGGACGGGAGGCGCGGTGCGGGTCGGACCCGCGCCGCGCCTCCCGTCCGTGGTCGCGCCTCAGGCGGAGGCGAGCCGGCCCATCTCGGCCACCACGCCGCGGAGGCGGTCCGCCAGCTCGTCGCGCGAGCCGTCGGCGAAGCGGTGTGCGGACTCGATGAGCGCCGCCATGACGAGCGTCACCGCGGTCCGTGCGGAGTCCACGTCGGTGCGCTCGGCGGCGACCGTGAACACGGCGAGCCGGGCACGCGCCATCCACTGCAGCATCGCGGGCACCATCTCCGGTCGCGCCTGCACGAGTTCCTTCATGCGACGGCGGTCCGCCGGCAGAGTCACCGTGCGGGCGACGAGGTCGCAGAGGTCCGACACGAGCGGGCCCTCCGCGGTCAGGAACGCCTGTCGTGCCGGTTCGGGCACCGAGCTCTCGGGGAGCCCGAGTGCTGCGTCGCCCTTCGACGGGAAGTAGTTGAAGAAGGTGCGGGGCGAGACGCCGGCGTCGGCGCAGATCTCCTCGACCGTGACGCCGGCCAGGCCCCGGTCGGAGACCAGCGCCAGCGCGGCCTGGTGGATCGCGTGCCGGGTCTGCTGCTTCTTGCGTTCCCGCAGGCCACTGTCGCCTGCCGGGTGCGATTCGATCGTGCTCACTGCTGCTCCTGGTGCGGGTCGGGGCCTCCCGTCTGGCGACGAGAGGCCCCGGTGGCCGGTCCTACGCGCGGTCCCGCTGCACGGGGATCGATCCGGTGACGGGCGCCGTGGGCGACCCCATCGTGTCGGCCGCCTTGACGGCCTGCACCTCGAGGTCATCAGCGGTGCCGGCCTGGTCGGCCTGCTCCTGCAGGGCCGAGCTCTTGCGGAGCGGCGGCGCCTTGAAGAACCAGCTGAGGATGAACGCCAGCAGGATCACGGCGAAGCCGACCCAGTAGACGGTCACGGCCGACGCGTTGAAGCCGGTCATGAACGGCTTGGTCAGCGCCGGGGTCGCACCGTTGAGGTAGGACGTGTCGCTCGTCTCGCTGCTCGAGCTGCTGCCGTCGCCAGCCCCCTTGTCGATCTGCTTCGACAGTTCGGGGGCGAGCTCACCGACCCAGTACGAGCGCTGCGAGGCGTCCGACCAGTCGACCACGAGCTTGCCGTCCTGGACGCTGGCGTGTGCCTTGTCGGCTGCGGCGGTGAGGGCCTGCTGCTGCACGGCCTCCGGGGCGCCGGTCGTCGCAGCGGTGACCTGCGCGGTGGCCTGGTCGAGGCCGGACTGCACCTGCGACTTCACCGGGGTGACGATCGGGTTCCAGATCTGCTCCATGACGCCCGCGTTCGCCTTCGCCGTGGCGACGGTCGGGTTCAGGGCGGCGTCGAGCGCACCGGACAGGTTCTTCTGGTCCGCGGTGGCGTGCAGGATGTTCGCCGGCATGATCGAGAACAGGATGCTGAGCAGCACCGCCGTACCGAGCGTTCCGCCGATCTGCCGGAAGAACGTGGCGGACGACGTCGCCACACCCATGTCCCGCGGCTGCACGGAGTTCTGCGAGGCGAGGGTGATGCTCTGCATGAGCTGCCCGAGGCCGAGGCCGATCAGGAACATGCCGATCATCAGGAACCAGAGCGGCTTGTCGATCGTCATGAACGTCAGGACGACGTAGCCGACCGAGACCAGGGCCGTGCCGATCACCGGGAAGATCCGGTAGCGACCGGTGCGGGCGACGATCTGCCCCGAGGCGATCGAGGCGATCATCAGACCACCGATCATCGGCAGGGTCGCGAAGCCGGACTCCGTCGGGGTCAGCCCCGTGACGATCTGCAGGTACAGCGGGATGGTCAGCATGGCGCCGAACATCGCGAAGCCGACCAGGAACCCGAGGATCGTGGCCATCGAGAAGGTGCCCGAGCGGAAGAGCTTGAGCGGGATGATCGCGTCGTCCTTCATCAGGGTCTCGATCACCAGGAAGGCGACGAGCCCGAGCGCACCGATCACGTAGCAGGCGATGGCGCCGGCCGATCCCCAACCCCAGGTGCGGCCCTGCTCGGCCACGAGCAGGAGCGGGACGAGCGTCGCGATGACCGAGGTGGCACCCCACCAGTCGATGCGCGGCTTCGCCTTGGCGTCACCGAACTTCGGCAGGTGCAGGAAGGCGATGACCATCAGGAGGGCCGCGACGCCGATCGGCACGTTGATCAGGAAGACCCAGCGCCAGCCGGTGACACCGAGGATCGTGCTCGCGCCGGCGAACAGGCCGCCGATGAGCGGGCCGATGACGGACGAGATGCCGAAGACCGCGAGGAAGTAGCCCTGGTACTTGGCACGCTCACGCGGGGCGAGGATGTCGCCCATGATCGCGAGCGGCAGCGACATCAGCGCACCGGCACCGATGCCCTGGAAGGCACGGAACGCGGCGAGCATGATCATCGAGGTCGACATCGTCGAGAGCAGCGAGCCGAGGATGAAGACCGCGATGCCGAAGATGTAGAGCGGGCGGCGCCCGAAGACGTCGGAGAGCTTGCCGTAGATCGGCGTCGTGATGGTCGACGCGATCAGGTACGCGGTCGTGACCCACGCCTGCTGGTCGAGGCCGTGCAGGTCGTCGCCGATGGTGCGGATCGCGGTGCCGACGATCGTCTGGTCGAGCGACGACAGGAACATGCCGGCCATGAGGCCGTAGATGACGAGCAGGATCTGACGGTGCGACATGATCGGCTTGCCCGGCGTGCTGGCCGGGGAGTCGTGTCGTCCGCGCGACACCTCGACGGGTGCGGTGGCAGTAGACATGGGGGTCCTTCAGGGGTGCGTGGTGGTCGTCGTGCGGGCAAGGGACGCCGGAGCGTGTGTGGCGGGCCGTCGAACGGCGGGTCAACCTTGCAGACGCTGCAACTTTACATCATCAGCACGTTTGCTGCCAACGCAAACTTGCCGTCCGTGCACGTTCGTGAACGGCTTCTCAGGTAGCGTCGTCGGCCATGGGGCGAACTGCGTGGACGGACGTGCCGGCGCTCCTGCGCGACCGGGTGGAACAGATCCTCGGCGGAGCGGTGACGTCCACTGAGTCCCAGACGGCCGGGTGGTCGCCGGGCAGTGCCGACCGCGTGGTCACGGCGACGGGGCGACGGGCGTTCGTCAAGACGGTCTCGCGATCGCGGAACGCCGATGCCTTCGCCCTGCACCGCCGGGAAGCCCGCGTGGTGGCGCAGCTGCCGTCGACGGTGCAGGCACCACCCCTGCTGGACGCCTTCGACGCCACCGTGGACGGCGACGAGTGGGTCGTCCTGGTCCTCGACGACATCGAGGGCAAGCACCCCGGGGCAGCACTCGACGGCAGCGACACCGCGGCGGTGCTCGATGCGCTGGACACCCTGCCGCCGGCAGCCGGCGACCTCGGCACGCTCCCCCGGATCGCCGACGACCTGCGCCACGAGTTCGGCGCCTGGGACCGGATGCTCGGCGACCCGACCCTGGCCGACCGGGTGGCCGAGGTCGTGCCGGCGCACGTCCTCGCCGCCGGACCCGCGATCGCCCGAGCCGCCGACCGAGCAGCGGCAATCGTCGACGGCGACCACCTCGTGCACGCCGACTGCCGTGCCGACAACCTGCTCGTCGACGGTTCCGGGGTCGTCTGGGTCGTGGACTGGCCGTGGGCGAGCATCGGCGCGCACTGGCTCGACCCGCTGACCTACCTGATCGACACACTCGTCCGCGGCGAGGACACCGACGTCGAGCACCACCTCGCCACCCACCCGGTCTTCGCCGGTGTGCCTGCCGCGACGGTCGACGCCGTCCTCGCTGGTCTCGCCGGACTGTTCTTCGAGCACGCGCTGCCCCCGGCGCCGCCGAACATGCCGGCCATCCGTGACTTCCAACGGCGCGAGGGCCTGGCCGCTGCGGAGTGGTTGCTCCGCCGGTGGGACACCACACCGCACTGACGACGGACGACAGGCGTCGGGTACCCCGTCTGTCCAGCAAGCGCGGCGCCACGGAGCGTACGGTCCCCCGCATGACTGATGAGCACCGCACTCCGCGTCCCGAAGACGACGCCGCGCGCCTCGGTCTCGTCGTCGTCGGAGAGGCAGCAGCGCTGCACTCCGGTGACGAGGCGGCACTGGACGCGAGCGAGCAGAACATCCGCGACACCATCGACGAGATGATCGACGAGCCCCTGACCCCACGCCAGGAGCAGGTGATCGAACGTCTGGCATCCGCCGGCGGGACCCTCACCGCCGGACTCAGCGGTGCGCTCGCGGCGCAGACCGGACGGAGCGTCGACGACATCCTCGAGGGCGCGGCCCGCAGCGTCGTGTGGCAGCAGCGGCTCGCCGACCAGCGCGAGGACGCCGGCGGCCAGCAGCGCGAGCGCCGCGACGAGAACGGGCGCGACGAGGACTGATCCTCGCCACGCCCGCTCCGGGTACCGCTGAGGACTACTCGATCGGCTCCACGACACCGGTGGACTGCTCGCGGACGACGGCCCGTGCGGCGGCCTGCCCCGTCGTCGAGCTCTTGACGATGTCGCTCAGGGTGAACCCGGCGGTCGTCCCGAGCAGGGCGTCGACCTCGCTGAACTGGCTCACGATGCTCTTCGACAGGGCGCCGGCGCCGTCGGAGGACACCACGGTCAGCTTGTCGATGTTGCCCATCGGTGCCGCGAGCTCGCGGGCGATGCTCGGCAGGGTCTCGATGGCCTTGACGCGCAGGACGGCCTCGGAGTGCTGTGCGAGTGCGTCGGCCTGGGCCTTCGTGGCGTCTGCCTCGGCCTGACCCTTGGCGCGGATCGCGTCGGCCGCTGCCTCACCTTCGGCACGGGAGGCGTCGGCGGCGAGCTTGCGCGCCTCGGACTCGGCCTTCGCCTCGGCGGCGATCGCTTCGGCGGAGATCCGACGGGCCTCGGCCTGGGCGCGGGCCGTCTCGACCTGGGCACCGGCGGCCGCTTCGGCCTCGACGCGGGTCTTGCGCGCCTGCGCCTCGGCGACGGCGGAGACCTCGGACTCGAGCTCGGCACGGCGCAGCTCGGCACGCTTCTGCGCGGTGATCTGCTCCTGCTCGACGACGCCCTGCGCCGCACGGGCCTGGGCGAGCGGACCGGCGGCTGCGGCCTCGGCCGATGCCCGGTCGGCGTCGAGCTGCAGTGCGGCGCGGCGGATCGCCAGGGTGTTCTCGGCTTCGGCGATGGCCTGGTCGGCGGTGGCACGGGCTTCTCGCGCTTCGCGGTCGGCCTGCGCCTCGGCGTTCTCCGCCTCGAGCCGGACGCGGGCGCGCTCGGCACGACCGAGGTCGCTGATGTACTCGTTGCGGTCCGAGATGCCCTTGATCTCGAAGGAGTCGACGTCGAGCCCCTGGCTGTGCAGGGCCTCCTTCGCCACGTCGAGCACCGCGACGGTGAGCTGGTCGCGGTTGCGGATGATCGTGGACACGTCGGTCGCACCGATCGACGCACGGAGCGATCCCGACAGGACCTCGCGCGCGAAGTCGTCGATCTTCTTCTCCTGCCCGAGGAACCGCTGCGCGGCCGCCCGGATCGAGGCATCGGTCTCGCCGACCTTGACGAGCGCGACCGCTTCGACGTCGATCGTCACGCCGCGGGAGTCCTGCGCGTTGACGTTGATGTCGATCGCCCTAGAGCTGAGCGAGAGCTTCGCGACCTTCTCGAAGAACGGTCGGACGAGGACACCGGCGCCGAGCACGACCTTGATGCCGGACTCGACGGTCTCGGTGCCGTCGTCGTTCTTGACCTTGCGCGAGCGCTTGCCGGTGATGATGAGCGCTTCGTCGGCGCCGGCGTTGCGGTACACGACCTTCGCGTAGATCAGCGCGATCACGGCGAGGACGATGATCCCCACGATGATCAGCGGGATGGCTCCGAGCGCGAACAGGACTTCCATGACTCCCCCTCCGGACCAGGCACCAGCCTGGATTCCGCATCTGTTGTTCCGTTGGGTCCCATCCTACGAGCCGTCGATGACGCGCGGCAGCCGGAGGTGCGTGTTTGGCAGCTTTTCCGGTCAGTTTTACCTCTTTGTGACAGACTTCCCTGTCAGGAGGTCCCATGGTCCAGCGATCGTCACCCCGCCGCCGACAGCAGCTCGTGTCATTCGGTGAGAACATCCGCCGATGGCGGTCTGTCAACGGCATGTCCGCTGCGGAGTTGGCCGAACGGGCTGCGGTGACGCGCGACACGTTGCGAGCGATCGAGACCGGCACCGGTGGGCGCATCGATTCCCTCTTCGCAGTCCTCGGCGCACTCGGGATCGCAGACACGACGATCGAGGCGATCGACCCGTTCCGGAGCGAGACGGCGCGCGCTCGGATCGATGACATCCTCCGCAGCGGCGGTGCCCTGTGATTGACGAATCGGTCGAGGTCTGGACCGGCGAGTCCGCGGAACCACGTCGCGTGGGTACCTTGCGCCCGTCCTTCCAGGGCTTGCGGACGCTGGCCTCGTCGTCGTTCGAGTACGACGACGACTTCCTCCGACACGGTTGGCAGGTCTCCCCCGACCTCCCACTCCGCCCCGGTCGGACGTACACGGCCGACAGCCAGACCCTGCCCGGTGCGTTCAGCGACGCGGCTCCGGACGAGTGGGGACAGAAGCTGATCCGCGCAGACCACGCCGCGCGACGACAGCGAGACCGGTCACTTGCCGCTCGGCTCGGCGAGTTCGACTACCTCCTCGGCGTCGCGGACCACACCAGGATCGGAGCGCTCCGGTTCCGGGTGGGTGGCTCCTGGTCGTCTGCGGAGACCGGGGTCGCGAACCTCTACGACCTCGCCCGGATCCTCGCCGCCGCCGCTCGGTACGAGGACGACGAGGCGACCGACGAGGACATCGCGTACCTCGGTGACGTCGCGACCTCTCCCGGCGGCGCTCGGCCGAAGGCGAACGTCCTCACTCCGCGCGGGACGCTCGCGATCGCGAAGCTGCCGCACTCGAAGGACGGCCGCTTCGACGTCGAGCGCTGGGAAGGAGTCGCGCTCACCCTCGCGACGGATGCCGGGCTCAGAGCGCCGGTGTGGTCACTCGTGGGACCGGAGTCCGGACGTGCCGTCCTGCTCTCCGAGCGCTTCGACCGAGACGGCTCCGGGGACCGACTCGGGTACATGTCGGCACGGACGGCGCTCGAGCTCGGCGCCCACGACGACGGGTCACGACTGACCTACGAGGACCTCACCGACGTCGTCGACCACTGGAGTTCGGCTCCCGCAGCGGACCTCCGCGAGATGTTCGGCCGGATCGCGTTGTCCGTCCTCGTGAACAACGTCGACGACCACTGGCGGAACCACGCCTTCCTCCACACGCCCACCGGGTGGCGGCTCTCGCCCGTCTTCGACGTCAACCCGAGTCGACAGCGCGGGGTGATCGACTCCCGGGCGATCTCCCCGTCGGACGACCCCAGGTCCCGCGACCTGCGGAACCTGCTCGACATCGCGGACGCCTTCCGGCTCCGGCGCCCGGACGCGGAGCAGGTGCTCCAGCGTGTCGCGGGCGCGGTGGCGGGGTGGGACCGGGTCGCGGCCGGCGTCGGGATCGGTGGGGACGAGCGGGAAGCGATGCGCGTGGCCTTCGACTCGCCCCAACTGGACTGGGCGCTGGGGCTCTAGACCAGGACGGACAGGAGGCGCGGTGCAGGATCACCTGCACCGCGCCTCCTGTCGATGGTCGCGTCAGCGCCTACGCGCCCGCACGCCACCAGTCGTCGAACGGCGTCGCCGGCACCTGGCGCTTGTGCTCGGTCGCGCGGTACCGCGACTCGATCGCCTCGGCGACCTCGAGCGGCACGTCGTGCCCCTGCAGGTAGGCGTCGATCTCGGCGTAGGACAGCCCGAGGTTCGCTTCGTCGGTCTGGCCGGGCGTCTCGTCGAGCAGGTCCGCGGTGGGGGCCTTCTCGTACAGGCGGGCGGGCGCTCCGAGGTGCTCGAGCAACTGCCGCCCCTGGCTCTTCGACAGGCCGGTGAGCGGCGTCAGGTCGACGCCGCCGTCGCCGTACTTCGTGAAGAAGCCGGTGACCGCCTCGGCCGCGTGGTCGGTCCCGACGACGAGCAGCCCGCGCTGGCCGGCGACGGCGTACTGGGCGACCATGCGCATCCGGGCCTTGACGTTGCCCTTCACGAAGTCGCTCAGCTCGACGCCCGAGGCAGCGGTGTCGAGCATGACGCCGTCGACGCCGTGCTCGATGTTGACGGTGATGCCCGGGTCGGCTGCGATGAACTGCAGGGCGAGCTGGGCGTCGTCCTCGTCGGCCTGCACGCGGTACGGCATGCGGACGGTCGTGAACTCGGCGGGGTGGCCCTCGGCGCGGAGGGACTCGACCGCGAGCTGGGTCAGGCGCCCGGCGAGCGTGGAGTCCTGGCCGCCGCTGATGGCGAGCAGGAACCCCTTCGCGCCGGTCGTGAGCAGGTAGTCACGGAGGAACCCGACACGGCGGGCGATCTCCTGCTCCGGCTCGATGGTCGGCTGGACGTTGAGGTCCGCGGCGATGGCGGCTTGGAGTTCACGCACCACCCCAGTATCCCGCTGCACCCGCCGGAGTGCACAGCGTTCAGCGGACGGGTTCTGCGTGCACCGGCCGGATCGTGTTGTCGTGGTCGACGCCGATCGCGCAGGTGCAGACGACGCCGAGCGTCTCGGCGCTCTGCGTCAGCCGGAACCGCTCGACGTGCGGCGGGCCGACTCGACGGTCGAGCGGGTGGGTGTCGTGATCGTGCACGGTGGTCCTCACTGACTCGTGGTGGTGCGGATGTCCGGTGCGGTGGCGGTCCGAACCGCCACCGCACCGGAGGGCCCGAGGCGACCCGAACGCCGCGGCCCCGTGGAGACGCACGCCGGTACCCGCCGGCGCGCGTCGGAGTTCATGGACGCCGGCGGCGTCGCGCTCGGAGCGCAGTGCGAGTCATGGGTCCCTTTCCCGGGCGGAGGTCCGCCGCTGCTGATCCATCCCCCGGCGGTTCGACGGGAGACCCGAACGGTCCGGCACCGGACCAAGGACGACGGCTGGTGAGGCCGTCTTCCTGTGCAAGCTACCAGCGCCACACCCCGAGGCCATACCCCCGTTCCGGGGCCGAACCACGGGTTGAACTCTCGTTGACAGTTAGAGATCAAACAGTTAGAGTTCTGATCATGCAGGCACCGGATCTCACCACCCCGCTCGAACTCATGCGGTGGATCGGATGGGCACAGCGCAAGGCGGCTGACGAGTGGGTCCGTGATCGGGACCTCACCCGCGAGCAGAGCTTCGTGCTCGGGTACCTGCAGCAGAACCCCGGGGCGATCCAACGCGACATCGCCGAGATCACCCGGACCAGCGCGGCCAGCGTCTCGAGCCTCCTGCAGGGCCTCGAGCGGCGCGGCCTCGTCGAACGGCGACCCGACGCCACGAACGGACGGACCAAGACGGTGCACGCCACCCCGGCGGGCATCGACCTCATCGCCGGCTTCACCGACGCGATGGTCGCCCTCGACGACACCCTGCTCGCACCACTCGACACGGACGAACGCGCCACCCTGCGGCACCTGCTGCAGAAGGTGACCGCGGAGCTCGCACCGCCGACGCGGTAGCACCGCGGACCCGGTGACGCCACCGACGCGGTAGCACCGCCCCGGCACCGACGTCACCGGCGCGCTCGACGCGCCACGGGCCTCCCGGCCCCCACCCCCGCACGCGACGGCATCCCGTCGCGCCCTCAGCCCTGCCCACGAGGAGGCAGTCATGACCACCACCACCCCCGAGAACACCGCCGCGGCCACCAACCGCTGGTACCTCTCCGCCGCCCCGATCGCCCGAGCCCTCGTGCACCTGTGTGTGCCGATGGCCGCTGCGATGGTCGTCAGCGCCCTGTACAACGTCATCAACGCCGGCTTCATCGGCTCGCAGCACGACACGTCACTGCTCGCCGCGATCACCTTCGGCACCCCGCTGCTCGGCATCGTCATGGCCGTCGGCGGCGTGTTCGGCGTCGGCGGCAGTGCCCTGATGTCCCGTCTGCTCGGCGCCTCGGAGCACGACCCCGCCAAGGCGCAGGACATCAAGCACGTCGCCTCGTTCGCGCTGTGGGGAGCCGTCGTCACCGGCGCGGTCCTCGCCGTCGTCGGGCTCGTGTTCCTCCGCCCCCTGGTCGCCGTCCTCGGTGCCGACGCA
This sequence comes from Curtobacterium sp. MWU13-2055, assembly GCF_023242305.1. Taxonomy (NCBI): domain Bacteria; kingdom Bacillati; phylum Actinomycetota; class Actinomycetes; order Micrococcales; family Microbacteriaceae; genus Curtobacterium; species Curtobacterium sp. MWU13-2055. The sequence goes on from NZ_JALLIO010000003.1 coordinate 74,230, forward strand.
GCAGCTGTCCCCGCCACGAGCGAGTACGTCGCCGTGATGCTCGCGTTCGTCCCGGTGCTCGCCTCGTCGTTCGCCCTCGAGCAGATCGTCCGCTCCGAGGGCGCTGCACGCCAGGCGATGATCGGCCTGGTCCTGTCCACCATCGGGAACCTGGTGTTCGACGTGCTCTTCATCCTCGTGCTGCACTGGGGGGTCGGCGGCGCAGCGCTGGCCGTCGGACTCGCGAACGTCGTGTCGATCGCCTACTGGGTGACCTGGCTGCAGCGGAACAGCGAGAACGTCAGCTTCGCGCCGAAGTGGTTCACGCTCCGTGCCGACATCCTGAAGCCCGTCTTCGGCATCGGCGTCGGCGAACTGCTGCAGTCCGCCTTCCTGATCGTCACGACGCTCGTGCTCAACAACCTCGCCGCCGCCTACGGCGACGACCCGCTCGCCGCCATGGGCGTCGCGGTCCGCATCGCGCAGGTGCCGGAGTTCCTGGTGATGGGCGTCACGATCGGCGTGCTGCCGCTCCTCGCCTACGCGTTCGGCAAGGGCGACGCCGCACGCCTCCGGGCGGCCCTGCGCGGAGCCGCCTTCACGGTCGGCGCGATCGTGCTCGTGTTCTCCGGCGCGGTCTTCACCTTCCGCGAGCAGGTGTTCACGATCTTCTCCGGAGACCACTCGGTCCTCGCGATCGGCCTGACGATCCTGACCGCGCAGCTCGTCGCCGCCATCGTGAACGGGTTCACGGGGTTGCTCACCTCGCTGTTCCAGGCGACCGGCATGGTGCTGCCCGCGATGGTGCTGTCGCTGGCGCAGGGCGTGCTGTTCATCCCGATCGTCATCGTCGGCAACCTGTGGTTCGGACTCGCCGGGATCATCTGGGCGCTGACCGTCACCGAGGTCATCGTGTTCGCCGCCGCGGTGGTGCTGTGGCTGGCGTCGCGCGGGAAGATCGCGCGCGGCCTGGCCGCCGGCAGCGTGGAGCGGGCGGATGCCGCGCTCGAGGAGGCGCCCGCCGCCGCGTAGCGCGGCGCGCTCGCATGGTGAGCAGAAGCGGTCGGGTCCCGTTCCAGGACCCGACCGCTTCTGCTCACGAAGCGGGGGTGAACGTGGCCAGCGTCGGACGGGAGGCCCGTGGCGGCCGGGTGGCGGGCCTCCCGTCCGGCGCGTGGCCGGGTCGCGGGCACGGCGCATGGTGAGCAGAAATGGTCGGGTCCCGGATGGTGACCCGACCATTTCTGCTCACGAAGTGCGTCGGGTGCGGCGCAGGAGGAGCACGACGACGGCCCCGGCGGCGAGGACCGTGCCGGCGCCGAGCGCGACCCAGACACCCGGGGCGATGCCGGGCGCCGAGTCGGGCGCGCCGTCGGATGCCCCGGTGGCGCTCGCCGTCGACGTCGGAGTGGGGGTGACGGGGTCCGACGTCGGCACCGTCGGCACCGTCGTCGCCGGAGTCGTCGCGGACGGCGTCGTGACCGCGGCCCGGTACTCGAACCCGTACGAGCCGTCGATCGGGTGCCCGTCCGGCGACACGTACCGCCAGAGCACCGTGTACGCGCCGTTCTCGAGGTCGACGGCCTTGCCCATCGTCATCCCGGAGACGGTCACCTCGCCCGTCGACACGTCGGTGCCGTCGGCGTCGGTGACCTGGATCCGCAGTCCGGCGTCGAGACCGGCGAGCGGTGCCTCGCTGAACGTCAGATCGATCCGGTCGAGCGGTTCGGTGATGACCGCGCCGTCAGCGGGCGAGCTGCCGGTGAGCGCCGAGTGCGCCGAGGCCGGTTGAACCCCGATGAGCGCCAGGAGCCCTCCGACGACGATCGCGAGGGAAGCTGCCGTCGTTCGTCCTGTCCGCATGCACAGACTCTACAAGCCGTAGAGCAGCGGACCGGGACGGATCAGATCTGCTCGCCGAGGAAGTCGGCGTAGGACTGCTCCCGCCGTGCGTCACCCGTGCTGGTGGAAGCGTGGCCGGTTCCTTCGAGGCGCTCGGCCACGAGGGCTTCGAGGTCCTCCGGCGACCGGAGGCCGTGGCGGTGCCAATCGTGCTGCATCCTGGCGGTCATGACGACCAGCCCTTCGTCGAGATGATGCGCATCTCGGATTCGTCCGGATCGACCCGCTGTGCCAGACCCCACATCTGTGAGGAGCATCGTGACGACGGATCCCTGATGACCGATCCGGTACCTCCACGGTAGGGGTTGCGTCCGACGCCGTCGAGCGCGGTGCGCTTCTCGGCCGATCGCACGCCGCCGCCCGGATCGCCGTAGCGTCGGGGCATGGAGATCCTGTTCGTCCACGGCGCCCTGGTCCGCGACGGTGCCTGGTGGTGGCAGCCCACCGCCGACCTGCTGCACAGTCGCACCGGAACCCGCGGCCGCACCGGCATCCGCAGCCGAGCGGTCTCGTTGCCGTCCTGTGGCGAGGGGCCGTCGGGACACCCCGACGGTGGGCTCGCCGAGGACGCAGCCGCCCTGCGTGCCGCCCTCGACGACAGCGACGGGGCGATCGTCGTCGGGCACTCCTACGGCGGCACCGTCATCGCCGAGGCCGGACGGCACGGCGCCGTCGCTCACCTGCTGTACGTGTCCTCGTACCTGCCCGACGTCGGCTCCGCGCAGGCCGGCATCATGGCCGACGAGCCGGTCCCCGTGTCGATCGGCCCGGCCGGTGAAGGAGTCCTCGCCGTCGCCGGGTACGACGCTGGGTCCTTCGGTGCCCGCTTCCTGCAGGACGCCGACACGAGCACCCAGCAGGCCGCCTGGGACCGGGTGACCGCCCAGTCGGCGGGGGCGTTCGTGACGCCGACGACGGCAGCAGGGTGGCAGGACGTCGACTCGACTTATCTCGTCTGTACCGAGGACCGCAGCACCACCGTGGGGCTGCAGCGCGCGCACGCGGCGCGGGCGACGCGGAGCGTCGACGTGCCGACCGGGCACCACCCGTTCATCACGCGGCCCGACCTGGTCGTCGAGCAACTGGAGCTGCTGCTCGGAGGCGCCGCGGCCTGAGCCGGGGCAAGACGACGGACGGGAGGTGCGGTGCCAGCTGGCACCGCGCCTCCCGTCCGTCGGGTCCGTGCCATCAGGGCACGTGACCAGTCGCGTGGTCTCGCTCTGGTCAGTCGGTGCCGGAGTCGAAGGCTGCGCCCTCGGAGGCGAGGTCCGTCCGGCGTCCGAGTGCGTCCTCGGCGTCCGAGGCGATGACGGCGCCACCGAGGATCTCCTCGGACTCGCCCGCCTCGAGCTCGCCGACGAGCTCGGCCGTCGCACCGCCGATGAGACCGGCGGCCGCGTACTGCTCGAGCCTTGAGCGGGAGTCCGCGATGTCGAGGTTGCGCATCGTCAGCTGACCGATGCGGTCGTCCGGACCGAAGGCGGCGTCGCCGACCCGCTCCATCGAGAGCTTGTCGGGGTGGTACGACAGCGCCGGACCCGTGGTGTCGAGGATCGTGTAGTCGTCGCCGCGGCGCAGGCGCAACGTGACCTCGCCGGTGACGGCCGACGCGACCCAGCGCTGCAGGGACTCGCGGAGCATGAGCGACTGCGGGTCGAGCCAGCGGCCCTCGTACATCAGGCGCCCGAGGCGACGGCCCTCGTTGTGGTACGACGCGACCGTGTCCTCGTTGTGGATCGCGTTGAGCAGCCGCTCGTAGGCGATGTGCAGCAGGGCCATGCCCGGTGCCTCGTAGATGCCGCGGCTCTTCGCCTCGATGATGCGGTTCTCGATCTGGTCGGACGCGCCGAGGCCGTGACGACCGCCGATCGCGTTCGCCTCGTAGACGAGTGCGACGGCGTCCGTGTACTCCTGGCCGTTGATCGCGACGGGGCGTCCGGCCTCGAAGCGGATGCTGACGACCTCGGTGGCGACCTCGACGTCGTCACGCCAGGCGGCGACGCCCATGATCGGCTCGACGATGTCCAGGCCGCTCGAGAGCTCTTCGAGGCTCTTCGCCTCGTGCGTGGCACCCCAGATGTTGGCGTCGGTCGAGTACGCCTTCTCGGTGGAGTCGCGGTACGGGAAGCCGCGGGCGACGAGCCACTCGCTCATCTCCTTGCGACCGCCGAGCTCCTCGACGAACTCGGAGTCCAGCCACGGCTTGTAGACGCGCAGACGCGGGTTGGCCATCAAGCCGTAGCGGTAGAACCGCTCGATGTCGTTGCCCTTGTAGGTGGAGCCGTCGCCCCAGATGTCGACGCCGTCCTCCTTCATCGCACGGACGAGCATCGTGCCCGTCACCGCACGACCGAGGGGCGTCGTGTTGAAGTAGGTCTTGCCGCCGGAACGGATGTGGAAGGCGCCGGTCTGCAGGGCGACGAGGCCCTCTTCCACCAGGGCGCTCTTCGCGTCGACCAGGCGGGCGATCTCGGCACCGTACTCGTGGGCGCGGCTCGGGACGGCGTCGATGTCCGGCTCGTCGTACTGACCGATGTCGGCCGTGTACGTGCAGGGGATCGCCCCCTTCTCGCGCATCCAGGCAACGGCGCAGGAGGTGTCGAGACCCCCTGAGAACGCGATGCCGACTCGTTCGCCGACGGGGAGACTGCTCAGGACCTTGGACACGGGGTCAATCGTACGGGGAGACCGGGGCACGCTACCGTCCAGCGCGACGGTTGTGGAGAACTCGTCCCGCGAAACGGGAACCGATCCGCTGCGCCCGGACAATACAGGGCATGAACCAGATCACGGGGGACCGAGCGGACTGGGCGCTGGGCATGGCCGGCGACGGCCGAGCGGTCGGACGCGTCTTCGACCGCCACGCCCCACGCCTGCGCCGGCACGCCGTCGGCCTCGTCCCCACCCCGGTCGACGCCGACGACGTCGTGGCCATCGCGTTCCTCGAGGCCTGGCGGAAGCGCGAACGCGTCCGCTTCGTCGACGACTCCATGTTGCCCTGGCTGCTCGTCACGGCGACGAACACCGCGCACAACCTGACCCGCGCCACCCGCCGTCACCGGCTCTTCCTCGGGAGGTTCCCGGTCGACGACCCCGCTCCCGACCCCGCAGAGTCGTTCACCGACGCCGAAGCGGTCGCAGCATTGCGCGGGCTCCCGATCGCAGACCAGCGGGTGCTCACGCTCTGCGTGCTCGAAGGCCTCGGCGAACGCGAAGCGGCCGCAGCCCTCGGGGTCGCACCGGGCACCGTGAAGTCCCGGCTCCACCGGGCGAAGGCACGACTCCAGCAGCAGTACTCGACGTCAGCGGAACCCCTCGGAGGCACACTGTGAACGACCACATCTCCCCTCGTCTCGCCGCGATGCGCGACGCCCTCGTCGCCGACGTCGACGCAACGGCCCACCCCGCGCGTCGGCGGCGACCCACTCGCGGCACGGTCGCCGCGGTCGTGACGGCCTTCGCCGTCGGCGCCGGACTCACCGGAGGGATCACGGCTGCGGCGCTCCCCGGCGCCACTGCGGACGCCGCACGCGAGGATCTGCTCGCGACGACGACCCGCTACGGGACGGTCGAGGTCAACCACGCATCGATGCTCGGCTCCCCCGCGTTCACCGTCACCCACGGCGACGCCTCGTTCTCCCTCGGCGCTCGGCCGGAGGGCGCCGACCGGGTGACGCTCACGTGGGAGTGTCTCGACCCCGGCACCTTCACGGTCGAGGTCGGCGGGACGACCGTCGCGGACGCCGTCGCGTGCACGCCGGGTTCCATGCCGCGATGGAGCCTCTCCCCGCTGACCGGATCCGGAGCGGCCGCCGTGTCGGTCTCCGGTGGCGGCGGTGCCCGCTACGCCGTGTGGGCGTCGTGGGCCCGGTCGGCACGGATCGCGCAGCCCTCGCCCCAGCAGCAGGCTGCGATCGCCGACGGCACCATCACCCTGGCCGAGTACACCGCCGCCTTCGACCGGCTCGCGGCCTGCATGGCGCAGGCGGGGCACCCGATCGGCGACGTGGCGCCGTCGTGGTACGCCGACGGCTTGTGGTCGAGCACGGGCCCCGGCGCCGGCCCGTGGTACATCTGGTCGACGCCGACCGAAGCCGTCGACGTCCTCGACACGCAGTGCGCACCGCGCGAGTTCGCGCAGGTCGACACGATCTGGCAGGGCGAGCACCCGATCCCGGAGGACTCGCCGGCCGCGGGGTGATCCGCGGCGCCCGGCTTCGGTGCCCCTGGAGGGACTCGAACCCCCAACCGTTTCCTTAGGACGGAACTGCTCTTCCATTGAGCTACAGAGGCTGGCCCGTCCACTCTAGCGGCGGAACGGCTCCAGGAAGGTCGTCAGCTCGTCGACGTACAGCGCCGGCTGCTCGAACGGCGCGAAGTGTCCCCCGCGCGGCATCATCCGGTACGACACCAGGTTCGTCGTCCGCTCGAGCCACGCCCGGGGCGGCTCCACCAGGTCGCCGGGGAACAGCGAGAAACCGGAGGGCGCCTCGACCCGTCGGGCCGACTGCTCCGGCGGGATGGCGGCGTTCGCGTGGTACATCCGCATCGCGGAACCGATCGTGCCGGTGGCCCAGTACTCGGTCAGCAGCGCGAGCACCTCGTCCTGCGTGTACACGGACCACAGGTCGCCGTCGCAGTCACTCCACGACCGGAGCTTCTCGACGATCCACGCGGCGAGTCCGGCGGGTGAGTCGTTCAGGCCGACCGCGACGGTCTGCGGCTTGGTGCGGTGCATCATCGCGTAGGCACCCTCGGCGTCGCGCCACCGGGCGGTCGCGGCGACGAACCCGCGTTCCTCCGGCGACAACGTGTCGAGGTCGATGCCGGGCCAGGCGAGCCCGCCGTCGATGCGGTGCACGGCGACGACCCGGTCGGCGTGGTCGAGCGCGAGGTAGCGGGCGACGTGCGTGCCGATGTCCCCGCCGGCGACCGCGAAGCGCTCGTAGCCCAGCTCGGTCATCAGCTCGGCCCACATGCCGGCGACCGCGCGGGCGTCGATGGGCTGCGGCGGGGCGTCGGAGAACCCGTACCCGGGCATGTCCGGCACGACCACGTCGAACCCGGCCTCGACGAGCATCGGCAGGACCTTGCGGTACCGCCACCCGGAGTCCGGCCAGCCGTGGGCGAGCAGGAGCGGCAGCGCATCGGGCGTGCCCGCTCGGGCGTGCAGCACGTGGATCCCGGTGCCGTCGATCGTCAGCCGTCGGCTGGGCAGTGCGGCGAGTGCCGCCCGGTGCGCGTCGAAGTCGAAGCCGTCGGCCCAGTACTCGATGAGTGACCGGAGCTCGTCGACGTCCGCCCCGAGGGACCAGCCAGCGCCGGCGGGTGCGTCCGGCCAGCGCGTGGCCCGCAGTCGTCCGCGGAGGTCCTCGATGGTCGCGTCGTCGATCTGCGGTGTCTCACCCATGCCCGCGACGCTACTCAGCGGGACCGACACCCGGACGGCGGTCACCGAGTGAGCACAAGGACGGCGGGTGCTCCCTGCGGACCCGGGATACGGCAGGCTGGGACCCTCTGCCACCCACCAGGCACCGCACACGACACACACCTCAGGGGAAACCACATGACGGATCAGACGACCGCGAACGCGTGGCAACGCTTCTGGGCACGCGGCGGGTGGTGGCGTTCGGTCCTGCTCGCCGCCGTCTACCTGCTCGTGTACCTCGGCATCAGTCAGCTGATCGGCCTGTTCGTGCGGCCGTTCATCGACCTCGACGACCTGTACGGCGACCCCATGAGCGTGCTCTTGGCCTCGATCCTGCCGATCGGCCTGATGGGCCTGCTCCTGCTGCTGTTCGCGCGCTCACTCGGATGGCTGCCGCACCTGTTCCGCCGCCGTACGGCAAGCGCCCCGCGGTGGATGTGGATCGCGGTCGTCATCACCGTCGTCCCGCCGGTGATGAAGCTCGCCGGCACCGACTGGTCCCGCTTCACCCCCACGCTCGTCCTCGCGATCCTGTTCTTCGGCCTCTGCGTCGGGTTCGCCGAAGAACTCCTCACCCGTGGTCTCACGGTCGAGCTGCTCGAACACCACGGGTACAGCGAACGCGCGGTCTACGTGCTGTCGTCGGTCGTCTTCGGGTTGATCCACCTGCAGAACCTGCTCGGCGGCGGCAACCCACTGCTCGTGTTCGCGACGGTCGGCTACGCGATGGGCTTCGGCGCGATGATGTTCCTCGCGCTCCGGGTGAGCCGGTGGCTCATCGTCCCGATGCTCCTGCACGCCCTCACCGACCCCACCACCCTGATGGCAGCGGGCGGCATCAACGATGCGCACGCCGTCGTGACCGGCGGATCGCACACACTGGTCACCTTCGCGTCGCTGTTCAACTTCGTCTACATCGCCTTCGGGATCGTTGCGGTCTTCCTCCTGCCGGGCCGCAAGCGCGCGCTCTGAACGCACCCACCTGACGGCCTGGAGGCCCGTGGCGGCCCCGCCACGTGCCTCCAGTCCGTCACGGAGTGAGCACAAGACGACGGGTGGCCACCCGGGACCCGTCGCCTTCTGCTCACTCGGCGCCGCGCACGACCCGCGCGGGGCGGCGCCCTTCTCGTCGGCGCGAGCTTCGCGTCAGCGCGGTTCCACCGTGTCGGCGGTCGCGCGGCGTTCGCGGCGATCCCGGAGCGTCTCGCGGAGGACACTGATCGCGATCGCGACGGACAACGCGATCAGCACGATCTCGATGACCCCGGTGGTGGCCGGGGGTTCGGCGCCCTCGTGGTTCCGCCCGGCGGTCTGCAGGAACAGCGCAGCGTCGTTGAGCCCGTGCAGGAGCATCGGCGCCCACAGCCGCCCGGTTGCGCGGCGCGCGGCGTAGTACAGGGCGCCGTCCATGCTGATGAACGCCACCTGGAACAGGATCAAGCCGAGCGGCAGGCCCGCGATCAGGTACCCCACGACGTGCGCGAGGCCGAACATGACCGAGGAGACGATGAGGACGACGAACTCGGAGTGGTGCGCGCGGAGCGCGGTGACGAGGATCCCGCGGAAGTACAGTTCCTCGCCGACGCCGACACCGAGGGCCCCGATCAGGACGACGACGATGATCCCGGCAGAGGCCTCGGACCACGGCACGAGGCTGAACAGGATCACTGTGGACACGAGGGACAGCAACGGTGCGGCGAGCCACCACCAGCGCCGGGGACGCCCGACCGCAACGGGACGCTCGTGCCAGATGTCCTTCCACCAGCCGGAGCGACGGGCGAAGTACAGCCCGACGATGATCATGATGCCGACCGGGATCCAGGTACCGGCGAGCCAGTCGGCGATCGGGTGGTTCTCCCCGTCGACTGCTGCGCTGAGCAGGTTCCCCAAGCCGGCGGCCATCACCACGTAGACCGCGCAGGCGACGAGCGCGATCCAGAACAGCCGCGGGACCTCGCGGCGTCGACCGATGTCGGTGGTCACGCCGCTGCCCCGGCCGGCTCGACCTCGGCAGCCCGACCGCTGACACGACCCTTGATGAGGAAGAGCACCAGGAGCGCGAGCACGGGGTAGACGAAGTTGAAGATCCCGGCGAAGCCGATCAGGCCGGCATCGCCAGCGGTCGCCGCGGTGGTGTCGATCCCGCCGGTGGCGAGGATCGTGGTGGGGTCGGTCGCGGCGTGCAGGAGCATCGCGGGGACGATGCTGCCGGTGACCCGCATCGACAGGAAGAACATCATGCCGATGCCGAAGGTGTAGACGACGGTGATCGCGACCGTCGGCAACGCCGCTCCGCCGATCGCGTTCGAGGCGTGCATCAGCCCGAACAGCAGCGACGACAGCAGTGCGACCGTCCGCTCGGTGTGGTGCCCACGTCGGAGGAGGTTCACGGCGACGCCACGGGCGATGAGCTCCTCGGCGAACCCGATGCACAGGCCGAGGAACAGCACCGCGAGGACCACTGCGACCGAGTACGACGACCAGTTCGTCGCGATGAGCCGGATCACGATCGGCACGAGCAGCAGGACCACGGCGATCCACATCCACCCGCGCCCCGGTAGCGGCTGCCGGCCGAAGACCTCGCGCCCCCACCCGAGGGTACGGACGAAGGCCACGGTCAACAGCCCCATCACGATGATCGGCAAGGCGACGCCCACGATGGCGCCACGGGGTGTGGCGAACAGCTCGTCAGCGGTGATGCCACGGGCGAGCGTGTGGGCGTTCAGCCACCCGAGCCCCTCGTAGACGGCGAGGTAGAGGACGACGGCCAGCACGGCGCGCCACCAGCCGCCGCGGTTCCAGAACCGCTGCCATCCGTTGGTCTCGATCGCACTGTGGTGGGCAGGGGCAGTGTCCATGACGGGGTCCGTTCGTCCTGAGTGAGCGGGCGGAGCGCTACGACTGAGCTGCCCTCACCTGAGCGTAGCGACAGGGGGACGACGGACGAGGGCCCACGGCTCGCTACGCGGCCACGAGGTACTCGTCCCACTCCGCCTGCGGACGCTCGATGCCGCGGACGACCCACGACGAACCGTGCGGGATCTTCGGACGGAAACGCAGCCGCCACCCCATCTCCTGCGGGGTGCGGTCGCCCTTCTCGTTGTTGCACGCCAGGCAGCAGGCCACGAGGTTCTCCCACGAGTCCTGCCCACCGCGCGACTTCGGCTGCACGTGGTCGATCGTCGTCGCGTGCCGGTCGCAGTACGCGCACCGGTTGGCGTCACGGCGCAGGACCCCGCGGCGTGACACCGGCACGAGTCTCGAGTGCGGGATGCGCACGTACCGGGTGAGGATGATGACGGACGGCCGATCGAAGCTCGAGGTGGACCCGGTCACCGGGTGTTCGAGGTCGGCTGCGACGACGGAGGCCTTCTGGTTCATGACCAGCACGAGGGCTCGTCGGAACGAGATCACCGCGAGGGGCTCGTAACCGGCGTTGAGGACGAGAGTGCGCATTGGTTCCCTTCCGACGTGCCTGGACGGCTTCCAGGCGCTGCGGGTGCGTCGGACCGGGGTCCTTCGCAGGTGACCGTCGCTCGCGCACACGTCCCCTGAACCACGAAGAGCACCACCCGGATGGGCAGTGCTCTGGTCATGCAGGGGCGTGCTCGTGCACGCAGGCGGTGGTCGACCGTATGTCGATGCGCGCGCGCCGACCCATGGTGCGGGTCGTGCGGAACAACGACATGGGGTCTCCCTGCTCGGGGCCTTGCGGACCGGTGCAGCGCCAGGCTACGTCAGAAACCGGCCCGGCACGAGGGTGCACGGGCCGGTTTCGGCGATGTTCACGGGTTCGATGCCCCGCGGTCGGGTCTGATGCCTCAGATGCCGAAGCGGACGATGTGGTAGTCGCTGGTCCAGATCGGACGGATCGACACGGAGCCGCCGGGCTTCGGGGCGTCCATGATCATGCCGTTGCCCATGTAGAAGCCGTCGTGCGCCTCGTTGTTGAAGATGACGACGTCGCCGGGCTGCGCCTCGGACTCGGGGATCGTGGTGCCGGCCTGGTCCTGCAGCGGCACGGAGTGCGCGAGGTTGATGCCGTACTGGGCGTAGACGAACATGACGTAGCCCGAGCAGTCGAAGCCGGACGGGTCGGCGCCACCGAAGACGTACGGGGTGCCGATGTACTGCTTGGCGGTGGCGACCACGGCCGGCAGCGAGAACGGGGTGTCCGCGGCGCTGGAGCTGGCCACGTAGTCGGCGGCGGACGGGCCGGTGTACGAGGCGTACTGCTCGGCGGTCTGGGCACGCGCCGCCTGCGTGGCCGATGCTGCCTGCTCGGCCTGCTCAGCGGCTACCTCGGTCGCTTCGGCCTGGTCGGCTGCAGCCTGCTTGGCCGCTGCACGTGCGTCGAGCGTCGCGGTCGACGTGGCGCCGTAGCCGTCGCGGCTCGTGCCGGCCAGTGCGACGGCGTCGGACACCGAGAACTCCTGGCTCTGCGTCGCACGGACCTGGCGCTGCGCGTTCGCAGCCTCGGTGCCGGTGGAGGTCTGCGCGGCGAAGGCCGGCGCGACCGCCACGGTGCCGAACATGCCGGCGGCGACCGTCAGGACGATGGGGGCGAGGAACTTGCGCTTGCGCGACGACGAGCTCGCCTTGGCAGCGGTCGCGGTGGCTGCGGCCTGTGCGGCACGACGGCCACCGGGGAGCGGGGCAGAGCGGACCGGGACGACCTTGCGGGTCGGGCGCGTGTCGGCCTGGCGGACGGACCGTCGGGTGAGCGGTGCGTCGGTGGCGTTCTCGGTGTTCGTCGGGTTGGCGGGCGTCTGGTCGTCCGCGGCGGAACCGGTCTGCGTCAAGGGTGTGGTCTCCGGCGTCTCGTCATCACGCTGCCGTGGGTGTCCGGCGACGTGCAACCCCATCCGTTCGTCATCGTTTCCGATCGAGGCAGGAGACGGGTTCGAGACGTCCTGCCACGGGTCTCCGGCTCAGGCGCAGCGCGGGGACTCGACGAGTGTACGGGGCCGTCGTTACCTTGTCGAGATGAAACGGGCCGTTTGTAACGAAACGGTAAAGAAGCCCTGGTCAGGGCACTGAAATCAGTCCCGCTCGATGTAGACGTGCTGCGCGACCTCGACGGGGAGCTCGATGCCCGAGTCCTCACCCTCGACGCGGACGGCGACGTAGGCCCCGGCGCGCTGCACGCTCGCCAGACGACCGGGCATGACCCCGGCCGTGCGGAGCTGGTGCAGGAGCTCGGGCTCGAACTGCACGGGCTCGCCCAGACGACGGATCACACCGGTCGCGACGGCGTCGGTCCCCTCGGTCGCGGCGACGATGTTCTGCACGCCGTCGAGGAACCCGGCGGCTGCGGGGCCGCCGATCTCGGCCAGGCCGGGGATCGGGTTGCCGTAGGGCGACTCGGTCGGGTTGCCGAGCATCTCGAGCAGGCGGACCTCGACCTGCTCGCTCATGACGTGTTCCCACCGGCAGGCCTCGTCGTGGACGAACGCCCAGTCGAGTCCGATGACGTCGGCCAGCAGGCGCTCCGCCAGACGGTGCTTGCGCATGACGTGGGTGGCTCGGGAGCGCCCTTCGTCGGTGAGCTCGAGGTGGCGGTCTCCGGAGACGACGACCAGGCCGTCGCGCTCCATGCGGGCGATGGTCTGCGAGACCGTCGGGCCCGAGTGACCGAGGCGCTCCGAGATGCGAGCGCGCAGCGGAACGATCGCCTCCTCCTCCAAGTCGAGGATGGTGCGAAGGTACATCTCCGTGGTGTCGACGAGATCGGTCACGGTCCGCCTCTCATGTCTGGGCCCAGCGGCCACCACCCTACTTGTTCGGACCGACGAACTCCGACCGACACTTGCACGGGGCAAGAACAGGGCCGTGGCCGCAGCGCTCCAGCCCTCCCCGTCCGGCCGGTACAGGCGCACCAGCACTGGGATCGCGCTCGGTAGGATCGGTGCATGGCAGACATCGTCATCCCCGCCGAACTCCTCCCCACCGACGGGCGCTTCGGCTGCGGACCGTCCAAGATCCGCGGCGCGCAGCTCGAGTCCCTCGTGACGCGCGGGGCCACGATCCTCGGCACGTCCCACCGCCAGAAGCCCGTGAAGGACCTGGTCGGCAGCGTCCGCTCCGGGCTCGCCGACCTGTTCCAGGTCCCCGAGGGCTACGAGGTCGTCCTCGGCAACGGCGGCTCGACCGCGTTCTGGGACGCCGCCGCGTTCGGCCTCATCGAGCGTCGCGCAGAGAACCTGTCCTTCGGCGAGTTCGGGTCGAAGTTCGCCAAGGCCGCCGGCGCCCCGTGGCTCGAGGCACCGCACGTCGTCGAGGCCCCCGGCGGATCGCTCGCCGCGCTCGAGCCCGTCGACGGCGTCGACGTCTACGCCTACCCGCACAACGAGACCTCGACCGGTGTCATGGCCCCGGTCGTCCGCGCCACCGGTGACGCCGGAGCACTGACCGTCGTCGACGCCACGAGCGCCGCCGGTGGTGCCGCGTTCGACGTGGACGCCACCGACGTCTACTACTTCGCCCCGCAGAAGAACTTCGCCTCCGACGGCGGCCTGTGGCTCGCGCTGTTCTCCCCCGCCGCGATCGAGCGCGTCGAGCGCATCGCAGCGAGCGGTCGGTACATCCCCGAGTTCCTGTCGCTCAAGAACGCCGTCGACAACTCGCGCCTGAACCAGACGCTGAACACCCCGGCGATCTCGACGCTGCTGCTGCTCGACGACCAGGTCCGGTGGATCAACGAGTCGGGCGGCCTGGCCTGGGCCGACACCCGCACGAAGACCTCGTCGTCCACGCTGTACGACTGGGCCGAGTCGGTCGACTACGCGACGCCGTTCGTGACCGACCCCGCAGCCCGCTCGCAGGTCGTCGCCACGATCGACCTCGACGACTCGATCGACGCCAAGGCCGTCGCCGCGACCCTGCGCGCGAACGGCATCGTCGACACCGAGCCGTACCGGAAGCTCGGGCGCAACCAGCTGCGCGTCGCGACGTTCACCGCGATCGACCCGGACGACGTCGCGAAGCTCGTGCAGGCGATCGACTTCACGGTCGACGCCCTGCGCTGACCCGGCCGTCGCGCGGGCCAGCGCCGGCGACGAACACCACGGAAACGACGAAGCACCACGGGATCCCGTGGTGCTTCGTCGTTCTTCGGGTGCGTGTCAGGAGCGGTGGAAGTCCGGGTCGACCTCACCGGCATCGAGCTGGGCGCCGTCGAGGTCGGCGTCCGGGTCGACGGGCTGCACGCGCTGCGCGCGACGACGGCGAGGGGGCTGCGGGGCGTCGTCGACGTCCTCGTCGTCCGCATCAGCGGTGTCGGCGAGCGCGTCGACGTCCACACCATCGATGTCGTCGTCGTCCGGTTCGTCGAGGTCGTCCTCGTCCGCTTCGAACTCGGATTCCTCGTCGTCCTCGTCGTCATCCGACTCGTCGTCGGCTTCGTCGTCGTCCGAGTCGTCGTAGTCGGCGTCCTCGTCGTCGTCCGAGTCGTCGTCCGACTCGTCATCGAAGTCGTCGTCGTCCTCGTCATCCGACTCGTCGTCGTCGCCCTCGTCGTCGGACTCCTCGTCCGACTCGTGGTCCTGCGCCGCCCGGTACTCGGCCAGTCGCTCGGACCACGGCACCCACTCCGGTGCGACGAGCGAGCCGTCGCCGGGCATCAGCTCGACCTCGAGCACGGTGGGGTCCTCGTCGCCGACCTTCGCGACGCTGACGGTCCAGCGCCAGCCGGGGTAGCCCGGCATGCGGTTCGCGAACAGGACGGAGACGACGCCGTCGCCCTCATCCACGGTGCCGACGGGCGCGCCGATGCTCGACTCGGGGGTCACCTCGAGCAGCGCGGTCCGCGCCAGGTCAGTGAAGTCAACGGGTGCTGCGTCAACAGGTACTGCGTCGCTGTCTGTCATGGCGTCACGCCTCCAACTGGTCTGCGACGTGCCGCAGGATGGCGGCGAGTCGATCGCCGTTCTTCGGGTAGCGGCCGTGGCGGAGGTCTCCGCTGATCCGGTCGAGTTCCTTCACCAGGTCCTCGACGATCACGGCCATGTCGTCTGCGGAGCGACGGGTCATCCGGGACAACGACGGCTGCGGGTCGAGGAGCCGCACGGACAGTGCCTGCGACCCCTTCTTCCCCTGCACGACGCCGTACTCGAGCCGGGATCCCGCCTTCACGGTCACGACGCCCTCGGGCAGCGAGGACGCGTGCAGGAACACCTGGTCGCCGTCGTCTCCGGTGATGAAGCCGAAGCCCTTGTCGTCGTCGTAGAACTTGACCTTGCCGGTGGGCATGCGTGGACTCCTCGAGGTCGTGGTACGGCCGTGGTGCGTCGGATATCCTGGGTCGATGGCCAATCCGACCCGATCAACCGGGAACCCGCAGGATTCCGCAGAACCCCCGGTGACGTTCAATCGTACCGAACGCGCTCTGGCGTTCATGGTCGGTGGCATCTTCATCGCTGCGTTCCTCTGCATGGCGGCGATGATCGTCATGTGGTTGACGGTCCCGAGCGCGCAGGGCTCCATGCCGTGGCCGGTGATCATGGCGATCCCGCTCGTCGGCTTCCCGATCGGCATGGTCCTGGTCTTCACGCTCCTCGCCATCACCTGGACGCGCCGCGCACGAGCCAACCGGACGGCTCGCTGACGTCCGCCCCGGACGCTGGCACCGGACGATGACGACCACCGCCGACCTGGCCGCCCGACTCCGGGCGTTGCCGGACGACTCCCTCGAACGACTCGTCGCTGCGCGGAGCCTGCCCCCGGCCGCCCTCGGCGAGACCGGTCCGCAACGGATCACCGACTTCTTCGACCTGGCCGAGGCGCTCCGCACCGACGACGCGGTCGACGCCGCCGTCGAGCACCTGCCCCGCGCCACGATCCTGGCGCTCCGCGACGGCGGGGACGCCGACCGCCTCGGTCCGGCGATCACGCTCGGCCTGGCCGACGAGGACGGCGCCGTCGACGACGCGGTCGCCGCACGCGTGGCCGCCCACCCCGACCTCGTGGCACTGCGATCGACGGGAGGCCCGGATCGCCCCGACCGCGCCGCCCACGCCGACGACGTGGCCGGCCAGGACCGCGCGCGCACCACCGGCGCGGAGCAGGCGTTCTCGAGCATGACCGTGCTCGCCGAGCTGCTGCGTGCGGTGGACGCCGGCACCGTCCGCGAACTCGTCAAGGGCGGCATCGGGACGCCGCTCGCGAAGACCCTGGCCGAGCGCATCGGCACCGACGCCGACGTCGTGCCCGGCCGCCTCGCACTGCTCGACCGGGTCGGGTTCGCCGACCCGGGCTCCGGCCGGTGGACGGTCACCGACGCCGGACAGGACTGGCTCGTCGCCGACTGGCCGGACCGCTGGGCGACCCTCGTGTCGGCCTGGGCGGACACCCTCGGCCCCGCGGTGCACGAGGTCCTCGCACTCGCCGACGACGACCTGCGCGATCTCGTGGCACTCGGCCGCTGGGCGTACCCGGCGGGCTCCCGCTGGCTCGACGCCGTGCTGCTCGAGGCGGCCGGCACCGCCGCGTCGCTCGGACTCGCGGTCGACGGCATCGTCACGAGCACCGGCCGCGCGTTGCTGGACGGTGACGCCAGGCCTGCGGCGGACGACCTGCCCGGCACCGTCAGCCAGGTGTACATGCAGCACGACCTGACGGTGATCGCCCCCGGGCCCCTCGCCCCGGTCGACGACGCCGCCCTGCGCACGGTCGCCGTGCTCGAGGCACCCGGTCTGGCCGCCCGCTACCGCATCTCCGAGGACACCCTGCGCACGGCGTTCCGTGCCGGGCACTCCCGTGACGACGTCCTGGCGCTGCTCACCCGGTTGTCGTCGACCGGCGTCCCGCAGCCCCTCGCCTACCTGGTCGACCAGGTCGCCGGACGCGACGGCAGCATCGTCGTCGACCGCGGCGAGGGCGGGGTCGGCACCGTCGTCCGCGGCACCGCGGACCAGCTCGACCTGATCGGTGTGGACGCCGAACTCCGGCAGATGGCGTGGGAGCGCAGCGACCTGACGACGCTCACCACCCGCTACCCGGCGCACGTCGTGCACACCGCGCTCGAGGACCAGCGCTACCCGGCCGTGCTCGCGACCGGCGCCCGCCCCGAGACGCACCACGGGCCTCCCGGTCGGCGCAGCCCCACCGGACGCTCGCCGGAGCAGGCGGCGCACGCACTCGTGGAACGGCTCCGCCTGACCACCCAGCGTGGCGATGCGGAACCCGAGCAGGAGTGGCTCGGGCGGCAGATCGACCTGGCCGTGCGCGGTCGCACACCGATCCGGCTGACGGTGCGGATGCCGGACGGCTCCGAACGGCCGTTCTCGATCATCCCGACCTCGGTCGCCGCCGGACGCGTCCGAGGGCGCGACACCAGCGTCGACGTCGAGCGCACGCTGCCGCTGTCGCTCGTCGTGGCGGTCGAGAGCGACGCCTGAGGTGCACGGTCACCCGAACGCAGGTGACGACGGCTAGGCTGGCAGGTCATGAACGGACCGCTGATCGTGCAGAGCGACCGCACCGTGCTCCTCGAGGTCGCACACCCCGACGCCGAGGACGCACGCCACGAGCTCGCGGCCTTCGCCGAACTCGAACGCGCCCCCGAGCACGTGCACACCTACCGCATCACCCGCCTCGGCCTGTGGAACGCACGGGCCGCCGGACACGACGCCGAGGCGATGATCGCCACCCTCGAGCGCTTCGCGAAGTTCCCGGTCCCGCAGAGCGTCACCGTGGACATCCGCGACACGGTGTCCCGCTACGGCCGACTCGTCATCCGGCGTGAGGAACGCGAGGACGCTCCGGTCATCGCGAACTCCCCCACCGAGGAACTCGAGCGCCTGCCCGTCCTGCTCCTGACCGCCGAGGACCCGTCCGTGCTGGCCGAGGTCATCCGGTCGAAGCGGATCAAGCCACTGCTCGGCGACATGCGGACGCCTTCCGAGGTCGAGCTGCAGCAGTGGGCACGCGGCCAGATCAAGCAGGAACTCGTGAAGCTCGGCTGGCCGGCCGAGGACCTGGCGGGCTACACCCCCGGGCAGCCGCACCCGATCGACCTCGACACGGCCGAGTGGCACATGCGCCCGTACCAGGAGCAGGCCGTCGACACCTTCTTCGCGCAGGGGTCCGGAGTCGTCGTGCTGCCCTGTGGCGCCGGCAAGACCCTGGTCGGTGCCGGGGCGATGGCGACCGTCAAGGCGACCACGCTCATCCTCGTGACGAACACCGTGTCCGCACGGCAGTGGCGCAGCGAGCTCCTCAAGCGCACGACCCTGAAGGCCGAGGACATCGGCGAGTACTCGGGCAGCGTCAAGGAGATCCGGCCGGTCACGATCGCGACCTACCAGATCCTGACCGCCCGTCGGAAGGGCGAGTACACGCACCTGTCCCTGCTCGACGCCCTCGACTGGGGCCTCATCGTCTACGACGAGGTCCACCTGCTGCCGGCCCCGGTGTTCAAGCTGACCGCCGACCTGCAGGCCCGCCGACGCCTGGGCCTGACCGCGACACTTGTGCGCGAGGACGGCCGCGAGGGCGACGTGTTCTCGCTCATCGGCCCGAAGCGCTACGACGCTCCGTGGAAGGAGATCGAGGCCCAGGGCTACATCTCCCCGGCCGAGTGCTACGAGGTGCGCATCGACCTGCCGCACCAGGAGCGCCTGGAGTACGCGGCCTCGAGCGACGACGAGCGCTACCGGCTCGCCGCCACCTCGCCCGCGAAGACCCCGGTCGTCCGCGAGCTCATCGAGAAGCACCGCGGCGAGCAGATCCTGGTGATCGGGCAGTACATCGACCAGCTCGACGAACTGGCGGCGTCGCTCGACGCGGCCGAGATCACGGGTGCGACGCCCGTCGACGAGCGCGAACGGCTGTACGACGCGTTCCGAGCCGGCGAGGTGGACGTGCTCGTCGTGTCGAAGGTCGCGAACTTCTCGATCGACCTGCCCGACGCCACCGTCGCGATCCAGGTCTCCGGGTCGTTCGGGTCACGGCAAGAAGAAGCGCAGCGCCTCGGTCGACTGCTCCGCCCGAACAAGGACGGCCTGCCCGCGTCGTTCTACACGCTCGTGGCGCGGGACACCGTCGACCAGGACTTCGCGCAGAACCGGCAGCGGTTCCTCGCCGAGCAGGGGTACTCCTACACGATCCTGGATGCCGACCAGGTCCAGGCGCCCGTGGGCTGACGTACGCACCGCTCTCAGGAAACCACTAGGGAACGGTCAGAAGATAGGACCATGAGCGATGGCCCCAAGATCCTGATCGTCGACGACGAGCCGAACATCCGCGACCTCCTGACGACCTCGTTGCGCTTCGCCGGGTTCGCTGTCCGTGCCGTCGGCAACGGCGCACAGGCGATCTCGGCCGTGCTCGAGGAAGAACCCGACCTGATCATCCTCGACGTGATGCTCCCCGACATGAACGGCTTCGGCGTCACCAAGCGCCTGCGGTCGTCCGGGTACACCTCGCCGATCCTGTTCCTCACCGCGAAGGACGACACCGAGGACAAGATCACCGGCCTCACCGTCGGCGGCGACGACTACGTCACCAAGCCGTTCTCGCTCGACGAGATCGTCGCCCGCATCAAGGCCATCCTCCGTCGCACCATGAACGACGAGGAAGACGCGATCATCCGCGCTGGCGAACTCACCATGGACCAGGACACGCACGAGGTCACGATCGGCGACGCGCAGATCGAGCTCTCCCCCACCGAGTTCAAGCTGCTCCGCTACCTGATGCTCAACCCGAACCGCGTGCTGTCGAAGGCGCAGATCCTCGACCACGTCTGGGAGTACGACTTCAACGGCGACGCCGGCATCGTGGAGAGCTACATCTCCTACCTGCGTCGCAAGCTCGACCAGTACTCGGCCGAGCCGATCATCCAGACCAAGCGCGGCTTCGGGTACATGCTCAAGGCGTCCAAGGCCTCGTAGCACCTCCGTTCTTCACGGCGGTCGTCCGGTTTCACCGGGCGGCCGCTGTCTATCGTTGGGGCAGCATGCACACGCGAATGAGCCGCTGGTGGGACGGGATCTCCCTGCGCACCAAGATCACCGGGATCACGGTGCTCCTGGTGGCGCTCGGCCTGCTCGTCGCCGGGCTCGGCACCATGACCGTCCTGTCGACGTACCTGATGGCGCAGCTCGACAACAACGTCAAGGGCACCACGGAGCAGCTCGAGGGCCAGAACATCAGCGACGGCGAGCAGTACTGCAAGCTGTCGGTCGTGCTGTCGCAGAGCGCCTACGTGGCCGCGTACGACGCCGACGGCGACCAGATCTGCCAGACGAAGGCATCGAGCCGCCCGGACATCCGCGAACTGGACTTCTCCGCAGCGGCGCAGAACGGTGCGCGCTTCTCGCTCTACGACAGCCAGCACAACCACGAGTGGCGTGCCCAGGTCATCCCGGCCTCACTGCAGAACCAGACGAGCGGTTCCACCGAGACCGGCTTCGTGCTCGTCGCGGTGTCGAGTGCCGACACCGACCAAACCATCGCACGGTTCACCGTCATCTTCCTGGGCTTCGGCATCTCGGTGATCCTGCTCGGTGCCATGCTCACACGGCTGCTCGTCACGGCCACGTTCGACCCACTGCGTGACGTGGAGGACACCGCCGCACGGTTCGCCGCAGGAGACTTCAACCAGCGCCTCGAGGCCGACACCCCGAACACCGAGGTCGGGCGCCTTAATCGCTCCCTCAACGTCATGCTCGAGCGCATCGACACCGCGTTCGAGGACCGCCAGCGCACCATCGACCAGATGCGCCGGTTCGTCGGCGACGCCTCGCACGAACTCCGCACCCCGCTGGTTTCCCTGCGCGGGTACGCCGAGCTGTACCGGATGGGCGCCCTGCGCAAGGAAGAAGACGTCGCCCAGGCGATGGAACGCATCGAGAAGGAGGCGAAGCGGATGGGCCTGCTCGTGCAGGACCTGCTCCAGCTCGCCCGCATCGACGAGTCCAAGCCGCTCGAGCTCGGCCCGGTCGACCTCGTCGCGATCGCCCGTGACTCGGCGCTCGACACCATGGCGTCCAACCCGGACCGCGAGATCCAGGTCCTGGTCGAGGACGCCATGACGGGCGAGAGCGTGCCGCAGGCCGTGCGACCGCCCGCGTCGTCGTCCTCGCTCTCGTCGGGGTCGTCGGACTCGTCGGGCTCCTTGTCCGACACGGGCGAGGTCCCCCCGGCATCGCCCACGTCGGCGAACACCACGGGTCCCATCGCGTTCTCGCGGCAGACGATCGCGCGACTGCGTGCTCGGCGGACCCGGGCGATGGACATCGAAGCCGGTGCCGCCCCCACCGACGAGACGACGCCGCTGCCGACGGTCGTCATGCCCCAGCGTCCCCCGATCGTGCTGGCGGAGGAGAACAAGATCCGCCAGATCGTCACGAACCTGATGGGCAACGCCATGCGGTTCACCGAGCACGACGACCCGATCGAGATCGGCGTCGGGGTGGACGACGACCGCGGCATGGCCCACATCGACGTCATCGACCACGGTGAGGGGATCCCGGCGCAGCTGCGCGACAAGATCTTCCAGCGGTTCTGGCGTGCCGACACCTCGCGTGCGCGGGACACCGGTGGTTCGGGCCTCGGGCTCGCGATCGTGTCGGGCATCGTCGCGGCACACCACGGCTCGGTCGAGGTCTTCGACACCGAGGGCGGCGGCGCGACCTTCCGCGTCTGGCTGCCGCTGCTGCCGCGCGACTACGCCGCCTGACGCGGGCGCGCGGCGCGCGGGCGCGGCCCGTGCGGTCGCAACACCCCGTCCGACGCCGCCGAGTGGTCACGGGCCGTCGTCTGCGCCCCCGCTGACCGACAGTTCGTGACCGGTCGGCGCACAACCGACGGCATGTCGTGACCGCCCGGCGAAGAGATCTTCAGCGTGGCGGTCACGGCCGTCACGCTGACCGCCGACGGCTTCCGACCGCTCGGACCTCGAACGCCTGGCGGAGCCGCTCGAACAACACCGCGGGTCGGTGTGCGTCCGATGCCGTCGCGTGGATCACGAGCCAGTCGTTCACCACGAACCCGTTGTCCCGTCGTTGATCGTGTCGGAAGGTGTCGCGCTCCCGGTGGTGATCGCCGTCGTACTCCAACGCGATGCCGAACTCCGACCACGCCATGTCGACGCGCCCGAGGAACCGCCCCGCACCGTCGTGCACGTCGACGTTCAGCTCCGGCTCGGGGAACCCCGCTTCGACCGCGGCCAGGCGGAGCCAGGTCTCCTGCGGCGACTCCGCCCCGGCTCGGACGAGGTCCAGCGCGCGCCGAGCAGCGAGCGCGAAGCGTGTGCCGGGGCGGATCGACGCACGGAGGTCATCCGCCGTCGCCAACCCGGCTGATCCGACGAGATGATCTCCGATCGCGACGAGCGCGTCTTGTCCGAGCACGCCGGCACACTCGAACCACATCTGCGCCGGGACACTGACCGGGAACCCGCGGTGTTCGACCGTCCTCGGCCGGTCCAGGCGGTGTGCGACCACGCCGGGCCGACGCATCCGGCTCCCGTCCCTCGTGGTCGAGACGTGCACCGGCCCGACCGAGCGCACCGACTGCGGCAGTGGCGCACCCCAGATCGCGGCGGCGGTCGTGTGGCTGAAGAACTGATCGGGACGCATGACCAGGGCGACGGCGTCGACGAAGTCCACCGAGCCGATCGGGGCACGGACACCGTGGACCGGGGCTGCCAGGTCGGCGCGTCTGAGTCGTTCCGGATCGATGCCGTGCTCCACCGCATCGGCCACACGGAAGGTGGATCGGTCGAACGGAGCAGGGAGGCGACGGGCAGCTGGCATGCCGTCATGGTCGTTGCGGGGCACGGGAGCCGACCATGTCCGCTCGGAACCTGTGGAGAACGAGGTGAGCCGGGCCTCCTGTGCGGGAGAGAAGACCCCGGACACGCGCAAGCCGCACACACGAGCCGGCCACGACTCCCCGCTCCTGCGCCGGCCAACGGTCACGATGCGTCGACTGGAACGGGCACAACCGACGGTTCGTGACCGCTCGGCGGACCTGAGCGGGGTGTTGTGACCTCCCGACCCGCCCCGCCGCCCCGTACCGCGCCCCCCGCACGCGGAAGGGCCCCGCACGCGCAGCGTGCGGGGCCCTTCGAACAGGACTGCTTAGAAGTCCATGCCACCCGTCGGGTCGCCGGCCGGAGCGGCCGCGGCACGCTCGGGCTTGTCGGCGACGACGACCTCGGTCGTCAGGAACAGACCAGCGATCGACGCAGCGTTCTGCAGCGCCGAACGCGTGACCTTGGCCGGGTCGATGATGCCCGCGGCGATGAGGTCGACGTACTCGCCGGTCGCGGCGTTGAGGCCCCAACCTGCTTCGAGCTCGCGGACCTTGGCGGCCACGACACCCGGCTCGAGACCGGCGTTCAGCGCGATCTGCTTGAGCGGTGCGTCGATGGCGACGCGGACGATGTTCGCACCGGTCGCCTCGTCACCCTCGAGGGTGAGTGCGTCGAGCGCGACCTTGCCGGCCTGGATGAGGGCGACGCCACCACCGGCGACGATGCCCTCTTCGACGGCAGCCTTCGCGTTGCGGACGGCGTCCTCGATGCGGTGCTTGCGCTCCTTGAGCTCGACCTCGGTCGCGGCACCCGCCTTGATGACGGCGACGCCACCGGCGAGCTTCGCGAGGCGCTCCTGGAGCTTCTCGCGGTCGTAGTCGGAGTCGGTCGCGTCGATCTCGGCGCGGATCTGACGGACACGGCCGGCGATCTGCTCGGCGTCGCCGGCACCCTCGACGATCGTGGTCTCGTCCTTGGTGATGACGACCTTGCGGGCACGACCGAGCAGGTCGAGCGTCGCGTTCTCGAGCTTGAGGCCGACCTCTTCGGAGATGACCTGGCCACCGGTCAGGATCGCGATGTCCTGCAGCATGGCCTTGCGGCGGTCACCGAAGCCCGGGGCCTTGACGGCGACGGACTTGAAGATGCCGCGGATCTTGTTCACGACGAGCGTGGCCAGGGCCTCGCCGTCGACGTCCTCGGCGATGATCAGGAGCTGCTTGCCCGCCTGGATCACCTTGTCGACGACCGGCAGGAGGTCCTTGATGTTCGAGATCTTCGAGTTGACGATCAGGATGTAGGCGTCCTCGAAGACGGCTTCCTGACGCTCGGGGTCGGTGACGAAGTACTGCGACAGGTAGCCCTTGTCGAAGCGCATGCCCTCGGTCAGCTCGAGCTCGGTGCCGAAGGTGTTCGACTCCTCGACGGTGACGACACCTTCCTTGCCGACCTTGTCGATGGCCTCGGCGATGAGCGCGCCGATGGTCGGGTCTGCAGCCGAGATCGACGCGGTCGCGGCGATCTGGTCCTTGGTCTCGATGTCCTTCGCGTTGGCGAGGAGCTGGTCGGAGACGGCGGAGACGGCCTTCTCGATGCCGCGCTTGAGCGACACGGGGTCGGCGCCAGCGGCGACGTTGCGCAGGCCCTCGCGGACGAGTGCCTGGGCGAGGACGGTCGCGGTGGTCGTACCGTCACCGGCGACGTCGTCGGTCTTCTTGGCGACCTCCTTGACGAGCTCCGCACCGATCTTCTCGTACGGGTCGTCGAGCTCGATCTCCTTGGCGATGGAGACACCGTCGTTCGTGATCGTGGGGGCGCCCCACTTCTTCTCGAGGACGACGTTGCGGCCGCGCGGGCCGAGCGTCACCTTCACGGCGTCGGCCAGCTGGTTCAGGCCGCGCTCGAGGCCACGGCGGGCCTCCTCGTCGAAAGCAATGATCTTAGCCATGTGAGTTCTCGTCCCTCCCGGACGTCGTGGGGTCGTGCTGGCACTCAACGTGAGCGAGTGCCAACGCCGATTCTGGCACTCGCCCGGTGCGAGTGCAACACGATCGGGAGGCTCGTCACGTCTTCCCAGGACACGCCCCGCCAACAGCGCACCCCGACCACTGCTGCGGACCGCCCGCCACGCACGTCATGCAGCGCGGGCCACGCACGACGAACGCGCCGCCCCTGACGGGACGGCGCGTTCGCGATGAGTGTCGTGCGTTCAGGCCGGTCGGACTGCCTCCGCCTGCGGGCCCTTCGACCCGGTGCCGACGTCGAACACCACTGCCTGGCCCTCCTCGAGGACCTTGTAACCCGACATGTCGATGGCCGAGTAGTGCACGAACACGTCCTGGCCTCCTCCATCGACGGTGATGAAGCCGAAGCCCTTTTCAGCGTTGAACCACTTCACGGTTCCGTTGGCCATGATCTCTTGCTCCCTGGTACTGCTGTGCGAACGACGTGTTCGTCGTCTGCAAGGGACTCTGCTCGAAGCGCGCCGATCAGGCAAGAGGTGTGACGTTGTTTCACGTCGATTCCGTCAGAAATCAACGTGCCCGAAACACGACCGTCACAAATGCGGGTGGGGAGCGCCCGCGGAATGCGGATCAGCCGGTGTAGTCGGCCCCGAGCACGACGCTCACGTCGGCGTTCGGGAACGCTGCCGACTGCTGCACGGCGGCGACCCCGAGCTGCTTCGCGATGCCCTGCGCGACCGCCGCCTGTGCGGCCTGCTGGTAGTACACGACGGTCGAGGTCGACCCGGTCGTGCCGGCGTCCCCGGTCGAGGCGACCTGCCAGCCGGCACCGGTCAGCGTGGCGCTGGCGCGGGCGGCGAGACCGGTGGTCGTCGTGCCGTTCAGGACGACGACGGTGGTCGTGCCCTGCTGTGCCGGCGTCGCGGCAGCGGCTCCGGAGTCGGCACCCGACCCGGCCGACGACGATGCCGAGGGCTTCGAGGTGGCGGACGCGGACGGCTTCGACGTGGCCGACGAGCTCGTCGACGCCGAGGGCGAGTCCGAACCGCTGAACGAGTAGCTGCCGTTCAGGAGCGCGAGGACGAGCACGCCGATGCCGACGAGCACACCGGTGGCGAGTGCCGCCCAGGCGAACGCGATCCAGCCACGGCCGCGGCGCTGGGCACCGCGGTGTGCGCCGACCCGAGGGCCGTCGGCGACGTCGTCGAACCGGTCACGGGGGAATCTGGTGCTCATCGTTCCTCTTCACGTCCTTCGGGAGCAGCACCGGGCGCGACGAAGCTGCGCGTCGCCCGGGCGCTGGTGCGCGCGTGCCGGAGCCGCTGCAGCCTGGTGACGAGCTGCGGGTCGTACGCGAGTGCCGCGGGCGAGTCGATCACGCGGTTCAGCACCTGGTAGTAGCGCGCCGCCGACATCTCGAACTCGACCCGGATCTCCGCTTCCTTCGTGCGGTCGTGCCGTGCCCGGTCGTGCTCGAACGACAGCACACGCTGCGCGAGCTCACTGAGCTGGTCAGCGCGGTGCTGGTCAGCGCGGTGCTGGTCAGCGCGGTGCTCGTCAGCACGGTGCTCGTCGGTGGGGCTGGTCACGGCGGTTCCGATCACGGTCGGGTAACGGGTCTCGCACATCGTAGGGGCGGAGAGCATCCGGACCCTGGCACGGCGCTGGACTGTCGCGAACACCGGTCACAGGTTCGGGTCGCGGAACCAGCGCACACGCGTGCCGAACGGGTCCGAGACGGCGACCGCGGTGCCGTCGATCGAGGCCGTGGCGAAGGCGTCCGGATCCGCCGCGTCGACGTCGTCGGGCAGCGTCCCCGCCACACCGCGCAGGATCCCGGTGCGTTCGAGCGCGATCCAGTGCACGCCGCGTTCGCGGACGCGGTCCACGAACCGCTGGCGCTCGGCACCCGGCACGTAGACCAGGGTGCCGGTGGTCAGCACGACCGGCTCCACGTCGTCCGGCAGGGCGTCCAGTGCACGGTCGAGGTCGCCCGGCAGCGTGCCCCGGATCCGCACGGGAGGCACGGCGAGCGTCGCGCGCGCCGCCTCGCGCATCAGGGCGATCCGGTCCAGGGCCTCTGGTGGGACCGCTTCGACCAGACGGTCGAACGCGCCGTCCGCCGACAGGTCGATCGGGTTCGGGTCGAGCAGCACCCGCGCACCGACGCGGATCGGCGCGCGGGCTGGAGCCGGCACCGCCCCCGAGGCCGCGACGACGAGCCGGATCGACGGATCGTCCGCTGCCGTGTGCAGCCGCACGAGTCCGTCGCGCTCCGCGACGCGGTGGTCGAGCGTGACCCGGTCCGGGATCGAGCAGAGCCCGGCGGCGCCCCCTGCGTCCACCAACCCGAGCGGCCGCGAGGCCCGCTCGGCGAGCGCCGCGAACAGCGGGACGACGGGACCGAGCCGCCGCGGGTCGTTGGCCTGCACCGTGGCGGAGGCGAGGGCCGTGACCAGGGCGGGGCGGGCCTCCCGACCGATCGCGCGCAGCGCACCGGGGTCCGACGGATCCGCGCCGAGCCGCCGCGCGACCGCGAAGAAGAGTTCCGGCTGCCGCTGCTGCTCGGCGACCTCGTCGAGGAGCGCGACCAACGCGGGGTCGAGCGACCGCGCCCAGGCGGCGTAGGACGGGGACACGGCCTCGATGCGGTCGGCGTAGGCGGCGTAGCGGCTGAGGGTGTCCATCAGCGCCCCGGGCGGTGCATGCCGACGTGCCGGATGCCGGCTTTGTCGTAGGGCGTCCCGAACCGGACGAAGCCGTGGCGTTCGTAGAGCGCAGCGACGTACTCCTGGGCGTGCAGGACGACGGGTTCGTGCCCGTGGGCCGCGAGCACTGCGGCGACGAGCCGGCCAGCGATGCCGTGCCCACGGTGGTCGGGGTGCGTCGCGACCCGGCCGATCACCCAGGATGGCGGCGGTGCATCCGCCGGGTGCTCCTCGTCCGCAGCCGGTCGGATCAGGCGCAGGTACCCAACCGCTTCGGTGTCCGTACCGAACCACCAGTGCTCGGTCTCGGGCTCGCGGTCACGGCCGTCGAAGTCCTCGGCCGTCACCCGTTGCTCGAGTGCGAAGACGCGGTTCCGGAGCACCACGATGCCGTACAGTTCGTCCGTCGTCAGACGGGTCCAGCGGGCGTGGTGCACGGAATGCTCGGACATCGTCGCGAGTTTACTGAAGTGGTCGGGAGTGCCCGGAAGAACCCGACCGGAAGCAGGAGGAAACAATGGCATACAACGTCGACAAGTCCGACGCCCAGTGGCGCGAGGATCTCTCCCCGGACCAGTACGCCGTCCTGCGTCAGGCGGGGACCGAACGGCCGTGGACCGGTGAACTCCTCGACGAGGAGCGTGCCGGCGTCTACACCTGTGCGGCCTGCGGCGCGGAGCTGTTCAAGAGCGGCACGAAGTTCGACTCCGGCTGCGGCTGGCCGTCGTTCTACGAGTCGGTGAACCCCGACGCCGTGCAGCTGATCGACGACAAGTCGCTGGGCATGGTGCGCACCGAGGTCCGTTGCGCGAACTGCGGTTCGCACCTGGGCCACGTGTTCCCCGACGGCTTCGGCACCCCCACCGGCGACCGGTACTGCATGAACTCGATCTCGCTGAACTTCGCGGAGAAGCCGGCCGAGTGAGACCCCGACGCCCTCACCGGTAGGATGAGCGGCGTCAGCCGGCATGGCGCAATTGGTAGCGCACCGTACTTGTAATACGGGGGTTGCGGGTTCAAGTCCCGCTGCCGGCCCCATAGCCGCCGCCGGGCGGAACGATGCCCCGGGTGATCACTCACCCGGGGCATCGGCGCGTGTGGAACACGGATCAGGGAGTGTTCCGGGCGCTGGACGCGGTAACCAGCCGGTCGTGCGAAGAGGATGACACCTCACCGAACCGTGCGTCCACACCCGGAGCCCACATCAGCGCGAATCCGCACGAACGTGCACGGATCCTCAGCGCCCGCCGGTGAGCTTGCGCCCCCGCTGTGCGACGCCCGCGGTGCCGTACGGGTAGTCGTCGATGCGCGGCGCGCTGGCGTCGGTGAGCTGCGTGAGCTCCGCGTCGGTCAGCACGAGGTCGGCCGCACCGAGGTTGTCCTCGAGCTGGGACACGGTCCGGGCGCCGAGGATCACGCTCGTCACCGCCGGCCGGGCGAGCAGCCAGGCGAGGGCGACCTGCGACCGCGAAGCGCCGTGCGCGTCGGCGACCGCGGACACCGCGTCGAGGACGGCCCAGGTGCGCTCGTCACCGTTCCGTGCTTCCCAGGCTTCCATGCCGCGTGCCGGGTTCTCGCCGAGGCGGGTGGAGCCGGTGGGCGCTTCGTCGCGCTGGTACTTGCCGGACAGCCAGCCGCCGGCCAGGGGCGACCAGGGCAGCAGGCCGATCCCGGCGTCGAGGCTGGCGGGGACGATCTCGTGCTCGATGTCGCGGACGAGCAGGTTGTACTGCGGCTGCAAGGTGACCGGCGGGGCCCAACCGTGCGCCTTCGCCTCGTACACGGCCTTCGTGATCTGGTAGCCGAGGTAGTTCGAGAAGCCGTACGAGCCGATCTTGCCGGCGGAGACCGCGTCGTCGAGGAACCGGAGCGTCTCCTCGATCGGCGTCAGGGCGTCCCAGGCGTGCATCTGGTACAGGTCGATGTGGTCGACGCCGAGGCGCTCGAGCGAGGCGTCGAGCGCGACCCGGAGGTGCCGGCGCGACAGGCCGACGTCGTTCGGGCCGTCACCCTGCGGGAAGCGGCCCTTGGTGGCGAGGACGACCTGCTGCGCCTCGGTGGGGCGTGCCGCGAGCCAGCGGCCGATGATCCGCTCGGACTCGTTGCCCGAGTAGACGTCGGCCGTGTCGATCAGGGTGCCGCCGGCCGCGACGAACGTGTCGATGATGGTGTGGGAGGTGGGTTCGTCGGCTTCGCTGCCGAACGTCATGGTGCCGAGGGTCAGCGTCGACACCGATGTCCCGCTGTTGCCGAGGAGTCTGTAGTCCATGGCGGGGACGGTACGCGCGGTGTCCGGCGACAGCGAGGACCTACGAGTACCCCTCAGCGCGGGGCGGACAACGCGCCGCGGTCAAGAACGCAGGAACGCCAGCGCCGCCTCGCGGAACGCCCGTGACGTCGGTGCGTTGAAGTGGTTGCGCCCCGGGATCTCGAAGAACGACGCGTCCGGGGCCGCCTGCGCCAACCGCACGGCGCTGTCGCGGATGCCGTCCTCGCTGCCGGCCGCCATCAGGATCGGCTGCGCGGGGGCGTTGTCGGGCGTCGGCTCGATGCTGTTCCGCATCCCCTCGACCATCGCCACGAGCGCCGCGAGGTCGTTCCCCTCGACGTTCCCCGCCATGGTCAGGTAGCCGTTGGTCACGCGGTCCTCGATCGGTGTGCCGTCCGCCAGGTACGCCTTCGCCTGGTCGACCCGCACGCGGCGCATCGGGTCGGCGTCGGGGATCCCGCCGAACACCGCGCGGGTGATGCGGTCCGGCAGCCGTTCGGCGGTGTGCCACCCGACGCGTGCACCGAGCGAGTACCCGAGGAACGCGACCTCGTCGAGCAGGTACGTGTCGATCACGGTGGTGACGTCCGCCACGAGCAGGTCCATCGAGTACGCACCGGGGTCGCGCGGCTTCGCGCTCGCGCCGTGCCCGCGCTGGTCGAACGCCAGCACGCGGTACCCGGCGCGGACCAGGTCACGGGTCCAGCCGGAGGCGTGCCAGTTCAGCACCGCACCGGAGGCGAACCCGTGCACCGCGACGACCGCAGGGGCATCGGGATCGCCGAAGTCGTAGGTCGCGATCCGGAGGCCGTCGGGCGACATCACGATGCGGGGACGGGGCGCTTCGGGGACGAGTGACATGTCCCCTCCAGGGTACCGGGGCACTGTGGTCGCCATGGACGGCTACGGCGGTGACCAGATCCGGGCGGCAGAGCGGCCGCACCTCGATGCGGGTGAGCCCCTCATGCAACGAGCGGCCGACGGGCTGGCCCGCATCGTCGGCGACCTGCTCGACGACCCGGCCGTCCGGCCGGGCGACGGACCGGGGTCCGTCCTGCTGCTGGTGGGCAGCGGCGACAACGGTGGTGACGCCCTGTTCGCGGGTGCGCGGCTGGCGGCGGCCGGGAGGCACGTGGCGGTCCTGCGCGTCGGCTCACGCGTGCACGAGGCGGGCCTGGCAGCGGCGCTGGACGCCGGGGCGCGCCTCCTCGATGATCCTGCCGGACCGGAGGCTGCGGTGACGGACGCGGCACTCGACGCCGACCTGGTGCTCGACGCGATCCTCGGGATCGGGGTGCAGGGGCCTGCGGCCCTCCGCTCCCCCGCCCGCGAGGTCGTCGACGCCGTCCGTGAACTCGCCCGCGACCAGCGCGCACCGTTCGTCGTCGCCGTCGACGTGCCGAGCGGCATCGACGTCGACACCGGTGGGATCGCGGACGACCACGTGCTGCACGCCGACGTCACGGTCACGTTCGGCGGGGTGAAGGCCGGGTTGCTGACGGGGCCGGCCGCCACCCTCGCGGGACGGATCGAGCTGGTGGACGTCGGGATCGGTGCGGACCTGGCGACGATGGAGCCGCTGGTCCGCACCTGACCCCGACCCGTCAGCGCAGCCGTCCCTCAGTGGTGCTGGTACAGGACCGGCTCCGGCAGTCCGTGCTCGGCGCGGATGCTCCGCGCGATGCCCTCGACGGCGATGAGCGCGTCCACCACGAGCTCCGGCGTGACCGGGAACGGCATGTTGTGGATGGTCTCGCCCTCGACGGTCGCGGCCTCGGCCACGGCGCGGAGCTCCGTCGTGTCGTCGACGGTCAGGCCGATCTCGGTCAGGGTGTTCGGCAGGCCGACCTTCGTGGTGAAGACGACGAAGTCCTCGATCTCCTCGGCCGGTGCACCCTCGAGCACGAGCTGCGCGATCGTGCCGATGTTGACCTTCTGCCCGTGCGCCAAGCCGTGCGCCTGCGGAGCGGCGGTCAGTCCGTTGTGGATCGCGTGCGCTGCCGCCAGTCCGCCGGACTCGAACCCCAGGCCCGACAGCAGGGTGTTCGCCTCGACGACCTTCTCGAGCGCGGGCGTGACGACCCCGGCCTTCACGGCCTCGATGGCCTGCAGGGCGTTGTCGTGCAGCAGCTTCCAGGACAGCTCGGCGAGCGCGACGCCGGTCTCGGTCTGCAGCCCGCCGGCCATGGTGTCGGCGTTCGCACGCTTGGCGGCACGGGCCTCGACCCAGGTGGCCAGGGCGTCGCCGATGCCCGCGACCAGGAACTGGACGGGAGCGTTCGCGACGAGCTTCGTGTCGATGAGGACGAGGTCGGGGTTGTGCGGGAAGAACCGGTACTCGATGAACTCCCCTTCCTCGGAGTAGATCACCGCGAGCGCCGAGGTCGGGGCGTCGGTGCTCGCCGCCGTCGGGACACTCGCCCAGCGGATGCCGGCCAGGTGTCCGGAGGCCTTGGCCGCGTCGATCGCTGAACCGCCGCCGAGCCCGACGATGACGTCCGCGTCGGTCGACCGGATCTGCTCGACGAGGTCGTCGACCGCCTTCGGAGTGGCGAAGCGACCGAAGCCGACCCGCTCGACCCGCAGGTCGGCCGCCTGGAAGCTCGTCGTCACCGCGTCCTCGACGATGCCCCACACGACGTCGTCGGCGACGATCAGGGGGCGCTTGCCGATGGGGGCGATGAACTCGCCGACGCGGGTGATCGCGTCCTTGCCCTGCACGTAGCGGGCGGGGCTCATCACGGTGCTGATGGGAGTGGCCATGGTTGCGGTTCCTTCCGGTTGTACGACACGTGTCGGGGTCGCCGACGTCCCAGACGGTACGCGCGGGGCATGCGTGCGGCGTGCGAGTCCCGTGGGCCGTACATTCGGGGGCATGACGTTCAACGACGATTCGCAGCTCAAGGGCGGCAGGGTGAAGCGCCGGGGTCGGACGGCCGCGGTCGGCGGCGGCGCCGTCGGCGTCACGGCGATCGTCGTCTTCCTGATCGCGCAGTTCACGGGCTTCGACCTCAGCGGGTTCGTCGACGGCGGCAGCGGCACGACGCAGATCCAGCAGCAGGGCGAGACCGTGGACGCCGCGCCGGAGTGCCGCACCGGGCGAGACGCCAACCTCAAGGTCGAGTGCCGGATGGAGGGTGCAGCCGAGTCACTCGACGGCTACTGGACGGCCGAGGCCCGGAAGCTCGGGATCTCGTACACGGCGCCGGACTTCTTCCTGTTCGACGGCTCGACCGACACGTCGTGCGGTCAGGCGTCCGCCGCCACCGGGCCCTTCTACTGCCCGCCGGACCGCGCGATCTACCTCGACACCGCGTTCTACGACGACCTGCAGTCGAAGTACGGGTCGTCGGGCGGGCCGCTCGCGCAGATGTACGTCGTCGCGCACGAGTGGGGCCACCACATCCAGCAGCTGCAGGGTGCCTTCGCGAGCACGGACCGATCGGGCACCGGGGCCTCGTCCGGCAGTGTCCGCGTCGAGCTGCAGGCCGACTGCTACGCCGGCGCCTGGGTCGGCGACGCGGCGAACACCGAGGACGCGAACGGCGAGACCTTCTTCGAGCCGATCAGCCGGTCCGAGATCGCCGATGCCCTGTCCGCCGCGAGCGCCGTGGGCGACGACAGCATCCAGGAGCGCTCGAGCGGCCGGGTCGATCCGGACTCGTTCACGCACGGCTCGAGTGAGCAGCGCCAGAAGTGGTTCGTCCGCGGCTACCAGCAGGGCGCGACGAGCTGCGACACGTTCAGCGTCCCTGGTTCGTCGCTGTAGCGATCAGCCCTTCGTCGGCGTGGGCGTCGGTGTCGCGCTCCGCGTGCCGGACGGCGTCGCGCTCGGCGTGGGGGTCGGGGTGGGCGTCGCCTCGGTGGCACCGGCCGCGGTGACCACGAAGGTGCGGAAGTCGTCGTTCGTGATCGGCGACGTGAGCTCGTACTGCTGCCCGTTGACGAGCACCAGCGGCGTGCCGGGGAAGTCGCTCAGGGTCGACCCGGGGATGTCCCCGCCGGACACCGCGGTGGTCTGCTCGTCGACCCACTTGCTGTAGTCCTGGTCGGCGATGCAGCTCGTGACGGCCCGGCGGTCCTGCAGGCCGGAGACCCCGGTGACGACCTTGGTGAGCTGCGCGTCGGTCAGGCCGGGGGTGCCCTCTTCCGGCTGCTCGGCGTAGAGCGCCTTGTTGACCGCGTAGAACTGGTCCGGCGAGTGCTCGGCGACGCAGGCCGCGGCGTTCGCGGCGCGCAGTGAGTACTTGGTGCCCTGCGACCGGTTCGACAGGACCGCGAGCGGGTGGATGTCGACGGTGGCGGCGCCGGAGTCGACGAGGCTCTCGATGTAGTCGCCGTTGGCCTGTTCGAACTCGCCGCAGGTTGGGCAGAGGTAGTCGACGTACAGCGTGATGCGCACCGTGCCCGCACCAGCGGTCGCCGAGGCGCTCGGCGACGCACTGCTCGACGCGGTCACGGGCTTGAGCCCCTCGCCGAGGGTGATGCCGCCCTGCGACATGGTCGAGGGCCCGGGGCCTGCTGGCTTCACGGAGTCGACCAGGACGAGCGTGACGACGGCGGCCGCTGCGAGCAGGACGACACCGAGTCCGATCTGGAGTCCGAGCCGGGTTCCGCGCTGGCGGCGCTTCTGCTGTGTCCTGTGGCGCTGCGCTCGCTGTCGGGCGGCTTCGCGGCGCTCGTTCCGCGCGGCGCGGGCATCACCCTCGGGGCGGTTGGTCATCGGTGCGTCGTCCTCCTGATCGGCGTCCGCACGACCTACCCCCGCTCGGCGGACGGACCCGGCGATTGTAGTGGGCCGCTCTGGGAACCACCCAACCACGCTCTGGGAACCGACCGGTCAGGGGGAAAACACTGGCGCACCCGCGAGAACTCGTGTTGTATGAACCTCGATGGTCGACGACGACCATCCGGGGCCCTCGCGGGCTGACCGCTTCACTCGGATCGTCCGGCACGTACCTGCCGGTGAAGAAAGGACCGAACGCTCATGGCGTCCGTCACCTATGACAAGGCAACCCGTCTCTACCCCGGAGGCAACCGTCCCGCGGTCGACTCCCTCGACCTGGACGTCGCCGACGGCGAGTTCCTCGTCCTCGTCGGCCCCTCGGGTTGTGGCAAGTCCACCTCGCTCCGCATGCTGGCCGGCCTCGAAGAGGTCAACTCCGGTCAGATCCGCATCGGCGACCGCGACGTCACGGACGTCCCGCCGAAGGACCGCGACATCGCGATGGTGTTCCAGAACTACGCGCTGTACCCGCACATGACCGTCGCCGAGAACATGGGCTTCGCACTCAAGATCGCCGGTGTCGGCAAGGACGAGCGCGCCACCCGCGTGCAGGAAGCCGCGAAGCTCCTCGACCTCGAGGACTACCTCGGCCGCAAGCCGAAGGCGCTCTCCGGTGGTCAGCGTCAGCGCGTCGCGATGGGCCGTGCGATCGTCCGTCAGCCGCAGGTGTTCCTCATGGACGAGCCGCTGTCGAACCTCGACGCCAAGCTCCGCGTCCAGACCCGTACGCAGATCGCGTCGCTCCAGCGTCGTCTCGGCGTCACCACGGTCTACGTCACGCACGACCAGACCGAGGCACTGACCATGGGTGACCGCATCGCGGTGCTCAAGGACGGCATCCTGCAGCAGGTCGGCACGCCGCGCGACCTGTACGAGAAGCCGAACAACGTCTTCGTCGCGGGCTTCATCGGCTCGCCGGCGATGAACCTGCTGCCGGCCGACGTCGTCGAGGGCGGCATCAAGTTCGGCACGCTCAACCACGCGATCGACCGCGACACGCTCTCCAACGCGCGTTCCGCCCAGATCACCGTGGGCATCCGCCCCGAGGACGTCGTCGTGGCGCGGTCGGGCGAAGGCCTGCCGGTCACGGTCGACGTGGTCGAGGAACTCGGCGCCGACGGCTACCTCTACGGTCACGCCGACGTCAAGGGCACGCGCGTCGACATCGTCGCCCGCGTGGACGGCCGTTCGCACCCGTCGATCGGTGACACCATCGTGGTGACGCCGAAGTCGGGCCACGTGCACGCCTTCGACACCGAGTCGGGCGAGCGCCTGGACGACAAGGCCGTCGTCAGCGCGTAACCGAAGCGCACTCCCCGAGAGCCCGCGCCGCCTCACAAGGGCGGGTCGCGGGCTCTCGGCTGTCCCCCACGACACCGAAGGATCCACCGTGCCCGACTCGATGTCCATCACCGCAGCCACCGTCGACCCCGGCCTGCTCGACCTGCCGTGGGACCTGCCGCTGGCGGACTGGCCGGACGAGACCATCGTGGCCCTGCCGAAGGGCATCTCACGGCACCTGGTGCGCTTCGTGCACCTGAGTGGGTACGTCGCCGCCGTGAAGGAGACCGGCGAGGAGATCGCGCGCTCCGAGTACGAGATGCTCCGCACGCTGCAGCGCATGGACGTGCCGTGCGTCGACCCCGTCGCCGTCATCACCGGTCGGGTCGACGCCGACGGCGAGCAGCTGCACCCCGTGCTCGTGACGCGGCACCTGCGCTTCTCG
This sequence comes from Curtobacterium sp. MWU13-2055, assembly GCF_023242305.1. Classification (NCBI taxonomy): domain Bacteria; kingdom Bacillati; phylum Actinomycetota; class Actinomycetes; order Micrococcales; family Microbacteriaceae; genus Curtobacterium; species Curtobacterium sp. MWU13-2055. Next base: position 110,752 of record NZ_JALLIO010000003.1, read on the forward strand.
CTGCCGTACCGCGCGCTGTACTCGCAGACCCTGCGCCCGGAGACCGCGACCCGTCTCGTCGACGCCCTCGCGCTGCTGCTCGTCCGGCTGCACGTCATCGGCTTCTACTGGGGCGACGTGTCGCTCTCGAACACGCTGTTCCGTCGCGACGCGGGCTCGTTCGCCGCGTACCTGGTCGACGCCGAGACCGGCAAGCTCTACCCCGGCGGGCTGTCGAACGGGCAGCGCGAGAACGACCTCGAGGTCGCGCGCGTGAACATCGCCGGCGAGCTCCTCGACCTCGAGGCCGGCGGCCGGCTCGACGAGAACGCCGACCCCGTGGACGTCTCCAACCGGATCGTGGCGCAGTACCGGACGCTCTGGACCGAGCTCACGGGCACCGAGCAGTTCGACATCAAGGAACGCTGGCGCATCAACGACCGCGTCGAGCGGCTCAACGAGCTCGGCTTCGACATCGAGGAGCTCTCGATCCACACGACCGAGGGCGGTTCGCAGGTGCGGATCCAGCCGAAGGTCGTCGACGCCGGACACCACCAGCGACGCCTGCTGCGGCTGACCGGCCTGGACGCCGGCGAGAACCAAGCCCGACGCCTGCTCAACGACCTCGACTCGTACCGGGCACGCAACGGCCGCGACGAACTCGACGAGGAGATGGTGGCGCACGAGTGGGTCTCGCGGGTCTTCGAACCCGTGGTCCGCTCGATCCCCCGTGACCTGCGCGGTCGCCTCGAGCCCGCCGAGGTCTTCCACGAGCTGCTCGAGCACCGCTGGTTCATGTCGCAGGAAGAGGAGCGGTCGGTCTCGCTGCCCGAGGCCACCACGGCGTACATCAACGACGTGCTGCGCCACCGCCGCGACGAGCGCCTGCTCATCAACCCGCCGACGTCGTCGATGACGCTGCCGATCCCCGTGGTCGACGACGCCGACCCCGCAGACGACGAGTCCGACGTCCAGGACTGGCGCACCACCGTCTGACGCGGTCCCCGGTCGGTCACGACACCCCGCCGGGTGGGTGCCGACTGGTCACAGACCGTCGCCGGCGGCGTCGCGCAGCGACGACATGTGACCACCCGGAGGACACCGGCCGACATGTCGTGACCGTTCGGGGTCCGTGAACGCGACCGCCTGGAGGCCCGGCGCGCGTCCCGGAGACCGGCGCCGGCCCTCCAGACCGTCACGCCCGCACCGCCGGTGGTGCCGTTGGACGTCGAGCGGTCGCCCGACACCCCGCCAGGTGCACGTCGGCCGGTCACGGACGGTCGCCTGCGGCGTCGCGCAACGACGACTCGTGACCACACGGCGGGCATCATCCGACGTGTCCTGACCCGTCCGGCCTGACCCGGCCGGCACCGCACGCAGGAACGGCCGCCTCCCACGAGGGGAGGCGACCGTTCCTGCGGACGAAGCGCCGGGGCTTACTCGGCGCGACGGCGCCGGGCGACCTCCCACAGTGTGACGCTCGCGGCGATGCCGGCGTTGAGGGACTCGGTCGCACTCGAGATCGGGATCGACACGATCGCGTCGCAGGTCTCGGTGACCAGGCGCGACAGGCCCTTGCCCTCGGAACCGACGACGATCACGATCGGGCGGTCGGCGAGCGCGAGGCCGTCGAGCTCCACGTCGCCGTCGCCGTCCAGACCGAGGACGAACAGTCCCATCGACTTCAGGGACTTCAGCGTCTGGGTGAGGTTCGGGGCCATCGCGACGGGCGTGCGGGCCGCGGCGCCGGCCGAGGTCTTCCACGCCGACGCGGTGACGCCGACCGAACGACGCTGCGGCACGATGACGCCGTGTCCGCCGAACGCGGCGGTCGAGCGGATGATCGCACCGAGGTTGCGGGGGTCGGTGATGCCGTCGAGCGCGACGAGCAGCGGGACCTGGTCGCGCGAGAAGGCCTGCTCGACGATGTCCTCGGACACGGCGTACTGGTACGCCGGCACCTTGAGCGCGACGCCCTGGTGCACGCTGTCGTGGCCGGTGATGCGGTCGAGCTCGGGGCGCATGAGCTCGATGATCGGCACGCTGCGGTGGTTCGCGAGCGTCAGGATCTCCTTGACGCGGTCGTCGACCTCGATGCGCGACGCGATGTAGAGCGTCGTCGACGGGGTCTTCGTGCGGAGCGCCTCGAGCACGGAGTTGCGGCCGGTCACGAGCTCGGAGTCATCGGTCTTCCGGGCCGGCGGACGACCGGTGCGGCCCTGCGGGGTGCTCGAGGAACCGTGACGGCCCTTGGCTGCCTCGAAGCGGTCCTTCGCCGCCTTGCGCTTGCCGGCGGGGTGGTACGGCCGGTCCTCGGCCTTCGGGGTCGGCTTGCGACCCTCGAGCGCCTGGGCACCCTGACCACCGGAACCGACCTGCTTGTTGCCCTTGCGACCGGTGCGGACGGCGCCGGGCCGACCCTTCTTGCTTCCCGAGACGTTCTTCATGCGTAGCTCCTGTTCGGCACTGCCGTGTTCAGGCGATGCTCCAGCGTGTTCCGGACGGCGTGTCCTCGATCGTGATGCCCGCGGCGGCGAGGTCGTCGCGCACGCGGTCGGCCGCAGCGAAGTCCCGTGCTGCCCTGGCGTCCGCGCGCTCCTGCACGAGGCGTTCGACGAGAGCGGCGAGCGGGCCTGCCGAGGTGTCCTGACCGCCCCCCGACCAGTGGGCGGCTCGCGGGTCGATGCCGAGGACCTCTACCATGGCGGCCACCTGATGGTACGCGACCCCGAGCGTTTCCGCATCGTCGGCGTCCAGGGCGGCATTGCCGGTGCGCACGGTCTCGTGCAGGACGGCCAGCGCCTGGGGCACTGCGAGGTCGTCGTCCATCGCGGCGGCGAAGGCGTCCGGCACGGCGGGGGCGTCGGCGAGGTGCACGCCTTCGAGCCGCACCTCGGCCCGCTGCAGGAACCCGTCGACGCGGTCGTACGCGGCCTCGGCCTCGGCCAACGAGCCGTCGTGGTGGTCGATCGAGGAGCGGTAGTGCGCGGCGCCGAGGAAGTACCGCACCACGGCCGGACGGGCAGCGGCCAGGAAGTCGGCGGCGAAGATCGAGTTGCCGAGCGACTTCGACATCTTCTGGCCCTCGACCGTGACGAGCCCGTTGTGCAACCAGTACGACGCGAACGGGTCGCCCGCCGCGGTGGACTGCGCAAGCTCGTTCTCGTGGTGCGGGAACCGCAGGTCGAGTCCGCCGCCGTGGATGTCGAACGCCGGACCGAGGTACCGCCGCGACATGGCGGAGCACTCGATGTGCCAGCCCGGACGACCGGGGCCCCACGGGGAGTCCCACGACGCGGTCGACGGCTCGCCGGGCTTCGCACCCTTCCAGAGCGCGAAGTCGCGGGCGTCGCGCTTGCCACGGGGGTCGGCGTCGGCGGCCTCGACCATGTCCTCGCGACGCTGCCGGGTGAGTGCCCCGTAGGACTCCCAGCTGCCGGTGTCGAAGTAGACGTCGCCCGAGTCGTCGGCGGCGACGTAGGCGTGGCCGCGGTCGATGAGCTTCGTGATGATGTCGTGCATCTGCGGCACGCTCCCGGTTGCCCGCGGCTCGTAGGTCGGGGGCAGGATGCCGAGGGCGTTGTACGCGGCGGTGAACTCGAGCTCGACGCGGTAGGCGCGGGCGAACCACGCTTCGTCGGTGCCGGCGGCCAGGTCGAGCACCTTGTCGTCGATGTCGGTGACGTTCCGCACGAGGGTGACGCGCAGACCGCGGTACGTCAGCCAGCGGCGCCAGATGTCGTAGACCAGGGCCGAGCGCAGGTGCCCGATGTGCGGCGACGACTGCACCGTCGGACCGCAGACGTAGACGCTGACCTGTCCGTCGACCAGGGGGACGAGGTCGACGACGGCTGCGGCGCGGGAGTCGTAGAGGCGAACGGTCACGATCCCAAGCCTAGGACGTCAGGCCGGTCGGGTGACGGCCGTGGCGATCGCGGCGAGCCCCTCGCCCCGGCCGGTGAACCCGAGGCCGTCGGTCGTCGTGCCGGACACCGCGACGGGGGCGCCGACGACGGCGGACAGGGCGTCCTGCATCTCCGCACGACGGGCCCCGATGCGCGGCCGGTTCCCGATGACCTGCACCGTGACCGACACGGGGACGAGGCCGGCGTCGGCGAGCAGCCCGACGGCACCGCGGATGAAGACGTCCCCCGAGGCACCGGCGTAGGCGGGGTCCGCGGTGCCGAACGTCCCGCCGATGTCACCGAGGCCACCCGCGGAGAGCAGGGCGTCGCACACCGCGTGCGCCACGGCGTCACCGTCGCTGTGCCCGGAGAGGCCGGGTTCGCCGGGGAAGTCGAGCAGGCCGACGCGGCACGGCGACTCGACGTCGAACGCGTGCACGTCGACCCCGAGCCCGAGCCGGACCGCCGAGGCACCGGGGTCGCCCGGGACCGTGGCGCGCGACCGGACGATCGACTCTGCTCGTCCGAGGTCCCACGGCGTCGTGATCTTGAAGGCATCGGCGTCACCCGGCACGAAGCGCACCGTGCCACCGGCCGCCTGGAACACGCCGGCGTCATCGGTCTCGGACTGCGTCGACACCGCGTACGCCCGTCGGAGTGCGTCGAGCGGGAAGCCCTGCGGCGTCTGGACCCCGACGAGCGCCGACCGGTCGACGGTCTCGACGACCACGTCGCCGGACACCCGCTTGACCGTGTCGGTGACGGGGAGCGCGGGGACGACGCCGTCACCGGTGCCGGTCGCGACCGAACCCTCGACCGCGTCGAACACCCGGTCGAACTGCGCGGCCGGCGTGAGGCACCGCGCCGCATCGTGCACCAGCACCGCGGTGACGGAGTCCGGCAGCACGCCCAGGCCGGCCTGGACCGAACCATGGCGATCCGTGCCTCCCGGAACCACCGCCGTGTACGCGACCGCGGCGCCCGCGACCGAGGCGACCACCTGACGGCAGTCCTCGAGCAGGGTCGACGGCGCGACCACGACGACCAGCGTCGGAGCCGACAACGTGAACAGCGGCTCGAGCGCCCGCGCGAGCATGAGCTGCCCCGCGACGGGCACGAACGCCTTCGCGGTGCCGATGCCGAGCCGGGTTCCGGACCCGGCTGCAACGACGACGACCGCCCGGTCCACCCCTTCGGGGAACCGTGCGGTCGTCGTGGTGTGCAGTGCGCTCAGGACGCGAGGACTTCGTCGAGGACGGTCGATGCCTTGTCCTCGTCGGTCTTCTCGGCCAGGGCCAACTCGGAGATCAGGATCTGCCGCGCCTTGGCCAGCATCCGCTTCTCGCCCGCGGACAGGCCGCGGTCCTGATCGCGTCGCCAGAGGTCGCGGACGACCTCGGAGACCTTGATGACGTCCCCGGAAGCGAGCTTCTCGAGGTTCGCCTTGTACCGGCGCGACCAGTTGGTGGGCTCTTCGGTGAACGGCGCCCGGAGGACCTCGAACACCTTGTCGAGCCCTTCCTTGCCGATCACGTCGCGGACTCCGACCAGGTCGACGTTGTCCGCCGGTACCTCGATCGTCAGGTCACCCTGCGTGACCCGCAGTTTCAGGTAGACCTTTTCCTCGCCCTTGATGACGCGCGTCTTGACTTCAGAGATGGTTGCCGCCCCGTGGTGGGGGTAGACGACGGTCTCGCCGACCTCGAATTGCATGTATCAGGCTCCGTTCCCAGACTTCCAGTTTACCACAAGGGGTGTTCGGGTAAGGGGACCCTCAGCACTGGGCCTTCCCGGTGATCGCTAAGATGGAGCGGGACCGTCTGGTCCTCATCGACTTACGGAGGAATCTCTTGCGAGCTCGGGTACTCGTGTCCGTCGCCGTTGCGGCAACCATCGCGCTGGGCGCCACCGGGTGCGAGTTCATGTCGCCCGCGCACACCGTCGACATCAAGCAGATCACCGACGGCGTCAACGTCTCGACCGGCAAGGTCGACGTGCGGAACGCCATCCTCATCTCGGACGACGGCGAGGGTGCGCGGTTCATCGGCACGCTGGTGAACAACTCCGACACCGACGGCATCACCGTGTCGGTCGAGATCGGTGGCGACACCGAGACCGTGCTGGTGCCGGCGAACTCGCACGTCGACCTGGCGAACGACTCGCAGCACGACACCCTCGACTTCGACAGCGCGGACGCGAAGCCCGGTTCGCTCGTCAAGGTGTACTTCTCGTACCCCGACGCCGAGGGCGTCTCGGCCAACGTGCCGGTGCTGACCACCTCGCAAGAGGAGTACGCAACCCTCGCGCCGACCTCGACCCCCGAGCCGTCCAGCCAGATCACGCTGCCGGTCGAGACCCCGTCGGCCACGCCGACGGACGGCGAGTAGCCGCTCCGCGCAAGCGCCACCGCGTCAGACAGGAGGCCCGGTGCGAGTCCCAGGGACTCGCACCGGGCCTCCTGTCCGTCCGTCTCAGGCCTCGATGCGGTACCCGAGACCGCGGACCGTCACCAGGATCTCCGGGGTGGACGGCACGCGCTCGATCTTCGAGCGGATGCGCTTGATGTGCACGTCGAGCGTCTTGGTGTCGCCGAAGTAGTCGGAGCCCCACACCCGGTCGATGAGCTGCCCACGGGTGAGCACCCGGCCGGCGTTCCGGAGCAGCAACTCGAGCAGCTCGAACTCCTTGAGCGGCATCGCCGTCTCCGACCCGTCCACCGACACCGTGTGCCGCTCGACGTCCATCCGGATGCCGCCGACCTGCAGGATCCCGCTGTCCGCCGGGTCGTCCTCGGTGCGGCGGCGCAGGACGGCACGGATGCGGGCCAGCAGCTCGCGCGTCGAGTACGGCTTCGTCACGTAGTCGTCCGCGCCGAGCTCGAGCCCGACGACGATGTCGACCTCGGAGTCCTTCGCCGTCAACATGATGATCGGCGCGTTCGACCGGGTGCGGATCTGGCGGCAGACCTCGGTGCCGGAGAGCCCCGGCAGCATGAGGTCGAGGAGCACCAGGTCCGGGTTCTCCGAGTCGAACTTCGACAGCGCGGTCACGCCGTCGGCCGCAACGGAGGTCTCGTACCCCTCACGCTGCAGCAGGAACTCCAGGGGCTCGCTCAGGGCCGGCTCGTCGTCGACGATGAGGATCTTGGTCACGATGGCTGCTCTTCCAGTTGCTCTTCGAGTGCGGTGGTCAGTTCGGTGTCCGCCTCGGGCAGGCGGATGGTGAAGGTCGAGCCCTTGCCGGGCTGCGACCAGACACGGACGTCGCCGCCATGGTTGCCGACGACGTGCTTGACGATGGCGAGCCCCAGGCCGGTGCCGCCGGTGGCCCGTGACCGTGCCGGGTCGACACGGTAGAACCGCTCGAACACGCGGTCCAGGTCGGCCTCGGGGATGCCGACGCCCTGGTCGGTGATCGCGATCTCGACGAAGCCCTTCGCGGACCGGACGCCCACGCCGACGCGGGTGCCGTCGGGCGAGTACTTCACCGCGTTGGCGATGAGGTTCGAGACGGCGACCTGCAGCAGGCCCGGGTCGCCCATCACCCGGAGCTTCGACTTCTTCGCCCGGATGATCTCGATCGAGCGGGCGCGCGCGACGACCTCGTTCGCGTCGACCGCGGCCTGCACGATCTTGTCGACACCGGTCTCCTCGCTGTTCTCCAACGCGTCGACCGACTGCAGCCGGGACAGCTCGATGATGTCCTTCGTCAGGGCGCCGAGCCGCTCGGACTCGGTGATGAGCTGCGCCGCGAACTTCTTGACGTGCTCCGGGTCGTCGGCCGCGATCACGAGCGTCTCGGACAGCAGGCCGATGGCGCCGATCGGGGTCTTCAGCTCGTGCGAGATGTTGGCGACGAAGTCACGGCGGACCTCGTCGATGCGCCGGCTCTCGGTCAGGTCGTCGGCCGTGATGAGCACGTACCGGTTGCCGAGCTGCGCGGCCCGGAAGCTGAGGTAGCCGATGAGCTCCCCGTGCCGTCCGCGCGGGAGCTCGAGGTCCTCCGCCCCCATCTCGCCGCTCTTGCGCACCCGGTCGACCAGGTCGAGGAGCTCCTGGTGCACGAGCCGGCGCCGCACGACGAGCCCGACGGTCAGTGCCTGGGGCGATGCGGCCACGACCGTGTTCGACGGGTCGATGACCACCGCCGGGTTGTGCATCGTCGCGATCACCGCTGCGACGCCGTCCGGCAGGGTGCGTTCCGCCACGTCTGCTGCACGAGCCGTGCGCTCGGCGGTGATGATCAGCACCACGACGCCCGCGCCGAAGACCCCGCCGAGGAGCATCGACAGTGGCACGAGCCACGCGTTGTCCATGCCGCCAGTGTAGGGATGGTCATGCGGGGTTCCGGTACCGTTCACCCGTCCCGGAAGGCCGGATCGCGAAGCGTTCAGCCCCACGTCACCGTTCGTTCACCTGGGCTGACGACACTCGTCCGGTACGCAGAGAGAGGTACTCCCCCATGCGCGAAGTCTTCCAGCAGGAACTCCAGGACGTCCAGGAGCGACTGACCGAGATCGCAGGACTCGTCGAGTCCGCCATCACCCGGGCCACCCAGGCCTTCAGCGACTCCGACGTCGCCCTCGCCGAGGAGGTGATCGCGGACGACCAGAAGATCGACGAGGCCGCCAACAGCCTCGACGAGATCGCCATCGACATCCTGGCCCGCCAGGCTCCGGTCGCCCGCGACCTGCGCGTCGTCGTCACCGCCCTGCGCGTGAGCTCCTCGCTCGAGCGCATGGGCGACATGGCCGAGCACATCGCGCAGCTCGCCCGCCAGCGCTTCCCCGAGAAGGTCGTGCCGAAGGGACTCCGCGGCACCTTCAAGGAGATGGGCAAGCACGACGTCGCGATGTCGCAGAAGCTCACGCGGCTGCTCGCGACCGAGGACATCGCCCTGGCCGCGGAGATCCGCGACGAGGACGACGCCGTCGACGAACTGCACGCGAGCGTGTTCGACTTCGTGCTCGGCGAGGCGTGGAAGGGCGGACCGATCGACACCGTCGACGCCACCCTGGCCTCCCGCTACCACGAGCGCTTCGCCGACCACGCGGTGTCGATCGCCAAGAAGGTCGAGTACCTGGCGACCGGCGACTGGACCGGCGCCTCGAGTTCGACCGCCGCGGTCTGAGCACACCTGCGCGGTCTGCGAGGATCGACGCATGGCTCAGGTCGCGATCATCGTCAACGGCATGCCCGGTTCCGGCAAGAGCACGATCGGCGCTGCACTGGCCGAGGTGCTCGGCTGCCCGTTCCTGTCGAAGGACCGGATCAAGGAGCCCCTCGCCGACATCGTCGGGCCGATGATCGCGTCGCGTCCGCTCGGTGGCATCGCGATGGACACCGTGTGGGCGATGGCCGGCGCGGTCGAGAACGGGGTCGTCCTGGACGCCGTCTGGGTCACCCCGGAGAGCCGGGACTTCCTGACCGCCGGGCTCCTGACGGCCGGTTCGCCGCGGGCCGTCGAGGTCTGGTGCCACGTCGACCGCGCGACGGCCGACGAACGCCTGCGCGACCGCTACGAGCCGGACGCTCCGATCCGGCACGAGGTCCACGGCGACCTGGCGTCGATCATCGACACCTGGGACACCCTCGGCCCCACTGCGGGACCGACCGGGCTGCTCCCCGTCGTCCGCGTCGACACGACGAAGCCCTACGACGTCGGTGCCCTCGTGCAGGAGATCGCGTCGCACTTCGTCTGATCAGCCGAGGCTCGAGGAGCCGACCGCCCTGCCGAAGCGACACGTCGTCGGAGCGGTGATCCGTTCCTCCCGGCAGAGCGACAGGAGTCGGCGGAACGTTCGCGGCACACTGTCGCTTTCGCGGCCCCACAAGCAGAACGACGAACGCCCCGCCCGGAGACCGGACGGGGCGTTCGTGTGCGCGGTGCTACTTCTTGGCGCCCTGGGCGGCCACGGCGGCAGCGCCGGCGGCAGCGGCCTCGGGGTCGAGGTAGTACGCCGGCTTCGTCGGACGGAAGTCGTCGTCGAGCTCGTACACCAGCGGGATGCCCGTCGGGATGTTCAGCCCGGCGATGTCGTCGTCGGAGATGTCGTCGAGGTGCTTGACGAGCGCGCGGAGCGAGTTGCCGTGGGCGGTGACCAGCACGGTCTTGCCCTCGCCCAGGTCCTTCGTGATGTCCGACTCCCAGTAGGGCAGCAGGCGGTCGATCACGAGCTTGAGCGACTCGGTGCGGGGCAGCTGGTCGCCGAGGTCGGCGTAGCGGCGGTCACCGGCCTGCGACCACTCGGCGCCGTCGGCGATGGGGGGCGGCGGGACGTCGAACGACCGGCGCCACTCCATGAACTGCTGCTCGCCGTACTCGGCCAGCGTCTGGGCCTTGTCCTTGCCCTGCAGGTCGCCGTAGTGGCGTTCGTTGAGGCGCCAGTCGCGCTTGACCGGCAGCCAGGCGAGGTCGGCCTGGAGCAGCGCGATGTCGGCCGTCTGGATCGCGCGGGTGAGGAGCGAGGTGTACAGGACGTCGGGGACGATGCCCGATTCGGCGATGAGGTCGCCGGCGCGCTTCGCCTCCTTCTCGCCCAGCTCGCTGAGCCGGACGTCGACCCAACCGGTGAACAGGTTCTTCTGGTTCCAGTCACTGTTTCCGTGACGGAGCAGGACGAGCGTGGAGGTCATGCTCCCGAGTCTACCGAGCGTCGGCAGGCCCGTACCCTTGACGTCATGCCCATCGGGAACGTGACGCGCGGGACGACCGGGTACAACCGGCTCCGCCGTGTCGACCGGTGGATCGCGTCGCTGCCGGCGCTCCGCAAGGCCGACGACCCGCTGGTCGCCGACGTCGGGTACGGGGCCTCGCCGACGACGACGCTCGAGCTGCGCGACCGTCTGGCCCTGGTGCGTCCGGACGTCGAGGTCACCGGCATCGAGATCGAACCGGCACGCGTGGCGTTCGCGAACGCGGGCACCCGCGACGGCGTGACGTTCCGGCTCGGCGGCTTCGAGACGCCCACGCCCGGGCAGCGCCGACCGGCCGTGATCCGGGCGTTCAACGTGCTGCGGCAGTACGACGAGTCCGCCGTGGTGGGGTCGTGGCGGATCATGCAGGACCGGCTGCAGCCCGGCGGCGCGCTGGTCGAGGGGACGTGCAACGAGGTCGGGCGGGTGGCCTCGTGGGTGACGCTCGACGAGCATGCGCCGGTGTCGTTCACGGTGTCGCTGCGGCTCGCCGGACTCGACGTGCCGTCGATCGTCGCCGAACGGCTGCCGAAGGCGCTCATCCACCGGAACGTGCCGGGTGAGCGGGTGCACGCGTTCCTGCGCGACCTCGACCTGTCGTGGGCGGTCGCGGCGCCGCTCGGCACGTACGGGCCCCGGCAGCGGTGGATCGCCACGGTGCGGGGCATGCGCGACCGCGGGTGGCCGGTGCTGCACGGGCCGACGAGGTGGCGGCTCGGCGAGCTCAGCGTGCCGTGGGCCGCGGTCGAGCCCGCCTGACGGGGGCGAGTCTCGCGCTCAGCGACTGATCTCGCGCTCCGGGGCCCGAGAAGTGTCGCTCAGGCCGAGTCTCGCGCCAGCATCGAGCCCGCCTGACGGCGGCGGCGACCGCTACGAGCGCTTGACGGCTCCGAGCCGTGGCAGCCGCGGGACGTTCGCCGTGGCGCCGGCCTCCGGCGGGACGATGGTCTCCTGCGCCGCCGTCACCACGACGTCGTCGGCGATGAGCGTCAGCGTCGCGGTGGGGTCGAGGGAACGCTTGACCACGGCCAGCCCGATCGGGCCGAGCTCGTGGTGGACCGCCGAGGCCGACAGTCGCCCGACCTGCTTGTCGCCGAGCATGACCGGCGTGCCCGGGGCCGGCAGCACGGCGTCGGAGCCGTCGAGGTGCAGCTGCACGATCCGACGCGGCGGGTGGCCCAGGTTGTGCACCTTCGCGACGGTCTCCTGCCCGCGGTAGCAGCCCTTCGTCAGGTGCACGGCGGAGCGGAGCCAGTCGAGCTCGTGCGGGATGGTGCGCTCGTCGGCGTCGGACAGCGTCGGACGCCAGGCGGCGATCCGCAGTGCCTCGTACGCGAGCAGCCCCGCGACGGGTTCGTCCGACGCAGCGATCGCGGCCGAGGTCCCGGGCGTGACCACGGCGATGCGGAGGGTCCAGTCGGAGCCGGGATGGGCCTCCTGAGCAGCGTAGCTCCACCCACCGGGCGTGACGGCTGCCCACGGGTCGACCCACTCGACGACGGGCGGGTCCGGCAGGACGGTCGACGCGAACGGGGCGGCCTCGCCGAACCAGCCGAGGGTCGCGAAGTCAGCCGAACGGTCGGCGACCTCGACCCGGAGCATGAAGCGCATCGAGTCGAGCCAGGCGGCGAGCGGCGCGGCGTCCTGCGACTCGGTGAGGAGCCACACGACCGCACCGTCGTCGACCACGCGGGCGGCGTGCTCGACCCGGCCGGACTGGTCGAGGACGAGGGTCTCGGTGCTGACGCCGGTCGGCAGGCCGGTCAGCTGCTGCGAGGTGATCGAGTTGAGCCACGACAGGCGGTCCGGGCCGGAGACGGTGACCACGCCGAGACCGAGCTCGACGACCGCGCGGCCACGGGCCAGCAGCCGTTGCTCGCCCAGGGGGTTGCCGAAGTGGGCTGCGGGCGCGCCGGGCGCATCAGATGCCGCGACGAAGCCGTCGCGCACCGCGAACGCCGACATCAGTCGACCTTCGCGAGCTGCCCCGAGGCGTGCGAGGTGAGTTCGCGACCGAGGGCGGCGATGTCCCACGCCCAGAACAACTTGCCCTCGACCAGGCCGTACAGGCGGGTCGCGGCGGAGTAGTCCTTCGCGTTCGGCGAGCGCATCACGGCGTCGGTGGCCAGGTCGATCCGGCCCTTGAGGACGCGGCCGACGTAGAGCTCGTTGACGCCCGTCGGGTGCACGATCGCGGCCTCGACGTCGAAGCCGTCGGTGGTGTTGCGCAGCGCCTCGACGCTCTCGACGGTGGTGAACGGCGTCGGTCCCTCACCCAGGAGCATCGCGGGGCCGCGGTCACCGGGTTCGGTCGGACGGTCGATCCGCCAGTAGCCCATCTCGGCAGCGAGCGGGGTGTGGTCGTCGTCGAGCAGCCACGTCGTGGACGAGTAGTTGAGGTACGGCAGGCCGTCGTGGCTGAAGCTCACGCGCTGGCCGAACTCGTAGGTGCGGGGTGCCTCTTCGTCACCGACGGGGTACTCCACGACGCCGGTGCCCTCCCAGACGCCGACGAGCCACGACAACGGGACCAGTTCGGGCGCCAGGCCCTCGGGGAGCTCGATCAACGCTGACCCTTGAACAGCTTCACGACGACGACGACCGAGATGAACGCGATCGCGAGCGACGCCAGGCCGAGGAGGCCCACGTAGAACAGCTCGAGCGCAAGCAGCGAATCCATGCCCCGGAGTCTACGCGGCTCGGCTCAACGCGCCAGGAGCACCACCGCGGTGACGAGCACCACGACGAAGGCACCGGACGACGCGATGCTGATCCGTTCGACCAGCCCGTCCTTCGTCGCGGTGATGAGCTGGAGCACGAAGCTCACCATCACGCAGGCGACGAACACGAGCAGCAGCCAGGCGAAGGCGTCGCGCTCGGCGAGCGTCAGGACGAGCACCGCCCCGACGACGGCCAGGATCCAGACCGGCAGGACGGACGTCAGCTTGAGACGCCGCTGGTCGGTGGGCTGCACTGGCTGGGTCACGCGTTCCATCATGACAGGGGTGACGCCCGGCGCGCAGGCGCAGCGACTGCGCGCCGGCGTGCGGGCGCAGCCCCGCGCCCGGCGCTTGCGGCTTCACGCGCAAACCGTCCGGCCGGATGAGGACTTCCCGAGCATCACTAGGATGTGTCCACGACGTCATCCACCTGCGGAGGTCCTGTGGCACAGCTCCTGGTACTCACCTCGACCGCGCCCGGCGACGTCCTGCCGAGCCTCGGTCTCCTGAGCCACAGGATCCGTCACGTGCCGGCCGAGGCCGCACAGCTGGTCAACGCGCCGCAGAGCGACCTGATGTTCGTGGACGCCCGCACCGACCTGGTCAGCGCGAAGGCCCTGTGCAAGATCCTCGCCTCGTCCGGCTCGACGACGCCCATCGTGCTCGTCGTGACCGAGGGTGGCCTGACCGCCGTCAACAGCGAGTGGAACGTCGACGACGTGGTGCTCGAGAGCGCCGGCCCGGCCGAGATCGACGCCCGCATCCGGCTGTCCGCAGGCCGTGCGGCCAAGGGGCAGTCCAGCTCGAAGATCCAGGCGTCGGGTGTCGTCATCGACGAGGCCAGCTACTCGGCGAAGGTCCGGGGCCGGCCGCTCGACCTGACGTTCAAGGAGTTCGAGCTCCTGCGCTTCTTCGCCACGCACCCGTCCCGGGTCTTCACGCGCGAGCAGCTGCTCAGCGAGGTCTGGGGCTACGACTACTTCGGTGGCACCCGCACGGTCGACGTGCACGTCCGACGTCTCCGCGCCAAGCTCGGCGACCTGGAGTCGCTCATCGGCACCGTCCGCAACGTCGGGTACCGCTTCAACGTCTACGACGACGAGGCCGAGCGCCTGATGGGCCAGTAGTGCCGGACCTCGCACGGTTCGTCGTGCCCGGTGAAGCACCGCCGTTCTCGGACCAGACCCTGGTCGACGTCCGCGCCGGGCGCGCAACCGTCCTCGCCGTCGACGACGGGGTCGCCGTGGTCCGTGACGGCGAGCTGGAACTCGTGGTCGACCGGGAGGCCCGTGGTCGCGGCACCGGCACCGCCCTCGTGACGCAGGCGCTCGCGCTGGGCGGCGGGGCCGCTCCCGTGCTCGCCTGGGCACACGGGGACCACCCCGCAGCGCGGGCCCTGGCCGATCGGTTCGGCTGGCGCGCGGTTCGGACACTGCTGCAGCTCCGGGCGCCGATCGACGGTACCGACGCCCCGTCCGTCGACGTGCCGGCCGGGTACAGCCTGTCCGCCTTCCGACCCGGCACCGAGGACGAGGCCGACTGGCTCGCCCTGAACGCCGCGGCCTTCGCACACCACCCCGAGCAGGGCCGGATGACGCTCGACGACCTGCACGCCCGCGAGTCGGACGCCTGGTTCTCCGGCGAGGACCTGCTGCTGCTCCGCGACGCCTCCGGGCAGCTGGCAGGCTCGTGCTGGCTCAAGGTCGAGGACGGCATCGGCGAGTTCTACGCCGTCGCCGTCCGACCCGACCTGCAGGGGCAACGGCTCGGCGGGGTGCTCATGCGTGCCGGGACCGCTCGACTCAGCGGCCGTGGGCTGACCGCCGCCGCACTGTACGTCGAGGGCGACAACGAACCCGCGCTGGCGCTGTACCGGCGATCCGGGTTCGAGCAGTACGCGATCGACGTGCAGTACGCCGCGCCGGAGCAGGCAGAGGCGCCGACCGGCCGGTAACATTGCGTGGTCGGCGAGGGGTCGGCCAGCGGGGGAATCGGGAAGTCGGGGACGCAGTGGCGCAGTACGGTCAGGGTGAGCCACTCGGTGCGTCGTACCGGTTGGTCGAGCTGCTCGGGACCGGTGCCACCGGCGAGGTCTGGCGGACAGAACACACCGCGACCGGCGAGCACGTCGCTGCGAAGCTGCTCCGCGCTGAGCTCGCCGCCGACCCGCAGATCGTCGAACGCTTCGTCCGCGAGCGCTCGGTGCTCCTCGCGCTGCAGCACCCCTCGATCGTGCGGGTGCGGGACCTGGTCGTCGAGGGCGACCGGCTCGCGATCGTCATGGACCTGGTGCCCGGTGGGTCCGCGCGCGATCTGCTCGCATCGAACGGTCCGCTGACCCCGCGGGACGCTCTGACGATCACCGCCGAGACCCTCGATGCCCTCGCCGCGGCACACGAACGCGACGTGACCCACCGCGACGTCAAGCCCGACAACGTGCTGCTCCAGACCCCCTGGGCCGCCGGTGCGACGGGCGACGTCCGGGTCACCGACTTCGGCATCGCGTCGGTCGTCGCCGAGCGTGAGCGCACCACCACCGGGCTCCTCGGCACGCCGCAGTACATGGCGCCCGAGTCGATCAGCCACGGCCGCGCCGGTCCCGCTGCGGACGTCTACGGCGCCGGGGTCATGCTCTACGAGCTGCTGTCCGGCCGCACGCCCTTCGCCGGGCCCGGCACGGACTTCGCCGTCGCGTACCGGCACGTCACCTCGAACCCACCGCTGCTCGACGTGCCGGATGCGCTGTGGTCCGCGGTGTCCGCCCTGCTGACGAAGGACCCGAACAGCCGTCCGGCAGCAGCGGACGCGGCGGCGACCCTGCGGCGGCTCGCTCGGTCCCTCGCATCGGCCCCTGCGCTGGCCGCGACGAGCGACCCGGACGCGTTCGACGAGGTCGAGCGGCCCGCCACCGTGGTCCGCGGGGTCCGGCCGGACGGCACCGCCCCTGGCTCTCGCGCGGACAGCGACGACGACGCGGAGGACTCCGCCGGGCCGGTGCCGGAACTCGGCCCCGCCGGGTCGCAGACCGTCATCCGGCCGATGGCCCGACAGCCACTGCCGGCCGCCCCCGCTGCCGAGCCCCCACCGGCGCGTCGGTTCGTCCGCCCCGAGTGGCTGACGAACCGTGCGCTCCTGTTCGGCGGCATCGGCGTCGTGCTCGTGGCCGCACTGGTCGTCGGTGGCGTCGTGTGGCTGCCCGGTGCGCTGCGGAAGACGCCGGGCGCCGGCACCGCGACCGCACAGGCCGCCAACGCGTACCAGCAGGACCGCCCACTGCCCACGGGCCTCGCCACCACCCGCCGCGCGACCATCGACCCGGCGAAGGGAACCGTCGACCTGCGCGTCACGTACGCGGCGCAGGCATCGGCCCTGACCGGTCCGTTCCTCGAAGTCGTCCCCGGAGCCCGCTCAGGTGCCGCGTGCCCCGCCGTCGTCTGGTCCGGCGAGGGCATCTCGGCGAAGCGCAACCAACCCTCGCTGACGGGTGTCGACGCCGCGTGCGCCTGGGCCCTGTCCGGGGTCGAGGTCCCCGCCGGCGGCGACGTCACGGTCGAGGCCTCCGTGCCGCTCGCCTCCGTCACGGACGGCGCGGCGCTGCAGACGTGGCTCGACGGCGTCGGCGAGGCGACCACGGCTGCCGTGACCGACGACTCGGTGCGCGGGACCGCCTACCCGGTCCAGCGACTGCAGGGCGTCGAGGTCCGCACGCCCGACCGCACGGTCAGTCAGACGGCCCTGCCGGTGACGCTCGTGCCGGTGTGGCCGAACGGTGCCGACGAGCTCAACCCGCTGTACCGCAGTCCCGCCACGGGACGCCCATCGCAGATGCTCGTCGACGTGGCCGGCGGGGAGTCCGGCGTGCGGTTCGCCGACGGCTGCTCGGGGGCGTTGGCGGTGTCGTCCGACGGGCTGGTCGTCACGGCGCTGTCGGTCGCGCCGTCGTGCACGGTGCGGGCGACGGTGGGGAACTTCACGAACCTCGAGAGCTCGCCCTTCGGGATCACGACGCGCGACTGAGCGCGCTCTGGTCGTGACTGCGGGTCGATCCTGCCGTCCGTGGCGGACGCAGCCACGGGCCTCCCGGTCGACGGTCTCGGCGTCTCGGTCAGCTGCCAGCAGACGCGGTCTGCACGAGACGGACGGTCCCGCCTGAAGCGGCGTAGCCGCGGCCGACGGTCAGCGCGACCGGTGCACGACGCGGGAGCGTGACACCGAGGAGCTCGCCGTCGTAGTCGACGTCCGGCTGCAGCAGGACGCCACACCGGGACTTCCGGACCGCTCGGGTCCAGTGGCTGTACAGCGACCGGAGGTCCGCGGACCGGCCGGCCGCCACGACGCACAGTCCGGGGCGCTCGGTCGTGAGCAGCGTCGCGATGGCCTGGTCGCCGTCCTCGAACCGCTCCGCGTCGTCGATCAACAGCAGCACCGGTCCACGCTCGAGCCGCAGCCCGGCCAACAGGGCCGGGACCTCGTCCGGGCCGACGGCGATGCGGTCGAACGAACCCGAGGCGAGCGGCGACCGGCGGTCGCAGATCGCCCAGACCGCTGGACGGACACCCTCGGCTGTCCGTGCGAGCTCGGCGACGGCGAGGAGCACGCTCGATTTGCCGGACCGCGCCGGGCCGGCGACGAGCACGTGTTCGCCGTCGTAGACCTCGACGGACGCCGGCTGCAGGTCGTCCTCGGCGATGCCGATCGGGATCCGCCAGGGCTCACCCGCGAACACCGCTCCGGCACCGAGCTCGTCCACGAGCACAGCGTCGGGCAGCCGGCCGACCGCACTGGCCTTCTTCGTACCGTCCGACCGGATCTCCGCGATCCGTGCGACCGCCTGCGCGAGCGGGACGTCCGGCGTCGCGACGTGCGACTGTAGCCGCCTGGTCGAGTCGATGAAGCGGCCGGGCACCGGCGGCGGGACGTCCTTGGGGCGGACCCCGATGGACGCGTAGTCGTAGGGATCCGCGAGGCGGAACATCCACTTCTGCGTGGTGACCTCGTCCATCGCCGACGGCACCGCCTTCGCGCGCGTCGTGGAGACCGCGAACGAGATGCCGAGCGCCGGACCCTCGGCGTACACCCGGTAGAGCGCGTCGAGCAGCTGCTGCCCCTCGAAGTCCTGGTACTCGTCGCGCAGGGCGGCGAGGCCGTCGATGAGCACCACGGCACGGCGCCCACCGGGTGCCGCACGGCGACGCTCGAGCTCGACGCGGAGGTGCCGCAGGAACCGCGTCTGCAGCTCCCCCGCACCCGCACCGGAGCCGACGTAGGCCGTCGTGTGCGGTAGCTGTGCGAGCGGAGCGAGGTCCCCCGGACCCATGTCGAGCACGAGGAGGTCGAGCTCGTCCGGGCTCGACGCGGCGGCGAGCTGGAGCGCGATCGTGGCGAGGGCGGTGCTCGTCCCGCTGCCGGGGATGCCCATGAGCATGAGGTTGCCCTCGTCGAGGTCCCATCCGGTGGTGACCTGGCGCTGGTGGTCCGGGTCGTCGGCGAGGGCGACGGGCACCGTTGCGGGGCGCGGGTCGATCAGGGCGGCGAGCTCGACGCGGTCGCCGAGCGCCTCGGGCCAGATCGGGCGCGGCGGGGAGTACCCGGCAGCCTCGTTCGCCTGCCCGATCGCCTCGATGAGCTGGTCGAGGTCGGTGACGTCCGACGCTGTCGGCGCCGGTGTCGGCATCGGCGCGGGGACGCCGAACACATCCGTCGGCCGGACCGAGACCGGCTGCTCGGCACGCTCGTCACGGGCACGGCCGGTGACGAGGGCGGTCTGCACCGGGGTGATGTCGTCCTGCCCGAGCTTCACGTAGGCGCGGCCGGTCTGCTGTCGACCGATCCCGGCTGCGGCGGGGACACCGATGACGTTCGTCGAGTCCTCGCGGCTCTGCACCCGCAGGGCGACCCGCATGTTCGTGTTCGCGAGGATGTCCTCGCTCACCACACCGGCCGGCCGCTGGGTGGCGAGGATCATGTGGACGCCGAGCGTTCGGCCGACGGCCGCGATGCTGACGAGCGACGTCAGGACGTCCGGGAAGTCCTTCGCGAGCATCGCGAACTCGTCCACGACGAGGAGCAGGCGCGGCATCGGCTCGTTCGGCTTCGTCGCCAGGTAGGCGTCGAGGTTGTCGATGTCCGCCCCGGCCGCGGCGAACACGCGCTGCCGTCGCTCGAGCTCGGCCTCGAGTGCCCGGATCGCACGGTCGGCGAGCTGTTCGTCGAGGTTGCTGATCGTGCCGATGGTGTGCGGGAGGCGCTCACACGCCGCGAAGGCCGCACCGCCCTTGAAGTCGACGAGCAGGAAGTTCAAGCGTGTCGGGTCGTTGCGCGCGGCGAGCCCGGCCACGAGGGACCGGAGGAACTCGCTCTTACCGGAACCCGTCGTGCCGCCGACCAGGCCGTGCGGGCCGTCGCGCACCAGGTCGATCTCGAGCACACCGCTCTCGGACGAGCCGATCGGGGTCGAGAAGCCCGTGCGGGCGTCCCACGCCGCGCGGATCCCCGCGCTCGACAACAGCTCGGGCAGGCGGACGAGCGAGGGCAAGGACGCCCCCGGCACCAGCAGTTCGGGATCGTCGAAGTGGGCGACGCT
The DNA here is from genome assembly GCF_023242305.1 of Curtobacterium sp. MWU13-2055. Taxonomy (NCBI): domain Bacteria; kingdom Bacillati; phylum Actinomycetota; class Actinomycetes; order Micrococcales; family Microbacteriaceae; genus Curtobacterium; species Curtobacterium sp. MWU13-2055. Next base: position 130,634 of record NZ_JALLIO010000003.1, read on the forward strand.
CCGGGCACTGCGCTCGGCGGTCTCGACGCTGAGGCCGGCGAGCACGACGTCCTCGACACGGGTCCGGTCCTCTGGGCGGTAGACCGTGGCGGCGGCATCGGCACCGACCGTGATGATCGACGTGCAGGCGGCTGGGAGCTGCTGCTCGTTCGTCGCGATGACGATCCCACTCACCCGCCGTGGTCGCTCCCCCGGGCGCAGGGACCGCCCGGGCACCGAGCGGCCCTGGCCGAGCAGGTTGCGGGCAGGGGCATCCCGTCCCTCGGTGAGCACCTCGGAGTCGACCACGACGAGCAGGTTCGGCGTCGGCAGCTCGTCGAGCGACTCCCGCAGGCCACGGAGCATCGCCGCGCTCTGGTCGCGCTGCCCCGACATCCAGCGGGCGCCGGTGCTGCTCCCCGCCACACGCGCGTGCGGCAGCCAGGAGGCCCACCCCCAGTCCTCCGCGCGGCCCGCGTCGCAGAAGACGCCCACCGTCAGGTCCGCTGGACCGCAGTGCACGGTGGCCTGCGTGAGCAGGCTGCGCGCCAGGGCGAGGGCGCCCTGACGGTCGCCGACGATCCCGACGACGCCGGCGTCGGACAGGTCGGCAACCACCGGCGCGGCCGTCAGACGGCTGTCGGCGATGGCGGCCTTCGCCTCGTCCTCGAGCTTCGCGGACGCTGCACGCTGGTCGACCTCGGGCCGCCAAGGAGCGTCCCCGGTGCCGGCGTGCAGGCTCAGGAAGTCCTCGTCATCCGAGCGGCGCTGCCACAGCAGGGTGGTCGGCAGCTCGGCTCGCCGCACCACGGTCGCCGGATCGGGCACGAGCTCCTGGCGGCGGGCGGCCTCGACGGCCGCGGCTTCGGAGATCTCACCGCGGAAGGACTCCACGGCCTCGGCGAAGCGGGTGTCCTCCTCCTTCAGGTTCTTCGCGCGGCGGTGCTTCTGCTCGAACCACATGCCGATCGCGGTGACCGGGGAGAGCAGGGCGAAGAGCGCGAACCGTGCGTCGCCGAGCAGGAGCACCATCGCCCCGGCGAGCACCAGGGGCGCGGCGACGGTGATCCAGCTGAACTTCGACGCCGGCGGCACGTCCTTGCGTCCGGGCGGCACGACCGTCTCGGCGTCGGAGGTCCGTCCGGCGCGTGGTGGGCGGTTGAACGGCGCGGTCGCCGCCGGGGTCAGGTTCGACAGGGACCCGGCCGCCGGCACGGGCACCTCTTCGAGAACCGGTCGGACGAGCAGGACGGCCCCGCCCACGATGACGCTCGTCGTCCCGGTGAGCAGGACGCCGTCGGCGTCGATGCGCTCCCCGGCGATGACGGTGCCGTTCGTCGATCCCGCGTCACGCACCCGCACACCGTCGTCCTCGCGCTCGACGGTGCAGTGCTCCCACGAAGCGCTCTCGGTGGGGAGCACGACGTCGGCCTGCGGTGCCCTTCCGACCACGAGCTCCCGCCCGCGCGGGACCGGCACCACGAGCCCGGCTTCGAGCCCGCCGGCGAGCGTGACGGTCCAGCCGTCGGTGCCGAGCGGACGTTCCTCGGGGGTTCGTCCGATGCGGGATCCCTCGAGCAGCACGAGGTCCCGGAGCGGGGTGTCGACGCTGGTGCGGTGCCCGTCGACCGCCAGGGTGGTGCCGGGTTCGAGCGTGAGGCCGATGGCCGCGGACACGAGGTCCCCGAGCGAGGATGCGCCGGACCACCCGTCGACCTCGACCGCATCACGTCGGTCGTCGAGCTCGATCAACAGGCGCATGCTCGCGTTCCTCTTCCGGGTCGGTGCGTGGGTGGGTCAGTCCGTGCTGGAGTCGTCGAACCAGACGAGCGACGCGGTCCGGGCAGCGTCGGTTCCGCTCCCCGTGCCGTCGCCGGACGCGGTGCTGGCCGGACGGAGACCGAGCTGCTGCGCCGACGCCGCGAGCACCGTCGCGGGCGTCCCGAGTGCCTGCTGCCGCGTGAAGTCGAGTGCCGGACCGGCGATGCCCGCATCAGCGTCGAGGTCGAGCGCGGCGAGGGCATCGGTGACGTCCGTCGGCTCGACGCTCCGCGCCGAACCGACGGCGCGGACCAGGGCGATGACGGCGTCGTGACTGCGCGAGTCCGCTGCGCCCGCGACCGCCGAGAACGGCTGGTCACCGGTCAGGTTCTCGGCGTCCTGGTCGCCGGCGAGCACCCGGACACCGCCGAGGAAGGCGGACATCGCGCGCCCCCCGGCATCGGAGGCGAGCGCTCGGGCGTCGTCGGTGGCGACACCCACGGTCCGGAAGGCGCCGCTCAGGCTGCCGCCGGCTTCGACGAGCGCTGCGCCGAACGCCGGGCTCGTCGCATCCGGGGTGAGGACGACCGGCACCGTGACGTTCTCGGCCTGGAGCGCGGCGACGAAGGCACCCTGGCGCTGCGCGGAGCCACTGACGACGACCGCGTCGGAGTCCGGCGTCACCGTCTTCTCGTCGGCATCGGCGTCTTCCTCGTTGCTCGTCGCGCCGGTGCGCTCGGCGACGGTCGTGGCCAGCGCTGCAGTGTCCGCGGTGTCGTCCCCGTCCAGGACGTGCGCGACCCGCAGGCCCGCCGGAGCACCGCCGCCCAGGTCGACCAGCAGTGGCGCGTCGGCGTCGCCGAGTGCCGTGGTCATCGCCGTGCTGATCGAGCCAGCCGCCGGCGCCGTCGACCAGGAGTCCTTCTCCGCCGGAGCGTAGGGCAGGACGACCGGGATGCCCTTCGCCGCAGCAGCAGTGAGGGCGCCGGACACGTGGCTGCCCGACGAGGCGACGACGATGCCCGCGACCCCGCTCTTCGCCAGGGCGTCGACCGCGGCCGTGCCCCCGGCAGCGGTTCCGCCGTCGTTCTTCGTGACGAGCGCGACGTCGGTGCCGCCGAGTGCGAGCCGACGCTCCGCCACCAGCGCACCCTGCGCCGCTTCGTTCCACTCAGATCCCTCGCCGTCGCCGAGGGTGACGATGACGCCGATCGTCGTCTTCGCCGGGACGTGCGCCACCGTGATCTTCACCGGCACGGTCGCCGAGACCGCTTCGGCCGGGGTGCTGCTGCCGAACGCCCGGAACGTCAGGACGGCGGCGACCACCGCGGCCACCAGGAGCACCGCGATGCCGACGAAGAGCAGCGGACGGCGGCTGCGCGGACGCGTCCCGTCGGAGCTCTCCGTCGCCGTGGCTTCGGTCGTCTGGTCGCTCATCGGTTCGCCCCGATCCGGAAGGTGTACAGCGTGGTCGACGTCGCGCTGGCGGGCACCTTCAGCTGGAACGCCGGCAGCGTCGTCGCCGCATCGAGCGATGCACGGAACTGCTCCTGTTGGAGCAGGATGCCGGCGACGTCCTCGGCCCGGACGTTCGCGTAGCCCGCGGCGTTCTGCGACGCCAGGGCGAGCTGGTAGTCGGCGGAGTCGGACTTGGCCGCGCTCGTGGCCATGGCGCCGAGGATGCCGGAGCCGTTCACCTTGCGGTCGCCGAGGTCGAGCATCACCCGGTTGAGGTCGCCGGTCAGCAGCGTCGAAGCACCCTGCACGTCACGCGTCGAGGCGCTCGTGCTGGCCGCGATCCGCTCGAGGCTGGACGCCGTCTGCCGGTCGACCGCCGAGGAGAGCTCCGAGCCCTCTTGCTCGAGCGTGCTCTTCTGCTCGTCGATCGTTCCCTTCGAGTCCTTCGTGACCTCGCCCGAGGTGGACCGGAGGCCGGCGATCGACTTGTCGAAGGCCGAGATGACGGCGTCACGACTGCCCTTCGCCGTCTCGCTGACCTGCCGCACCTGCTGGTCGATGATCTTCTGGACGTCCTTCTCGGACTGCGTGGACGCGTCTGCGAAGGCCTTGCGGACGGCGTCCTGCAGCTCGGACTGCTGGGCGCTGATCGCGGTCAGCTGGGTGCCGACCACATCGCTCGACTTCGTTGCCTGCTCGACGAGTTCCTCGAGCTGGCGGGCTGCGCCGTCGACCGAACCCCCGTCGTTGCGCACCGCTCGACGCACCTCCGCGATGCCGTCGTCGAGTGCATCGACGTCGTCGGACAGCGTCGTGATCGCGGCACCGATGCCGGTCGCGGAACGGAGATCGGTTGCCGCGATCACCGCGTCCCACTGCTTCGCCTGGTCCGTGAGGCGTTCATCCATCGGGGTGCTGAAACGTCCTCCGGGCTTCAGCGTCGTGCCCTCTTCGGCGCCGGGGCAGGGGGTCGCGGTCAGGTAGCCCCGCAGCGCATCCGCCTGTTCCGCGTCGAGCTGGTCGGTTGCCGCGAGGGCGCAGAGCTGGTCGGCGACCACACGGTTCTGCGCCTGCATCGAGGTGCTGAACAGACCATCGTCGACGTTGCCCACGAGCCCGCTCGCTGCGATGGCCTGCCGGTTCACCGTCGTGACGGCGTCGCGCACGGGGCCGAGGTCGTCGGCGGTCTGGTCACGCAGGTCCTGCAAAGCCTGCAGACTGCGAGCAACCTCGCCGGTGCCGTCGCTTCCGAGGGCCTGGACCGCGGTGTCGATCTCGCCGAGCTTGGCGCGCAGGGCGTTCGACTGCTCGATCGCCGTGTCCGTGAGCTTGGGGTCGAGCTGGTCGGCGAGCTGCTGCCCGGTGCTGACCAGACCGATCAACGAGGTGCTCACCGCACGCGACGATTCCCAGAGCGCGCAGGTCAACGATCCACGGGCCTCCTGAGGGGCGCACGTCGCTGCGTCCGGTGACGCCGGGCCGACGGATCCCGCCAACTGCGCACTGACCTGCTGCTTGCACGCCTCGCTCGCGTCGGCGTAGCCCTCGAGCTGCGACGAGACGCGGAGCAGGTTGCCGTAGACGCTGCCACCCGCGGTCGAGGTCTTCGGCGTCGCCGCGCACCCGTTACCGTCGAGCACCGTGGCCGGTGCCGTCGCCGAGGTGTCGCCGAGCAGGCTGTCGAGACTCGTCGTGGTCTGCTGGAGCTGCTGCAGCACGGTGGACTGTGTCGCCTTGACGGTCGTGCCGAGGTCGCCGTTCAGGGAACCGAGCTCGCCGGACAGGGACCGCATGGTGCCCGCCAGGGACGAGCTGCTCTCCTTGAGCCGCTCGGCCGTCCTGACGCCGAGGGTCTTCGACGTGGTCTCGAGGTTGGACCGGACCTCGGTGATCGTGCCGCCCGCTCGTGCGAGCACCTCGTTCACCTGCGAGATGAGGTCGATGGTGCGGCGTTGGAGCGCGAGTTCGGAGTCACTGTCGGACCCGAACGCCGCGTTCACCACGCCGGTCGAGGACAGGTCCGTGGACAGCCCGGGCTGCGCGGCGACGTCGAACGTCGGCGCCGTGAAGTCCTTGACGTCGGCGACGAGGTGCAACGTGCTGCTCGCGCCGGATGTCGGCGGTGCCAGCAGGCGGCCCCACTGGACGACCGCGTCCCCGTCCTCGTTCGTGCTGACGACTCCGTCCGTGGACGAACCGGAGTCAGCGGCATCGGTGACGATCCGGTCGGCCGCGGTGCCGGTGAGGACGGTCGAAGCGGCGAGGCTGAAGGGCGCACCCACGAGCGCCGGCGTCGAGCGTGAGGTGCCGGCGACGTCGTAGGTCAGGTTCTTCGACGTGACCGTGAGGTTCTCGATCGTCAGGTCGATCGCGATACGACCCGAGTACCCGTCGAGGTCGGCAAGGTCGGTACCGGTCTTCTTCGACGTCGAGTACTGCGTCGTGATGCGGAGCGGGAGGTCACCAGCCGCCTTCGCGGGGTCGTGGTCGGTCGTCGCTGACGAGGAGTCCTTGCCCGCGACGGAGATCGCGGTGTCGGAGATCGACGTGATCGAGCCGTCCGCGGCCAGACGCGTGTCGACCGTCTGCAAGATCCGTGACGGGTCAGCCACCGGCTTGTCGTCGGACGTGCACCCGGCGAGCACCAGCGCGGCGATGCCGGTGACGGCGACCGCCCCCACGAGCCGGCGAGTGGTGCTTCGTGCTCCGGTGTTCCCGGCACGCTGGTTGATCACGGTCTTCCCCCCAAGAGAATCGTCGAGCACATCGATGCTAGTTGCTCGATGGCGTCGGGTCCGCGTCGATCGGCCGCCCTGGCCGCCCCCGTTCGGGCCACACGCCCCGACTGGAATACAACGTATCGCATCCGGGGAGTTGCGCGTTCGCCGTCTACAACCGCGCTGATACTCTGCACGCATGATCCAGGGGGACCAGGGCTTCGGGCCCATCGAACGACGACGTCCGCACGCACGACCGGGGGCAGATCGGTGACACTCAACCTCTCGCCGGTCCTCATCGCGCTGCTCGCGATGATCGCGATCCCGGCCGCCGTCAGCGCGCTCGTCCGCCGCAGCGATCGCAAGCGACCACCGTCCACCGTCGTCGGCGACGAGGCGTACGGCGTGCTCTTCACCGTCCGCGCACGCCGGTGGAACTACCTGCTGCTCCGGATCATCGGGATCGTGTTCATCGTCGTGGGAGGGTTCTTCTTCCTCGCCACGCTCACGCTGCTCGACGACCCTGACGCGATCGGGATGCTCATCACTGCTGTCGCCATGGTGCTGTTCGGGATCCTGTTCGTCTACCTCGGCGTCGGGCAGAAGCGCCGTCGCGTCGAGGCGTACGACTCCCAGCTGGTGGTCACCCCGATGTTCCGCGCAGCACGGACCATCGACCCGACGGCGATCAAGCACATCCGTCCCACCACCAACCGGTTCGGCGGCCTGGACATCAAGGTGAACGGGCAGCGCGGCGTCATCAGCGTCATCTCCATCGATGCGGCCTACCCCGAACTGTGTGGATGGCTCGAGCAGCGTGCGCCGGCGCAGTGGAACGAATTCGTGCAGGTCTTCGGGCGATGACACACAAGGAGCACAAGACGATGAACACCCGCCGTTCGACCAGCGCCCTCGCCTTCGGAGCAGCGATTCTGGTGGCGATCACCGGCTGCAGCGGGGGCAACATCGACCCCGCCCCTGCACAGAAGACGGAACCAGACATGTCGCAGGCACAACGGAAGGCGACCTTGCCAGGGCTCACGTCCGATGCCGAGGCCGCCGCCAACTCCATGCTCGAGTCCATCGCAGCAGGCGAGCTGGATGCGGACAGCGAGGACTACTTGCAAGCGAACCCGCTCGGCGAGCACCACCGTCTCGGGACGTGGGAGATCACGAAGAGGTCGACCTCCATCAGCGGAACAGTCTGCGTGGAGTACCGCCCGAGCACGGACGCGGACCCAGTCGCGATGTCGACCTACAACGTGACGTACATCCCGGCCCAGGGACGGATACCAGCGAGCAAGAACTCGAGCCCGGTGGGAACCGGGCTCAACACCGGCTGCTGAGCGCCGCCCTTCGACCGGGTGACATCAGCACCCGGGGAACGCCGTCCGATCCCCGATCACCGGCGCCGGAAGCGCGCGGAGAGGTCAAGCGGGTTCGAAGCTCTTCACGTAGACGGCTTGGCGGATTCCGTTCAGGAATCCCCGCATGTTGTAGGACCCCTCTCCCACGTCGAATCTGTATCGCCCGCCCTCGTCGACACCTCGGGCGATGTCGTCCTCGTTGTCGCGCGTGACACCCCTCTGCAGCACGAGCGTTCCACAGTCAGACGTCTCGAACACGACTTGAGATGTCGACGACCCAACGCCCTTCAACGAACGAGACGAATCGATGCTGCTGTGCGCCGAGCTGACTGTGCAGATCGGCTCGACACGATGTCCGGCGTCGTACGCCTTCAAAGTTATCGGTCCGATGAAGAAGCCGAGCAGCGGAACCAAGACAACGAACGCCAGCACGATGGAAGCAAGAATCCGCCTCCTGCGCACGAGCCTTCTCTGCGCTGTGCGTTCGAGCGTCGATCTCGTCAACTGCAGCTCCGATGTTCGTTGTTCCGCATCAGCGGATGTGGAGACCAACCGTAGGCCCGCCGGCACCTGACACGGCACCGTTGATGGCATCCTTCAATCCGCTGTTCCTGCCTGGCGTGGAGTGGACGTTTTTACAGACTGGACGATGCTTCCATTGGGATTCGGCCCTGGGTCGCAGCCAGTTGTCCGCATCAGGCCCGCCGCCGGCATGGCCGCACTGCGCTCGAAGAACTGCGCGCTGTCCCGAGCGGCCGGCACGGGATCGCGGAGTCGCTCTCGTCGCCCGAGGCCTACCTTTTCCTCCCAGGGAGCGCTGCCCGTTCCTCCGCGGCGGGTTCGGCGACGGCAGGTGTTCCCGATGATGCGCTCGCGCTACTCGTCGGCGACCTGCCACACCCGGTCATGGTGCTCCACGGCGCTGAACCGAAATCGTCCCGGAGATGGATGGACGGTCTGCCATCAGACTGAGCCGCCGGGAACTCCTGATCCGGCACGATCAGCGCCGCCAGGGTCTCTGGACCTGTCACAAGCTGTGCCCACCGAACAGGCACCTCGAATTCGCCTAAGCTCGCTGACGTCGCACACCTCCGGGTCCAGCCGCAGCCACGGCGCGTGCTCCCTCGCCCAGAACGAACCTGCGCCGACGGCGACTACGTACGGCCCGAGGGCAGGGTTGTAGCGGTGAAAGCGTCTGGATTATCGAACGAGATTGTCCTCGAGTAGGTCAGACGGCCGCAATCAGAGGTGTCGAATCCAACACCCGCGTAGAACGCGCCGATGCCCTTTAAGAACCGACCAGCTTCATCCGCCTTTGGCTTGCCGTGCTCAGCGAGTCAAACTCCACGGTTGGACAGCCGGACTTCCCAAAGGAACGCGGCCTCGAAGTGAAACTCGACCGCCGATCAATCGGCACGAGGGAGCTCGCCTGGCGCAATGGTTGGCAATGAATGCTGCAAGCTCTAGGTGTAGTTCCCCGTGAGATTGTGAACGCGATCTGATGGGGATTGTCGCCAGGCGCCCGCGCTCGTCGCACTCGAACGAGGTGCCCCGTCGAGACCGTTGACGAGGATCGTCTCGGCCGTCGCGACATCGCGAGAAAAACTCCCGGCGGACGCCCGTCGGGTCGACGGTCGCCGCGACGTCGCGCCAGCGGGGTCGGTGACGCCCTGGAGGCGCGACAACGCGTCGTGCGCGAACGTCCGGACCGCGCCGCCAAGCACCGCGAGCTCCGCCAGGTTCCCCTGGTCGTCGAACGTCCGCGAGATGCGGCGGCCCAATTGATCGGTCGCAAGGGTCGTCCGACGCCAGAAAGGACGATCCTCAGCAGGATGGCCCGCGAGATCAGGTCTGAGGCGGGTCAGTCCGCCCGCGCCGTCGTCGGCTTCAAGGGGACGGTCGTCGGCGCCGAGGGTGATGGAGCCGTCTCCGTTGGACGTCGATCTGACCGGTTCATCGGGGTCTGCGAGGGCCTTCCTGCTCGCGGGCGGCCCGCCCAGCAGCACACGTCAGTAGCATTTCGGCATGTTCGAAAAACGTGCCTCCAAGGCGGAAGCGATCCAGATGCCGTCACCGTGGACGTCGGATTCCGGCGGTCTTCGGATCACAGCTTCCGCCGAACCCCGCGGCTTGACTCGTCGCCTCCAGCTCATCGTGACAATGAAGATTGCCAGCGACGTCGCCGTCTTTCGTGGCGAAGAACTCTCGAGCCTTGTCAACGGTCGGGTGCAGCAGATCGAGTCTGATTCGACTCCGATCGCATTCCTGTTCTTCGGCGGAGAACAGGGCACAGGTGCACCCATCGATGTGGCGCGACAGAACGTTCCGGCCGACGCAATCGCTCTCGTCATCACGCCGAACGTCGAGTCCGTCGTACACACGCTCACGGCGGCCGAAGTTGAGCGACTGCGTTCTTGGTTACGAGACTGCGCGTGATAACCCGCTACCCAGCGGGACTGCGCGCCGAACAGAACTTGTCTGCGCCTAGCAGCTCAAACGGGATAGATCAACGTTCGATATTCGGTTGCGCAGTTCCCCGGAACCGCACGCTCACGCGATCGCCGACCGCCGCGCCACTGATCAGACCGGCGAACGTGGTGAGAAGCCACAACCATTGAAGGCCCGCAATCGGGGGAGCAGCGCCGACGAGGCCGATGAAGACCAAGATCACAACCACCATAAGCGAGGCCAGTACCACCGGACGGCGATCGTTCAGCTTCGACCAGCATCCGACGGCACCCCCGTAGCCAAGAGCAACGGCGCCGACAATGATCGCCGCGGGGACGTCGATGTCTTGGGGACTACTCCGCAAGCGCCACCAGGCGATTCCAAGGCAAGCGACGGCTGCAACTGCGTCTACGAACCAAGGTCTCAATCGACGGCCTGATCGACCTGTCATCCGAAGAGACCTCCCACGACCGAACCGCCGACGGCCGATCCCCACAAGGTGCTCGTGTTCTTCTGGAAGAAGTTGAACGCGCCGGAGGGGGTTCGCGGGTGGAAGTAGGGCATCTGCGCAAGGGTATCCACTCCGTGCTGACCCGGGAGGATCCTCCCGCTGACGTACGTGCCCGCCATACCCGTGGCTCCGTTCTGCGCCACAGTGCCGAGATCCACTCCGTCCCCGCTGATCACCTGACTGACTGCCGTCCCGGCCGCCGTTGATGCGCCACTCAGCACCAAGGACGTCCCCTGAGCGAGCGCTCCGGACGCTGAGTACCCGATTTCCTTAGCGATCGTGCCCCCGGCCGGACCAGCCATTCCTCCGGCAGCACCGGACACACCACCGCCGACGACGTCCCCCGCAAACTCCCACCCGTTGCGGATCTGCCAGCCGTTCTTCTGAAGGTTGGTCACACCACCACTCACAGCACCGACCCCTCCGTTGACACCCATGTTGACCGCGACGGCTCGCGCCGCTTGGCCTGCAGGTGCGCCTGCCATGGCAGCCTTGCCGAACATCATTGCTCCGCCACCGGCTGCACCGAGCACGCCGCCCACAGCAGTGTCGACTCCGACTCTGCCCCAATCTACTTTTCCGGTCTGTGCTTTCTGCGACGCCACCGAGACGCCCCCGCTGAGCAACGCCCCAGACGCAGCCATGAGCGCGATTCCAGCAGGGCCGCCGACCCCGGTGAACATGAGCGCGACACCCAGTCCAATCGCAGCACCTGCGGCGACGTACTCCCAGTTGTCGTTCCACCAGCTCCCGGCAGCCGCGATCGCCCCCTGGTTCGCATCCCGGTACGCCTGCAGGTCCTTGTCCGTCGCCGGCCGCAGCCCGAGCGGGTCGACGGCCTGCAACGGATCGTTACCCGCGTACGAGTAGGGGTTCCCCGACCACGCCGCACCCAGGATCGGCGCGAGCGGGTCGACCGACAGGAAGCCCCGCGCCGCCGGGTCGTACACACGTGCGCCGAGCCACTCCAACCCGGCGACGGAGACCCCGCCCGAGCCGGTCAGTGACACCCCCGCGGGCAGTCCGACGTCGGTGACGGCAGCGAGCGCGGCCCACGGATCCGCAGCATCGGTGGCGCGCGCGCTGCGCCACGCGGGCTGCGTGACGACATCGCCGATCGCGGTGACACCCCCCGGCAGGTCGAGCAGCGACGTGTCGGCGATGCTGATGAGTGACGGCACGACCGCGGCGGAGTCCCACCACGCCGCGACCCCGCCCACCTCGGCGAGTTCACCCAGGGCATCGACCCAGACGTCGATCCGGCCGGTCTCAGCGTACGAGGCGTCGCGGTCGACGACGGCAGCGAGGTACCCGAGGTCCGACCACGCGTACTCGGTGGTCGAACCGTCAGCGGCGGTCCGCCGGATGCGTCGGCCGAGACCGTCGTGGACGTACTCGGTCCGGCCGGCTTCGGTGAACGTCGCGACCAGCTGACCGGCAGCGTCGTACTCGTGGCGTGTCTCGGTTCCGCCGACGGTCTCGGCGACGAGCCGCCCACGGTCGTCGTAGGTCCACGTCGACTCCCCGGCGCGGACGAGCTGGCCGGCAGGGTCGTACTCGTACGACACCGTCCCGGACGGTCCGTCGATCGTGGTGATCCGCGCGTCGGCATCGCGCTCGATGCGCGTGGTGGTGGCACCGTCGAGCGTCGTCGAGGTGTGCGCGACGAGTGCGCCACCCTCGTACGACCACGACTGCACCAGTTCACCAGTGGCTGCCTGGACGATCCGACCCGAGGCGTCGTACGAGAACATGCCGGCAGGGGCGCCGTCCCGTTCCACCCCGACGACGCGGCCGACGGAATCGCGACGGTAGGTGGTGCGGGTGCCGTTCGGGTCGACCCGAGCGGTGCGGTTGCCGTCGGCGTCGTACTCCCACGCGACGGACTGGTCGCCTCGGGCACGGCGGACGAGCAGGCCACGGCGGTCGTGCTGGAGCTCGTGCTCGATCGTCCGACCGGCACCACGGGTGTGGTCCGCCACGACGACCGTGCGGTGGACGCCGTCGCGGGAGATCTCCGACTGCACCGCACCGTCGACGAGCACGGCCCGCTGTCGGCCAGCCGCGTCGTGGGTCCACTCCGTCGTGCGGCCGTCGGGATCCGTCTGGCGGATCTGGCGCCCGGCCGGGTCGTAGGCCGCCGTGGTCGTCCGTCCGAGCGGATCGGTGACAGCGACCACGTGGTCGGCGGCGTCGTACTCGCGTCGAGTGGTCCCGCCGGCAGGGTCGGTGATCGTCACCAGGCGCCCGCGCTCGTCGTACTCGAACGAGGTGACCCCGTCGAGACCGTTGACGACCTGGATCAGCTGGCCCGCGGGGTCGTAGCGGAACCGACGACGGCCGAAGCGTGCGTCGTGGCTGGAGACGAGCCTCCCGGCCTGGTCGTACCGGAACCGCGCGGTGCCGGAACCCGGAGTCGTCTGCGTGACCACACGTCCGACGGCGTCGTACGTGACCTCCTCGACTTCGCCGGTGGGTAGGGTCCGAGCCACGACGCGGGAGTCCGCGTCGTAGGTGAGCGTCGTCCGCGCCCCCGCGGCGTCGGTGGCTGCGGCGGGACGCCCGCAGGCGTCGTACTCGTACGTGGAGCGCGCGCCCGAGGGGGCGACCAACGCGACGACGCGACCGGCGAGGTCGCGCTCGAGTCGGGTCAGTCCGCCTTCGCCGTCGACGAGTTCGACGAGGCGACCGGCGGCGTCGTAGGTGATGAGTTCGGAACCGGTCTCGTCAGACGTGGACTCGACGGGTCGGCCGTACTCGTCGAACCGGACGGTCGCCGCGTCGAAGGCGTCACGCAGGGTCGCGACGCCGGTCGCGACGTCGTCCGAGAACTCCTGGCGGACCCCCGTCGGGTCGATGGTCGCCGTCAGCTCGCCGACGACGTCGTACTCACGACGCCAGGTCGCGCCGGCGGGGTCGGTGACGGCCTGGAGGCGCGACAACGCGTCGTGCGCGAACGTCCAGACCGCGCCGCCCGGCAATGCGAGCTCCGCCAGGTTCCCCTGGTCGTCGAACGTCCGCAAGACACGCCGACCCAGCGGGTCGATGGTCGTCGCGAGTTCACCGTTCGGGGCGTAGTCGAACGTGGTGCGTGCTCCGAGTGGGTCCACGACCGCTGCGATGCGTGAGCCGGCGCCGTACTCGAAGCGCCAGACGGCCCCGTCGGCGTCACGCCGTTCGACGAGGAGCCCCGCTGCGTCGTAGCGGTACTCGCTCCGGGCGCCGGACGGGCTGACGGCGGCGACCGGGCGACCGGCGTCGTCGCGCTCGATCCGAGCGGTGGCGCCGACGGCGTTCGTGGTCGCGACGAGCTCGCCGAACGCGTCGTGGTCGAAGGTCAGGACCACGCCGGTCGGGTCGACGACGTGGGTGAGCGCGCCGTCTCGCCAGGTCAGCTCCGTCCGGCCGCCGACCGGGTCGGTGATCACCGACGGGTCGCGGTCGTCGCCCACGTACTCGTAGGTGACGACGGCGCCGGCCTCGGTGACGACGGTCGTGACGCGGTCCTGCTCGTCGTACCCGTAGGTCAGGTCACCGCCGGACGGCGTGACGGTGCGGGTCTTCCTGCCGCGGTCGTCGTACGCGTGCACGGTGACGGACCCGTCGCGCTCGGTCGCCGACACCAGGTTGCCGTGGCGGTCGTAGCTCATCGACTGGCGGCGGTCGTCGGAGTCAATGACCCCGACGAGACGCCCCTTGGCGTCGGCGATGTACGAGTTGGACCGGGAACCGTCGTGGTCGGACACCACCGTGACACGACCGGGCAGGTAGGCGAAGCGCACGGTGCGGCCGTGCGGGCTGACCTGCTCGACGACGCGGCGCTGGTCGTCGTAGGTGTTGTCGACCTCGACGACACCGGCCGCGCTCGTGACCGTGGTGATCAGGTCGTCGTCGTTCCAGCCGTAGGTCCGGGTGCCGACGGCATCGGTCACCGTGACGAGGCGGCCCCGGTCGTCGTACCCGTACTCGACGCGGCGGCCGTCGGACGCGCGGAGCACCGTGACCCGGCCGTCGACGTGGTCGACGTCGATCGAGCGGCCTCGCTCGTGCACCAGGCGGACGACGACGTCGTCGCTGTTCCGTTCGATGCGGACCGCTGTGCCGGCTCCGCCGCGCTGTCCGAGCCACTGCCCCGACGGCGAGAAGTCGATGCGCCCGCCCTGGTTGTCGCGGACGACGAGCCGGTCACCCTCGGCCGCGAGCCAGCGGTTCTCGCCGACTCCGCGCGCCCAGCCCTCGCCGTCGCGCGGGAACCGGACCTGGCGGCCGTCAGCACCGACGAAGGACGCGCCTTCGTCGTCGATGAGCAGCCGGGTCTCGAGGATCGACGCCCACCCCGGACCGAAGAGCCCGACGTGCTGGTCGAGGGAGTTGTACATGCGGGTGACCTGCAGCGCTGCAGATGCACCGGTGAACCCGAGGTCGAGCTCCGGCTCGAGGAAGTTGCCCGTCGTGGTGTTGACCGGGTCCATCGAGTAGCCGGTCGTCGGCTGGGCCCCGTAGGCGGACGGCGGATCGAACTGCAGGTCCGTGCGGGACTGCGAGACCCCCGCGGCAGCCAGGGCTGCGGCGAGCGCGGCATCCGAGACCGTGGAGACGGCGCCTTCACCGCCGGCAGCAGCGAACGCGTCGGCGATGGTGTTCGCCCACGTGACGTCCTGGCCGTTGGCGGTGATCCACTGCTCGAAGGCGTTCACCAGGCTCGTCGCGTCGATGTGCCCCCAGGAGCACTTCGCCGCGAAGTCGGTGAGCTTGCCGCGCAGACCGGCAGGCTTGCCGTCGAGGGACTGGTTCAGCGTCGACGACCCGGTGGCGAACGAGCGGAGGTCGGCGGGCTTCGCGGACGACGTCCCGCCCCCACCCCCGCCACCGGAGCCGGGGTTCGGCGTCTGGCGCGGAGTGCTCGGTCCGGTCGCCTGGTCGAAGGTCGGTGCGTCCTCGTGGTGGACGGTGGGCGGCACGGGCGCCCCGGCGACCTTGTCGTGCACCCACTCGAAGAAGTTCCGGTCGCCGTACTCCGCTTCCCAGTCGCGGGCTTCCTTGCGACGAGCGTTCTCCCGCTCGGCGGCGGCCTTCATCTTGTCGACCCACCCCGCGACGGTGCGGAGGTTCGCGGCGATCGTCGAACCGTCGGACGCTGCCGTCGACGCGTTCTGCGCGAAGAGCTCGGAGAAGTGCCCGCGGAACTCTTGCGACGCGGTGGTGACGTAGGACTGCCGTGAGCCGGCCTGCCCCTCGATCGACTCGGCCGCGCCGTTCAGCGCCGTGCTGAGTGCGTCGGCCGTGCCGTTGTCGAACTTGACCGGATCGTTGCCGTGCAGGTCAGCCATGGTTCATCCCCCGAAGTCGTACTGGTCGTGCTGGTCACGCGGCCCCACCGACCGCGAACGCCCGGACCGCCGCGAGCGCGACGGTCCGGGCGGAACGAGTGGCTGCTTACGCGCCGCCACCCGCGGTGAAGATGTCCTGCGAGATCTTGTCGAGCTGCGTGCGGAGCTGCTCCAGCTCGGTCTTCGCCTTGTCGAGGGCGGCCTTGGTCTCCGGCCAGGTCGACCCACGGAACGTCGCCGCGAGCGGGCCGTCCCAGACGTTGGAGTCGGACAGGATCCGGCCCTGGGCGTCGAGCTGTGAGATCTGGTCGGTGAACCCACCGTTGATGATCGACTGCACCTGACGGATGGCGGTCTTGGCCTGCTCGGTCGAAAGGACACGCGACATGATGAACCTCTTTCATTCGTAGCTGCACCCCCGCGCAGTGGAATCCCCCCGGAGGCTCTGACGGGACCCACCATACCCACAATCCGGCGCAGATGTCACCGTTCGTATATCGTGACCATTCCTCCTCGCCGTAGCGCGGTACTTCTGGTGATGTACGGAATATCATCCGTCGGAACGACGCGAGACCGGTGCGCCCTCCGCTGGGATCGGAGGCATGACCACCTCGCCGCAACTCCCCCACCGCGCACACCTGCTCGACGCCGTCCGCGGGTTCGCACTCGCCGGCATCATCGCCGTGAACATCGCCGACATCACCGAGATCGGGGCAGCCCTCGACCCGATGCACGACGACCCCGTGCGGGACGTGCTCGACTTCACCGTGCAGACGCGCTTCGTCCCGGTGTTCGCGTTCCTGTTCGGCATGGGCCTGTGGTTCGTGCAGGACGGCGCGCGCCGACGTGGTGCGGCCGTCTGGGCGGTGCTCGTCCGCCGGTTGGTCGCCCTCTTCGCCATCGGTGCCCTGCTCTGGCTGATCTACCCCGGGAACATCCTGGCGGAGTACGGCGTGGTCGGTCTCGTGGTGATGCCGTTCGTCCTGCTGCTGCCCCGGCTCCCCGTGCTGCTGCTCGGGGCCGTGGGGACGGTCGCCGCGTACGTGTCCACCGGCGGCGGTGTGCTGAGCCTGCCCGGACTCATGCTGCTCGGCGCCGGGTCGGCCGCGTTCGGGCTGCCGTGGGTCGCCGAGCGCGGCACCAGGTGGATCGGCGTGGTGTTCGGCGTCGCTGCCGTCGCGGCGGTCCCGGCAGCGCTGTGGCAGACGACCACGCCCGGCGATCCGCGCTTCACCACACCGGGCGGCATCGCCGGGGTCGTCATGGCGATCGCGTACACGGCCGGGTTCGCCCTGCTCTGGCACACTCCGGCGCAGCGCGTGCTCGCAGCCGTGTTCGAGCCGCTCGGCCGGATGGCCCTGACGAACTTTGTGGCCGCGGCCGTCATCGCCTGGGTCGCGGGACCGGCCCTCGACCTCCGGCACAGTGCCGATTCGTGGCCGGTCGTCGTGATCGGAGTCCTCTCGATCACGACGCAGTCGATCGCGAGCCGACTCTGGCTGCGCCGGTTCACGTACGGCCCGGTCGAGTGGTCGTGGCGCGTCGTGACGCGGTGGGGCCACGTCCCGCTCCTGCGCAGACCGTCGACATCCTGCTGAGCGCGTTCACCGCGTGTTTCCACAGCGTCCACCAGAGCCCCTCCGGCCGTGGTGCCCTGGTGGCAGGATGTGGACATGGACACCGAACCGCAGCTCGACGGCGAATCCGTCGCACCCGACCTCGACGACTTCGACGAGGTCGTCGAGATCGAGCACGAGTCGCTGCCGTCGGACCGCTACTTCGACCGCGAGCTGAGCTGGCTCCGCTTCAACCAGCGCGTGCTCGAGCTGGGCGAGGACCGCACGCAGCCCCTGCTCGAGCGGGCGAACTTCCTGGCGATCTTCGCGTCCAACCTCGACGAGTTCTTCATGGTCCGGGTCGCGGGCCTGAAGCGCCGCATCGACACCGGCATCGCCGTGCCCACCAACGTCGGCCGCGCCCCGAGCGACGTCCTGCGCGACATCGCGAAGAAGGCACACGAGCTGCAGGACCGGCACGCCCAGGCGTTCATCGGGTCACTCAAGCCCGACCTCGACGCCGCCGGCATCCACGTCGAGCACTGGTCCGACCTGGACGAGGCCGACCGGCTCCGGATGCGCGAGTACTTCAACGAGCAGATCTTCCCGGTGCTCATGCCCCTGGCGGTCGACCCGGCGCACCCGTTCCCCTACATCTCCGGGCTCTCGCTCAACCTGGCCGTCCGGGTCCGCAACCCGAAGTCGCAGCGCCAGGAGTTCGCGCGCCTCAAGGTGCCGCAGAACTTCTCCCGCTTCATCAAGCTGCCGGACGACAACTCCGGCCGGATGCGCTTCATCCCCCTCGAAGACCTCATCGCGAACCACCTCGACGACCTGTTCCCGGGGATGGAGGTGCTCGAGCACCACGTGTTCCGGGTCACCCGCAACGAGGACGTCGAGATCGAGGAGGACGAGGCCGAGAACCTCATCCAGGCACTCGAGCGCGAGCTGCTGCGTCGCCGGTTCGGTCCGCCCATCCGTCTCGAGATCACCGAGGACATGGACCCGGTGACCCTCGACCTGCTCGTGCGCGAACTCGACATCACCGAACAGGAGGTCTTCCGACTGCCGTCGCCGCTCGACCTCGGTGGCCTGTTCGAGCTCTCGAAGATCAACCGCCCGGACCTGCACTACCCGAAGCACGTGCCGACGACCCCGGTGCAGTTCCAGCCCGGTGAGCCGAACACGAAGCCCGACCTGTTCCGTGCGATCAAGGCGAACGACGTCCTCGTGCACCACCCGTACGAGTCCTTCGCGACGAGCGTGCAGGCGTTCCTCGAGCAGGCCGCGGCCGACCCACACGTGCTCGCGATCAAGCAGACGCTGTACCGCACTTCGGGTGACAGCCCCATCGTCGAGGCCCTGATCGACGCGGCCGCCGCGGGCAAGCAGGTCCTGGCGCTCGTCGAGATCAAGGCGCGCTTCGACGAGCAGAACAACATCACGTGGGCCCGCAAGCTCGAGAAGGCCGGCGTGCACGTCGTCTACGGCCTGGTCGGGCTGAAGACGCACTCGAAGCTCGTGCTCGTCATCCGGCAAGAGGGCGGCACGCTCAAGCACTACAGCCACATCGGCACGGGCAACTACAACCCGAAGACCTCGCGCATCTACGAGGACATGGGCCTGTTCACCGCCGACGACACCGTGGGCAAGGACCTGACGCGCCTGTTCAACGAGCTGTCCGGCTACGCGATCGAGAAGAAGTTCAAGCGGCTGCTGGTCGCGCCGTTGCACCTGCGCAAGGGGCTGCTCAAGCGGATCCAGACCGAGTCCGACAACGCGCGTGCCGGCAAGCCGTCCGGCATCCGGATCAAGGTCAACTCGATGGTCGACGAGCAGATCATCGACGCCCTGTACCTGGCCAGCCAGGCCGGCGTGCCGGTGGACGTCTGGGTGCGCGGCATCTGCTCCCTCAAGCCGGGGATGGAGGGCGTGAGCGACACCATCCGGGTGCGGAGCATCGTCGGGCGGTACCTCGAGCACTCCCGTGCGTTCGCGTTCCACAACGACGGCGACCCGGCGGTGTTCATCGGCAGCGCCGACATGATGCACCGCAACCTCGACCGCCGCGTCGAGGCCCTCGTCCGGCTGACGGCTCCGGACCACATCGACGAGGTGCTCGCTATGTTCGACCTGGCGATGGCCGACACCGCGAGCTCGTGGCACCTCGAGTCCGACGGTGAGTGGACGCGGCACTCGACCGACGATGACGGTCGCCCGCTCGAAGACGTGCAGAATGTGACGATGCGGAAGATCTCGGCTCGGAAGCGCTCCACTCGGTGAGCGGCGGTCCCTCGGGCCCCGTCCTCGCCGCCGGCGCAGTCGTCTGGCGCGAACAGGACGGCACGCCCCTCGTGCTGCTCATCCACCGCGACCACCACAAGGACGTCTCCCTGCCCAAGGGCAAGGTCGACCCTGGCGAGGCCGTCCCGACGACCGCCGTGCGCGAGATCGACGAGGAGACCGGGTACCGCGTGCACCTCGGCGCCCCGCTCGGCACCGCGGAGTACGTGCTGCCGAACGGCCGCGACAAGGTCGTGCACTACTGGACCGCCCGTGTCTCGTCGAAGGAGTACGCCCGCGCGGGTGACTTCACCCCGAACCACGAGGTCGCCGCTCTCGAGTGGGTCACGATCGACGACGCCCGCAACCGCCTGACCTACGAGCGGGACGTGGCGATCCTCGACCGGTTCGCCGAGCGCGCCGCCGCGGGCCACCACCGCACGTTCGCCCTGATCGCGCTGCGACACGCGAAGACCGTGCCCGGCTCCGACTGGAACGGCCCGGACGCCACCCGTCCGCTCCTGCCCGTCGGTCGTTCCCAAGCCAAGGCCGCCGCGTCGCCCGTCGCCGCGTTCGGCCCGAAGAAGATCGTGAGCAGCACGGCGGCCCGGTGCCTCGCCACCGTCGAACCGCTGTCCGCCACCACGAAGCTCGGCGTCTCGAGCACCCCCGACATCAGCCAGGACGCCCACGACCGCGGCGCCGCCGACGTCAAGGGCATCGTCCGCCGCCGGCTCGACAAGGGCAAGACCGCGGTGCTGTGCTCGCACGGGCCGGTGCTGCCGGACATCATCGCCCGGATCGCCACCGCGACCGCCGACGACTCCGGCCGGTTCGACCTCCGCCGCGCCGCGATGCTCTCGGTCGGCGACTTCTCCGTGATGCACATCGCCGGCGATACCCTCGTCGCCGTCGAGACGCACCGCAACACGATCCCGGCGTAGCGACCGCACGCCCTGCGCCCGGCCACGGGCCGGGCGTCCGCCGCGCGCGGAACGCGATCCGCGCCTCCCGGTCGGCACAACCCCTCGTTCACCTTCCGTTCACCAACGCGCGTGATCCCCGTCACCTCGCGTCCCTACAGTCGCTCCCGGGTCGGCACCGGCCCAGGGACCGCAGTGGTCCCACTGCACCCCATCCCCGAAGGGACCCCTGTGAACATCAAGCGAATCGGTTCGATCGCAGCAATCGCGATCGCCGGCGCAGTCGTGCTCTCCTCCTGCGCGGCGAACGAGGACGCGGGCAGCACCGAGTCCTCCTCGAGCAACACCGGCTCCTCGAGCCTCACCGGAACCCTGACCGGCTCCGGCTCCTCCGCCCAGCAGACCGCGCAGGCCACCTGGGCCGCCGGTTTCCAGGACGTCGCCAAGGGCGTCACGGTGAACTACTCGCCCGACGGCTCGGGCGCCGGCCGCAAGAACTTCATCTCGGGCGCCGCGGACTTCGCCGGCTCCGACGCCGCACTGAACGACGAGGAGCTCTCGGGCTCCTTCGACCTGTGCAAGGCCGACACCAAGGCCATCGACATCCCGGTCTACATCTCCCCGATCGCGATCGCCTACAAGGTCGACGGCGTCAGCGACCTGACCCTCGACGCGAAGACCATCGCGGGCATCTTCTCGGGCAAGATCACCAAGTGGAACGACTCGCAGATCGCCGACCTGAACGACGGCGTCGACCTGCCGGACGCGAACATCACGGTCGTGCACCGCTCCGACGACTCGGGCACCACGCAGAACTTCTCGGAGTACGTCTCCGCGAACGCCGGCGACGTCTGGACCGAAGAGCCGAGCCAGACCTTCCCGTACTCGGTCGGTGACAGCGCGAAGGGCACCTCCGGTGTCGCCTCCGCCATGGGCAGCGCCTCCAACGCGATCACCTACATCGACGACTCCGGCGCGGGTGACCTCGACAAGGCGAAGCTGATGGTCGGCGACAAGGCCACCGAGATCTCCGCCGACGGCGCCGCGCAGGTCGTCGCCGACTCGAAGGTCGCCACCGGCCGCGAGGACAACGACCTCGCGATCGACATCGACCGCAAGGACACCGCTGACGGCGCCTGGCCGCTCGTCCTCGTCTCCTACGCCATCGCGTGCCAGGAGTACAAGGACTCGGACAAGGCCGACCTGGTCAAGGGCTTCCTGAACTACGTCGTCTCCGGCGACGCCCAGGACGCTGCGGCGAAGGAGGCCAAGTCGGCCGCCCTGTCGTCCGACCTGGCCGACAAGGCCGCTGCCGCGGTCGACTCGATCAAGTAAGACCCTCGAGCGCCCGGACGCCGGTCCCACCCACCTGACCGGCGTCCGGGCCCTTGCTCGTCGCGACGCGAGCAGCCCGGCTCCACCGCCAGCGCCCGTCCGACCAGCACCCCGTTCCACGCTCCACGCTCCACCACCCGAACCCGTCGCCTCCCCCGGCGTTCCTCCGACAGGAGTCCCATGACGACCGCACCGGCCCAGCCAGGGGCCACCGTCACCCCGACCAAGCCGAAGGCCGTCGTCCGCGTCGGTGACCGGGTGTTCTCCGCCGCCTCGGTGATCGCCGGCGGCCTCATCCTCTTCGTGCTCGTGCTCGTCGCCGCGTTCCTCGTCTGGCAGAGCATCCCGGCGTTCGCCGCCAAGGTCGGCGACCTGCCGAACAACGCCACGAACTTCTGGGACTACGTCGGCCCCCTGGTGTTCGGCACCGTCTGGTCCGCGCTCATCGCGCTCGTGATCGCGGTCCCGCTCGCCCTCGGGATCGCCCTGTTCATCTCGCACTACGCACCGCGACGCCTCGCGCCGGTGCTCGGCTACGTCATCGACCTGCTCGCCGCGGTCCCGTCGGTCGTCTACGGCCTCTGGGGCATCGTGGTGCTGGCGCCGTTCGTGAAGCCGTTCTACGGCTTCCTGAACGAGTACCTCGGCTGGTTCCCGCTCTTCTCCGGCCAGGTGTCCGGCACCGGCCGCACCATCCTGACCGCGTCGATCGTCCTCGCCGTGATGGCGATCCCGATCATGACGGCCGTCATGCGCGAGATCTTCCTGCAGGCGCCCACGCTCAACGAGGAAGCCGCCCTGGCCCTCGGTGCGACGCGCTGGGAGATGATCCGCCTGTCCGTGCTGCCGTTCGCGAAGTCGGGCATCGTCTCCGCGATCATGCTCGGGCTCGGACGTGCCCTGGGCGAGACGATGGCGATCGCCCTGGTGCTGTCGGTCTCGACGAACGTCACCTTCCAGATGCTGACCTCGCAGAACCCCTCGACGATCGCCGCGAACATCGCGCTGCAGTTCGCCGAGGCATCGGGGACCGCCCTGAACGCCCTGATCGCGACGGGCCTGATCCTGTTCGTCATCACCCTGGTCATCAACATGCTCGCGCGGTACATCGTCCGCACGCGGGTCAGCTGAGAGGTCGCACCCGATGTCCCTCGCGCTCCGTCAGACCGGCACCGCCGGCAACGTCTACGCCAACGGCAAGCTGCACCGCTCGGTGCCGTGGCTGCTGCTGGTCGGCAGCTGGGTCGCCCTGGTGGCCGTGTTCGCCCTGCTCAACGCCGGCGGTGCGGTCAAGGACTTCAACGTCGTCGCCGCCCTGTTCCTCGGCACCGTCCTGTTCGACGTCCTGATCGTGGTCGTCTCGCGCATCGTCGAGGGCGGTCGTCAGGCCGTCAACCGACTGGTCACCTCGCTCGTCATCACCGCCTTCGTCATCGCGGTCCTGCCGCTGGTGTCGCTGCTCTGGACCGTGATCGCCGACGGCCTGGCCCGCTTCGACGCGAACTTCTTCTCGTACTCGATGCGCGGCGTGATCTCCGAGGGTGGCGGCGCGATCCACGCGCTGGTCGGCACGCTCGAGATCACCCTGTTCGCGGCGCTCATCTCGGTGCCGATCGGGCTGCTCACCTCGATCTACCTGGTCGAGTACGGCCGCGGCGCGCTGGCGAAGGGCATCACGTTCTTCGTCGACGTCATGACGGGCATCCCCTCGATCGTCGCCGGTCTGTTCGCGTACTCGCTGTTCGCGCTGTTCCTCGGCCCGGGCGCCCGTTTCGGCCTGGTCGGCTCCGTCGCCCTGTCGGTGCTGATGATCCCGATCGTCGTGCGCTCCACCGAAGAGGTGCTGAAGATCGTGCCGATGGAGCTCCGCGAAGCGTCCTACGCCCTCGGGGTGCCGAAGTACCTCACGATCCTCAAGGTCGTCCTGCCCACGTCGCTCGCCGGCATCACCACCGGCGTCATGCTCTCCATCGCCCGCGTCATCGGCGAGACGGCTCCGCTGCTCGTCACCGCCGGCTTCACCGCGAGCATGAACTACGACCTGTTCAAGGACCCGATGATGACCCTGCCGGTGTACGCGTACACGCAGTACTCGCAGCAGGGCGCCAACCCGCAGCCGTTCGTCGACCGTGCCTGGACCGCCGCGCTGGTGCTCATCCTCATCGTGATGGCGCTCAACCTGCTCGCCCGGTTCGTCACCCGACTCTTCGCCCCCAAGCTCTCGCGCTAGCGAACCCACTTCCCCACCCACCAGAAGGATCAACGTGTCCAAGCGCATCGAGGTCGACGGCCTCAACGTCTACTACTCGAAGTTCAAGGCGGTCGAGGGTGTCGACATCACCATCGAGCCCCGCACCGTCACCGCCTTCATCGGCCCGTCCGGCTGCGGCAAGTCCACCTTCCTCCGCACCCTGAACCGCATGCACGAGGTCATCCCCGGCGCATGGGTCGAGGGCTCGGTCAAGATCGACGGCGACGACCTGTACGGCCCCGGGGTCGACCCGGTGCTCGTGCGTCGCCAGGTCGGCATGGTCTTCCAGCGTCCGAACCCGTTCCCGACGATGTCCATCAAGGACAACGTGCTCGCGGGCGTGAAGCTCAACAACAAGCGCGTCTCGAAGTCCGAGGCCGACGACATCGTCGAGCGCTCCCTGCAGGGCGCGAACCTGTGGAACGAGGTCAAGGACCGCCTCGACAAGCCCGGCATGGGCCTGTCCGGTGGGCAGCAGCAGCGTCTCTGCATCGCCCGCGCCATCGCGGTGCAGCCCGACGTGCTGCTGATGGACGAGCCCTGCTCGGCGCTCGACCCGATCTCCACCCTGGCCATCGAGGACCTGATCGGCGAGCTCAAGAAGGAGTTCACGATCGTCATCGTCACGCACAACATGCAGCAGGCGTCGCGCGTCAGCGACAAGACGGCGTTCTTCAACATCGCCGGCACCGGTGCGCCGGGCAAGCTCATCGAGTTCGACGACACCGCCACGATGTTCTCGAACCCGTCCGTGCAGGCCACCGAGGACTACGTCTCGGGTCGCTTCGGTTGATCGCTTTGCGTCCGTCGTGCTGACGGACGGCCGGGAGGCCCGGTGCACGTCCGCAACGGACGCGCACCGGGCCTTCGTGGTTGCGCTGGGAGCGGTGGCCGTGCCGACGCAGAACGACACCCTCGATGTCGTGCGACGTCGAGGGTGTCGTTCGGGGTCGGTCTTCCGGGGAGGGTCAGGCCGAGGTGGTCGGGACCGCCATGATCGGCGTCGTGGTCGGCTGCTCCGAACCACCGGCGGGCTCGACCGTCATGCCGATCGTCGCGCCGTCGGACATCGAGCCCTTCAGCACGGCCGAGTGCACGCCGTCGGCGACACCGTCGACCAGGCCGGCCGACTTGATCGTGCCGCCCTCGTTCTGGGAGCCGATGTACCAGAGCTCGTACGTCTTGCCCTTCGGCGCCTGGGCGACACCGTCGAGGATGACCGCGGACTTGCCGAGGTCGCTCGACCACACGACCGTGGCCGTGCCGCCGCCCTCGACCTTGGTGGTGCTGCGCTGGAAGTCCGACGCGGCGTAGATGCGGTCGAGGCCGCTCGACGCCTGCGTGGTGCCGGTGCCCGGTCCGGAGCCGTTCGGGTCGAAGACCGATCCGAACCCGAGTCCCCCGAAGAAGACCGCGGCGACGGCAGCGGCGGCCGTCAGCATCACTGCCGGACGCTGGAACCAGCGGCGGCGAGCCTCGGAGGTCGCCCGGCCACCGGTGGTGGAGCCGTCGGCGATCGAGGCGACGTGCCTGGCGGGCTCGGGACGGGCCTCCTGGACGGATGTCGTGTCGACGGCAGGAGCCGTCTCGGCCAGTGGTGCAGCCTGCGGGGTCGTCGCGATCTGGGCCAGCAGCGACGCGCGGAGCGACGTCGGCGGCTCGATCGGAGCGGCGGCGAAGGCCAGCTGCAGCGCGGTCTCGCGCAGCGAGTCGGCCTCGGCCTGGAGTTCGGGCGACGTCGTGAGGACGTCCTCGAGGAGCATGCGCTCATCGTCGGACAGCGCGTCGAGTGCGTAGGAACCCGTCAGCAGGGCGGGGTCGTCGTGTCGTTCGGTCATGAGGTCACCCCCATCTCGTCTCGGAGTCGGATCATCCCGTCACGCAGACGGGTCTTGACGGTGCCGATGGGGACACCGAGTTGTTCGGCCATCTCGCTGTGCGAGAAGCCTCCGTAGTACGCGAGCTGCACGGCCTGGCGCTGGAACTCGGTCAGCTTGGCCAGGGCCCTGCCGACACGTTCGTGTTCGATGCGGATCTCGACCGACTCGGAGACCTGGTCGAAACCGGACTCGAGGTCGCGGATACCGATCTTCGTGTCCCGGTCGTGCGAGGCCTGCGACGCCCGGACCCGGTCCACCGCTCGGCGGTGCGCCATGGTCAGGACCCAGCTGGAGGCGGTCCCGCGCTTCCGGTCGAACCGGGTGGCTTGTTGCCAGACTTCGAGGAACACCTCTTGCGTGACCTCTTCGGACTGGGCGCGGTCCCGGAGGAGCCGCGTCACGAGTCCGAGGACCCGGCCGGAGAGGGCGTCGTAGAGGTCCGCGAAGGCGGCTTGGTCACCGGAGGCAACCCGCGCCAAGAGGTCGTCCGGCGATGCCTGGGCTGGCTCTGACGAGCTCCAGCGTTCGGTGTCGCTATCCACGAGGGCAAGCATTGCAGGTTTCCCTCCTCTCGGGTGCGTCGGCGACCGGTTGTGGCCGTTCTGTCAGGGGTACTGCGTGATGCGGTGGTGCTGGTGGTGCTGTGCTGCGGTTGGAGCTGTGCTGCGGTCCCGCCCCGGGTAGGACGAAGCCGCCGCGTCGTGCGGTCGAGACGAGAGGCCAGCGTGACCCACAGGGAATTGACCGGCGGATACCGGTCCGGGTCACGCCGGGCCTCTCGCGTTCGTGACGGTCATCAAGTCCGTCACGCTGATGATTCGGCGCGGTGCCCGTGGTGGATTGGATCGGATGCCGAGAAGTTGTCGGGACGCCGCGTCCGGGCCGTCTGCCGGGCACGCCCGGGTCCGGATCTGTCCACCGAGAGTGAACAGGGCAGCAGACTCAGCCGACGCGTCGTAGAGTTGGTGTCGCCGGGCCGCAGCAAGCCCCGGGCTCCAAAATTCGCCGCTTCGAGCGGCCTCGCGCCGAGAGGCGCTTCTGCGGCCCGGTTCTTCTCTGCCGTCTTGCGTCGTCTCGTCTTGCTTCGTCCCGTCTCGCTTCGTGAGCAGAAATGGTCGCTTGCATCGTTGCGACCCGACATCTTCTGCTCACCATGCGCAGCCAGCCGGGAGGCCCGGTGCGGATCCGGCGCGTTCGCTCGCTAGTCCAGGCTCTCGCGACGCCAGAGCGCCGCCGCCTCGGTCAGGTCGGCCGCCAGCTCCGTGAGACGGAGCGCCCGCCGCGTCAGCTCGCTCGCGCGGCCGGTCGCGGTGAGGTCGGACTCGTCCGCCACCGCAGTCGCACCGGCCGCGGTCAGCCGGCAGAACGCCGCCCCACGGTCGAGCGCCACGGCGAAGTCGCCCGTGTACAGCCCGTGCAGGATGCGGTCCGCCAAGGTGAGGATCTCGGCAGGACCGGTCGGCTGCTCCGCCCCCGCGACGGCCTGGTCGATCGTGCCGATGCGCTCGGTGCCGCGCTGGAAGAAGTACGCGATCTCCTCCGGGTTCTGCCGGATCACCGTGCGGACCAGGTACACCCGCCACAGGGCGCCCGGCAGGGTGTGCGCACCCACCCGTGCCCAGAGTTCGGCGATCGCGTCGATGCCGTGCACGTCCGTGTAGGTGACGAGCCGCTCCACCACCGCGGGGTCCGGGTCCTGACGCACCCGGTGCAGCAGCGCGTTCGCGGTCTCGTGCGCGACACGGTTCACGACCGCCGGGTCCTCACCGCCCTGGATCGCGGCGAACTCGGCATCGGTGAAGTGGACAGGACGGTGGTGATCGCGAGGCACCGCGTCAGTGTAGGCACGGCCGGTGACACGCCCGCCCTCCGTTCGCCCAGAACGCAACGGCAGCGCCGCGGGTACGGTGTCTCGTCGGGAGGCGCTCCTCCCGAACGTGAAGGAGAGGACTCCCCCATGAACCCGTTGCTCATCATCCTGGCCGTCATCGCGGTCATCCTGCTGTTCGTCGGTGGCTTCACCGCGAGCCTCAAGTTCCTGCTGTGGGTCGGCATCGTGCTGCTCATCGTGGCCGTCGTCCTGTGGCTGCTGCGGACGCTCACCGGGCGTCGCGGCTGACCCTCGACACCAGGTTCTTCCCAGAGGCCCTCACCCGCTAGCCTTGCGGGTGAGGGCCTCTAGCTCAGTTGGTAGAGCACCGGACTTTTAATCCGAGGGTCGTGGGTTCGAGCCCCACGGGGCCCACCATCAGCCTGGTCCGTGCGTCCGTTGTCTAAGATGTGGCGGATGGCACGACGACTCCTCCCCGGCATCGCGCTCGGAGCTATGGCTCTCGGCGTGAGCGGGCTGCTCGTCATCCTGCCGACCGTGTCGAGTGCCTGCCAGCCCGTCACGACGTCGGCGAGCGTCTCCTCCGCCGAGGTCACCGACGCGATCGCCCCCGGCTCGCGTGTGCTCATCGTCGGCGACTCGTACACCTCCGGCCGCGGTTCGACCAGCGGCATCGACGGGTGGGCGCAGGACCTCGCGGCCGACCGGGACTGGAAGGCCACGATCGACGGCTACCCGGGGACGGGCTACGTCGACACCGGCCGCACCGGGTCCTCGCACTACACGTTCGGCCCCCGCCTCGAACGGCACGCCGCGACCGTCGATCCCGAGCTCGTCATCGTGCAGGGCAGCCAGAACGACTGGCTCGTCGACGCGTCGGTCCTGCAGGCCCGCGTCGAGAAGACCCTCCGCGACGCCGAACAGACGTGGCCGGACGCCGTCATCGTCGCGCTCGGGCCGTCGGCGCCGCTGCCGTGGGCGAAGTCGACCGTCGGGGTCGCCGCATCGGTCTCCGCGGGGGCAGCGGCAGCGGGCGTGCCGTACATCGACGCGCTCGCCGGGCAGTGGTTCACCGCGGCGAACAGCCCGGGCTACGCGGCGATCGACGGCGGACACCTCAACGACGCCGGCTACCAGTACCTGGCGGACCGGGTCTCGGACTCCCTCGACGCGCTCGCTGCCTCCGACGACGAACGCTGCGCCTGACCTCGGGTTCGGGTTCGGGGTACAAGTCGTCCCCAGCTGGCTCATGGCAGATCCCCTGCACACATCAGCCTGCGCACAGCCGACTGTTGGGCTGCCGCCGATAGTGTCGCTCCCGGATCTGATCACCGGATCCTGCAGCACCGCACCACCACGAATGAACGGGGTACACCGTGATCGAGCCCATCGAAGCCACGCAGACCAGCAGCACCGGGGACGCGCGCCGCATCGTCGAGCTCGCCGCAGCGACCAACACGACGATGAGCAACGAGCTCCTGCTCGACACGCTCCGTCGCAACGCGCAGGTCACGACCCGGCACATCCGCAAGGACTTCATCGAGGTCGCGACGGCCACCGCGGTGCTCGGCTACGTGTGCCGACAGCGCAAGGACTTCATCGCCCTGCGCGGGGACGACCCGGCCTGGGCGCACGAGGTCGGGCGCTACGCCAGCGAATCACTCGCGGTCGAGGCACTCCGCATGCGCCGCGGCTGACCAGCAGCTCCCCGCCACGAACGCAGAAGGCCCCGCCGGACATCCGGCGGGGCCTTCTCAGTGCACGAAGGCGATCAGGACCAGACGCGGCGGATGCCCCAGGTGCCCGTCCAGGTCTCGTCGGGCTCGAGCCACCGCAGGCCCTCGCCGGAGTTCAGGGCGTTGGCCGGAGCGGTCATCGGCTCGACCGCCACGGCCAGACCCTTCCCGTCGCCGCGGGGGTACTCCCGTGAGGTGAACACCTGCACGTACGGGAACGACGCGTCCTGCCAGAGCTGCACGCCGTCACCCTCGGGGCCGTGCAGCGTCGTGTGACGGACCCCGTCGGCATCCGGGGTGATGTCGGAGTACGCGGTGTCGAGATCCGCGTCACCGGCGCGCAGTCCCCGTCGCAGGTCGAACGAAGTGCCCTCCACCGACACGGACCCGTTCGGCACCTTCTGCTCGTCGACGGTGAAGGCGGTGGCGGCGTCGAGCGTGACGACGAGGTCGTCGGCCGGGGTGTCGCCGGCGCGCAGGTACGGGTGTGCCCCCACGGCGAAGGGCGCGCGGACACCGGATCGGTTCGTGATCTCGTGCGTCACCCGGATGCCGTCGTCGACGAGCTCGTGGTGCACGCGGGTCTCGAGGGTGAACGGCCAGCCGTGCTGCGGGTGGATCGTGGCTTCCTGCACGATGCCCGTCTCGGTCTGCGACACCACGCGGTACGGCGCGAAGCGGAGCAGGCCGTGCGACGCGTTGCCGTACTTCGGCTCCGAGACGTCCAGCTGCTGCCGCTTGCCGTCGAGTCCCCAGACCCCGCCGGCGACGCGGTTCGGCCACGGTACGAGCACGATGCCGTTGGCACCGGGCGGCTGCTCGGTGACGGGGAACGGCTCGGTCAGGTCGAAGCCGGCGACACGGAGTTCTCGGATGCCGGCGGCGACCTCGGTCACGACGGCCTCGACGACGCCGTCCGGTCCGGCGTGGTGCAGGCGGTACTGGCCACCGGTGGGTGCTGCGGTCATGGGGTGTGGTTCCTTCCGGCTGTGTCCTCGCCGTCCGCGACGACGACCTCGACGCCGGCCGCCCGGATCGTGGCGACCGCGTCGGCTTCGGCCTCGGCGGTGACGACGACGTCGATGTCCTCGAGCGCGCGGACGACCCCGATGTGGGCCCGGCCGAACTTCGACCCGTCCGCGACGACGACGGTACGCCGAGCCGTGGCCGCGAGCACCCGCTTCGCCTCGGTCTCGGGCAGGTTGACGTTGGTCAGACCGTGCGCGACGTCCACACCGGTGCCACCGAGGAACACGATGTCAGCGGCGATCACCGGCAACAGGGTGTTGTTGAACGGCGCGACGAGCGAGTGCTGGAGCGGTCGGAGGGTGCCGCCGGTGACGATCACGGTGAACCGCGGTACGGCGCGCTCGAGGGCCAGCGCGGTCGTCAGCGAGTTCGTGACGACGGTGACGTCGGACAGCTCCGTGCGGGCGACGAGCGCCTCGGCGACCGCTGCCGGGGTGGTGCCGACGTCGAGCACGACGCACTCGCCGGAACGCACGAGCGCTGCGGCCGCACGGCCGATGGCGGCCTTGGCCACCTGGTGCTCGACGGCGGTCTCCTCGAAGGGGCGCTCGGTGGACCCGGCCCCGAGGCGGACCGCTCCGCCGTGCACCCGCCGGATCCGGGCCTCCTGGTCGAGGACCGCGAGGTCCTGCCGGACCGTCACCTCACTCGTACCGAGCGACGCGGCCAGCGCGGCGGTCCGGACCATGCCGGGTGCGCCCTCGACGATGGAGACGATGCGGTCCTGCCGCAGCGGCGCGGGCAGCGATCCGGCCAGGAAGGAGAGGTCGTCGTCGGTCACGGCTCTAGTTTCGCTTGCTTCCGAAGTCTTTCGCAACGCTTCGGATCAGCGCTAGGCTGTTCCGGTGATCACCAAGCGCGTGACGAAGCTCGCGGACGGCCGCGACCTGTTCTACTTCGACGATGCGGACAGCACCCTGCCCGCTGAGCGTGCCATCGACGAGCGTGCGCTCGACCCTCGGCCCGAGACCGCGCGGATGCGCCAGGACGTCCTGACCGGCGAGTGGGTCTCCATCGCCGCGAGCCGGCAGAACCGTGCGTTCCTGCCGCCGGCCGACCAGGACCCGCTCGCGCCGCAGACACCGCAGAACCCGTCCGAGATCCCGAGCACCTACGACGTCGCCGTGTTCGAGAACCGGTCACCGTCGTTCGGTCCGCTGCTCGAGGCCGATGACGCTCCGTCCTCGCTCCAGTCCTTGTCCGACGTCGGCCTGAACCGGCAGCTCCGCAGCGTCGGCCGGTGCGAGGTCGTGTGCTTCTCGCCCGCGACCGAGGGGTCCTTCGCGTCGATCTCCGAGTCGCGTGCCCGCACCGTGGTCGAGGCCTGGGCGGACCGCACCGCCGCGCTCTCCGCCATGCCCGGCATCCAGCAGGTGTTCCCGTTCGAGAACCGCGGCGAAGCGATCGGCGTCACGCTGCACCACCCGCACGGGCAGATCTACTCGTACCCGTACGTCACGCCCCGCACGCAGCGTCTGCTCGACTCCATCGAGCGCTTCGGGCCGGACCTGTTCGAACAGCACCTGGCGAACGAGCGGGCCTCGGACCGGGTCGTCCTGCAGGGCGAGCACTTCACGGCCTTCGTGCCGTTCGCCGCACGCTGGCCCATCGAGATCCACATGCTGCCGCACCGCCACGTCCCCGACTTCGCCGGCCTGACCGAAGCCGAGAAGGACGAACTGGCCCACATGCACCTGCGCCTGACGCGGGGCATCGACGAGCTCTACGGCGACCCGACCCCGTACATCGCCGCGTGGCACCAGGCGCCGGTGCACGTCGGGCGGGACACCGTGCGGCTCATGCTGCAGATCACGTCGCCACGTCGGGCGGCGGACAAGTTGAAGTTCCTGGCCGGCAGTGAAGCCGCCATGGGTGCCTGGATCGGGGACCTCGTGCCCGAGAAGGCAGCCGAGTTCATCCGACAGGGAATCGAGCGAGCATGACGTTCCAGCAGGTCTACGGGTACGAGCCGGCGGTGCGGTACTCCGCCCCCGGCCGGGTCAACCTGATCGGTGAGCACACCGACTACAACGACGGGTACGTCCTGCCGTTCGCGATCGACCGGCGCACCACCGCGTCGATCGCCCCGCGGCCGGACCGTGTGCTGCGCGTCTCGTCCGCGTTCGACGCCGACACGGTGCTCGAACTGTCGCTCGACGACCTCGACCCGTCGAACATGACCGGCTGGTCGGCGTACGTCTTCGGCATCGCCTGGGCACTCCGCGAGCAGGCCGGCGCAGACCTATCGGACAAGACCGGGTTCGACGTCTTCATCGAGTCCGACGTCCCCGTCGGGGCCGGCCTGTCGTCCAGCGCCGCGATCGAGTGCGGCGTCGCGCTCGCCTTCAACGACCTGTGGGAGCTCGGGCTCGACCGCAAGACCCTCGCCCGCGTGGGGCAGTACTCCGAGAACCACGCCGTCGGCGCACCGACGGGCATCATGGACCAGTCCGCGTCACTGCTCGGCGAGCAGGACGCCGTCGTGTTCCTGGACTGCCGCACGCTCGACACCGCCGTGGTCGACCTGGCGCTCGAGGCCAACGGGCTCGAGGTCCTGGTCATCGACACCCGGGTCGAGCACGCCCACGCCACCGGTGGGTACGCAGCTCGTCGGGCCTCGTGCGAGAAGGGTGCGCAGGTGCTCGGTGTCGAGGCCCTGCGTGACCTGAGCGTCGATGACCTGCCCCGTGCGCAGGAGCTGCTCGACGACGAGACCTTCCGCCGCGTGCGCCACGTCGTGACCGAGGACCAACGAGTCCTCGACACCGTCCGGACGCTGCGCGAACAGGGCCCGCGGGCGATCGGCTCGCTGCTCGTCGCGTCGCACGAGTCGATGCGCGACGACTTCGAGATCTCCGTGCCGGAGCTCGACCTGGCCGTCGCGACCGCCGTCGAGCACGGCGCCGTCGGTGCGCGGATGACCGGTGGTGGGTTCGGTGGTGCGGCGATCGCGCTGGTCGACCGGGAGGCCCGTGGCGCGATCACCGAGGCCGTCACCGCCGCCTTCGCAGCCGCCGGGTACCGCGAGCCGAACGTCTTCACGGTGCACGCCGCGCAGGGCGCCCGCCGCGACTGAGCCTGACCGGCGGAGTTTCGCGCTCACCGACACGTCACGCGGCGCACGGCCCGTGAGGTGTCGCTGACCGCGAAACTTCGGCGCAATCCAGCGCGAGACTCGGACGTCAGTGGGTCATGTGACCCGTGGTGACGGTGACGCCGCCCCACGGGAACCCGTGCGGGTGCAGCACCTCGTGCTGGAGCTGGTCCATCACGACGTGGCCCTGCCACACCGTGTAGACCAGCACGCCGACGACGATGCACACCGGGACCGCCAGGTACGCGGAGTACCGCACGATGTCGCCGAGGGTGCGGTGCCCGTAGCGCGCGAGCGTCGGCGGCAGGACGATCCCGACGACGACCACGAGCAGCAACAGTGCGAGTGCGGCCGGTGCGACGTGCGCTTCGACCTGCACCGTGATGGGCGCGGTCTCGAGGACCTTGCCGCCGTTGTCGATCCAGTTGTCGTCGGCGTCGACCCCGCCGTAGCCCGTCGACGTGCTCCAGAGCACCAGGTTCGGGGACAGCACCAGTGCGACGGTCCCGACGAGTACGAGTCCCCACGCACGCGGACGCAGCTTCCTGCCGGTGGCCGCCATCACGGGCGCGGTCTGGACGTTCTCCCCCATGCGGTGACCGTAGCACTGGGGGCGGCTCCGCACCCGTCCCCCGAACGCGCGGGGCGGGGGCGAGCCGCGCCTCCCGGCCGCATCTGGTGAGCAGAAATGGTCGAGTCCCACGACGGGACCCGACCATTTCTGCTCACGATGCCAACGCGCGCCTCGTGAGCCGACCGCCGCACCTACTTCAGGTGGCGCTCCGCCGCCTCGACCACGTTCTTCATGAGCATCGCGCGGGTCATCGGGCCGACGCCGCCGGGCACCGGCGACATGAACCCAGCGACGGACGCGACGGCGGGGTCGACGTCGCCGTGCAGCTTTGCCTTCCCGGTCTCGTCGTTCACCACGCGGGTGATGCCGACGTCGATCACGGCCGCACCGGGCTGGATCCAGTCCGGCTTGACGAGCCCGGCGACCCCGGCCGCCGCGATGACGATGTCGGCGCGACGGCACTCCGCGGCGACGTCCGCCGTCAGGGAGTGGGTCAGGGTGGCGGTGGCCTCGAGGCGGGTGAGCAGCAGACCGAGCGGCCGGCCGACCGTCAGGCCCTGCCCGATGATCGTGACGTGCGCGCCCCGGATCGGGATGTCGTACGCCTCGAGCATCGCGACGATGCCCCGCGGGGTGCAGGGCAGGGGCGCGTCGATCGTGCCGGCACCACCGGGCACGGCGAGCACGAGCTCACCGAGGTTCGTCGGGTGCAGGCCGTCGGCGTCCTTCGACGGGTCCATCAGCTCGAGCATCGGCGTCGGGTCGATGCCCTCCGGCAGCGGCAGCTGCAGGATGAACGCGGTGACCCGGGGGTCGTCGTTCATCTGCAGGATCGCGGCTCGGATGTCCGCGGCGGATGCCGTCGCAGGCAGGTCGATGCGGTGCGAGTCGAGCCCGATCTGCGCCGAGTCGCGGTGCTTGCCCGCGACGTAGGACAGGGAACCGGGGTTCTCCCCGACCAGGATCGTGCCGAGCCCCGGACGGATGCCGTGCTCGTGCAACCGATCGATGCGGACCCGCAGTTCGTCGAGCGTCCGGGCAGCGAGGGCGGTGCCGTCGATGCGGACGGCAGTGCCCTCCCCCGCCCATCGCTCGACGGGCAGGGGGCTCAGGGCGTCGCTCACGCGTAGAGGGGGAACGCGTCGGTCAGGGTCTTCACCCGGGCCGAGAGCGCTGCGATGTCCGGGTTCGGCATGAGGGTCAGCGCGATGATGTCCGCGACCTCGGTGAACTCGGCGTCGCCGAAGCCACGCGTGGCGAGCGCCGACGTGCCGATGCGGACACCCGAGGTGACCATCGGAGGACGCGGGTCGAACGGCACGGAGTTGCGGTTCACGGTGATGCCGACCTCGTGCAGCAGGTCTTCGGCCTGCTTGCCGTCGACCTCGGAGGTGCGCAGGTCGACCAGCACCAGGTGCACGTCGGTACCGCCGGTGAGGACGTCGACGCCGGCCGCGCGGGCGTCCGGCTGCGTGAGCCGATCCGCGAGCAAGCGGGCACCGCGGATGGTGCGCTCCTGGCGGGCCTTGAACTCGGGGGTGCCGGCGAGCAGGAACGCGGTGGCCTTGGCGGCGATCACGTGCATGAGCGGGCCGCCCTGCTGGCCCGGGAAGACCGCGGAGTTCAGCTTCTTGAACAGGGTCTCGTCGTTGGACAGGATGATGCCCGAGCGGGGGCCGCCGAGGGTCTTGTGCACGGTCGACGAGACGACGTGGGCGTGCGGGACCGGGGACGGGTGCAGACCGGCGGCGACGAGGCCGGCGAAGTGCGCCATGTCGACCCAGAGCTTGGCGCCGACCTCGTCCGCGATCTCGCGGAACTTCGCGAAGTCGAGCTGGCGCGGGTAGGCGGACCAGCCGGCGATGAGGACCTTCGGCTGGTGCTCGATGGCCTTGGCGCGGATGTCGTCGTAGTCGACCTCGAACGTCTCGGGGTCGACGCCGTACGCGACGGCGTTGTAGATGCGGCCGGAGAAGTTGAGCTTCATGCCGTGGGTCAGGTGACCGCCGTGCGCGAGCTCGAGGCCGAGGATCGTGTCGCCGGCGCTGGCGATGGCGTGCAGGACCGCGGCGTTGGCCGTGGCGCCCGAGTGCGGCTGGACGTTGGCGTAGGCAGCACCGAAGAG
Organism: Curtobacterium sp. MWU13-2055; assembly: GCF_023242305.1. Taxonomy (NCBI): domain Bacteria; kingdom Bacillati; phylum Actinomycetota; class Actinomycetes; order Micrococcales; family Microbacteriaceae; genus Curtobacterium; species Curtobacterium sp. MWU13-2055. The sequence goes on from NZ_JALLIO010000003.1 coordinate 166,822, forward strand.
CGCCTTGGCACGGTCGATGGCGAGCTGCTCGGCGACGTCGACGTACTCGCAGCCGCCGTAGTAGCGCTTGCCGGGGTAGCCCTCGGCGTACTTGTTGGTGAGGACGGAGCCCTGGGACTCGAGCACGGCGCGCGGCACGAAGTTCTCGGACGCGATCATCTCGAGGGTGTCGCGCTGACGGCCGAGCTCCTGCTGCAGGACGGCGGCGATCTCGGGGTCGACCTCGGTGAGCGGGGCGTTGAAGGCTGCGCGGTCGGTGTCGACGGAGCCGTCGACGGCGGGCAGATCGGTGATGGACACGGTTCTCCTACGTGGGTTGGCGACGACCGGTGGGTCGCGCACGGACGATCGGTCGGTGCAGCCCAGGCGTACGGCCGCGCACCGTGTCAGGTGTCGCTCCCCGATGGTGACCCATCCAACGCCAGTCGCGACGTGACGATCGTACCGAGCCGCCCGCCCTGTGTCACCCTGGATGCATGACGCTGACCTCGCCCGACGTGGACGAACGGACCACCCCGGACGAACGCACCAGTGCGCGCGCGGACACCCCGTGGGTCACCGTCGTGTGGGACGACCCGGTGAACCTGATGTCGTACGTCACGTACGTCTTCCAGCGGCACTTCGGCTTCGGTCGTGCGCAGGCGGAACGGCTCATGCACCAGGTGGACACCGAGGGTCGGGCCATCGTGGCGACGGGTCCGCGCGAGGCGATGGAGGCCCACGTCCAGTCGATGCACGGCTACGGCCTGCAGGCGACCGTCGACAAGGCCCCCGAAGCGTGATCCCCTTCGTCCGCCGGGCCGACGGCGTCCACCTCGGCATGTCCTCCGGCGAGCGCGGGTTGCTCACGTCCCTGACCGAGCAGCTGCGCCAGGTGCTCGACGGCGACCTGACGGCGGACCCGGTGGCGACTCGGATGTTCCCGGACGCCTACCCGGACGACGACGACGCCAGCGCGGAGTTCCGCAAGTACACGCAGTCCGACCTGCTGGCGCAGAAGACCTCGAACGCGACGACCGTGCACGAGTGGCTGACGGGGACCCGCGACGGCGCCCTCGACCCGGAGGACGAGCAGGCCTGGCTCCGCACGCTTACCGACCTGCGGCTGACGATCGCCGACCGCCTCGGGATCGTCGACGCCGACGACGAGGAGCGTTCGGTCGAGGCCGACGCGGGCGTCGGCCTGCGCGACGTCTACGACTGGCTCGGCTACGTGCAGGAGCACCTGATCACGACGATGACCGACCCGCGGTGACGGTCACCTTCCGCGCGACCACCGAGGACGACCGGGAGGCCCTGCTCGCGTTCTCGACGTCGGAACCGGTCGCGTGGATCGGTCCGGACCGGTACCGCGCCGAGTCCGGCACGGACAACTACCGCCCGGGGTGGTCGTGGCTGGCCGAGCGCGACGGCCGTCCGGTGGCACGGGCGCTCTGGTGGGGTGGCGCGGACGCCGAGGTGCCGTCGACCCTCGACGACCTGCTGGTGGCTCCGGACGTGCCCGAGGACGAGCAGGTGGCGATCGCCGCCGGGTTGATCACGGCGGGGACCGCTGCGTTCGGGGCGCGACCGGAGTGGATCGTCGACGTCGCGGTGGACTGGCACGACGACCCCGAGGCCGTCGCCGCGGTGTCGTGGCGCACGGCGGCCGCCCGGGCTGCGGGGCTCGGACGTTCGACGGAGCGGGTGAGTGTGGCGTGGACGCCGGACCACGGAGTGCCGATGCCGTCCTCGCTGCGCTTCCGGTCCGGTGACGACGACGAGTTCGTGGACCTGTTCGCCCGCGTCGCGGTGGGGAGCCTCGACGCCCACACCGTGGCGTCGGTGGACGAACTCGGCCCGCGGGGCGCCGCCGCCGACGACCTCGAGTTCTACCGCTCGCTGCCGGGGTCGCGTGACGGCTGGCGGGTCGCGCTCGACCCCGACGGCCTGGTGGTCGGGTTCGTCCTGGCGACGCGGACGGCGTACGACGCGGCGATCAGCTTCATCGGCGTGCTGCCGCAGCACCGTGGGCGCGGTGTGGTCGACGGCCTGCTCACCGAGGGGCTGCGCGTGCACGCCGAGGCCGGGGAGCCGAAGGTGGTCGGCACGACGGACGCGGCGAACACCCCGATGCGCCGGGCGTTCGAGCGGGCCGGCTTCGTGGTGACGAGGCGCCGCATCGTGTTCGAGCGCTGAGCCGATCCGGAGCGGCGAGCCTCGAACTCGCAAGGCAGCCTTGCAAGTTGTGCTGTCGAAGTAGTACCGTGCCGGTATGGAATCACCCGATCCGACCGCGCTCGCCGGTGACCTGCTGACGCTGTACGGCCGGATCCGTCGCACGCTGCTGACCGGCAAGGCCGACGAGGTCACGGCGTCCCAGACCGCCGCGCTCGGCCGCCTGCTGCGGCACGGCGAGAGCACGGTCGCCGAGCTCGCCCGCGCCGAGGGCGTCCGACCGCAGTCGATGGGCGCGACCGTCCAGGCGCTCGAGGACCTCGGCCTCGTCGAACGACGTCCTGACCCCGCCGACCGCCGCCGTGCGCTCGTCCGCGCGACCGACCAGGGCGCCCGTGCCCGCGAGGACGCCTGGACCACCCGCACCCGCGTCCTGACCGACCGGCTCGCCGCGCTGCCCGACGCCGACCGCGACACCGTCGCCCGAGCGATCGCGATCCTCGCCCCGCTCACCGAACGCTGACCCCGGAAGAAGCACTCCCACGTCCACCTCGACCACTCCCACCCCCGTCGTCGCGCCGGGCAGCACCGGCAGTGGCTTCGGCCCGAAGCTCCTCATCCCGGTGCTCGTCGGGCCGCTGCTCAACCCGATCAACACCACGATGGTGTCCGTCGCGCTCACGCCGATCTCCCGCGACCTGGGGATCGGTGCGGCGCAGGCGATCTGGCTCGTCGCCGCCCTGTACCTGGCGAGTGCGATCGCGCAGCCGACGATGGGCAAGCTCGCCGACCGCTTTGGCCCGAAGAAGGTGTTCCTGACCGGGCTCGTGATCGTCGGTGTCGCCGGGGTCGTGCCCGAGTTCCTGACCGGCTTCGGCGGCGCGGTGTTCGCCCGCGTGCTCATCGGCATCGGCACCTCGTCGGCGTACCCGGCAGCACTCACCACCCTCCGACAGCACTCGGCACGGATCGGGAAGCCGACCCCGCCGCTCGTGCTCGGAGCGCTGTCCATCACCTCGCTCGTGTCCGCGGCGGCCGGGCCTCCGCTCGGCGGCGCGCTGATCGCCGCGTTCGGCTGGCACGCGATCTTCCTGGTGAACGTGCCCCTGGCGGCGTTCGGCATCGTCGTGGCGTCGATGTGGCTGCCGTCCGACCGGCTCCGTCCGCGTGACGACGAGGCCCTGCCCGTCCTGCAGGCGCTCGACCCGTTCGGCATGCTGCTCATGACGGGCACCGTCTCGGCGCTGCTCGTCTTCCTGCTCGACCTGTCCGCCGGCCTGTGGTGGCTGCTCGCGGTGGCGATCGTGCTGCTCGTCGCCCTCGTGCTGTGGGAGCTGCGCGCGGTCCGACCGTTCGTGGACGTCCGGATGCTCGCTCGGAACGGGGCGCTGTCCCGCACCTACGTGCGGCTGTTCCTGACCTACCTGCTCGCGTACACGATGACCTACGGGTTCTCGCAGTGGGTGCAGGACGTCGCCGGGTACTCGAGCGACGTCGCCGGGTACATCCAGCTGCCGGCCGCGATCGTGGCCGGGATCGCGTCGTTCGTCGTCGCCCGGAAGACCGCCGTGCGCGGACCCCTGATCGTCGCGGCCGTCGTGCCGATCGTCGGCGGGGCGCTCCTGCTCTTCCTGCACACCGGGTCGCCGGTCGTGCTGCTCGCGCTGGCGCCGGCGCTGTTCGGCGTCCCGCAGGCCCTGGCGTCGGTGTCGAACCAGGCGGCGCTGTACCGGCTCGTGCCCGCGTCGTACATCGGCACCGCGGCCGGGCTGTCCCGCACGGCGGTGTACATCGGGGCGATCGGGGCCTCGTCGCTCATCGGTGGCGTGTTCGGCCAGGCCCCGACCACACCGGACCTGCACGTGCTGGCGTGGGTGATCCTCGGGGTCGCGGTGCTCCTGACGGTCCTGACCCTGGCCGACCGCCGCCTCCGCACCGCCGCCGCGCCCGCTTCGTGAGCAGAAATGGTCGGGTCGCGTGACGGCACTCGACCATTTCTGCGCACGAAGCACCGCGCTCGCCGCGCCCGGTACCCTGATCCGGTGACCGACCCGACCCCCACGCACTGGACCCTGACGCTCGTCTGCGACGACCAGCCCGGGATCGTGCACGCCGTCTCCGGAGCGGTCGTCGCCGCCAACGGCAACATCACCGAGTCGCAGCAGTTCTCGAGCGTCGACACGAACACGTTCTTCATGCGCCTGCAGGTCATGGCTCCGGTGGACCGTGCGACCTTCGAGGCAGCCCTCGCCCCCGTCGCCGCCCGGTACGACGCCCGCGTCCAGCTCGACGTCGTCGGTCGCCCGCTGCGCAGCCTCGTCCTCGTGTCGAAGGCCGGCCACTGCCTCAACGACCTGCTCTACCGCCAGCGCGGTGGGCAGCTGCCGATCGAGGTCCCGCTCGTGCTGTCCAACCACCCGGACCTGTCCGAGCTCGCGTCGTTCTACTCGGTGCCGTTCGAGCACCGTCCGGTCACCGACGCGGACAGCAAGGCGGCCATGGAGCGCCGTGTCCTCGAAGCGGTCGAGGAGCACGACATCGAACTCGTCGTGCTCGCCCGCTACATGCAGATCCTGTCGCCGGAGCTCTGCGCGGCGCTCGAGGGCCGTGCGGTCAACATCCACCACTCGTTCCTGCCCGGCTTCAAGGGCGCGAACCCCTACCGCCAGGCGCACGCCCGCGGCGTGAAGCTCATCGGTGCGACGGCCCACTTCGTCACGAGCGACCTCGACGAGGGCCCGATCATCGAGCAGAACGTCGTGCGCGTGGACCACACGAAGGACCCCGCCGAGCTGGTCTCCATCGGCCAGGACGAAGAGTCCCGCACCCTCACCCAGGCAGTGCGCTGGATCGCCGAGGACCGCGTCCTGCTCGACGGCGCCCGCACCATCATCTTCAAGTAGGCAGCACCATGACGAACGCCCCGCAGTCCCCCGTCGACTGGGAAGCAGTCCCCGGCCCGGCACCCGCCGGCAGGCAGCGACGGCCGTTCGACGTCTGGCGCGTGCTCCGCGTCCTGGTCTGCACGTTCGGCCTGCTCTCCCTGGCGTTCTGGGGCTACTGGTCGTGGCAGCTCCCCCTGCCCGGCTACCTGTTCATGGTCGGCGCCCCGCTGTTCGCGGCCGTCGTCTGGTACTTCTTCCGCTCGCCGGCGTCGCCGATCGAGACCGACATCGTCGGCAAGACGATCGTCGAGGTCGCGTTGGTCATCGCCGCGGGCGCGACCTGGATCTCCATCGGCCACCCGGTCGTGGGCTTCGTCTTCATCGTGATCGCCGCCCTGAGCGGCGTGATCGCGTTCCGCAGGGAGACCGCATGACCGCCACGGGCCTCCAGGCCGGCCGGGAGGCCCAGCGCACCCTGGTGCGCGCATCCCGCGTCGTCGACGCGGCCGGGTCCACGGCGGACGGCTGGGTCCTGCTCGCCGGTGACGTGGTGCACGCGGTCGGCTCCGGCCCCGAAGCCCCCGCGGCGGACCAGGTCGTCGACCTGGGCGACGCGGTCCTGACGCCCGGGTTCACCGACCTGCACGGGCACGGCGGTGCGACCGAGTCGTACGAGGACGACTCCTTCGCCGAGTCGCTGGCCGTCCACCGGGCGCACGGCACGACCCGGTCGGTCCTGTCCCTCGTCGCGAACCCTATCCCTGCGCTCGCGGACTCGCTCGCGCGGATCCGTTCCGTGATGGCGACCGACCCACTCGTGCTCGGCGTGCACCTGGAGGGGCCGTTCCTGTCCCCGCACAACAAGGGCGCCCACAACGAGTCGTTCCTCATCGACCCGTCCCCCGCAGCGGTCGACGCACTGCTCGAGGCCGGCGAGGGCGTCATCCGCCAGGTCACCATCGCGCCGGAACTGCCGGGCGCGCTCGACGCCGTCCGCCGGTTCGTCGCCGCCGGGGTCACCGTCGCCGTCGGCCACACCGTCGGCACCTACGACCAGGCCCGTGCCGCGTTCGACGCCGGTGCGACGCTGCTGACCCACGCGTTCAACGCGATGCCGGGGCTGCACCACCGCGCCCCGGGGCCGATCGGTGCTGCGGTGGCCGACGACCGGGTGACGCTCGAGCTCATCCTGGACGCCGTGCACGTGCACCCGGTCGTCTCGGACACCCTGTTCCGCGCTGCCCCGGGCCGGGTGGCGCTCATCACCGACGCCATGGGTGCTGCGGGCGCTGCCGACGGTTCGTACCGACTGGGGTCGCTCGACGTCACCGTGACCGACGGGGTCGCGCACGTCGCCGGGACCGACACCATCGCGGGGTCGACGTTGACGCAGGACGTGGCGTTGCGGAACGCCGTCGGACTGGCGGGGCGGACCCTGCCCGAGGCCGTGGCGGCGCTGACGAGTGTGCCGGCCGCGGCGCTGGGGCTCGGCGACCGACTGGGACGGCTCGCGCCGGGGTACGCGGCCGACCTCGTGGCGCTGTCCCCGGCGCTCGAGGTGCAGCGGGTGTGGGGCAGCGGGCGCGAGCTGCGCTGACCCGGTCACCGTCGGGCGAGTGCTCCCGCGACGAGCCGGAGCAGCAGTGCGACCGTGCCGACCACGGCGACGGCGCACCCGATGACGACGACGATCACGAGTCGGGCGAGGGCATGCGCCTCGGTCTCGTCCTCGCGCAGGCCGAGGTACGACGCGCCCACGAACACGAACGCCGCAGCGACGAGCAACAGCACGCCGATCCAGGTCGTGGCGCGGAGCGCGGCCGGTGCTGGTACCCGGTTCCGCTCGTCCGGCGACGCCGGTCGGGCCTTGGCGCCCTCGGTCTCCCAGTCGGCGAGTTCGGTCATGGTGCTCCCCCTCTGTCGGGTCGATCGTAGGGCCTGCCGGTCGGTCGGGGCAGGTCGGTGGGCTGGGGGTCAAGCCGCGATCAGCGGTCGACCGGGCAACCGGACCCCGCCCGCCCGCCCACGTGGTGTCGCCGCTTCACTGGCCGGGGCCGCTCGGGGTGTCCTGCCGCGCCCCCGCCACGGCCGTCACCGCCGGGATGGAACATTCAGGAGCCACTTCCGGCAGGGTCGGCGCTTGGATCGCTACGAGAGTCGCACGGCGTGAGCGCATCGCGCCCATCTGCGGTGAGAGGGGTGATTCCAAGGACGTTGATCATGAGGAGGATCACTGCCGTCGCCGTTGTCGCGGGGCCGAGGGCGAGTAGGGCGCAGAGGAGGGCAGCGGCGCACCCGGCCGCGGGACCTGCAATGGCGATGATGCGCTTGTTGCGCGGAGTGGTCGATCCGTAGACGAGCGCGCACGTCCGCCAGCTGATCAGCAGAGCTCCCGCTGACGGGCCGAGGCGACTTCGTGCAGTGAGCCAGTGGGCGGCTTCGTGCGCGGCGAGGACGACGAGCAGGAGGAACGGCGCCAAGGCGATGTCGGCGATCAGGGCGACATCGGCCCCGATGCTGATCAAGGTGATCGTCAGGACGGTGCTGATCACGGCGGCCGCGACCCCCCAGCCGTGGGTGATCGCCTGCAACGTGGCGGGAACGACGGTGATGCGGCCCAGGGGAGCTGAGAAGCGCCGACTTCCACCCCAGCGGTGGATGACCCGGCGCTCCGTCGGGGTGGCGTCCTCGAGCGCATCGATGACGTGCCGGCGGGTCCGCAGTGGTGCACGTGCGAGTCCGTTCGCGAGCAAGTACGCGGTGACGTCGGCGGGGTATCCACAGGGCAGAGGCGGCCATGGGACGACGGAATGCACGGTGTGGGTGACCGTCGCTTGGTCGGAGATGGTGAAGTTCTGGCCTGAACGGTTGACGTGGACGTGCGGGTGGATGATCAAGCGGATCTGGCTCATGCGGTGATGCTTCGTCGTCGCCGTGTGCTGATCGAGGCCGGGACGAGGGCAGCGTAGAGGAGCGCCGAACCCACCATGACTAGCGTCGGTGCTGGCTCCGGCAACTTCGTCGCGACGAAGCACGGTACTGCGGTGAGGGCGGCGGCTTCCAGGAACGCCACGACGGGGGCGCCGGGCATCTCGAGGTCAGCGGGGAAGTGCACTCCGGCGAGCAAGCTCGCCGTGGTTGCGACGAGTGCTGCAGGGAGCGCGAATCCCCACGGGGTAGTCGCGGCGTGTCCCAGCACGGTACCGAAGAGAGCGACGACGCCGAGCGCGGTCGCGCTGAGCAGCGTGCAGACGAGGAGTTTGACGCCGCCGTAGCGGCTCTGGACAGGCGTGCGGATCGCCGACCGGATCCAGAGCGTTCGCCGGTTCGTTCCGTACGCGATGAGGGTGGTCGATGCGGGCACGGTGACGACCAGGACCAACATCACCGAGGGCCACGCAGGAGACTCCGACGGGGTGACGAGAGCTGCGGCAGTAGCCGCGATCCCCATCAGCGTCAGGGTCGAGACCAGCAGCGGATTCCGACTGGTCTGCAGGAGGTCGATCGAGACCGAGCCGGCGGACCGACTGCTCCGGAGCCACCGCACCAGCGTCGCTGTGGGTTCGGCGGGACTGTAGCGGACGACGAGCACGAGGGTGGTGGCAGCCGCAGCGAACACAATCGTGGCGAGGGCAACTGCTGACCACGCTTGGCCGTTGAGACGACCAGGAAGGGAGCTGATCCACTCGCTTCGGGAGAAGCTGGCGTAGGCGAGCGCTGCAGTGCCGAGCGCAGTGCCCGCAGCGATGCTGGTGATGACGGGTTGCGGGAGCCCGGTGCGGTTCATCGCGATCTCGAGCGCGCGGATGAGGACGGTGACGACGGCGGCGCCGGCGAGGGAGCCACATGCAGTGCCCGCGACGATCGATCCGAGAACGTCGGGTCCGACCAACCGCACGCTGGAGGCCAAGACAGGCGCCATGACGATCGGCGCTGCGACGGCGGCCACCAACATCGGTGGTGCGGTACGACCCAGTAGCGAGCTCCCGCGTCGGATCGGAAGCGAGCACAGCATCGCGTCGAGTTCCTTGCCGGACGGGGTGAGCACGAGCAACATGCTCGCGGCGCATCCGGCGGCCATCGAGGTACCGCTGATGAGCTCTCCGAGGAGCTGCAGCTGAACACGTGGGGGGATTCCGACGATGCCCCCGCGGGCGGTGGCGATGGCGAACGCCACCCACGTGACCACCATGACGCCGACGACCACGAGCAACACTCGTGAGCGAGGCCGGGACCCGGTGACGCTCCGGGACAGGTCTCCAAACCAGATCCCTCCGATCAGCTGAGCGACCTGGACAGCGTCCCGGATCACGACCCGGAGGGCTTTGTGTGGCGGCTGTTCCGGTCGTGTCGATGCTGCAGCAACAGGATCGCGGTAGCCAGGACGATCGTGATCCCGATGAGCCAGATCGGTGCACCCGATCGCAGCTGCGTCGTAGCGAGATCCGCGCCTGAGCCCGCGGTTGCTTCCACCATGCCCGGGACAGTGACGAATGCGCCGGTGCTCACCGCGAGCATGGTGGCGACCATGGCGCTGAGCAGGATGATGACCGCGGCGCTGATCGCGGCGCCCACGACGGCGAGAACGGTCCTGAGGACAGTCATTCTGTGCGATTCCTTTCGGAGACGATGACGGAACGGAAGCGGTCGGGGCTGCGATCTTGTACGGACATCCGTGTTGCAGAGAGGAAGAAGTCCTCGAGGTCGCGGGCTCCGCCGCGGGCGATGATGTCCTGCGGCGGCCCGTCTGCGATGCGGGTGCCCTCGTGCAGGATGACCACGCGGTCGAACCAGTGTTCGGCGGCGAGGATGTCGTGGGTCGCAACGAGCACAGCGGTGCCGGTGGAACGAAGGGCGTCGACGATCGCTCGGATCGTCCTGACGGCATGAGGGTCGAGTCCACGGAAGGGCTCATCCATGATCAGCAGGGCGGGCGCATGCGCTGCCGCGGCGACGAGCTGCAGCTTCTTCTTCGTCCCGTGAGACATGTCTGCGATGAACTTGTACAAGTGGGGTTCGAGGCCGAGCGCGTCAACCATCTCCACCCCGAGCTCCGACGGGGTGCCTAGTCGGAGACGGGCCGTGTGGCGGAGGAACTCGTTCCCGGTCAGGGACAGCGGGATGGGCAGCTCGTCGGGGACGAAGCCGAGGCACTGTTTTGCATGCACGCTCTCGTGGGGATGACCGGCGATGGTGACCGTTCCCGCATCGAAGCCGTGCAACCCGACCAGCCCGTGGATGAACGTGGATTTCCCGCTTCCGTTCGGTCCGAGAAGCGCGGCGAGCTCTCCGGGGTCGACCTGGAGGTCGACCCCGGAGATCCCGACGTCGCCGGCGTACTGCTTCGTGCACGAACGCGCACACAGCGCGAGCTCCGGCTTCGGCATGACTTACCTCGTGCAGTAGAACTTGACGGTCGCGTTGATCGCGCCGTTCCAGTTGACGTTGACGACGCCGCCGAACCCGCGGTAGCCGTTGCCGATGCAGACCGCGGTCAAGTACGCGATGAAACCGAGACCGAGCACGATCGCTGCCGCAACGACGATGACGAGGACAGGGTTGGAACTGGATGCCACGCGCTGCACGACGCGGTCACGCATCAGTTCTGCCGTGACTGACGCCCGTACCGGCGCCTCGAGAAGCAAATCCGTCATTGGTATCTCCTTGCTCATTCAGTTCACCCGGATGGGTGTCCGGGAAGCGTAGAACCGGATGTTGCAGAATGTCAACGGTGATGTACGAATTGTGAATACCAAAAGCCACTGTTGCAACCGGGAGCGTAGCGACGGAGGAACGTCATCCCGGTACCAGCGGCTCCGGCAGAACACCGACCTCCAGCAGCGCGGCCGAACGGCGCAAGCGGTCGTCGTCGAGGTCAGGCACGAGCACCACAGCGGGTACCGGGGAGGGTCCTGGGACGAGTACTGGCCGGTGACCGAGCAGACCGTCGACGGCGACGTGTTCACGGCTTCGCTGCGCCGGTACTCCACGCGCGATCCCGACTTCTACGAGCGTGGGCGCCGCATCGAGGTGCTCTACGATCCTGACCACCACTGGACGGTCGCGCTCGCAGGAGATGGTGCTCGCGCCGCCCTGGAGCGACAGGTGCGGAGCGCGAGCACGGTCGGAGCGGTCGGCCTCGCCCTCGTGGCCGTCGGCCTGCCGGTCGAACTGCGCCGCGGGCGACGGAAGCGTCGGCACGCGGAGACCGCGCGGCCGCTCGGCACCGCGCGACGCAGACCCCGCCGCTGACCGCACCAGCGAAGGACGAGCCTCACCCCGGGTCAGCGGTCGATCGGGCGCCCCCGAGCACCGCTCGCCCACGTCGTGTCCGCCGTGTCCCCGACCCGGAGCGACAGCGTGCCGCCGCGGGTGACGAAGGACGCCGGGACCCACGACTTCTTGAGGGTCCGCCCGTCCAACCGCGCACCGTGCACGTAGGGCGCCGTGCCGGAGGACCGCACGACGATCCGCTCCCCGCTCGACCGCCGGATGTCGACCGAGCTGAACGTGGGGCTCCCGATGAGCATCTCCGCCCGCCCCGGCGTCTGCGGGAACAACCCGATCGACGCGAAGACGTACCAGGCGCTCATCGTGCCGAGGTCGTCGTTGCCCGGCAGCCCGCTCGGCCCGGTCGAGTACGCGTCGTCGACGACCCGGCGCACGGTCTCCTGCGTCTTCCACGGCTTGCCGAGCGCGTTGTACATCCACGGCGTGTGGATGTCGGGCTCGTTCGTGGGGTCGAACTTCGTGGCGTCGCCGCCGGTCACCGCGAACGCACCAGTGCTGTCGTGGAAGAACGCGTCGAGTCGCGCGACCGCCGCGTCGTCGCCACCCAGGGCCGTCGACAGCCCCTGTACGTCCTGCGGCACGAGCCAGGTGTACTGCGCACTCGTGCCCTGCGCGAACCCGGTGCCGGTCGAGGGCGACCAGTCGGGCGTCCACGATCCATCCGCCTGGCGAGCGGCCTGGTAGCCGACGGCCGCGTTGAACGTGTTCTTCCAGTAGGTCCCACGCTCCGCGAACATCCGGGCGTCCGAGCGCAGCCCCAGGGAACCCGCCCAGTACCCGAGCGCACTGTCGGAGATCGAGTCCTCGAGCGTCTCGGCAGCGCCGCCCCAGCACGAGCAGTCGTCGTTCGCGGCGTACTGGCGCTGCAGGTACTCGTCGAGCGCCGGGCGTTGCGCCAGGCACTGGCCCGGGCACCCGATGTCACTCTCGGCGTCGGCGTTCTCGACGGTCGCCTGGTGCTTCAGCGAGGCGTAGGCGGCTCGCACGTCGAAGTTCCGGACCCCCATCGCGTACCAGGTGGCGAGGGTCGCGGCCGAGGGGTCACCCGTCATCACGTGCGTCGGCGCCCCGAGGTGGAGCCAGCGGTCCCACACCCCACCGTTCTGCTGGGCGAACCGCAGCATCGACTGCGCCATGTCCCCGGCGACGTCCGGCCGCAGCAGTGCGAGCAGTTGGATCTGCGCCCGGTACTGGTCCCACCCGGAGTACGTGCCGTAGACGGCGCGGTGCCCTCGGTCCATGCGGTGCACCCGCTGGTCCGGCCCCAGGTAGCGGCCGTCGCGGTCGTTCAGCGTGTTCGGCTGCATGAGCGCGTGGTACACGGACGTGTACAGCTGGGTTGTGCGGTCCGCGGTGCCGCCTCCGACGCGCAGACGCGACAGTTCGCGGTTCCAGGAGGCCCGTGTGCCGGCCGCCACACTCGCGACGGTCGAGCGCTGGGTCACCTCGCCGTCGCGGTTCGCGATCGCTCCTGCGGCGCTCACGTACGAGATGCCGATCTTCGCGTGCACCGTCGCACCGCGACGCGCGTCGAACCCGACCCACGCGCCCGAGCCGCGTCCGGCACGGTCGGCGCCGGTCAGGTAGCCCTCCCCACCGGAGGAGGACGTGCCTCCCGGTCGGACCGTGCCGTCCTGCCAGGTGCCGGTGCTCGTGAACGCCTTGTCGAAGGTGGCCGTGAAGAACAGCCGGTAGTAGCTGCGCCGGTCGGGGTTGGTGGCCCCGCCGCCGTTCGCCCGGCGGCTGCAGAAGCCGCCGGTGAGGACGCTGCCGCTCACAGTGCGGGTCCGGGCGTCGACGCGGGTGGTCGCGGCCTCGCTGCCGTTGATCGAGTTCGAGGTGCGGAAGAGCAGGTTCGCGGCCTTCCCGGCGGGGAACGCGAACTCGCCGATCCCGGCCCGGGTGGTGACGGCGAGGTCGGTGCGGACACCGTTGTCGAGCGCGACGCCGTAGCGCCCGGGGCTCGCGGACTCGTCGTCGTGCGAGTAGCCGGCGGCGTAGACCGCGTCGGTGCTGTCGGCCGACGGCGAGGTCGTGATCGGGGTCGTGACCGGCATGATCGGCACGTCGCCCGCGGCCCCAGGTGCGCAGCCGGCGCCGTTCAGGTGCGTCAGGCTGAAGCCGCGCAGCCGGTTCACGTCGTACGAGTAGCCGTTCGCGACCGGGGTCGAGGTCTGGTCGCCTGCGGTACCGGTGGGGCTCCACTGGAGCATGCCGAACGGGGCGGTGGCACCGGGCCAGGTGTTGCCGTCCCCGCTCGTGCCGATGAACGGGTCGACGTACCGAGCCGGGTCGGAGACAGTCCTCCCCGCATGCGTCGCCTGCCCTGACGGCGAGGCGACGGCCGGCGCGGCGACGACCCCCGTCCCGAGCAGCGCGGCGATCGTGGCCACCGCGGCGAGCGGGAGCGGGCGGACGAGCGGGCGACGGTGCACGCGAGAACGGTTCACGTCGGCGACGCTAGCCCCCTCGGACGGGGGACGCGCGATCCGTCACCGAGCCCTCTCCTGCTGTTCACCACGGTCGGCGTGTTCGGGGCCCACAGGCGGGTTCACCGCCGCTGGTAGCGTCCGGGCATGGTGTCGACGACCGACGAACCGGCCCGAGGACGCGTCCGCGACCTGCTCGGGCTGCCGTCCCCTGACGAGCTCCGTCCGGTGGCGGTCCGCCTGGAGCCGCTCGGACGCGACGGGTCGGTGCGGTGGGCACGCGTCGAGCTGGACACGGCCGACGGCGACACCATCCCGTGCTTCCTCCTGACCCCGGACCACGGCACGGGCACGGACGTCATCGCCGTCCACCAGCACGCGGGCGACTTCACCTCCGGGAAGAGCGAGACCGCCGGGCGGGCGGGGGATCCGACTCTCGCCTACGGCGTGGTGCTCGCTCGCAGTGGGGCCCGCGTGGTCATCCCCGATCTGATCGGTTTCGAGGAACGCCGACGCGACTGGACTGACGACCCGGCGGCCGACGAACGCCTCGACGCGCTCTTCCGTGTGGCGGACGGCAGCAGCCTGCAGGCGAAGCACTCGCGTGACATCGCCACGGTGACGTCCTGGATGATCGAGACGAGTACTGCCGACACCGAACTCGGCATCGTCGGACACTCCCTCGGCGGACAGGTGGCGCTGTTCGCACTCGCCGTGGACGCCCGACTCACGCGGGGCGTGGTCAGCTGCGGACTCGGTACGCTGGCCTCGTTCGAGGACGCTCGGATCCGCCACAACCCGGCCTGGTTCGTCCCGGGACTCACCGCCGCTGGCGACATCCCCCTGGTCGCGTCGGCCGTTGATCAACCGGTCCTCGTCGCGGCGGGACGGGACGACGGACTGTTCCCCCTCGCCGGCGTCCGGCGCGTCCTCGACGCGTTCCCTCCGGGTGTCGCGACGACCGAGGTGTTCGACGGCGGCCACACGATGCCGGCGCGCATCACGGAAGCGGCACTCCGGCACCTGCTGCCCACGTGAACGGATGATCAGGACCCGTCGCGCACCGCGACCTGGTCCACGAACGCCCGGACGCGAGCGCGGAACGCCGGGTCCGCCGCCGGGCCCTGCACCGGCACGACGTGCAGCCGCCGGTCACCACGGCGGAGGGCAGGTCCGACGAACACCCCCTCGGTGACGTCCGGGGCGGTGGCTGCCCAGAGGGTCGAACGAGCGCCGTCCGCAGCGGTCCGGGCCAAGCTGCGTGCGACCATGCCGCCGAGGCGCTGTGTCAGGGTCTCCGCCTGGCCGTTCATCCCCGTCGCCGCGATGCCGGGGTGCGCGATCACCGACCGGATGTCCGAACCGGCAGCACGGAGTCGTTCACCGAGGTCGACGCTCAGCGCTGCGGCCGCGGTCTTGGCGTCGGTGTACACACCGAACTGCGAGTAGCCGTCCGGACCGTCGACCCCGCCCGGACCAGGCACGCGGCGGGTGCGCTGCGACAGGTTCGAGCCGACGAGCACGATGCGGGGCGACGGCCCGCCGAGCAGCGGGAGCACCGCCTCGGCGAGCACGGCGGGCCCGACGACGTTCGTCGCCCAGGTGCGCTCGATTCCTTCGTCGGTGCGCCCGAACGTGCCGATCGTCGCACCGGCGTTGTTGACGAGGGCATCCACGACGATGCCGTCCTCGGCGAGCTGCCGGGCGAACGCCGTGACGGACGCGACGGACGCGGTGTCGACGAGCCGCGCCTCCAGGTCGAGACCCACGGGGAGGACGCGAGCCGCCTTGTCGAGGTCGCGCACCCCGGCGACGACGCGGGCGCCGGCCGAGGCGAGGGTCGTGGCGACGACGAGGCCGAGCCCACCGGTCGCGCCGGTGACCACCACGGTCCTGCCGTGCTGGTCGGGCATCGCTGCCGGTTCCCACTCGAAGCTGTCCATCGTCGTCTCCTGCTCGTTCGGCGCACCCAATCGGATGATTCATCCGGAACGCTAGCACAACCGGATAGAGTGTCCACATGACGATCGCGATGGCCCGACCCGAGGCGCTGCGCTCCGATGCCCAGCGCAACCGGACGGCACTGCTCGACGTCGCCCGCACCTTCGTCGACCGGGGCGAACCGGCCCTGCTCAACGCCGTCGCGCACGAGGCCGGAGTGGGGGTCGGGACGGCCTACCGGCACTTCCCGAGCCAGCAGCACCTGCTCGAAGCGCTCGCGATCGACGCGCTCGAGGACATGCTCGACCAAGTCCGCGACGCCGTCGTGCTGCAGGACGCAGCCGATGCGCTGCGCGGGGTCGTCACGGCCGCGTTCCGGAGCATGGTGGACGACGCAGCCCTGGGTGACCTGCTGACCAACGGCGGGTTCTCCTGTGCGGACACCGCTGCCCTCGCCGGCGACCTGGTGGTGTCCGTCGACGCGCTGCTCGTCCGCGGACGCACCGAGGGGATCGTCCGGACGGACGTCGACGCCGACGACCTCCGCCGACTGCTCTGCGGGCTGCGCGAAGCGGCCGTCGCCGGCGGCACCCGGGTCAGCGATCCGGAGCGCTACGTCGAGATCCTGCTCGCCGGGCTCCGTCCGACGAGCTGACCGACGCCCTGATCGCGGCGAGACCGACGAGCGCCCCGAACCCGCAGACGGCCACCGCCGCCACCGCGACCGCGATGTAGGCCGCTTCGGTCGAGGACCCCCGGTAGGGCATGTCGTCGAGCCATCCCAGTCCGGCGATCACGATCACCAGGCCGATCGCGACGCTGCCGGCCACCACCAGCACCGCATCACGGGCGGCCCGGAGCACGGTGCGCGAGCGGTGTTCCACGGGTTCATCCTGCCGGGCGGCGGCGGGCACTGTCAGGATGGGCGCATGAGCGTCATGGTCTCCGTGTTCGATGCGCACCGCAGCCGTACGAGCGAGAAGTACACCGCGTACCCGCCGGACGTCCTGCCGATGTTCGTCGCCGAGATGGACTCGATGCTCGCGGAGCCGGTGCGCGACGCCCTCGTCGCCGCGGTCACCAACGGTGACACCGGGTACGTCGGCCACGGTCGTGCGCTGCCCGAGGCGTTCGCGGACTTCGCCGAGAGCCGGTGGGCCTGGCGCGTCGACCCCGACCTCGTCCGCACCACCACCGACGTGTCGGTCGCTGCGGTGGAGATGCTCCGCCGGATCATCGAGCCGGGCGACCAGGTCGTCATCATGCCGCCCGTGTACCCGCCGTTCTGGGAGTACGTGGCCGAGGCCGGCGGCACCGTGACCGAGGTCCCGTTGCTCGCACCCGACGGCCCCGCGGACCCCTTTGACACCACGGCCGGTTGGCGGATGGACCTGGACGGCCTCGCGCAGGCGTTCGCCGACGGCGCGCGCACCGTGCTGCTCTGCAACCCGCACAACCCCCTCGGCCTGGTGCACGACCGCTCGTCGCTCGTCGCACTCGCGAAGCTCGCCGCCGAGTGGGACGCCGTGGTCGTCTCGGACGAGATCCACGCGCCGCTCGTGCACGCCGACGCGGTCTTCACGCCGTTCCTGGAGTCCTGCCCCGAGGCCGCCGCGCTCGGGGTCTCGTTGACGAGCGCGAGCAAGGCCTGGAACCTCGCGGGCACGAAGTGCGCGTTGATCGTCGGCGCCTCGGAGCGGGCCCGTGCCTGGTTCGACGCCCTGCCGACCGAGGTCGTCGAGCGCACCGGGATCCTCGGCTACACCGCGAGCGTCGCCGCGTTCAGCGAAGGCGGACCGTGGCTCGCATCCCTGCTCACCGAACTCGCCGCGAACCGCCGCACCCTGGCCGAGCGGATCGGTGACGTCCTGCCCGGGGCGGAGTACCGGCAGCCGCAGGCGTCCTACCTGGCGTGGCTGGACCTGCGCGCCCTGCCGTGGGGCGACGACCCCGCGGCGCTGCTGGTCGACGAGGCGAAGGTGGCGCTCGCCTCCGGACCGGCGTTCGGACGCCAGGGTCAGGGCTTCGCGCGGCTGAACTTCGGGTGCTCGGCCGAGACCCTGGACGACGGCCTCAGCCGCCTGCACGCCGCGTTCCGGCAGCGGGCAGACGGCTGATCGTCGGTTCTACTCGAACACCTGCCACGCGGGCTTGTTCGCGTACGTGTAGCGGTAGTAGTCGGCGAGCTGCAGGCCGGCCGCGGCTTCCTCGTCGACGACGATCGTCGCGTGCTCGTGCAGCTGCAGCGCCGATCCGGGGACGAACGAGCTGAGCGGCCCCTCGACCGCGGCGGCGACCGCGTCGGCCTTGGCGGAGCCCTGCGCGACGAGGACGAGCTGCTGGGCGTCGAGGATGGTGCCGAGCCCCTGCGTCATGCAGTGCGTCGGGACCTGCTCGGGCGAGTCGAAGAACCGCGCGTTGGCGTCACGGGTCGACGGCGCGAGGGTCTTGATCCGGGTGCGCGAGGCGAACGAGGACGTCGGCTCGTTGAACCCGATGTGCCCGTTCGCGCCGATCCCCAGGATCTGTACGTCGATCCCGCCGGCGGCACGGATCGCGGCGTCGTACTCCTTCGCCGCGAACTCGAGGTCGTCGGCACGACCGTCGGGCACCCGTACCCGCGAGGGGTCGAACCCGAGCGGCGCCACGACGTCGCGCGCGATGACGCTGGCGTACGACTCCGGGTGCTCGAGCGGGATGCCGACGTACTCGTCGAGGGCGAACCCGCGAGCCTCGGCGAACGAGATCTCGCCCGCACCGACCCGACGCTGCAGGTCGGTGTAGATGCCCTGCGGGCTGGATCCGGTGGCGAGACCGATGACGGCGGACGGCTTCTTGGCGACGACGGACGCGATCTTGGCCGCGGCGACGCGACCGACCTCAGCCGGCGTGGGCAGGATGATGATCTCCACACGCCCATGCTACTGGTCATGACCAGTCTCCGACAGGGCGGGATCGGTAGCGTGGGGACATGCCCACCCCCGACTTCGTCCTGTCCCTCCGCTCGAGGATCGGCACCGATCCGCTGTGGCTGACAGGCGTCACCGCGGTGGTCACGCGGGGTTCCGGTGCCGACCAGGAGCTGCTCGTGGTCCGTCGTGCGGACAACGGCGCCTTCACCCCGGTGACCGGCATCGTCGACCCGGGCGAGGAACCCGCCGTCGCCGCCGAGCGCGAGGTCCTGGAAGAGGCCGACGTCGTCGCCGTCGCTGAACGGCTGGCGTGGGTGCAGGTGCTGCCGGAGATGACGTACCCGAACGGCGACCGGGCGCAGTACCTCGACCTCGTGTTCGCCTGCCGGTACGTCTCGGGCACGCCGAACCCCGCAGACGGCGAGAACACCGAGGCGTTCTGGGCCCGGCTCGACGACCTGCCCGACATGCCCGCGAACATGCGTGCCCGTGTCGCGGCGGCGTTGGCCGACGAGCGCGAGGCGCGCTTCCAGCGCTGACCCCACCGGACGGGAGGCCCGGTGCCAGGCCGTCACGCGCCTCCCGTCCGCCCGTGGTCGCGTCCACCCCGCGAAAGCGACAGTGTGCCGCCGACGTTCCGCGGGAAACTGTCGCTTTCGCGGAGGGGACGCGCCCGGCCCGGCGAGGACTGTCGCTTCGCCGGTCAGGCGAGCGGGGCCACCGCGACGGGGGCGCCGAGCAGGCGGACGGCGACGGACTCGCCGGCGGCGCGACGGTCGCCGACCTCGTGCTGCACGATCACGACGGTGTCGTCGTCGAGCCGGACCGTGGTGCGGCGGATCGAGCCGAGGAAGCTCGACGACACGACGGTGCCGGTGATGCCCTCCGGGGCGAAGGCGACGTCCTCCGGTCGGACGTAGGCGAGCACCGGCCCGTCGGCGACCGATGCATCGAGCGCGGGCACGCGGAACCCGTACACGAACACGTCGCCGCCGCGCAGGTCGCCCTGCAGCCGGTTCGACTGGCCGACGAAGTCCGCCGTGAACGCCGACGACGGAGAACGGTAGAGCTCCTCCGGCGTACCGATCTGCTCGATGTCGCCGGCGTTCATCACGGCGATGCGGTCGGAGACGGCGAGCGCCTCTTCCTGGTCGTGGGTGACGAACACCGTGGTGATGCCGAGGTCGCTCTGGATGCGGCGGATCTCCTCACGGAGCGAGACCCGCACCTTGGCGTCGAGGGCAGACAGCGGCTCGTCGAGCAGGAGGACGCGGGGCCGCGTGACCAGGGCCCGGGCGAGGGCGACGCGCTGCTGCTGGCCACCCGACAGCTGGTGCGGGTAGCGCTCGGCGAACTCCCCCAGGTGCACCATGTCGAGTGCCTCGACGACGCGGCTCCTGCGCTCGGCGGCGGGGACACGGCGCATCTCGAGGCCGAACGCGACGTTCTGCCGCACCGTCATGTGCGGGAACAACGAGTACTGCTGGAACACCATCCCGATGTCGCGCTTGTTCACCGGGGTGGCGGCGACGTCCTGGCCGTCGATGCGGATGGCGCCGGCGTCGATGGCCTCGAGGCCGGCGAGCGCCCGGAGCGCCGTCGTCTTGCCGCAGCCGGACGGGCCGAGCAGGGACACGAACTCGCCCGGTTCGACGCGGAGCGACAGTCCGGCCAGGGCCCGGTGCGTACCGTAGTGCTTCTCGACGGCCTCGAGCTCGACGACGGCGCCGGTGGAGGCGAGGGACGCCGGGGCTGCCGGTGCGGTGACGGTCATGCGGACTCCTTGACGCGGGTGGTGCGGACGGTGCGGGCGCGGACGGCACGACGGCCCGTCCCGATGCGGCCGATGACGACGAGCAGGACGAAGCCGAACACGAGGGCCGCGACCGAGAAGATCGCGGCGACGTACGGGTCGGTCTGCTGCACGAGCACGAGGGCGGTCTGGAAGGTTGTGCGGGACAGGAACGCGGCGAGCGTGTACTCGCCGAGGACCACCGTGATGGTGAGGAAGCACGCGGCGGTGATGCCCCGGCGGAGGTTCGGCAGGAGCATCCGCCAGGTGACCGTCCACCACGAGGCGCCGAGCGACCGGGCGGCCTCGGACAGCACCGTCATGTCCGTCGCGGTGATGGCGGCGGCGATCGGGCGGAACGCGAACGGCAGCGTGACGATGCCGATCGCGAAGGCCAGCGTCCACGCGCCGGACCCGAAGACCCGTGACACCACCTGGTACACGGGGATGAAGCCGACGACGAGCACGACGACGGGGACCGTGATCGGGACGATGCAGACGAACTCGAGCACGCGGCGGAGCCTCGGGAAGCGCAGCGCCGTGATGATCTGGGCGGGCAGCAGGACGAACAGCACGATGCCGACGGTGATGACCGCGATGAGCAGCGATGCCCCGAGGCCGTCGAACACCGGCTGGTAGGTGGACGCGTTGACCGGGTCGACGATGGCCGCCCAGTGCGCGAAGGTCACACCGTCGTCGGTGCCCTGGCGGAAGGTGAACTGCACCAGCGCGGCCAGCGGGACGGCGAAGACGATCCCGACGACCGTGAGCACGGCCGTGGCGGTGCCCCGTGACGGGGCCGTGCCGAAGCGGCCGACGCGGGGCGGGCCTCCCGTCCGACCGGAGGCGACCGACGTCGGACGCGACGGCCCCACCGGCGTTGCCGCGCTCATCGCTGCCACCTTGCGGCCCGGCGCTGCAGCAGCGAGTACGCGCCCATGACGACCGCCATCACGACGACCATGCCGAAGGCGAGCACGCCGGCGACGTTCTGCAGACCAATGAGCGTTTCGCTGGTGAGCTGCGTGCGGATCGTGAGCGGCACGATGCCGCCCTGCGAGATGAGTGCCGCGGCGGTGGCGAACGACGAGAAGCCGTTCGCGAAGAGCAGGAGCAACGAGCCCCAGAACGCCGGTGCGAGCACGGGCAGGGCGATCCGGCGCCAGTACGTGACGCGGGAGGCGCCGAGGGTGGCGGCGGCCTCGCCCCACTGCGTCTTCACGCCCTCGAGCGCGGGCATGAACGTGAGGACCATCAGCGGCACCTGGAAGTAGACGTAGGGGATCACGAGACCGGGCACCGTGTAGAGGAAGGCGCCGGTCGCGTTGCGGTCGACGCCGACCAGGGACACCAGCCACGTCGTGACGAGGCCCTGCACGCCGATCGTGGCGATGAACGCGAACGCGAGCATGACGCCGCCGAACTGGGCGAGGACGCTCGCGGCCGAGTCGATCATCGACCGGACGAGCCCGTCGGGCCGTAGTGCCGACAGCGCCCAGCAGACGAGCGCTCCGATGACGGCGCCGATCACGGCGGACACGGCGGACAGGCCGAACGAGCCGCCGAAGGCCCGCAGGACGGAGGGCTCGGCGAACGCTGCGAGGTTCGCGAGGGTGAACGCGCCGTCGTCGGTGAAGAACCCGCTGCCGACCGCGATCACCGCGGGGACGGCGAGGAAGAGCAGGACGTACGCGGCGAACGGGGTGAGGCCGAGCCAGGCCAGGCCGACGCGGCGCCGGACACGGGGTCCGGCGCCGTGGGTGGCATCGACGGGCGCTCGTGCGGACGTCGGGAGCACGGGGCTCGTCGCGCTCGTCGCCGGTGCGCTCGCTGCTGGCGCGGGCGCGCCCGCCGATGCGGTGGTCATGCTGGTCAGGACCCCATGGTCGAGGACCACTTGGCGGACAGCACCTTCGCGGCGTCTGCCACCTGTGCGTCGGTCAGCTCGACGTAGTCCTTCGGCGCACCACCGGCGGCGTCGAGGGCGTCCTGGTCGACCTTGCCGGACTCCTCCAGGGCGGCGAGGGTCGACGGGAACGCACCGGCCTGCAGGTACAGGTTCTGCGCCTCGGGGCTCGCGATGTACTCCTGCCACAGGCGCGCTGCGGCGGGGTGCGGGGCGTCCTTGTTGATGGCCTGCGAGTAGTACGAGCCGAGCGCCTGACCCTCGGGCACGACGGTCTTCCAGTCCTTGTTGCCACTCGCACCGGCGGCGGGGCCCCATGCGAGGTTGTTGTACGACCACTGGATGACCACGGGGGTCTCACCCGACGCGACCGTGGCCTGCGTGGGCAGCACGTTCTGGAAGTTGCCGGCCTGCTTCAGCTTGCCGAAGTAGTCGACGCCCTTGGTGATGTCGTCGGCCGAGCCGCCGTTCTCGAGCGCCGCCAGGTAGACCGCGGACGCAGCCTGGTTCGCCTGCGTCGGGTCGCCCGCGATGGAGACCTTGCCCTTGTACTCGGAGCCGAGCAGGTCCGTCAGGTCCTTCGGGGCGTGCGTGATCTTCGACGAGTCGTAGCCGATCGACATCAGGCCCGTGTAGTCGCGGGTCCAGGCGCCGTCCTGCTCCTTGAGCGTGTCCGGGATGTCGCTCCAGTTCGCGACCTTGTAGTCCGTCAGCAGGTCGAGGTTCTCCTGCAGCACGGCGTTGCCGAGGTCGAGCACGTCGGGAGCGGTGGACTGCCCCTTCTGCGACTTCACCGCGGCGACCTCGTCGGCGCTGGAGCCGTTCGGGTTCGCGGAGTTGACCTTGATGTCGTACTTCTTCGTGAAGCCGTCGATGATCTTGCCGTAGTTGGCCCACGACGGCGGCAGCGCGATGACGTTGAGCTGTCCCTCGGCCTTCGCGGCCTTCACGAGGGCGTCCATGCCACCGGAGGCCTCGGCGCTCGTGGCGGTCTTCCAGTTCGTGTCGTCCTTCGTCGTGCTGGCCGAGCTCGTGGCCGAGCATCCGGCGAGGGTGACGATCGCTGCGGCGGCGAGGGCGATGCCGGCGATGGTGCGCTTGTGCTGCACGGGAGGTGCCTTTCGGGTGGGTGCTGCGGGTGCTTCAGGTGGGTGCTGCGGGTGCTGCGGGTGGGTGCTGCGGGTGGGTGCTTCGGGTGGGGCCGCGGTTCTCGGCCCGGGACGATCGTGGAGGCGGCCGGTTTCCGGCCCGTGCTGCGGCGGTGAACGGCTGCGGAACAGCGGGTGCGGCTGTACGATCTCGCCTGGCGGCATGCTCGGTGCGTGCTCCGGTTCACGGCCTGGAGGCACGGATGCAGTTCACGACGACGGTCCTGCTGGCGAGGAAGACGGCGACAGGGCTCCCGGTCCCGTCGTCCGTGATCGATGCGCTCGGCTCGGGGAAGCGTCCGCCGGTGGTGGTCACGATCAACGGCGGCCACACCTACCGGTCCACCGTCGGGGTCATGGACGAGCAGTTCCTGGTGCCGCTGTCCGCGTCGCACCGCGAAGCCGCGGGCATCGCTGCCGGGGACACCGTCGAGGTCACGCTCGTCGTCGACACGCAGCCCCGGGTCATCGACCTGCCCGACGACCTGGCGGCGGCACTGCAGGACGCTGGGGTGCGTGCAGCCTTCGACACGCTGTCGAACTCGCGGCAGCGAGCGCTCGCCGACCCGGTGTCGCAGGCGAAGGCGCCGGAGACCCGAGCGCGGCGCATCGCGAAGGCCGTGGAGGCGCTGCAGGGCTGAGCGGCGCGCGCGGGGCGGCGCGGCGCTCAGCCCGGCGCGGGCGGCGTACCTGGTCGATTCGGGCGTACCTGGTCAGAAGTTCCTGGCAGGTATGCCCGAAAGCACGAGGTATCGCGCGCGCTCTGGGAAAGAACGGGCGAGCTCAGGCGCCGAGTTCGACGAGCACCCGCGGGATCTCGGTCACGAGTTCGCTCGCCAGGTACCCGAGGGGCCCGACCTGCACCGCGAGCCGATCACCGGCAGCCGCTTGCACGTAGGACGCCCACGCCACCGCCTGTGCCGGTTCCGCGCCACGAGCGAGCAGGCCGGCGACCGCACCCGACAGGACGTCGCCACTGCCGCTGGTGCCGAGTCCTCCGGAGCCGGTGCCCTTGATCCAGCTCCGCCCCTGGGGAGTCGCGATGGCGTCCCCCAGGGCCACGACCGCACCGAACCGCTGCGCGATCGCCATCGCGTCGGCCACGTCGTCGCCGCTGCCCTCCCGACCGAGGAGCCGTTCGGCTTCGCCGGAGTTGGGCGTCATCACCAGCCGACCCGGAGCGGTTCCAGACGGTCCCGCACGTCGGCCGCCACCCCGAGGGCGAACGCATCGAGCACGACGGTGGTCTGTGGTCCGACGACGTCGGCGAGTCCGGCCACCAGGTCACGGGTGCCGTTCGGCTCGTCGAGTCCCGGGCCGACCAGCAGCGCGTCCGCACTCGCGGCGGAGGTGGCGATGCCCTCGATGGCGCCCACGGCGACGTGACCGTCCGCGTCCTCGTCGAGCGGTTCGACCCCGGACTCGGGCACGGCGACCGCGACCTCGTTCGCGATGCTCCGCCCCACCGCGAGGGTGAGCCGCCCCGCTCCCACCCGGAGTGCCGCGAGCGCCGAGAGCATCGCGGCGCCGGGCGTCCGCGCTGCGCCGCCGACCACGAGCACCTGCCCGCGACCGTACTTGCCGGCGCCGGGCTCGGGGAGCGGCCAGTCCCGCAGGAAGTTCGGGGTGACGGTCTCAGCGGACATGCTCGTCGTCCTTCCGGCCGGTGTGCGCCGTGACGTCGTCGTCGTCGAGGTGCCCGACGGAGGAGAACTCCTCGAGCACCCACGGTGCGCCCGCCCGCTCGCGGCGGAGTCGGGTGAGGGAGGCGTTCGCGACCGCGTGCGTCCGAGCGAACTCCATGAGCGCCGGCTCGTCGAGGTCGAGGCACACCGCCACGACCAGCATCACGACGGCATCGTGGGCCGCGACGACGAGCCGCTCGGTGCCCTCGATCCGTTCGACGTCGACGAGTGCCGATCGGAGCCGGAGCATCACGTCGGCCCAGGACTCGCCGCCCGCTGGCCGGTGGTAGTACTTGCCGAGCCACTGCCGGCGACGTTCCTCGTCGGGGTACCGGTTCCGCACACCCTGCAGGGTGAGCAGGTCGAGCACACCGAGCTCGCGGTCGCGGAGCCGCTCGTCCACCCGTTTCTCGGGCTCGGCCAGTCCGCCGGCCCCGAGCGCGATCTCGATGGTCTGCTGTGCACGCAGGTACGGCGAGACCCACAGCGCCACGGGGACGTCGTCGATGCCACGATCGGCGAGTTCCTGTCCGAGCGACCGCGACTGCGACTCACCGAGCGGGCTCAGCGGGACGTCGGCGTCCCGGTACTCGACGTCGATGACGTCCTCGCCCGCGGCCTCTGCTCGGGCGGCGGCGACGTTCGCGAGCGATTCACCGTGGCGGACGAGCCAGATCTCCTGCACTGCCATGCCGCCACGCTAACCACGCCGCGCTGAGCCGGCTCACCGACGCCCACCGACTGCGGTGCGGCGGGCGCTCCGGACCGGGCGGATCGCACACGGCAACCCCGCGGCGCGGAACCGGAGCGCCAGCGCATCGAGGTCGAACAGGTCCCGCCACTCGAGCCGGATGATCGTCCGCACACCCGGCACCGTGAGCAGCCTGGCGTGGCGACGTTTCTCTTCCAGGAACACCTCGGTCTGGCTGCGACCGCCGAGGTACCGGTCCTGCGTGTACTTCGCGCGTCCGTCGATCTCGACGACGACGCCTTCTGCGGGGAACCAGAAGTCGACGGCGGACCGGCGGCCATCGACGACGAACTCCTGCTGCAGCACGGGAGCGGGCAACCCGAGCTCGCGGAAGACCACGCGCGCGAGTGACTCCGCCGGCGACCCCGAACGCCCGTCGGCCAGGTCGAGGACCTGCGCGGCCCGGGCCCGCCCGCGAGCACTCGGGTGCACCGCTCGCCACAGCTCGTCGCGCTCGGTCCCGTTGCGCAGCGCAGCGTCTGCCACGACGACCCCCGTGCGCAGGTCTCCGGTCATCGCGATGTCGATCACCGTCCGCGGGACCGCGGTCACGGCGAGGTCGCCGATCCGGACCCGTTCGGCGCCGGACACCGGTCTCGTGTGCAGGACCAGATCGGGGGTCCTGCCCCGGTACATCGAATCCGGCACGGTGGCGTGCACCGGGACGCTCCACCCGCCGAGCGCGGGCAGCCCGTGCACCGCGGCCGCTGAGTCGTGCGATGCCGTCGCCCGCGGGCCGAGCCGGCCGAGCCGCGCGTACACGCGGGTGACGTACCGCTGCCGTGGCCCGGCCGCGTCCCACGCTGCTCCGTCGACGAACGCGTTCGGCCCTGCCCGGACGAGTCGGCCCGGGCCCTGGAGTCGGGTCAGGCGGCGCAGGGTGGTGGCGTCGAGTCCGGCCTCACGCGTGGCCGAGGCTCGGAGGATGGGCAGCGGTTCGTTCATGGAGGAGACGTTGCCCGACCCGCCATGCGCCCAGCGGGCTGACGTCGAGGTCTGTGGACGGGCCTCCAGGCCTGCCCGCCTGTGGAGGGAGGACGTTCCTTCCCAGAACGGCCGCGATGCCAAGCGGATTCGGGCGTACCTGGTCGGAACTTTCGACCAGGTACGCCCGAATCGACCAGGTACCCCGCCGCCCCGCCCACCCACACGCAGAGCGGCGCCGGACGGAACGCACCCGTGTCCCGTCCGGCGCCGCGGTCTCTCCCCCGAGGGGGACCGGCCCCGCTGCCTCAGGCCCGGCGTACCCGCAGGGTCACGATCTCGAAGGGCCGGAGCGTGAGCACGACCGGCTCCCCCGAGTCCCACGAGTCCCCCAGCGGGCGTTCCAGCAGGTCCACCGTCGCCACCGAAGCGACGTCGAACCCGAACGACACCCCGACGTCGGTCGCCCGACCGCCGGAGGCCTCGTACAGTCGCACGACCACGTCACCGGAGCGGTCCTCGGCGAGCTTCACGGCCTCGACGAGCACCTGCGGCGACGACACCGAGACCAGCGGCGAAACCGCGGTCGAACCGGCGACAGCGCGCACCGGCAGGTTCAGCCGGTAGCCGGAGTCGGCGGCGTCGAGCACCGACGCCCCCACCCGCAGCACCGTCCGGAACACGTGGTGCCCCTGGTCGGCGTTCGGGTCCGGGAACGTCGGCCCGCGCAGCAGCGACTCGCGCACGAGCGTCGTGGTCCCGCCGTCGGGCCGCGTGGAACGCGTGATGTCGTGCCCGTACGTGGAGTCGTTCGCCACCGCGACACCGAACCCGGGCTCCGCGACGTGCACCCAGCGGTGCGCCGAGGTCTCGAAGCGGGCGTGGTCCCACGAGGTGTTCTGGTGGGTCGGCCGGTCGATGTGCCCGAACTGGATCTCGCTCGAGGCGGACGACGCACGGACGTCCACCGGGAACGCGAGCTTCAGCAGCTTCTGGTGCTCGTGCCAGTCGACCTCGGTCTCGATCACCAGCTCTGCGAGCCCGGCGACCGCCGAGTACCGGGTCGTGAGCGCCGACGACCCGAAGGACCGTTCCACCACGAGCGAGGAGCCGTCGATCGCGACCGACGACGCTGACAGGACGGTGCCGTTGCGCTGGTACGCACGGTCGATGTCCCACGCCTCCCACTGGTTCGGGGTGTCGCGGAAGACGGTGTACTCGGCAGCGGCCGCACCCGGTGCGATCGCGTCGCGCCCGCTGGCGCGGTCGACGAGCGACACGACGTGGCCGGCTCCGTCGATGGTCGCCGTGACGACGCCCGTGTCGAACACGAAGTGGTCGCCGGAGCGGACGGGAGGCACGGGTCGCGGTTCCGAGCCGAGCGAACCACCCAGGGCGGCCGCGTCTCCCGCCGCTACCGGCGAGGCGTTGAAGCGCACGACGTTCCCGGACGAGCCGCTCCCGCCGACGGCGTCGGCGCCGGACGGCGCGTCGAGCAGCGCGCTGCTGCCGCCGGCGGCGGCCGACGACGAGGCCCCGACCCCGGCGAGCGCCGCAGCACCCCCGTTCGCGAGCGCGGTCGTCGCGTTGCCGATCAGCCCTTCGAGCACCTCGGCGATCTGCGCGTAGTTCTCCTCGGCGTTCTCGTAGACCCAGGCGATCGAGGACCCCGGCAGGATGTCGTGGAACTGCTGCAGCAGGACGGTGTGCCAGGCGCGCTCGAGCTCCTCGTAGGGGTAGTCGAGCCCGAGGCGCACGGCCGCGGTCGACGCCCACAGCTCGGCTTCGCGGAGCAGGTGCTCGGAGCGACGGTTGCCCTGCTTCGTGCGGATCTGCGACGTGTAGGTGCCACGGTGGAACTCGAGGTACATCTCGCCGGACCACACGCCGGGGGTCGGCAGCACCCGTTCGAGCTCCTCGAAGACCTGGGCGGGGGTGCCGAGCTGCACGCGCGGCGAGCCGTCCAGGTCGTGCTGGCGTCGGGCGGCTGCGACCATCTCGCGGGTGGGTCCGCCGCCACCGTCACCGAAGCCGTAGAGCAGCATCGAGGTGTTGGCGACGCCGCGCTCCTTGTTGTTCCGTTCGCCCCGGTGCAGATCGGCGGCGGAGACGTCGGAGTTGTAGGTGTCGGCCGGCGGCAGGTGCGTCAGGACGCGCGAGCCGTCGATGCCCTCCCAGTGGAAGGAGGTGTGCGGGATGACGTTCGTCTCGTTCCACGACGGCTTCTGGGTGACGAACCACTTCGAGCCGGCGGCGCGGACGATCTGGGGCAGCGCACCGGAGTAGCCGAACGAGTCGGGCAGCCAGGCCTCGGGGGTGTCGATGCCGAACTCCTCGAGGAAGAAGCGCTTGCCGGCGACGAACTGTCGTGCGAGCGCTTCTCCACCGGGCAGGTTCGTGTCCGACTCCACCCACATGCCGCCGACCGGGATCCACCGGCCCTCGGCGACGCGCTGCTTGATGCGGGCCCAGATCGACGGGTAGCCGTCGCGGATCCACGCGTACTGCTGCGCCGACGAGCAGGCGAAGGTGAAGTCCGGGTCGCGGTCCATCAGGTCGAGGACGTTCGAGAAGGTGCGGGCGCACTTGCGGATCGTCTCGCGCACCGGCCAGAGCCAGGCGGAGTCGATGTGGGCGTGGCCGACGGCGATCGCCCGGTGTGCGGCGGAACTGGCGGGCACGGCCAGCACGGGCGCCAGGACCTCGCGGGCATCGGCTGCGGTGCCGGCGACGTCGTCGGGGTCGAGGGCGTCGGCTGCGAGCTCGAGGGCGTGCAGGATGTCGGCGCCGCGGGTGCCGTCCGTGGGGAGTTCCGCCATCAGGCCGCGCAGGACCCAGAAGTCCTGCTGCAGCTCCCACACGGTGTCGTCGCGCTCGACGAGTTCGAGGGCACGCACGCGGTAGATCGGCTTGTCACCCGCGGTGGAGCGCGACCCGAGGGGCGTCGCGCCCTGGAACGAGTCGCCGCCGATGTCCGGGTTCGCGCCGGCCTCGACGTACAGCTCGAACGACTCCCCTGCACCGACCTCGACGGGCACGGTGTCGTTCCGCGGCTCGACGCCCTTGATCGTGGAGCCGTCGGGCCGGTACGCCAGTCCCTCGGCCTGGAACCCCGGGTGCCGCTTGGTGAACCCGAGGTCGACGAGCAGTTCCGCAGTGGTCCCCGGCGCGGTACCGAAGTCGGCGGGGACGGTGCCGGTGATCCGGAACCAGGTGGTCCCCCACGGCCGGCCACCCCAGGCGCTGCCCACGGTGAACGGTGTGTACGCCTGCTGGACGGCGGAGTCGAACGGCACCGGCTCGTCCGGCACCTCCCACGCCTCGATCGTCACCGGCGCCGAGCGGCGGTGGACGGCGGGGTCGACACGGTCGCGGACGAGGCGGGCGATCCGGGCCTCGACGAGCGGTTCGTCCTGGTGCATGTGGTTCCTTTCGAGAGAGCCGGCCGGGGCCAGCAGATCAGCCCTTGATGCCGCCGGCGAGGGCGTTGCCGCCGCCGAGGCCTCGGGACACGATCACGTAGAGGGCGATGACGGGCACGGAGTAGACGATGGAGAACGCGGCGAGCTGTCCGTACGCGACCGCCCCGTTCTGCCCGAAGAAGTTGAAGATGCTCACCGCGGCGGGCACCTTGTCGGGCGAGAGCAGCAGGACGAACGGGACGAAGAAGTTCCCCCACGCCTGGATGAACACGAAGATGAACACGACGGCGATGCCCGGACGCATGAGCGGGACGACGATGCGCGTCAGGGTGGTCATCATCGACGCCCCGTCGGTCCACGCAGCTTCTTCGAGCGAGATCGGCACGGAGTCCATGAAGTTCTTCGCCATCCAGATCGCCATCGGCAGCGACGTCGCGGCGAGGAAGAAGATGCAGCCCCACACGTTGTCGATCAGGTTGAGCGACACGAACAGCGCGTAGACGGGCACCATCATGGCGGTGATCGGCAGGCCGGTCCCGAACAGGATGCTGTACAGGAACGGCTTGTTGACGCGCATCTTGTAGCGGGACAGCGGGTACGCGGCGAGCAGTGCGAAGACCACCGTGACGACTGCCGTGCCGCCGGAGAGCAGCAGGCTGTTCGCGAGCGGGATGAACGACAGCTCGGGTGTGAGCACCTTGGTGAAGTTGTCGAGCGTGAACTGCGTCGGCAGCTTCACGGACAGCGATGCCTGGGTGTCGACCGAGGCGAGGACGAGCCAGAGCAGCGGGACCGCGAAGCACACCGCGATGACGAGCAGCACGGTGTTCGCCACCCACCGCATGGTGCGGCCGCGGGGCGACGTCATGTGCAGCGAACCGGGAGCGGTCACCGAGCGGGTGGTGGTCGGGTCGAGGGACGGGGCAGTGATGGCCATCAGTCCACCTCCGGCTTGAGGGCTCGGATGTAGATGATCGAGAAGACCGCCCCCACCACGAGCAGGATGGTCGCGATCGCGGTCCCGAAGCCGAGCTGCGAGAACTTGAACGCCTCTTGGTAGGCGAGGATCGGCAGGGTCGACGAGTTCGTGCCCGGCCCACCCCCGGTCATCACGAAGATGAGGGTGAAGACCGACAGCGTCTGCAGCGTCGTCAGCATGAGGTTCGTCGAGATGCTCCGTCGGATCACCGGCAGCGTGATGTAGACGAGGCGCTGCCACCCGGTGGCCCCGTCGACCTCGGCGGACTCGGTGATCT
The DNA here is from genome assembly GCF_023242305.1 of Curtobacterium sp. MWU13-2055. Lineage (NCBI taxonomy): Bacteria > Bacillati > Actinomycetota > Actinomycetes > Micrococcales > Microbacteriaceae > Curtobacterium > Curtobacterium sp. MWU13-2055. The sequence continues at coordinate 198,321 of NZ_JALLIO010000003.1, forward strand.
CCTCGGGGACCTCCTGCACGGCGGCGGAGTAGACGAGCATCGAGAAGGCCGTACCGCGCCAGATGTTCGCCAGGATCACGGCGAACATCGGGAACGTGTAGAGCCAGTTCGGTCCGCTGATGCCGATGGACTTCAGGAACTCGTTGAGCGTGCCCTCGTCGTTGAAGAACGCGTACGCGGCGAACGAGGCGACGATCTCGGGCAGGACCCAGGCGGCGACGACAAAGGTGCCGACGATCGCGCGGACGGCCTTGTTGGCCGAGCGCATCAGGAGTGCGAGGCCGAGCCCCAGCACGTTCTGTCCCACGACCGCCGAGGCGAGCAGGAACACGACCGTCAGGATGACGGACTTCGGGAAGTCCGGGTCCTGGAACAGTTCGACGTAGTTCTGGAAGCCGACGAACTGCTGGTCGGCAGCGCCGGCGCCGGTGAGCGCCGAGTTCGTGAACGACCCGTAGAACGACGAGATGACGGGGCCGAGCAGGAAGATGACGAGCAGGACGAGGGCGGGCAGGAGCGGGACCGCTCGGCCGACGTTCCGCAGTGGTCGCCGCTTGCGCGGCACGGGTGGATCGGTGCGCTTCGGCGCACCGGGCGCCGACAACGTCGGCGCGAGGGGGGTGCTGGACACGATGGGTGCCTTCCGGGTGCGGAGGGGTTCCGAAGGTGGGGAAGGACGGACCGGGAGGCGCGGTGCGGGGCCGCCCCGCGCCTCCCGTCCGTCAGTGGGTGACGTCCGTCAACCAGCCGAGACGGTGTTCTCCTTGCCGACCACCTGCGTGACGGCCTTGTCGTACACGGCAGCCGCCTGCTTCGGTGTCTGCTGTCCGGTCATGACCGACTCCATCGCGACCTGGATCGCGTTGGACACCTGCGAGTAGTCACTCGTCGCCGGGCGGAAGTTCGTGTTCTCCACGAGTCCGGAGAAGAACTTGAACGTCGGGTTGGCGTCGGTGTAGGCGGTGTCGTCCGCGACGTCCTTGCGGACGGCGATCTGGCTGTTCTCGGTGTCGTACTTCAGCGAGCCGTCCTTGTCGAGGAAGCTCGTGATGAAGTCGAACGCCGCCTGCGGGTTCTTCGACTTCGCGCCGACCGCCAGGGTCCAGCCGCCGGACATCGAGTTGTAGCCCGGGTCCTGACCGTTCTGCGTCGGCATCGGCGCCTGACCCATCACGTCGTTCCACTCGGCCCACGGCGCGGTGCCGGACTTGAGCCATGTGCCGGACTGCCACGAACCGTCGAGGTCGATCGCGAGCTTGCCCTTCGGCAGCCACGTCTGCGCGATGGTCGTGCCGACGTTCGTGTCGAGCGCCTGCTGCGGTGTCGGGCCGAGGCCGCCCTGGTAGACGTCCTTCACGAACTGCAGCGAGTCCTCGAACTGCTTCGAGCCCGTGACCCACTTCTTGTCCTTGTAGAGCGTGTTGCCGGAGCCGTCCGCCCCGTACAGGAGCATCTCGAAGCCCTGCATGGTCGACGCCTCACCCTGCGCCTTGCCCGAGTAGATGTTGAACGGGATGAGGTCGGGCTTCTTGTCCTTGATCGTCTTCGCCGCGGCGAGCACGTCGTCCCAGGTCTTCGGCTGCCACGGCACGGGCAGGCCGACGGACTTGAAGATGTCCTTGTTGTACCAAAGCGCGCGGGTGTCGGTACCCATGGGGACGCCGTAGATCTTGCCGTCGTCACCCTGGCCGGCCTGCTTGGCGTTGTCGAAGAACTGGTCCCAGTCCTTCCACTTCGCCGTGTACTTGTCGAGCGGCAGGAGGTAGCCGGCCTCGGCGTCGGCCTTGACGAGGAACGTGTCCTCGTACATGACGTCGGGAGCCGTCGCGGGCGCCTTGTTCATGAGCGCGAGCTTCGTGTAGTAGTCGTTGCCCTGGGCCTGGATCGGGACGAGCGTGACCTTCTTGCCCGGGTTGTCCTTCTCGTACTCCTTCTTGACGACCTTCATCTGGGCGTCGAGCTGCTGGAAGGCTCCGAACTTCTGGTACGCGATCTTGATCGTGTCGCTCGAGGCGGACCCCGAGGCTGAGCAGCCTGCCAGGCTGACCGCGGCGACGGCCACGGCTGCGAGTCCGGCGATGATGCGGGTGCGTTTCATCGGTGCTCCTTTGCACGGGTGACATCCGCGGGCTCCATCGCCCGCGCGCAGGATTAGTCCAGCGTATGGACTTATCCGTGTCAAGGAGTTTTTTTCGCGCCGCGCGCGTCGGGGCGCTGCTGTCTGGGGTGGCTGGTGGGCGTGCTGGTGGGCGTACCGTGCCGAATCGGGCGTACCTGGTCGGGACTTTCGACCAGGTACGCCCGATTTCGCTTCCCATCGCACGCGCTCTGGGAAGGAACGTCCGTCAGTCGATCGGTGTCGCGCTCCCCGTCACGGTGATCCCGCCGGACTCCGGCACGTCGACGAGCAGCAGGCTCGGACGACCGACGTGCCGCCCCTGCCGGATGACGACGCGGTCCCCCGGCTCGACGGCACCGACCTCGCGCAGGTACGCCCCGGTCGACGCCGCAGCCGAACCCGTCGCCGGGTCCTCGGTGATGCGGCCGGCGGGGAACAAGTTCCGCGCCTCGTACTCGCGCTCCCCGGTCCGGTGCAGCACCGTGACCGTCCCCTGCCAGTCGGCCTCGCGCTTGAGGTCGGCGAGCGGGCCGGGTGCGAACCGGAACTGGTGGAAGAGCTCCCGGTCGTGCAGCACGAGCACCGGGTGCCAGTTGCCGGCGAACGACTCGAGCACCGGGAAGCCCGGCGCGATGTCGTCGGCCGTGAGCCCGAGCAGGTCGGACAACCGCCCGAGGAGCGCCGGGTCGATGTCCCGCGTCGCCGGTTCGACGCTCGTCATCGCGACCTGGACCACCCCGTCCGGACCGGTGGTGGCGTCGAGGGCGACCTCGCCGGCGGCCGTCGTGAACACTCGGCGGCTGAGCCCCTGCCGTTCGGCGAGCGCCACCGCGAGCGCGACCGTCGCGTGCCCGCAGAACGGCACCTCGGCGGCGGGCGAGAAGTAGCGGACGTGCGGGCCCGTCGCCGTGGCGCCGACGACGAACGCGGTCTCGGGGTAGCCGACCTCGCGGGCGACGGCGAGCATCTCGTCGTCGGTCAGTGCCGCTGCGTCGAGGACCAGTCCGGCGGGGTTGCCACCCCCGGGCTCGGCGGCGAAGGCGGTGTACCGGAGGACGTTGATGCTCATGGTGCGACGCTACTGCGGGGGCGGCGAGGACTGCTGATCACGCATGGTGAGCAGGAATGGTCGGGTCCGCTGAGCGAACCCGACCATTCCTGCTCACGAATTGCCCCCGTGGGGCGTGGGGACTACTCCGCAGCCGCCGCCTTGCGACGGCGGACGATCAGCACACCCGCACCCGCGGCGAGCAGCAGGAACGCGATGAGCGCACCGGCACCGAGGCCCTCCGCACCCGTGAACGCGAGCTGCCCGTCAGCGGTGATCGTGATCGGGGTCCAGCCCAGCACCGTGCCGTCCGCAGCGGTCACCACGATGCGGTGCCCGCCAGCCGGAGCATCGGCCGGGATCGTCACGCGCACCGTGCCGTCAGCAGCGACCGTCACCGTTCCGAGCAGCGTCGGCGTCGAGTACAGCCACACGTTCACCCGGTCGCCGGCGTACTGCGTGCCCACCGTGACCGTGATGGTCTCTCCCGCGCGGGCGGACGACGGGGCCGAGACGCCCCCACGGTTCGTGTCGGTCAGACCGGTCTCCGACGGAGCCACCGGGGCGATCGGAGCGGCCGGCGACGGGGTCGGCGTCGGCGTCGGTCCGCCGGTCCCGGGGGTCGGCGCAGGCGTCGACCCACCGTCACCCGGAGCAGGCGTGGGCGTCGGCGTCGGCGTCGGCGTCGGCGTCGGCGTCGGCGTCGGGTCGGTGCCCGGGTCCGTGCCCGGATCGGTGCCGCCGCCCTCGCACGGGTACGTCCCGGTGCGGAGCGAGAACCCGTCCGTGTCGTTGTCGTCGGCGTAGAACGTTGCGCGCTCCCCGTCGGCGCAGACGCCGGAGATCGCGAAGCCCTCGTTGGCGAGCGTCCGGTCCGCGTTCGACGGTGCCTCGAAGACCTTCGCGGCGGTGAAGGCACCGTCGGTCAGCTCGTACAGCGCGGTGCGTCCGGCGCAGGCGTCGTCGCACACCACCCAGAGCGCGTCGAGGGTCGGGTCGAACTGCACGTCGGCGACGACCGCGAACGGCGAACCGATGGTGGCAACGCGCTGGGACGAACCGTCCGCCATCAGGGCGTAGGCGTAGACGCTCGCGGTGCCCTCAACGCCGACGAAGAAGAGCCCCTCGCCGTGTCCGGCGTACGTCGACGGTGCGTAGGCCGCGCCGGTGTGCTCGTCGGCGAAGCCGTGCTCGGTGAGCCACGAGTCCGGGATCCAGGTGACGCCCTCGAGGCCGGCGTTCGCACCGAGCCCCGGGAAGTCGGCTGCGAGGTCCCACTCGTCGGTGGCGCGCAGGGTCGACTCGGACCCGTCGGTGGTGGCGTACCGCAGGACCGACGGACGGCTGGTCTTCGACACGTCGTTGTCCCGCTCGGTCGACACGTACACGGCGCCCGGGTCGTCGCTCGCGACGGTGACGCCCTCGGCGTCCGGGGTCCCCGTGCCGTCGGCGTACCGCAGGTCCGTGCCCGCGGCGTTCGACGGCGCCCAGCCACCCCGCCCGTCCGAGGTCAGGTGGTAGAGCAGGCCGTCGCCGTTCTGCACGGCCCAGAGCTGGCCGTCCTCGGACGTGCTGGACGTGGTCCAGTCGATGCCGCTCAGGTCACCGGTGAAGGTGTCCTCGTCGTCGAGCACGGTCTCGTCCGGGCCACCGGGCCACGGCTCGGCGGTGACGACTCCGGCGAACCGGTTCGCTGTGCCCTTCGTCGACTCGGCGGTCTCGGCGAAGTCGCCGGTGCCGTCCGGGTTGCGGCCGTACGTGGCGGCAGCGTGGGCCGTCCACGAGTACGAGTCGACCAGCGCACCCCGCGGATCGAAGACCCGGGCGGAGTCGGCCTTGCCGAGCCCGAAGCCGAAGTCTGCCTCGTCGAGGACGGTGAAGCCCCCGGCCGCGATCGTCGTGCCGGCAGGGATCGTGTACGCGTGGTCGTCCTCGCTGTCCTTGAGGACGTACCCGCCCAGGTCGACCGTGGTGCTGCCGACGTTGGTCAGCTCCACCCAGTCGCCGGGGGCGCCGTCCTGCGACTCGACCTCGTTGATGCGCACGGGCGAGGAGCAGTCGTTGGCGGCCCCCTTCGTCGACGCGGTGGTGTCGACCAGCGCACCGGTCCCGTCGGCGCACCGGCCGTACGTGACGACCGCGTGGCTCGTCCACGAGTACCGGAGCACCAGGTCGCCGGCGGGGTCGTACACCCGCGCGGTGTCGGCGCCGCCGAGTCCGAAGTCGAACCCTGGCGCGGTCGCCGAGAGCTGGTCGATGACGAAGTACCCGCCGGGGGCGATCGTCGAGCCGGCGGGCAGGACGTAGGCGTCGTGGGTGCTGTCGTCGTCGAGGAACGCGTACCCGGTCAGGTCGATCGACGCCGACGACGTGTTCGCGAGCTCGACCCAGTCGGTGTCGTCGCCGTTCGACTCGACCTCGTTGACGACGAGGCCGTTCGGGGCGGCGGCGCCGACGCTCGGGTCGTCGTCACCGACGGCGGCGAGTGCCGGGCTGGCCGTGACGACACCGGCGCCGAGGGCCAGCGCGGTGACGATGGCAGCACCGAGCCGCACGGAGCGGGGGCGCAGGGCAGGAGTGCGCATGCAGGTCCTTCTCGGGAGGGGAGGGGAGACCTGCACGACTGTTCAGCACCCGGGCATCCGACCGGTGGCCGCCCGGTGAACGACAGGTGTCGCGCGGCGCCCCAGCGCCGGGATCCGTCAGCCCCGCGCGACCCCGGAGAAGTCGGGCGACCCGTCGGGCAGCGCCGGCAGTGGCGTGCCGTCGACGTACCGCGGCCACGCCAGGGCACGCGACGCCTCCGGGCGCGGCTCGTACCGGTACCGGTCCCCGCTGACCGGGCCGGCGGCCGTGGCAGCAGTGGCAGCCGTGGCAGCCGTCGGGGCATCGGGCACCGGAGTGGCGGCCCACGTCGCGATCGGTACCGCGGGCGCCATCGGGGGTGCTGCCGGCGGCGCTTCCGGCGTCGGCCACGCTCCGACCGCCCCCGCCGGGACGGCGCCCCGCGGGCGGAAGAGCGCGTTGCTGAGCGGGACGACGACCGTTCCGAGCAGGTCGAGGATGACCACCACCCAGACGAGTCGCCAGTAGCCGCGGGCGTAGTCCACGTCGGGCGCGAGCAGCGGGATCGACAGCAGCAGTGCGAGCAGGGCGATGACCCCGACGGTGGCCTTCGCGACGACCTGGAGCGCCGGTGTCGGGTACCGGCGGTGGATGACGAGCAGCAGGTGCACGTGCAGGAGCGCCACGCGGGCGACGCCGACGAGCCAGATCCAGTGCCAGAACCGCTCGCCGACGAGCCAGAGGCCGTCCTCGCCGGAGGAGTCCGTCGGGGCGAGCCACACCTTGTACAGCCCCGCGACGAGCAGGTACATCGACGTGGCGATGCTGACGAACGCGAACGTGCCCGATCGGCGTGACGAGACGTCGGCGTCGTACCAGGACAGCAGGGCGAAGACGACCACCACGACGATCGTCAGGAGCAGCTGCACCGCGACCCGTCCGAAGTCGCCGACCAGCACCGCCACGATGCCGACGAGCCCGGCTGCGACGACCGCGCCGATGATCGTCCGGAACACGAGTGGCCGGACCTTCGCCCAGCGTCGGTCGATCGTGCCCGCGGCGCCGTTGTCCGTCATGTGTCCCCCGTCGTTCGCCGCCCACCTGGCGGATCCGTCGGTTCGCAGCGTAGCGGCCGATGCGAGCCGCCCCCGACCGCCGTCAGCGGCGGATGCACCGCCGTCAGCGGCGGATGAGCAGCCCGCTCGCCCGCGGTGACAACGCGGCGTCGAGCACCAGGCACGCGGCCCCCACCGCGGCGACGTCGGCACCGCGGTCGCTCTCGACCACGTCGACCGCGTGCTTCGGCACCAGCAACGGCGACCCGACGATCGCCGCGCGGGCGGCAGGCAGTGCGGCACTCGCGATGCGGGACCAGAACGGTCCGCCGAACACGACCCGGTCGATGTCGAGCAGGTTCACGATGACGACGGCGGCGTCGCCCATGACGGTGCCGGCTTCGGCGGCGAGCGTGGTCGCGGCATCGTCGCCGGCGGCGATGGCCTCGGCGAGTTCGTCCCAGGCACGGTTCACCGCGTCGACCGACCCGTCGGACGAGACCGACCCGTCGGACGAGACCGCGCCATCGGACACGACCGAGCCGTCGGACGCGGCCGCACCACCGGACGAGACCGCACCGGCAGCAGCGTCGCCGCCGCCGCCGGACAACGCCACCCCCCCGCTCCCGCGCGATCCGCACGAGCCGGTCCGGCGCCACGGCCGCACCGACCTCGCCCCGGGTGCCGGACCCGTCCGGGGTGCCGGCGAGCGATCGCTGGTCGACCATGATGTGCCCGGCGTCGCCGGCGTTCGACCCGACCCCGCGCACGGGTTCGTGGTCGACGACGAGCCCGACGCCGAACCCGGTGCCGAAGTACACGAACGCGAAGTTCCGCGCCGACGACTCCCCCGCCAGGAACATCTCGCCGACCGCGGCGGCCGTGACGTCCTTCTCGAGCAGGACGGGGTAGCCCGTGGCCTCGGCGAGCGCGTCGCGCAGGGGCACGTCACGCCACCGGGGCAGGAACGGCGGGTCGACGACGATGCCGGCGTCGACGTCGATGGGGCCGGGGCTGGCGATCCCGACGCCGAGCACCCCGTCGACGTCCACGCCGGCGTCGGCGATCAGGCCGTCGACGGCGGAGCCGATGGTGCGGACGACCTCGGACGGGTCGTCGGCGGTCGGGGTCGAGGTGGTGGACGAGGCGACGACGGTACCGGCCAGGTCGAGCAGCACGTAGGTGACGACGGCCGGGTCGACGTGCACGCCGACGGCGTAGCGGCTGCCGGGTTCGAGCCGCAGGATGGTGCGCGGCTTGCCCCGACCGGCGACGACGGTGCCGGACTCGACGATCATGCCGGCCTCGATCAGGAAGCGGGTGACGTTCGACACCGTCTGCGCGCTGAGGCCGGTCCGCGAGGCGAGTTCGACGCGACTCAGGCCGTCCGGCGAGCGTCGGACGGCATCGAGCACGACCGTGCGGTTGAACCCGCCGATCGACGGGAGGTTCGCTCCACGCCGATGTTCTGCCATTCCGCGACCATACCGCGGCAACGGTGCGGTCTCGGTCTGCCGTCCGCGCTGGCCCCCACACGGGTCGCACCGTTACCCTGGCCGCATGGCCGACCTGCGTCTCGAAGAACTCTCCGCGAAGACCGCTGCCGCGGCGAACTCCCTGACGCTCAAGCCGGGTCAGGAACAGTTCGTGCAGCCGACCACCTACGGGGTCGCCGAGTCCGACGTCAAGCCGAGCTCCGCGTGGACCCGGGTGGTCCTGGACGGCGACGAGGTCCTGGGCCTCATCATCGGTTCGTTCGACGCGGACAACGCGCAGGAAGAGCTGCGCAGCGCCATCTGGCGGGTCAACGTCGCCGGCACGGCGCAGGGTCGCGGCGTCGGCCGCTTCGCCGTGCACGGCCTGGCGGACGAGGCCCGGAGCCGTGGGCAGGAACGCCTGACGGTCGTGTACGAGCCCGGTGGCGACGACAGCCCCGAGGCGTTCTTCCGCGCCGTCGGCTTCGAGGTCGTCCGCGAGACCCAGTACGGCGACCACTTCGCGGTCCTGACGCTCTAGTACGTCTCCGACGACGTACTCACCAACGACGTGCCCGAGGACGACGCCCCCGCGCCGGAGCAGGACTTCGGGTCGGCGGTGGCCGAGGTGGTCCGGATGATCCCGCCGGGTCACGTCATGACGTACGGCGACGTCGCCGCGGCGCTCGGCTCACGCGCGTCGCGTGCGGTCGGCAAGGTGATGGCGCACGAGGGCGCCGACCTGCCCTGGTGGCGCGTGGTGCGCGCGGGCGGGCACCCGCCGCTGCACCACGAGGCCCGGGCGCTCCAGCACTACCGCGCGGAGGGCACGCCGCTCGTGCAGGGGACGGCGGCCTGGAGGCTCGACATGCGTCGTGCCCGCTGGTCGCCGTCCACGGATGCGGACGACCCGTTCTGACGTCGGGCCCGCGCACGTCGGCCGTCCGTCCGCCGCCGGTCAGCGGTCGAAGCGCTCGCCCTTCGGGCTCGTCGGGATCAGGCACAGCACGTACACGACGAGCGAGCCGATGCCGGGCACGACGTGCAGGAACTGCCAGAAGCCGGACAGGCCGGCGTCGTGCAGCCGTCGGGCGCCGAGGGCGAGCGACCCGATCAGGGTCGCGAGGCCCCAGAGGACGAACAGGTAGGACCCGACGGGGTTCTCGAACAGCGCGGTGTCCGGCGTGAACGCCTGCGGGACGAGCTGCAGGACGAGTCCGATCGCGAGCGACGTGATCCACCACCACCAGAACTCGGCACGCGAGGCCCGTCCGGTGAACACGGTGTACTTCCGCCAGAACCGCCGGACGGCCTCGGTGAAGGGTGCGCCGTAGAAGGGGTCGCGCAGGGCGACGCCGCCGGGCTGCACGCTGTCGTTGCTCATGGAGCAAGCCAACCACGTGGTGCAGCCCGGCTGCGTCCTACACGAGCGAGTCGCGCCAGGCCGCGTGCAGCTGGGCGAACCGTCCGGTACCCGAGATGAGGTCGGCGGGGGTGCCGTCCTCGACGATCTTCCCGTGTTCCATCACGAGCACGCGGTGGGCGATCGCGACCGTGGACAGGCGGTGCGCGATGATCACCGCGGTGCGGTCGGCGAGCAGGGTCTCGAGCCCTTCCTGCACCAGCCGCTCCGAGGGGATGTCGAGCGACGCCGTGGCCTCGTCGAGGATGAGCACCTTCGGGTCCGCGATGAACGCCCGCGCGAACGAGAGCAGCTGCCGCTGTCCCGCCGAGACACGACCACCGCGCTTGTTCACGTCGGTGTCGTACCCGTCGGGGAGCGCCATGATGAACTCGTGCGCGCCGACCGCCTTGGCGGACGCCTCGATCTCGGCGCGGGAGGCCCCCGGCTTGCCGAGCGCGATGTTGTCCGCGACCGTGCCGGAGAACAAGTAGGCCTCTTGCGTGACCATGACGATCGCGCGGCGCATGTCCTTCGTGTCGAGGTCGCGCAGGTCCACGCCGTCGAGCCGCACGGAACCGTGCGACGGGTCGTAGAAGCGCGCCATGAGCTTGGCGAGCGTCGACTTCCCGGCGCCGGTGGATCCGACGAGCGCGATGGTCTGCCCGGACGGGATGTGCAGGTCGAACTCCGGCAGGACGACCTTGCCCGCGTTGTACGCGAACACGACCTCGTCGAAGTCCATCTTGCCCGTGGCGTCGGCCAGCTTGGTCGGCTTCACGGGGTCCGGCACGCTCGGCCGCTCCTCGAGGACGCCGGAGATCTTCTCCATCGCCGCCGAGGCCGACTGGTACCCGTTGTAGAACATCGCGAGCTCCTGCGCCGGGTCGAAGAAGCGCTTGGCGTACAGCGCGACCGCGAGCAGCGCACCGACCTCGAGCGTCCCGCCGACGATCCGGAAGCCGCCGACGACGACGACCGCGGCGAGCGTGGCGTTGCCGATGAGCACGAGCACCGGGTCGAACGTCCCGAACAGGTTGAACACCTTCGTGTTCGCCAGCCGGTAGTCCTCGACGAAGCCGCCGTACTCGTCCTTGTTCCGCGACTCCTTGCGGAACGCCTGCACGGCACGGATGCCCGTCATCGTCTCGACGAAGTGCACGATCACGCGCGCCGAGGTGACGCGGGTGGCGCGGAACAGCGTCTGCGAGTTCTTCTGGAACCAGCGGATCAGGAACCAGAGCGGCACGAGCGACACCGCGAGCACGAGCCCGGACGTCGGGTCGAGCAGCACCAGGGCCACGGCGGTGAACACCATGTAGAGCACGCCCTGGATGAGCTGGTTCAGGCCGGAGTCGAGCAGCTCGCGGATCGAGTCGAGGTCACTCGTCTGGCGGGAGATGATCCGGCCGGACGTGTAGGTCTCGTGGAACTCGAGCGACAGCCGCTGCGTGTGCAGGAACACCCGCTTGCGCAGGTCGAACAGGATCGCCTGGCTGATCCGTGCGGCGAGCACGGTGTACCAGGCGGTGAGCACCGCGCCGAGGACGGCCACGACGATGTACGTCGCGACGACGCCGAACGCCGGCACCCAGTCGTTCTGGTCCATCACCGCGGGCAGGGCGTTGTCGATGCCCCACGCGATGAGCGCCGGACCCGCGACGGTGCCCGCCGTGGAGACCACGACGACGATCCCGAGCAGCACCAGGCGGAGCTTCAGCGGGGCCGCGAGGGAACCGAGCAGGGCGAGGGAGCGACGCCGCAGGCGCTTGCTCTCCGCCTTGGTGAAGTCCTCGCGCTCCTCGCCGCGCACGCCCAGGGTGGTGATCGAGGCGGTGACGGGCGCGGCAGACTGATCGTCCGGAGCTTCCTGCGGGACGGACGCCGCGCCTCCCGGCAGGTTCTGGTCGGTCTGCTGGCTCATGCCATCGCCTCCTGTCGTGCGGTGGCGTCATCGTCGTCGAGCGACGAGATGACGTAGCGGTAGTGCTCGTTGGTGGCCATCAGGTCGTGGTGGGTCCCGACGGCGGTGATGACGCCGTTCTCCATCAGGGCGACCCGGTCGGCCAGCGTCACCGTCGACGGACGGTGCGCCACGATGAGCGACGTGGTGTCGGCGAGCACGCGGCGCAGGCCCGCCTCGACCCGTGCCTCGGTGTCGACGTCGAGCGCCGACAGCGGGTCGTCGAGCACGAGCACCGACGGCCGCGCGGCGATCGCACGAGCGAGCGCCAGGCGCTGGCGCTGTCCACCGGACAGCGACAGCCCCTCTTCGCCCACCCGGGTGTCCACGCCGTCGGGCAGGTCGTCCACGAAGGACGCCTGCGCGATGTCGAGTGCCTCGCGCATGAGCGCCTCGGCCTCGGCACCCTGCACATCCGGACGACCGAGCAGCACGTTCTCACGCACGGTCGACGAGAACAGGGTGGCGTCCTCGAAGGCGACGCCGACGTGCCGGCGCAGTTCTTCGCGGGTGAGGTCGCGGATGTCGACCCCGTCGATCGTCACCGATCCGCCGGTCACGTCGTACAGGCGCGGCACGAGCGAGAGGAGCGTCGTCTTGCCACAGCCCGTGAGCCCGACGAGCGCCATGGTCTCGCCCGGCTGCAGCTGCAGTTCGACGCCGTTGATCAGGTCCGGGTACTGCGGCGCGGAGTCCTGGTACCGGAAGTGCACGCCGTTGAACGACAGCGCACCGTGCGGCTCCGCGATCGTCTTCGGGTCCTGCGGGTCCGTGATGGTGTTCTCGGAGTCCATGACCTCGAAGAAGCGGTCGACCGCCGTGCGGGTGTCGAACGTCATCGAGAGCAGGAAGCCGATCGACTCGATCGGGAACCGCAGCACCGTCGCCGTCGCGAAGAACGCGAACAGCTGGCCGACGGTCATCTCGCCCTGCGACGCCAGCCAGATGCCGGCGAGCAGACACAGCGCGAACGCGACGTCCGGCACGAGCAGCAGCCACAGCCAGATGCTCGCGATGGCCTTCGCCTTCTTGATCTCCGTGCCACGCAGGGCTTCGGCCTGCTCGCTGAACTCCTCGAGCTTCGACCCGCCGCGGCCGAACGCCTTGAGCACGCGGATGCCGTGCACCGACTGCTCGACACTCGTCGCGAGGTCACCGACCTGGTCCTGGCTGCGGCGCGCGACGACGGAGTACCGACGCTCGAACAGCAGCCCGTTGATCCACAGCGGGATCGACGCGATCAGGAAGATCAGCCCGAGCAGCCACCCGAAGGTGAACAGCACGACGAAGCCGACGACGATCGTCACGACGTTCACGACGAGCAGGACGACACCGAAGGCCAGCCAGCGGCGGATCAACGACAGGTCCGACACGGAACGGGACAGCAGCTGCCCCGACTCCCACCGGTCGTGGAACGCGACGGGCAGGTCCTGCAGCTTCGCGTACAGCGAGTTCCGCATGCTCGCTTCGATCCGCGTCGAGGGGCGCATCACCATGCGGCGGCGCGAGGCGATGAAGAACGCCTCGAGCACACCGAGGGCGAGCACGCCGAGGCCGGCGGGCCAGATCTGTGCGCCGTCCTTCGATGACAGCGGACCGTCGACGAGCCACTGCAGGACGTAGGGGATTGCGAGCGCCACCAGGGAGGCTCCCATCGCTGCGGCCATGCCGCCGATGAGGCGCCCCTGGTAGGGCTTCACGTAGGGGTAGATCCGCGCGATCGCGCGGAAGGTGGACGGGCGCGCCGTGGTGGGCGACTTGGACATGCGTTGCGTCCTCATGCGTCTGCCGGGTCCCCGGGTCGCGCTGCGCGGTACCGCCTGCTGCGTGCGTACTTGCGTGCGGCTGGCGTGCGGTGCGTGCGCGGCCTCGACCTGGAGGCTCGGTGTGGCGTTGCGTGTTGATCATCGGCCGGGCGCGTGGTCGCGCCTCCGCCGTCACTCGCGTGACGTCGGTCGGGCCGGAGGGCACCGGGAGACACTCGTCCCCCGGGTTCAGGCGGGTGGTTCGCGGACGCTGGTCGTGCGGCGCCGCGAGGCCGTGGGAACGGCCTGGCTAGACGGCGGCCGCGACGCGCGGTCGCGGTGCGATCAGGGATCGCCGTGCGGGAGTGGTCCCCACGACGGACACGAGACCTGCGCGGGCGGCCGTCGCCACGGTTCCGGTCATGTTGTCCATCGTCACTCCAGTCGTCGTCTTCGTCACCGTTGTGTCCGCGGTGCCACCGGTCCCGAGGGATCGTCGGCTGCCTGTCGCGGAGCCTTACAGACTATTCACAGTGACTCGCAGCGCGCAATAGGGTGCCACGATTTGTTCACTTCAGTGGAAGAAGTGGCGCTCGCTTCAGTGGAAGAAGTGCCGCTCGCCCGTGAAGTACATGGCGACCCCGGCGGCCTTCGCTGCGGCGATGACCTCGTCGTCGCGGACGCTGCCACCGGGCTGGGCCACCGCGCGCACACCGGCGTCGAGCAGCACCTGCAGGCCGTCGGCGAACGGGAAGAACGCGTCGGACGCCGCGACGCTGCCGGTCGCACGGTCACCGGCACGGTTGACCGCCAGGTGGCACGAGTCCACCCGGTTGACCTGGCCCATGCCCACCCCGACGCTCGCGCCCTGGTTCGCCAGCAGGATGCCGTTCGACTTGACCGAACGGCTCGCCTTCCACGCGAACGCCAGGTCGGCGAGGGTCTGGTCGTCGGCGGGCTCGCCGGCGACCAGGGTCCAGGTCGACTGGTCGAACGCCGTGAAGCGGTCGGCGTCCTGCACCAGGAAACCGCCGGAGATCTGCTTGACCTCACGCGGGGCCAGGGCGAAGTCGGCCGGCAGCGTGAGCAGGCGGATGTTCTTCTTGCGCGACAGGATCTCGAGCGCCTCGGGGTCGAACCCGGGGGCGACGACGACCTCGGTGAAGATGTCCTTCACGGTCTCCGCCATGGCCACGGTGACCGGGCGGTTCGCGGCGATGACCCCACCGAAGGCGGACAGTGGGTCGCAGGCGTGCGCGGCGGCGTGGGCCGAGGCGATCGGGTCGGCGGCGTCGGCCGGGGCGATCGCGATGCCGCACGGGTTGGCGTGCTTGATGATCGCGACGGCGGGCTCGTCGAAGTCGAACGCGGCACGGACGGCGGCGTCGGCGTCGACGTAGTTGTTGTACGACATCTCCTTGCCGTGCAGCTGCGTCGCCTGCGCGATGCCGACGCCGTCGGTGCTCGTGTACAACGCGGCTGCCTGGTGCGCGTTCTCGCCGTAGCGGAGCGTGGCCGACAGGTCGGCGGTGAAGCCGAGGTGCTCGTCGAACGCGCCGGGCGTCTGGATGTCGCCGCTGGTCGTCGGCGCCGCAGCGGCCGCGACGACGTCGCTGGCGAAGTAGGACGCCACCGCGGTGTCGTACGCCGCGGTGTGCGCGAAGGCCTGGGCCGCCAGACGCTTGCGGAGTTCGAGCGAGGTGCCGCCGGCGCGGACGGCCTCGACGACCTCGGCGTAGGACGACGGCGAGACGACGATCGCGACGTTCGGGTGGTTCTTCGCCGACGCACGGACCATCGCGGGGCCGCCGATGTCGACGTTCTCGACCACGGTCGCGGTGTCGGCACCAGAGGCCACCGTCTCGACGAACGGGTACAGGTTCACGACGACGAGCTCGAACGCCGCGATCCCGAGGTCGGCGAGCTGCTGCTCGTGCGACTCGAGGCGCAGGTCGGCGAGCAGACCGGCGTGCACCGAGGGGTGCAGCGTCTTGACCCGGCCGTCGAGCGACTCCGGGAACCCGGTGACGCTCGCGACGTCGGTGACGGCGTACCCGGCGTCACGGATCGTCTGGGCGGTGGACCCCGTCGACACGATCTCGACACCCGACTCGGCGAGGGCACCGGCGAGCTCGAGCAGGCCGGACTTGTCGCTCACCGAGATGAGTGCGCGGCGGACCGGCACCACGTCACGGTCGCGGTAGAGGCTGGGGTCGGCTGCGTGCACGCTCATGCGCTCGGGGTGCCCTTCAGGTCGGTGGTGCCGTTGGCGATGTCGAGGATGGTCTGGATGAGCAGGCGGCGCTCGACCGGCTTGATGCGGTCGTGCAGCGTCGACTCGGAGTCGCCCGGGAGCACGGGGACGCGCTCCTGGGCCAGGATCGGGCCGGTGTCCACGCCGTCGTCGACCGCGATGACGCTCGCGCCGGTCTCGGTGACGCCGGCTGCCAGGGCGTCCCGCACGCCGTGGGCGCCGGGGAACTCGGGCAGGTACGCCGGGTGGGTGTTGATGATGCCCGGGGCGAACTCGGACACCACGGCCGGGGGCAGCAGGCGCATCAGGCCGGAGAGCACGAGCAGGTCGGGCGACCACGGGCGGATCTGCTCGGCGAGCTCGTCGCCCCAGGCCGCGCGCGAGTCGAAGCGGGAGAACGGCACCGTGAAGGTGGGGATCGAGAACTCCTCGCCCAGACCGAGACCCTCGGCATCGCGGTCGGCACCGATGGCGACGACACGGGCGGGGTACTCGGCGTCGAAGGTCGCTTCGAGCAGGGCTCGGAGGTTCGACCCGGTACCGGAGATCAGGACGACCAGTTCGAGCACGGCACCAACCCTACCGGGACCCGCGCGGCATGACGTCGGCGCTAGCGATCGTCCTTCGGACGGCGCCACCAGGGCAGCTCCTCGTCGGGGATCTGGTCGGTGACGTCCCAGTTCGTCGGACGGGCCGCCTGGGTGGGAACGGCTGCGGGGGCCTCGGGTGCGGCCGGTTCGTCGTCGACGTCGTCCCGTCCGGCGACGAACTCCTCGGTGCTCCACGGGAACGCTGGCTGCGCGTCGGTGTGATCGGGCGTGGACGTCGACGTGGCGGGCCGTTCCGGAGCGGGCGCAGGGCGCTGCTGCTCCGCTACGGCGTCGGCACCGGTCACGCGGTCGCGGAGTCCGCCGGCGCGGTCGCGGAGTCCACCAGCTCGCTCGCGGAGTCCACCGGCACGCTCCCGCACACCGTCGGCGGCACCGTGCAGCCGATCGCGCAGGGTACCCATCGCGGCACGTCCCGACGAGCGGGGCTCGTTCGGGCTCTCGTCCGACAGACGCTCCGAGGCGACGGCGTCGGTCTTCGCCCAGGCCGGCAGTTCCACGTCGTGGTCCGGGTCGCGCGGGGGCGTCCGAGGCGTTGCGACGGGCGCCGGCGCGACTGGTTCGTCGGCGATCGGTTCCGTCGGGCGCTCCACGGCGGTGCGGGGGCGGGCAGCGGTCGACCCGTCGTGGGACTCCTCGACGACGAACCGGTGCACGTCGGTGGTCCGTCCCGCGCCGGCCTGGTCGAGCGCGGCGAGGAGCGACCCCGTCCCGGCCTCGGCTCCGCTGCGGTCCGCGTCGTCGTCGTCCGCCTCGGTCCAGCGCTCCCGTGTCCAGCCCCGGTCGGGCAGGCGGACGAGGTCGCTGCCAGCGGCGAGGGCGATGACCGCCGGCAGGCCGATCTCGAGCGCGGCGAAGCCACCCACCACCAGCGCGTGTGGGCCGACGTCGGCCAGTCGTCCGGGGCCGAACGATCCGGACGACACCCAGGCGATCAGCCCGGTCAGGACACCGGCGACGATGCCCGTCGCGACACCGGCGAACGCTCGGTGGAGTGCGGAGTCGGCGTTCCCCAGCGCACGGACGAGTCGCGGGCGCATCGAGCCGCCGATCGCGAAGCCGGCGACCACCGGCACCAGGATCCAGACCAGGCCGAAGGTGTGGCCCGAGGTCGGCAGTGCGCCGAAGACCGGCAGTCCGGGGATCGGTCCGAGGGTCGTGGCGATCGGGGACACGCTCGAACCGGTGCCGATGGCGAACCCGGGGCCGATCAGCCACGACGTCGCCCACCCGACGAAGTCCGGCAGGAACGCGAGCTGCCCGACCGTGAGGGCGATGCCGCCGATCACGCCGGCGTGGGACTGCTCGTACAGGGTGATCACCTCGGCGAACGAGGTGAAGAGCAGGAGCGCGACGACGACCCCGGCGAACGCGACGACGACTCCGGTGGCGGCGGTCCCGGCACGGAGACCGAACCCGGCGATCGCACGCCAGAGCACGGGCACGCGGTCGAGCAGGTCGAGCACACGCTGGGTGGCGGGGTCCGCCGGAAGGTCCCGCCGGCGTCGGCAGACCTCCGAGCTGATGAGCGCCGGGATCCCGAACCACAGCGCGGGCAGGACCACGGCCTGCCAGATCGTCGGCTGCGTGGCGGCGGAGGTCGACGACAGCGCGACGCCGAGGCCGAGCGCCGCGACGACCGCCGTCCCGACCAGCAGGCCGGTGGTGCGGTGCTCGGTCTCCGCGAAGCGTCGACCGGCGCGGGCGCCGAGCCAGGCGGTCACGACCGCGAAGCCGAGCGCCGCGAGCGTCACGTGGATGGGGTCGGCGGCACCGCTGACCCCGGAGCTCTTCGCCAGCGCGGACCCGAGCAGGAACGAGACGTCGACGCCGTGGCCGACGAGCCAGACGCTGCCGGTGGCCTTCCAGAACACGTCCCAGTCGATCTGCAGGCCGTACTCGAAGCCCCACAGCAGGGTGAGCGGCACCAGTGCGATCCCGATGCCGACGCCGACCGTCACGACCGCCTCGATCGCGGCGAGCAGAGCGGTTCCCAGGCGGTTCATCGCAGCGAGGATACGTGAGCCGACCCCCGAACGACGGGAGGCTCGGCGCGGAACCCGCACCGAGCCTCCCGGCTTCGTCCCGACCGTGTGCCGGGCGATGGCCGCTAGCGGGCGGCGACGACCTCACGCAGCAGCGCAGCGGTCTCGGACGGCGTCTTGCCGACCTTCACGCCGGCGGCCTCGAGCGCCTGCTTCTTCGCCTCGGCGGTGCCGGCGGAACCGGACACGATCGCTCCGGCGTGGCCCATCGTCTTGCCCTCGGGGGCGGTGAAGCCCGCGACGTACCCGACGACCGGCTTCGTGACGTGCGCCTTGATGAACTCGGCTGCGCGCTCCTCGGCGTCGCCACCGATCTCACCGATCATCACGATGGCCTCGGTCTCGGGGTCGGCCTCGAACGCGGCGAGCGCGTCGATGTGCGTCGTCCCGATGACCGGGTCGCCGCCGATGCCGATGGCGGTCGAGAAGCCCAGGTCCCGCAGCTCGTACATCATCTGGTAGGTCAGGGTGCCCGACTTCGAGACGAGACCGATCGGGCCCTTGCCGGTGATCGTCGCCGGGGTGATGCCGACGAGCGACTCCCCCGGGGTGATGATGCCGGGGCAGTTCGGGCCGATGATGCGGGTCTTCCCGCCGAGCGCCTTGGCGTGCGCCCAGAACTCGGCGGCGTCCTGCACGGGGATGCCCTCGGTGATGACGACGACGAGCGGGATCGCGGCGTCGATGGCCTCGAGCACGGCGTCCTTGGCGAACGCCGGCGGCACGAAGACGATGGAGACGTCGGCACCGGTGGTGTCGATGGCCTCGCGCACGGTGCCGAAGACGGGCAGCGACACGTCACCGTGGGTGACGGTGGTGCCGGCCTTGCGGGCGTTGACGCCACCGACGACCTGGGTGCCGGCCTTGAGCATGAGGGCGGTGTGCTTGGTGCCCTCGCCGCCGGTGATGCCCTGGACGATGACCTTGGAGTCCTTGTTGAGGAAGATCGACATGGTCAGTCCCTTCAGGCCGCGGCAGCGGCGAGTTCGGCGGCCTGCTCGGCCGCGTCGTCCATGGTCGCGGCGACGGTGACGAGCGGGTGCGCTGCCTCCGCCAGGATCCGTCGGCCCTCTTCCACGTTGTTGCCGTCCAAGCGCACGACGAGCGGCTTGGTGGCCGCGTCGCCGAGGATCCCGAGGGCGGCGACGATGCCGTTCGCGACGGCGTCGCAGGCGGTGATGCCACCGAAGACGTTCACGAAGACGCTCTTCACCTGCGGGTCGCCGAGGATGACGTCGAGGCCGTTGGCCATGACCTCGGCCGAGGCGCCGCCACCGATGTCGAGGAAGTTCGCGGGCTTCACGCCGCCGTGGCGCTCACCGGCGTAGGCGACGACGTCGAGCGTCGACATGACGAGGCCCGCACCGTTGCCGATGACACCGACCTGGCCGTCGAGCTTGACGTAGTTCAGGCCGTGGGCTTTCGCCTTGGCCTCGAGCGGGTCCTCGCTCGCGGAGTCCTCGAGGTCCTTGTGCGCGGGGTGGCGGAAGTCGGCGTTCTCGTCGAGCGAGACCTTGCCGTCGAGCGCCAGGATCTGGCCGTCGCCGGTGCGGACGAGGGGGTTCACCTCGACGAGCGTGGCGTCCTCGCCCTTGTAGACGTCGTAGAGCTTCGAGAAGACGTCGGCCACCTGGTCGACGAGCTCCGCCGGGAACCCGGCCTGCTCGGCGATCGCGCGACCGGCGGCCGCGTCGATCCCGGTGAGCGGGTCGACCTCGACGCGGGCGAGCGCCTCGGGCTTCTCGACCGCGAGCTGCTCGATCTCCATGCCGCCCTCGACGCTGGTGAGCGACAGGTAGGAGCGGTTGGCCCGGTCGAGCAGCACGGAGAAGTAGAACTCCTCGGCGATGTCGGCGCCCTGGGCGATCATGACGCGCTGCACGGTGTGGCCCTTGATGTCGAGCCCGAGGATCGCCTGGGCGTACTCGAACGCTTCGTCGGGGGTCTTCGCGACCTTGACGCCGCCGGCCTTGCCGCGCCCACCGACCTTCACCTGGGCCTTGACGACCACGACGCCACCGATCTTCTCGGCCGCCGCTCTCGCCTCTTCCGGGGTGTCGGCGATGATCCCCTGGAGGACGGGGACGCCGTAGGACTCGAAGAGGTCCCTGGCCTGATACTCGAAAAGATCCACGCTGTTCTTCTTCCCGCACGGTTCGTGCGATCGGCATCGGTTTCCCGGTCGCGCACTCCACATCGAGGGTCGCTCGATGTCGAGACAACGGCCGTCACGCAGCCTAGCGCGGCGACATGGACGTCGAGACAACGGGCGGCGCGGGACGCAGGGGAAGGCGCGGTCGCTCGACCACCCGTCGGCGACCGCGCTCCACTCCCCCGAGCACCGGCAGTGTGCACGGCCGTCGTGACGGGGAGGTGTCCCGGAGGTGAACTCGCGCACCCTGGACGCCGCTCTCACCGACCCGGCGTACACCGGAAGGCCCGAACCACCGGATGGCCCGAACCACCGGATGGCCCCAACGAAGGAGCGCGCATGACCGCGGAACAGAACCAGCAGGCACAGGAACGACTCGGCGAGATCCTGGAGGCGCGGGCCTTCGACCGCTTCCCCGAGGTGTGGGCCGAGGACGTCGTGGACCACGACCCCGCGCCCGCCCAGCAGCCCGGTCTCGCGGGGATCGTCGACTTCTGGACCGAGTTCACCACCGCGTTCCCGGACCTCACGCTCGAGCCCGACCCGCTCGTCGTCACGGACGACTACATCACCGCGGTGTTCACGATCCGCGGCACCCACACCGGTCCGTTCCAGGGCCACGCGCCGACGGGTCGCACCTTCGAGGTCCGCGGCATCCAGGTCTCGAAGTTCCGTGACGGCAAGATCGCCGAACGCTGGGGCGCGACCGACGAGAAGGGTCTGGCGGAGCAGCTCGCGCTCGGCTCCGGCGACGTCCACTTCGTCAGCGCCTGAACACCATCGGACACCCGGCACCACCCACACCCAGGAGGACACCATGAGCGATCCCGGCATCAGCCCCGTCGACGACTTCGAGGCCCAGCAGCGCCGCGACGACGACATCGACCGCGAGCACGTCGGCCCGTACGAGGTGGACGAGTCCGAGGAGTCCCTCGAGACCGTGACGAACGACGCGGTCGCCGGCGAGACCGTCGAGCCCCAGCGCGGTGACGGTACCGACGACGGCCCGACCGGCGGCTCCCCACGCGAGGGGTCGCCCGACCTGTGGGAGCACGACGCCGACGAGGACCGGCCGGACCTCGGAGGCGACCTCGGCACCAAGCCGCTCTGATCGACTTCCCTGGGCTCCGACCCCAGGGATCCGCGGAACACGGCCCGTAGCATCGGGCCGTGTTCCGTCGCGTCCGAGCCAGCGTCCGCAGCATGCCGTCGGCCGCCCGCCTGGTGGCCATCGCGGCGATGCTGCTCGTCGCGGCCTCCGCACACCTCGCCGCGCAGTCCGAGCCGGCGGGTCGATGGGTCCCGCTCCTCGCGGTCGCGGTGGTCGGAGCCGTCGTCACCGGAGCACCGAGCCGCCTCTGGCCGCTCCCCGCGATCTGGCTCGTCGCGACCCTGCTCGCCCTGACGGGCGACGTCCGGGTGGACGGCACGTACCTGGTGATCGCCCTCATGACCGGCGCGCTTGCGCTCGTCGCGGCGATCGCCGCTGACCTCGTCCCCGTCCTGCGCGCGCGACGCCGACGGGGTGGACCGTGACCACCCCACGGCCTGGAGGCCCGGTGCCGGGCCCGCCACGTCCCTCCAGTCACGGCCGTCACCCCGCTGGCGCGGTGCGCCGGAACCGGCTGGTGGGGCCCACCTCCCGTCCGTCGTCCGGTCGCGTCCACGACCGCAGCCTGCGTCGGTTCCTCGGTGACAGCACACCCGTGGCCGCGGGCGGCCGCGCCATCCTGCTGCAGATCGCCGACCCGGTCGTCGCGGCGGGGGTCCGCCGGCACTCGGACTTCGCCCGTCGACCGCAGCAGCGGCTGGCCCACACCCTGATGTTCGTGTACGCCGTCGTCTCCGGCACGGAGCGTGACGCCGCGATCGCCGCGGGTTTCGTGAACCGGGCCCACGCGCCCGTGACCGGCGCGGACGACGTCGATCGGCAGCTGTGGGTGGCCGCGACCCTGTTCGACTCGGCTCGTCGGGCGCACGACCTGTTCGGCGCTCCCGTCACGGCGGAACGCGCCGAGGCCGTGCTCACCGCGTACGCCCCGATCGCGACGACGCTGCGGGTGCCCGCCGAGCGCTGGCCGACCTCGGTCGCGGCCTTCGACGAGTACTGGGCCGACGCCCTCGAGCGGCTCGAGGTCACCGACGACGCCCGCGGGGTGGTGCGTGACCTGCTCCACCCGCGGTTCGCGCCGCTCTGGGTGCGTGCCGCGATGCCGCTCGTCCGGATCGTCACGGTCGGGATGCTGCCGGAACGGCTGCGGACCGCGTACGGGTTCGCGTGGGGGCCGCGCGAGCACCGTCGGTTCCAGCGGACGGTCGCCGTGGTCAGCGGGGTGCGGTCGGTCCTGCCCGGGGCCCTGCTGCGGCTGCCGGGTCCGCTGCTGCTGCGGGCGATGCGCCGGACGGCCGGGCGACACGCCACGGTACGGTAGCGGGCATGTCGGTCGACCACTTCGCCATCACGGTCCCGCGCTCCTGGTTCGAGCTGCCCGTCGAGCCGGAGCGCCGCGACGACCGGATCAGCGCCCTCGTGCAGGAGCGCATCGAGGACCAGCGCGAGCTCTGGGACCACCGCACCGAGATCGTCCGGGCCCTCCGTCGGTTCGCGCGGTCGGCGTGGGACAGCGGTGCGCGGTACTGCGCGGCCTTCGCCGAGCCGAGCGAGGACGGCATCGTCTCCGGCGCCCTGACCGTCACGGTCCTGCCCGCTCCCGAGGCCGGCGGCGACCCGCTCGCCGCCCTGACCGACCACGTCGCCGCGCTCGGCGGTGACGACGACGGCATGCACGTCGACGTGCACGAGGTCCCCCGCGTCGGTCGGGTGCCGCGCGTCTGGGGCGTCTCGACCGTGCAGGCGCCGGACGGCCGCGGCTCGTTCGACGTCGTGCTCATGCAGACGTTCGTGCCGGCGGGCGACCAGGTCGCGCTGGTGAGCGTGTCCTCGCCCGCGACCGACCTGGCCGAGCCGCTGTACGAACTGTTCGAGACCGTGACCGACACCTTCGAGCTCATCGACTCGGCCGCGGTCGGCGGCGGGGTCGACTGATGCGGATCTGGCCGTTCCGGAAGCGTCGGAAGCCCGTCGAGCCCGTCGTCGAGCGGGTCACCGTCGACGACCTCGCGCGGATGGCGCAGCGCGGCGAACTCGCCCGCGCGGTCGTCACGCCGCCGCCGGCTCCCCGCGCCAGCGCCGACCGGGTGCGGGCGACCGTCGCGCAGCTGCCCGGGCGTCCCCTGGGCTCCGCCGGTGGCACGTCTCGCCGCGACGCGGCCCCGGCCCGGCAGACCGCGGCGGCCGTCCTGGTGCTCGACGACCACCAGCGGGTGACCGTGTCCGGTGGCGGGCTGATCGGCCGTGATCCGGCGAGCGCCCACCCGGACGGCGGCTACGCGCACATGATCGCGCTCGAGGACCCGGACAAGCTACTCAGCCGCACGCACCTGGAGTTCGGCTTCGGTGCCGAGGGCTCGCTCTGGGTGCTCGACACGGCGTCGGCGAACGGCGTCGAGCTGCAGCGGCCGGGGTTCCCGGCGACGATGGTGCCGCCGGCGCAGCGCACCGTGGTGCAGCCGGGCGACGTGGTCGTGTTCGGCGGCCACACCCTGCGCGCCGAGCCGCAGACCGCGCTGGTCGGCGAAGCCCCACTCGGCTGACGCCGAGCGGCGCAGCGGCGCGACGCCGGCGCGCGACCTCGCGCCGTCCCCGTCAGTCGGCGGGTACCTGCACCAGCCGCAGCGCCTGGTCGGCGTCGTTGAGCAGTGCCCGACCCGGCACCCGGTCCTGCGTCACCAGGCTCTTCGACAGCTTCGTGCCGATCAGGTCGCCGTCGATGGTGCTGAGCGGCGCGAGCAGCATCCCGCGACGGGCCTTCTTCGCGTCGACCTGCCATCCACGGAACCCGCTCGCGACGCCCTCGACGTCGCCGGCGATGACCAGCCCGACCGAACGACCCCGGTCGGAGTCCATGACCGCCCGGAACACCGGTTCGGCCGGGGTCTCCTTGAGCGCCTCGGCGTCGTCGACGAGCACGAGCGTGAAGCCGTCCGAGCCGGTGTCGATCGCGGCGGAGAGGCCCTCGGCCCCGATCCCGCCGTCGGTGACCACGGTCGCGCGCGGTGCACCCTCGAGTGCCCGGAGCGGGGAGTCCCGCGGCGTGACTGCGACGACCGACCCACCCGCGGACAGGACGTGCCGGGCCATCGCGACGAGCGCGGTGCTCTTGCCGGAGCGCGGGCTGCCGGCGACGATGAACACCGGGGTGTCCTGCACGAAATCGTGGGTGAAGAGCCGGAGCTCGTCGCCGCCGACGCCGAGCGCGACCCGGCCGACCGAGGCGTCCGCCGAGGGCAGGTACCGCACGGCCTCCTCGAACGTGATGGACCGCGGCAGCACGTCGATCCGGAACGGCTTCGGCACGGTCGCGGGGACGTGGGCGCGGACCTCGTCGCCGATGCCGCGGATCGCCGCCGCCTGGTCGCGTCCGCCGAGGCCGCCGGGCAGCACGGCGACCTGGGTCTCCGTCGCAGTGGCGTTCCGGAAGCCGCGGCCGGGCGGGATCGACTCCGGCAGCTTCTTGCCGTTGATGCCCTCGTAGTTGTAGTCGCCGCGGTCGGCCAGGGCGAGCAGCAGCTTCCGCTCCACCTGGCTCGACATCCGGCCGGAGGTCAGCGTGCGGTCCCCGGAGACGATCAGGTGCACGCCGACGCCGACGCCCTCGCGCAGCAGCGTCTGGACGGCGTCGTGCAGCGCACCGTTCTCGGCGTCGGCCAGGGTCGCCATGAAGCTCTCCCACTGGTCCAGGAACACGACGACGTGCGGCAGCGGGGTGGTGTGCTCGTCGGACCGCTGCTCGGCGATGGACGAGTACCCGCCGCTCGCGAAGGCCGCCTGGCGCTCCTGCACGGTGCGGAGCAGGATGCCGAGCAACCGCGAGACCCGGTCGGGCTCGTGCCGCTGCACCACGGCACCGCAGTGCGGCAGGGCCCCGAGCGCGAGCAGGGCGCCGTTGCCGCAGTCGATCCCGTACATGTGCACGTCACCGACGCCGAGGCGCAGGGCCATCGCACCGGCCAGGGTGCGGAGCGTCTGGCTGCGGCCGGAGCGCGGCGACCCGATGACGAACAGGTGGCCGTCGGCGTCGAGGTCGAACACGGCGGGGCGCTGCTGCTGGTCGGCGGGGTGGTCCTCGACGCCCCAGGCCACGGCGAGCGGCGGCAGCTCGGCGGCGCCCGCGGCACCGGCGGCTTCGACGTCGTCGAGTCCGACGACCGCGCCGAGCGGCGGCAGCCAGGGCTTCCGCTGCTCGGGGGTGCCGAGGGCGCGGGTGGCGTCGCCGATCGACGCGACGAGGACGCTCAGGTCGGTGACCTCCACGTCGCTGGCGGCGGCCTCGACGGCTGCCGGGCGGGGGGCTGGTTCGCTGTACGAGGCGAAGGTGAGTTCGCGGACCAGGGCGGGCCGGGCCTCCTGGTCGTCCGTGCCGGGCCGACGCCCGCCCACCCGACCGGACTGGAAGGGCAGCAACGAGGCCGCGCCGAGCCGCACGTACGCGCGACCGGGCGTCGTCTTCGCGATCCGCGCGGCGTCGTTCGCGCCGATGACGTCCTGGCTCTCCGACTGGTCGGTGACGCGCAACGCGATCCGCAGGTTCGTGTTGGCGCGGATCTCGGGCGACACGACACCGCCGGGGCGCTGTGTGGCGAGCACGAGGTGGATGCCGAGCGACCGACCGCGCTGGGCGATGTTCACCAGGCCCTTGACGAAGTCCGGGAGCTCGCGGGCGAGCGAGGCGAACTCGTCGATGACGATGAGCAGCCGCGGCAGGCTCGGGATCGCGTCGCCCGACGCCGCGCGCTTCGCCTGCAGGTCCTGGTAGTCCTCCAGGTCCTTCGCGCCGACCTCCGCCAGGGCGTGCTCGCGGGTGCGCAGTTCTGCGCCGAGCGACTCCAGCGCCCGCTCCACCTGGTGGGTGTCGAGGTCGGTGACCATGCCGACCGTGTGCGGCAGGTCGACGCAGTCCTTGAACGCCGCACCGCCCTTGTAGTCGACGAGCACGAAGTTCATCTCGTCCGGCCGGTTCGCGACGGCGAGCGACGCGACGATCGTCTGCAGCAACTCGGACTTGCCGGAACCGGTCGTGCCTGCGACGAGTCCGTGCGGACCGTCGTTCCGCAGGTCGATCGCGAACGGCCCGTCGATCGAGGCGCCGATGACGGCGGTCGTGCTGCGTCCGCCGAGCAGCCACCGGGCCTGCACGGCCTCGGACGTCGGCGGTTCGAGCTGGAGGACGTCGAGCAGCCGCGCCGACGACGGGATGGCGCCGTCCTGCACGTCCGGGCTGGCGTCGACGATCGGCGACAGCGACCGGGCGACCCACTCGAGCCAGTCCTGGTCGACCAAGTCGGGTCGGGCATCGTCGATCCGCTCGCTGCGCTGCTGCGTGACCCGGATCCGGTCGTCGCGGACCACGACCACGGCGTCGCACTCCTCGGGCAGGAGCCGCTCGTCCAGGTCGAGGCAGATGCTGAACACCCCGACCGACGGCCCCTCCTTCAGCACCTGCACGAGCGACGGCATCGCACGCAGGCGTCGGGCGCCGTCCATCACGACCACGATCTCGTCGGCCGGCGGCGTCTTCTTGCCGATGCCGGCTTCCTTCCGGGCGTCGATGACCGCCGCGAGCTCGGCGATGGCCCGCGCGGTCGTCGCGGCGTTCGAGGCGATGCTCGTCATCGGCTGGTCGGCGCCGTCGCGGCGGACGTGCGGCAACCAGGACATCCACTCCCACAGCGCGGTCCGGGTGGTGTCGGTGAGCAGCGTGAAGGTGACGTCCTTCGGGCTCTGCAGCGTCGCGAGCTGCGCGACCACCCAGTTCGCCAGCCGTCGGGCGTCGTCGTCCGGACCGGCGATGCCGATCACGCCACGCTCCGCCAGACGGATCCGGACCGGCACGTCGGTCGCGTCCCACGCGACGGTCCGCTTGTGCGACAGCTGTTCCGGGTCCTCGATGGTCACCTCGGACCGCTGCGTCGCCGTGCCGACACGGACGAGCAGGTGGTCGGGGTCCGTCCGGCGCCGCTCCCACAGGCGTGGCAGCGGCGTGACCGCCGTCTCGTAGACGGCGGCCGGATCCGGGGCGCTCGCGATCCAGCGCGCACGTTCGGACTGGAGGCTCTCGGTCGCGTCCGCCTCGATGCGCGCCTTGGTGTCCTCGTACTCCACGATCCGCTGGCGGTACGTCTTCTTGCCCTGCCGGCGGCCCTGGAGGCCCGTGATGATCATCAGGATCGGTGACAGCAGGGCGATGAGCAGGTAGATCCAGCGACCGGTGGTCGACACGAACATCACGGCCATGCCCATCGGCGCCAGCGCCATCAGGATGGGCAGCGCCCGCGCCGGGGGTTCGGTCGGCGGTGCCGGCAGCTGGTAGCGGGTGTGCTCGTCGGGCGGCAGGATGCGCGGCGGGCGGTTGTACTCGAGCGACATGCCGTCGTCGGCCAGGGACAGGTGCGCCCCACGGTCCGGCGCCCGACCGAAGCCGAGCAGGACCCCGCCGATCGCCAGCTGCGCGGTCTCCGGCCAGTCGGTCTCCTCGGTGACGGCAGCACCGTCGAGCACTGCCCCGGCGAAGCCGTTCGCCGGACGGACCTTCGCGCCGTCGGCCGTGACCGACACGAGCAGGGCGACCTCCGGGACGGTGTCGGCCCCGGTGGCCTCGGCCTCGACCTCGGCGGTGGTGCTCACCGGGATGCGCACCGTGGCGTTCGTCGCCGTGCCGATCGTCACCGTGCCGGTGCCCACCCGCACGATGGTGCCGGCGTGCAGGCCCGAGACGATCCGGATCTCGGCGTCGGTCAGCGGACGGAGCGGCTGCGGCGGCACCTGCTCGAGGCTGCGGGCCACGACCACTCCCTCGCGCACACCGGACTCGGCGACCGTCGCCGCCAGGTCGAGCGGCTGCTCGCCGACGAAGTACGCCGGGGTCCGTCCGGAGGCCACGACGTCCGTCGCGATGAGGCGTTCGGCCTCGGCGACGAGCTCGCCGACCGCACGGGTGTCGTCCCCGTCGACGTAGACGTTGGCGGTCTGACCGCTCTCGCGGTCGACCATCGTGAACGTGAAGGTCATGGCATCCCCCGTAGCATTGACTACATGTCGCAGGACGATGGTAGTGTCCCCTGCAACACGCCCCGTTGGGGGGACATGACGAAACTCCGGGGAAAGGGAGTCACACCGTGGCGAACATCAACGTCTCGTACGCAGACCTCGAGGCAGCAGCCTCCGACCTCAAGGCGGGTCAGGCGGACATCGAAGACCGTCTCTCCGCCCTGCAGCGCAAGATCCAGCAGCTCATCTCCGACGGCTACGTCACCGACAAGTCGTCCGTCGCGTTCGGCGAGTCCTACGACGAGTTCAACCGTGGCGTGACCCAGACCGTCCAGGGGCTCGAGGGCCTGTCGACGTTCCTGTCGAAGGCGTCGCAGACCCTGTCCGAGACGGACGAGTCGCTCGCTTCCGGCCTCAAGGGCTGACACCGCTGACGACCCCGTGTCCCGCGATCGCGTGGGGCACGGGGTCGACGCGGTTCCGGTGGCGGTGGCTTCCGGTTCGTGATCGGGGAGGGATTGTTCCGTGGCTTCGAGACTGCTCGTTGACCTGATGGGGCTCGGGGAGCTCCAGACCGACCTGTCGACCGTGCACAGCACGCTCGAACAGGCGCACAAGCGCGTCGATGCGTCCGACGACGAGATCGGCTCGGGCACCGTGCAGGACGCCCTGCACGACTTCGACCACCGTTGGGGTGACAAGCGCGACAAGATCAGCGACTCGACGAAGGCGCTGGCGGACATGCTCAGCGCGTCCGTCGAGACCTACACCGAGACCGACGAGCAGCTCGCCCAGGCACTGCAGGTCAACGACGAGAACGGCGGCGGCGGACCCGCTGCCTCGAGGGCGGAGTAGTCATGGGGCGGCCGTCGGGGTGGGATGTCGTCGATCAGGGTGATGACCCGGTCAAGGGGGATCCGTCGACGTTGCGGATGATGTCGCGGGAGTACCAGCGCATCTCCGACGCGGCCGATGACGCCTCGACCCGGCTGAAGTCGGTCAAGGGGTCGGGGTGGCTGACCGACTGGGAGGGTGAAGCCGCCGACGTGTTCGTCGATGCGATCGAGGACACCCCCTCGGACCTGACCAAGCTCGTCGACTCCTACGAACTCGCCGCGACCGCGTTGTCGGGGTGGGCGGACACGGTCGATGACACCCAGTACCGGGCCGACGGTGCGCTCGCGGACGCGAAGGACGCCTCCGGGGACCTCGCCGCGGCGCAGGACCGGCTCTCCGACGCGCAGTCGAACCTGTCGCACTACCAATCGGCGTCGTCCGACCTGTCGAAAGTCGCGGACGAGTACCCGGCCGGCTCCGAGGTGCCCGACGGGGTGGACGTACCCTCGCCGGCGCAGCTGCGGGCGGCGTCCGACAACGCCTCCGTCGCGCAGGGGTCCGTGTCGTCCGCGCAGGGCGACATCGCGGCGGCGCAGTCCCGGATCGACGCAGCGAAGCGGCTCGTCGCGGATGCGAAGGGTGACTGGCAGGACGCCGAGCAGCGGACCGCGACGAAGATCGGTGAAGCAGCCGACGCGGGCCTCGGGAAGCAGTCCACGTGGGACAAGATCTTCGGGTCCGAGGCGTGGGAGACCATCGTCTCCATCGCGAAGGTCGTCGTCGCCGTGGGCGGCATCATCGTCATGATCATCGGCGGGCCACTCGCCTGGATCGTGCTCGGCGCAGCCCTGCTCGTCCTCGCCGACACCCTGTACAAGATGTCGAAGGGCACCGCCGATGGGTGGGACCTCGCCTTCGCGCTGCTCGACTGCATCCCGGGGATGAAGGGGATCACCACCGCGGCGAAGATCGGCGAGGAGTTCGCGAAGGGCGCCTCACTCGCTGCCAAGTTCAGCTCGGCCGGTCGACACGTCGCCTCGGAGAGCCGACAGCTGTTCGCGCCGGGTCTGCACCTCGTCAACAACCTGCGCCACGGTGCAGCCCTCCGCTCGGTCGAGTCGCTCCGCGCCCTCGCCGTGCACGGCGGTTCCGCGGCGGTCGGTGCGCTCCGACGTCCGGGCGACGGCTTCATCGCCTCGGTCCGGTCGATGCCGGAGATCGCGAACAAGGCCACGCAGGCGTACTGGGACAACGGCGGGTCCTCCCTCGCCGAGCTCGCGCGGCACTGGCAGGGCGGCAAGGGCGGCTTCCAGAGCGGCTACCTCGGTGTCGACCGCTGGGCGAACGGCGACGCCGACTCGCTCGTCGGGCAGACGCTCCAGATCAGCGGTCCTGGCCACGGCAACTTCTACGTCCCCGACGGCACCATGCACGCCGGCGGCAGCGCCTCGAACTACAGCGAGTCCGTGCAGGTGGGCGTGCAGTCCCACGCCGGTCACGACGGCGTCCCGGCAGGAGCTTCGACGCACCCCGACTACCGCAACACCGGCGACAGCTACCTGGTGAACCAACCGCTGCCGCACGCCGAGGGCACCGCGCAGGCGAACACCCAGTTCGGCGGTGGCGGGCAGCACCAGCTCTTCACGGACAAGTCGACGAGCGACCTGGTGAACACCGGCGTGCTCAGCCCGGTCGACCAGGCGGGGAACGTCGTCCCCGACGGGATGAACCAGGTGCTGATGGACCCGGCCACGCGGAGTCCACAGCCGGGGGTCCTCACGACGAACCAGTACGCGAACGCGCTGCACGACCTCGGCTCGCGCGGGCCGGCCGTCGCGGCGGGCATCGTGACGGCGCCGTGGGACATCAGCGAGGCGACGCAGTCCGTCCAGGACCGACTGCGGTGACCCGCAGCGGCGTCACCCGGGCGGGTCACGAGCTCCTGGACCGTTCACCGTCCTGGAACGCCCTGCCCGAGCGCGCCGCGGACGGCCGGTGGACCATCACCGACACCGTCGACCCACTGTGGCCGGAGTACGGCGCGAGCCTGCGACTGCTCAACGCCCTGTCGGACGATGGCCACGAGGTCGAGGACCTCGACGGCACGCTGTTCGAACGCGGGCGACAGGTCGTCGTCCCGCGCGCGGCGCTCGTCCACACGGCTTCCGCACCCGCGGTCCTCGAGTCGGTGGCCCTGCCGGACTCGTTCCACGTCGCATCGTTCGCCGTCGACCGCCGGACCGACGCGAACATCGAGGACGGCTGGCGGAACGAGTACGAACCGCGCCGCTTCCGCACGACGTTGAGCCCGGACCGAGCAGCGATCGACCGCCACGAACCCGGGGTGGTGCCGACGACGGTGTCCCGCATCGAGAAGACCGTGG
Source organism: Curtobacterium sp. MWU13-2055 (assembly GCF_023242305.1). Lineage (NCBI taxonomy): Bacteria > Bacillati > Actinomycetota > Actinomycetes > Micrococcales > Microbacteriaceae > Curtobacterium > Curtobacterium sp. MWU13-2055. The sequence continues at coordinate 230,080 of NZ_JALLIO010000003.1, forward strand.
AACCCCTGCCGGCCGATGCCCGCGGAACGTACACCGTGCCGTCGACCGGCCCGTACGAACAGGGTTGGGGCAGACTCGCTCCGATCGTCCGCACGATCGGCGATCTCGGGTACGACGTCCGTCCCGACCTCGGCGCGTACACGACGCTGTCCGGTGTCGTCCGCCCGACGTGGGGCACCGAGATCCGCGGAGCCGACGACTGGGCCGAACTGCTCGCCCGGTTCGTGTTCCCGCAGGGCGTCCAGTCAGAGGTACTCTCCGACGGGTACGCGATCATCCGCGACATCCCCCACCCCGGCGACCCGCTGCACCCGACGTTCGCGCTCGTGTTCACACCCCCGTCGGCGGCACGACCGAGCCTGTTCGCGAGGATCTTCTCCTGATGAGCACCACCACGAACCTCACCTCCGCACAGCGACGCGCCCTGATGGTGCGCTCGCGGTTCGCGTTCGCAGCTGCCGAGGTCGTCGCGCTCCGACACGACGAGCAGGGAATCCCACTCGGCGTCGTCAGCCCCGAGGGCAGCCCCCTCGCGCTGGCCTTCACCGATCCCGCAGCGGCCGTCGCCCGCATCCCGGCCGGGGTCGCCGCGACGCCGCTGTCACTGCCGATGTCACGTCTGGTCGCCGGCCTGCCCGCTGACTGGGGTCTCGTGCTCGACATCGACCAGCCCTACCCGCAGGTCGTGCAGCCCGATGAGAAGCAGACGGTCATCGCCGCGGGTGGTCCGTTCCCCGACGGAGCCGAGGTCACGCTCCGCCCGGCACCGTCCGCGTCCCAGGGGTTCTCCGACGCGCTCGCCGAACGAGCCCCGCTCACGCCTGGCGTGGTCCGCGTGTGGCTGTTCCGCCACGGCGTCGACATCGTGCCCGAGGACCTGATGGTCGTGGTGGCGACGGCGGACCGTGACGCCGCGTTCGCCTTCTCCGAGATCGTGTTCGAGGTCGCACGCGCGCACGACGTGCCGGTGCCGGTCATCACCGCCTGGATCGACGAGCTCCCCGTCGAGCACGCCACGTGGGTGCGTCAGCAGCCGCCGCTCACGCACGTCGAACGGCACTGAGCCCGATGCACCGTGGACACCCGGCGGTCGTGGTCCAGCGGGTCGGCGTCCCGGTAGAACTGCACGTGGTCGTCGACTCGCGCGGCCGACCAGAACGGGAGCAGCTCGACCACGGTGCCGCGGTGCACTGGGCCTACAGCGATCCGACCGACCGTCCGACCGACTTCGGTGCCGGGACGCAGTGCATCTCCAGCGACACGCTCCGCCAGCGCGAAGCCACGGGCTCGGTACGGTTCGTCATCGACCCGGCGGGCCCGTCCCGCGCCGGTACGGAGTTCCTCCCGCCTCCTCGGCCGCCGGTGCTCGCCACGCTCCGGTCCGTGACGCCGACTCCGCTCGGGACGACCGCCGGCCTCTGGGCCGCGATCACCGCCGACACCGTCTCGCCCGGGCGGTCGCTCATGCTCCGTTCGGGTCGGTGGTCGCTCCCCGTGGTGCTGGCCCGAGACCCCCGGGTGACGGCTGCGGCGATCAGACACGCCCTCGGCGACCGCCCGCACCCGGCGATCTTCGTGGTGGAACGTCCCGGAGGGCTGCCGCGGCCGTGGCGGGCTGGAGCGCGGGCAGCGATCGAGGCTGCGTTCTTGTCCTCCTGACAAATACCGTGGTACGGTCGAGCCATGGCAGTCGAACTCAGCACCTGGGACGCCCAGGGCAACCAGACGACACCGACGTTCTCCACCATGCGGTTCCCCGCCGGTGAAGCCCACGTCAAGGTCGCGAACGACACCGCCGAGCCGGGGGGACTCACCGAGATCGCGACCCTGCGCGGCACGAGCGGCGACGACCTGATCATGCTCGGCATGTGGGCGGACGCCGTGCGGCAGCGCGGATCGAGGTCCGTCGCCCTCGTCCCCTACCTGCCCGGAGCCCGGCAGGACCGCGGCTTGCCGTTCGGCGCGAAGGTCTACGCGGATGTCCTCAACGGCTTCCACCTCGACCAGGTCATCGCGTTCGACCCGCACTCGCCGGTCATCGTCGGCCTGGTCGACAACCTGACCGTCGTCACGAGCGAGCAGGTCGTCCGTGACGCCGTGGTCGGCGCACCCGAGCACGACGGCGGCGCCCCGTACACCGGCATCATCGCTCCGGACAAGGGCGCGGTCCCCCGTGCAACCGCGGTCGCCGAGGCGTGCGGGCTGCCGCTCTACCGGGCCGAGAAGCACCGCAACCCCGACACCGGCAAGCTCGACGGCTTCACCTGCGAACCCCTGCCCGACACCGGCCGATTCCTGGTGGTCGACGACATCTGCGACGGCGGCGGCACGTTCATGGGGCTCGCGGGCTCGACGGGCCTGCCCAAGGAACGCCTCGGCCTCTGGGTCTCGCACGGCGTCTTCTCCGGCCGGGCAGCACAGCTCGCCGACCACTTCGGCGAGATCGTCACCACCGACTCGTACCCGGCGCAGAACGCCATCGACGGCCTGCGCACGATCGCACTCACCCCCTACCTGACGGAGCAGATCCGATGACGCAGACCACGAGCACCACGACCAGTACGGGCACCGGGATCGAGCCGCGCATCACCACGGCGAGCCCGATCGCGCCGCTGCTGGCCGTCGACGGTTACAAGCACTCGCACCGGCAGGTCTACCCGGCCGGCACCACCCGCATCCTGATCAACTGGACGAACCGGTCGAACGCGCACATGCCCGAGTCGACGCACGCCGTGGTCTTCGGGCTGCAGGCGTTCATCCAGCGCTCGCTCGTCGAGGCCTGGGCACCGTTCTTCGCGGCGGACGAAGACGAGGTCGTCCGGCTCTTCGATGAAGCACTGCAGAGCTACTTCGGCCCGAACCACATCGGCACCGACCACGTCCGGGCCCTCCACCGCCTCGGCTACCTGCCCCTCGAGATCCGTGCGCTGCCCGAGGGCACCCTCGCACCGATCGGCGTCGCGACCCTGACCGTCGAGAACACGATCGACGAGTTCTACTGGCTGCCCAACTACATCGAGACCGCCCTGTCGGCGTCGATCTGGCACCCGTCGACGGTCGCGACGAAGGCGCTCGAGTACCGCGACCTGATGGAGGACTGGGCCGCCCGCACCGGCGCGGTCCCGGCCGGCATCGACTTCGCCGCGCACGACTTCTCGTTCCGTGGGCAGTCGAGCATCGAGTCTGCCGCAGCGGGTGGCGCGGGCCACCTGCTCTCGTTCCTCGGCACTGACTCGATGCCGTCGCTCGACTTCATCGACCGCTACTACCCGGGCGACAACGGTTGGGTGGCCGCGAGCGTGCCCGCCACCGAGCACAGCGTGATGTGCGTCCGCGGCGCCGACGGCGAGCTGGCGACCTTCGAGCAGATCCTCGACGTGTACCCGACGGGCATCGTCTCGGCGGTCAGCGACGGCTTCGACCTGTTCAAGGTCATCACCGAGACCCTGCCGCAGCTCAAGGACCGCATCACCGGTCGTGACGGCAAGCTCGTCATCCGACCCGACTCGGGCGACCCGGTCGACATCGTCACCGGCACCGTGCACGGTGTCGACGAGGCGGAACTGTTCGCCGCCGACCGCAGCCACGAGCAGAAGGGCGTCGTCGAACTGCTCGACGAGATCTTCGGGCACACCGTGAACGAGCAGGGCTTCAAGGTCCTCGACCAGCACATCGGCGTCATCTACGGCGACAGCATCACGCTCGATCGTGCCCGTCGCATCTACGAGCGCCTGGCCGCCAAGGGGTACTCGAGCGACAACATCGTGCTCGGCATCGGGTCGTACACGTACCAGTACATGACCCGCGACAACCTCGGCAGCGCGGTCAAGGCCACATGGGCACTCGTCGACGGCGAGCCCGTCGACATCCAGAAGGACCCGAAGACCGGCAGCGGCAAGAAGAGCGCGAAGGGCCGCATCGCCCTGCACCGCGACGAGACCGGCGAGATCCGGCAGACGGACCAGGCCACGGCCGACGACGAGGCGACCAGCCTGCTCCAGCCGGTGTGGGTCGACGGCCGCTTCACGCGCCTCCAGTCCTTCGCCGACGTCCGCAAGACGCTCCGCGACGAGCGTTCGGCTCGTGCCACCCGCCGGGGGGCCACCGCGTGACCGATGCCGCAGCGGCGATCCGCGACCAACCGCTCATCGCGATCGACGTCGTCCCGGTGTCCTTCGTGACGACGGACGGTCTACGGGTCGCCACCGCGCGTCGGGCGTACGCACCGTACGCCGGACAGGAAGCGCTCCCCGGCGTGCTCCTCGACGGCACCGAGATCCTCGCCGACGGTGCGCGGCGCGCCCTGCGGACCAAGACCGGCGTCGGCCCGGCAGCGGTGCGCCACCTCGCGCAGGTCGGCGCGTTCGACGGACCCGACCGCGATCCACGGAGCTCCGCGATCAGCATCGCGTTCCTCGCGGTCATCGACCCGGCAGCGCACGCCGACGCAACGTGGCACGAGGTCGGCGCGCTGCCGCTCGGACTGCCGTTCGACCACGACCGGATCGTCGACTCGGCGCTCGAGCGCGCACGGGTCCTCCTCTGGTCTGACCTGCCGTTCACACGAGCGCTGCTCGGCGATCCGTTCACCACGGCGGACGCCGCTCGGCTGCGGATCGCCCTGACGGGGACCACACCGGACCCGGGCAACCTCAACCGGACGCTCCGTACGAACACCGCGCTTGCCCGGGTCGACCTCCCAGCGAGTGCGGGACCCCGGGGCGGGCGTCCCCCGGCAGCCTGGACGTGGCAGGACTGAGCACGGTTGGGTGGACCCATGTCCTCCTCCCTGTCCGGTGACGACTCCCTGCACCTGCCCGAGTTCGACGCACCCCCGGCGTCGCCGCTCGACCTCGCGCAGCAGTGGCTGGATGCCGCGGACGAACGCGACGTCTCCGAGCCGAAGTCGATGACCCTCGCCACGGCAGGTGTGGACGGCCGAGTGTCTGCCCGCACGGTCGACGTGAAGCGGCTCGACGACCGCGGGCTCGTGTTCGGCACCTCGACGCTGAGCCCGAAGGGTCGTCAGCTCGCCGACAACCCACACGCGGCACTCCAGGTCTACTGGCGCGAGACCATGCAGCAGCTCCGGTTCGAGGGCCGGGCCGTGCAGCTGTCCGACGACGAATCCGACGCGCTGTTCGCCGACCGCTCGCCGAAGTCCCGCGCCGCCACCGCCATCGCCGACCAGTCCGCCGTGCTCGAACCGCGGACGTTACAGGACCTGATCGACGACGCGAACGTGCTGCTCGACGAGTCCGACGACGCCGTGCCACGGCCGGCTGGGTGGGTCGCGTGGCGGCTCGAGCCCGACGTGGTGGAGTTCTGGCACGGCAGCCGCGACCGGATGCACCGCCGCCTGCAGTACGTGCTCGCCGACGGCGCCTGGTCGGCCACCCGCCTGCAGCCGTAGTCGAGTCCGCTCCCGGTCAGTCCCGCTGCCACCACGACGGCTTCGCGGACTCGACGGTGATCGTCAGCGACCGGGCGTCGTCGGACTTCCTGGCCACCACGAACACCGTCGCCGTGGGGTCGGTGGTCCGCACGCGCCACACCGGCCATGTGTGCGGACCGAGCTTCGGGTCGTACCAGGGCCCCGGTCCGTTGTCGCTCTCGACCAGCGCGCGCCGAACGCTGGCCGGGTCGAGTTCGGGAACGCCAGCAGCCCGTGCCTGCGTCAGGACACGAGCGACACCGGCATCGACGGCCGTCGACCGCGCGGCCCGGGCCAGCCGGAGCCGGCGTCGCGTGACCAGGTACCCGAGGGCGATGAGCCCCGCGGCAACCAGCACCGTGCCGACCAGGACCACTGCGGTACCGCGGTCTCTCGGCTGGTCCGCGACGGCGACTCCCCCGACAAGGACCGCCCCGCCGAGCAACAGTCCGGCGCCTCGGATGCGCCTGACTGGTCGGAATGCACGGCGCCAGGTCTGATCCGCGTCGACGACGTCCCCGATGTCGACCGTGACCTCACCCGTCGCGCCGCCCCCGCCCGTCTGCACCCGTCCAGTCTCCCGCACCCCGCACAACCAAAGTGCACTCGAACCGCGGGATTCCGCGGCGCGAGCGCACTTTGGTTGTGCGAGTGGGAGCGGAACCGGCCGACGTGACGCCGACGCACCTGCCGACGCAGAGCGAGCGCGGAACGGAACCGCGCTACCGTCCGATCGGGTTCGCCATCGCCCCCGCCCGGATGAGCGACGACGACTGGTCCGCCAGGTCGACCATCGACAGGGTGTTCCGCAGCTGCAACCGGTTCAGGCAGGAGTGCTCGAACGTCGGCACCCGCAGGTCCAACGGCCGGCGGCGGTCCGGGTGCGCGGCGGCGTGCGCGTCGATGCACTCCCCTACGACCTCCCAGAACCGGCCTTCCGGCAGCACTCCGTCGTCGTCGAGGATCGCCGCGACGAACCGCAGCACCCCGTCGAACACGTCGGTGAACACCGCGAGGGCCGCTTCGTCGTCGGACACCGGGTGCACGATCCGGTCGATGTCGGCGGGCACGGGACGATCGTCGTGGCGCCCGAGCACCGCTGCCTCTTCCCCGATGTCCTTCATGACGGCACGGACAACGGCGCCGTCGCGGACGACGAGCACGAGGTTCTCGCCGTGCGGCATGAACACCAGGTCGTGCACGGTCAGGCAGTGCACGACGGGCAACAGGTAGGCGTCGAGCCAGCGCCGCACCCACTCGTCGGCAGGCAGCCCCGATGCCTCGATCAGCGCCGACACGACGGCGTTCCCCGAGGCGTCCCGGTGCAGCAGCGCCGCCATCGTCAGCAGCCGCTCGCCGTCCGTCACCCGTGGCAGCGGGCTCTCCCGCCACAGGGCCGCGAGCATCTTGCGCTGCGGCGACGACACGTCGACCCGGTGGTACGCGTCGCCGGTGTAGCCGATGGCGGCGTGCTCCCGGAGCACCGAGAAGCCGGCGGCAGTCAGCGTCGGGTCGGCGCTGACGATCGACTCGACCCAGTCGTTCACCGCCGGAGTGTTCCGCATGTACGCGGGCGACATCCCGCGCAGGAACCCCATGTTCTGCACGGCGAGCGCCGTCTTGACGTACGAGCGCGTCGGGTCCGAGCGGTCGAATGCGGTACGGATCGACTGCTGCGGCTGGTACTCGTCCGGCCCCTCGCCGAGGTCGACGAGGTCCTGCTGCCCCAGGTCGGGTGCGAACGTCACGGCGATCCGGTGCTGCCACTGCCAGGGGTGCACGGGGATCCACACGTAGTCGTCGGGGTCGAGGCCCCGACGTTCCAGCGTGGCGCGGAACCCGGCGATGGTCTGCGGGTCGAGCTCGGCCGCCCAGTGGTCGCGCTCGGTCCGGTCCGCGGCGAGCGCCAGGTGCGTGTGCTCCCGTCGGGCGGCGAGCCACCGGTACCGGAACCGGCCGCCGACCTCCGGCGCGAAGGCCCGGTACTCGTCGAGCCCGAACCCGATCCGCCCGTTCGCGGCGACGAACGCCGGGTGGCCCTCGGTCATCGCCGCCTCGACGTCCTGGAACGAGGCGACGGCAGCCTCGACGGAACCGCCCGCCCGCCCACGAGCGAGCTGCGCGGCGGATGGGCCGCCCCGCCGGTGCTTCGCAGCGGCGCTCGCCAGGGTCGACGCGATCTCCTCCAGGTACGTGCCGAGCAGCTCGTCGGGGATCCCGAGCACCTCGTGCAGTTCGAGCACGAGGTCCTGCGCACTGAGCGACGCCGGCATCCCAGCGCGAGTGCGCGTCAGCGAGGCTTCGTCGATCGACCAGTGTTCGAGCACGTGCTGCCGTGCCCGGAACCGGTAGGTCGAGTCCCCCGCGTCGAGCCGCCACCCCTCCCCGTCCGGCACGGGTGCGATCAGCCGCTCGTGGGTGAACTCGGCGATGGCCTTCGCCACCAGGTGTCGTTCGGCGGGTTCCAGGTGCTCGGGTCGCAGGTGCGCGGCCGGACCGTCGTCGTCGGGCACGCCGATCCGGTCGGTGTCGAGCACCGACAACAGTGCCCGCTTGCCGTCGACGTCGACCTGGCGCAGCGCGCGGAAGCCCACCTCGGCGTTCTTCGCCTGCACCGCGGTGTTCCGCGCGTCCGGCTCGACGACGACCCGCCGCGCGCCGAGGACGTCGCGGCAGTGCTCGACGACGGCGCGCATGACGGCGCTCGTCAGTCCGTGCACGCGGCCGCCGGCGGGCACCGGTGCGACGAGCAGGTGCATGCCGACGTCGCCGGGCTCCGCCGCCCACACGTCGGTGAGCAGGACGGCGGCGGGGTCGTAGGTCTCGACCAGGAAGCACGGCTCACCGTCGCGTCGGCCGAGCCACGTAGCCTGCGCCGGGTCCGCCTGCACGCCGGTCAGGTAGTCCCGGACGCCGTCCACGTCGAGGTCGCCCATCTCCCACCACGACGACGCCGGATGCGCGAGCCACGACTGGACGACGACGGCGTCGCGTTCCGGGACCACGGGTTCGACGGCCAGGAGGCCCGGAGCAGCTCCGGCAGACACCGTCGCCTCGGGCGCACTGGTCAGTCCACTACCCGTCACGTCGGTACCCGTCAGGTGCGCGCTCATGCGGGCACCTCCGTGCGCTCGGTCGCCTGCCGGGCCGGCGCGCGGTGCGCACCGGCGGGAGCGGCGGTGGACTGGTCCGTGGCGGGCAGGCCGAACTCCTGGAAGGCGATCCGGGCCTCCAGGCCGTACACGGGGCGACCCGTGACGGACCGGATGATCGACGCGTTCCGCCACGCGCCCATGCCGAGGTCGGGCGCGGTCAGGCCGTGCGTGTGCTCCTCGGCGTTCTGCACCCAGATGCGTCCGCCGAGGGTGTCGACGTGGTGATCGCGCGCGACGGCCAGGCGACCACGGGAGTCACGGGCGACGAGGTGCTCGACGGGGTCGAGGAACCGCGGCGTGCGCGGCGTGTAGCCGGTCGCCAGGACCAGCCGCTCGACCTCGTGGTCGTACGTCGCGCCGAGCTGCTCGTGGCGGAGCGTCAGCCGGTACGTCCCCCGGTCGGCGAGCCACTCGGCGTCGACGACACTGGTCTCGGTGCGCAGGGTCGTCGGGATCGGGCCTCGAGCACTGATCCGGTACAGCTGGTCGTAGAGCTCGTCGACCAGGTCCGCACTGATGCCCTTGTACAGCCCGCGCTGCTCGCGCCCGAGACGGTCGCGAGCATCCTCGGGCAGGCCGTGGAAGTGGTCCGTGTACTCCGGACTCGTCATCTCGAGCGTGAGCTTCGTGTCCTCCATCGGGAAGAACCGCGGCGACCGGGTGATCCAGTCGAGCCGGTAGTCGTCCTGGCGCAGGTCCTCGAGCAGCTCGCGGTAGACCTCGGCGGCGGACTGCCCGCTGCCGACCACCGCGATCGAGCCGGCACCGCGGAGCGCATCGCGGTTCGGCAGGAACTCGGCGGAGTGGATGACCGGTCCGGCGATCCCGCGCAGCGGCGCGGGGACCGACGGCTCCGTGCCGATGCCGACCACGACGTGGCGTGCGCGGTACGTCTCGGGACCCTGATCGGTCTCGGCGTGCACCGTGAACACGTCCGTCGCCGGGTCGTGCTCGACCGCCGTGACGGACCGGCCCCACCGGAGCGTGTCGAGCCGGTCGGCGGTCCACCGGCAGTAGGCGTCGTACTCGCTGCGCAGGGGGTGGAAGTCCTCGCGGATGTAGAACGGGTACAGGCGGCCGGTCTCCTTGAGCCACGCGAGGAACGAGAACGGCGAGGTCGGGTCGGCCATCGTCACCAGGTCCGCCATGAAGGGCACCTGGATCGTGGCGTCGTCGAGCATCATGCCGTGGTGCCAGGCGAAGCCGTCGGCGGCGTCGAGGAACACCGCGTCGAGGTCGTCGAGCGGGTCGGTGAGGCAGGCGAGGCCGAGGTTGAACGGGCCGATGCCGATGCCGATCAGGTCGTGGACGGGCTGTTCGTCGTGGCTCATCGGATCGCTCCTTCCGGGGTGGTGGTGACGGCTCGGACGCGCTCCGCCGTCGCGGCGACGTGCTCGAGCGAGGCGCGCATCTGCGCCGGGGTGGTCTCGGGGTTGAGCAGCGTCAACTTGTTGCAGGGTCGGCCGTCGATCACGGTCTTCGCGATGAGGACCCGGCCCTCGGCGAGCAGCGCCGCACGGATCGGGGCGACGAGCGCGTCGGCCTGCTCGTCGGTCACCCCGGCCGGCTGCCAGCGGAAGAGCACGGTGCTGAGCTGCGTCGGCGCGACGAGCACCAGGTCGGGGTGCTCCTCGACGATCCGGTGGGTGACGGCGGCGAGGTCGATGACGGCGTCGAACGCGGTGCCGATCGCGTCGGCCCCGGTCGCGCGCAGCGTCGCCCAGAGCTTCAGGGCGTCGAAGCGGCGGGTGGTCTGCAGCGACTTGTCGACCTGGTTCGGCTCGGCGGCATCCTCGGGGTTGAGGTAGTCGGCGTACCAGGCCGTCCGGCGCAGGTCGGCCGGGTCACGGACGAGCAGCGCGCTCGAGGACACCGGCTGGAAGAAGGACTTGTGCAGATCGGTCGTCACGCTGCGCGCCCGCTCGATGCCGGCGAGCAGGTGCCGACGCGTCGGGGAGACGAGCAGCCCGCAGCCGTACGCGGCGTCGACGTGCAGCCAGACGTCCTCGAGATCACACACGTCGGCGATCGGCTCGATCGGGTCGATGACCCCGCGGTCGGTGGTGCCGGCGGTCGCGACGACCGCGATCGGGGTACGGCCCGCTGCCCGGGTCGCGGCGATCGCCTCCGCGAGGGCTGCCGGTTGCATCCGACCGGTGTGGTCGGTAGCGACGTCGACCACGGCCTCGAGACCGAGGAGGCGTGCCGACTTCGCGATGCTGAAGTGGGTCTCCGCCGTCGTGAACACGGTGCCGGCGACTCCGACGGCTTCGCGTGCCAGCAGCAGCGCCTGCAGGTTGGACTGCGAGCCACCCGAGGTGAACACTCCGTCACCGGCAGCGAACCCAGCCCGGCGGGCCAGCCAGTCGACCACGTGGCGTTCGATGTCCGTGCCGATGCGGGACTGGTCCCAGGTGTCGACCGACGGGTTCACCGCGGCGAGGACGGACTCGGCGGCGACCGCGGGCAGTGCGACCGGGCAGTTCAGGTGCGCGAGGTAGCCGGGGTCGTGGAACCACACGGCCTCGCGGACGAACAGGTCGTCGAGTTCGGCGAGCGCCTGTTCCGGCCCGACAGGAGCGGCGTCCAGGTCGACCGCGCGCACCCGGTCGTGCAGCGCGTCCGGGGCAGTCGCGGTCGTCGGGCGGTCGACGGTGGCGAGTCGGTCGGCGAGCTGGTCCACCGTCGACCCGACGGTCGACCGGTAGCGCTCGGCGTTGGCAGTGGTCAGCAGTTCGATGGGTGTCACGTTAGGTAAGGCTAACCTCACCTGGATTTCGGTGTCACCCGAACAGGGGTGGACTCCCAGGTCTCGGGCGTGGCGCGACGTCCTCGTGCGCACGACGAACGCACCCCGCCGGGGAACCGGCGGGGTGTACGGACGTTCAGCCGGATCTGGCTAGAGCTTCTCGATCGGCGCGATCTTGATGAGCAGCTTCTTGCGGCCCGCGGAGTCGAACGCGATCTCGGCGATGCGCTTCGCGCCCTGTCCGGTCACCGCCGAGACGGTGCCCTCGCCGAAGTCGACGTGCTTGATCCGGTCGCCGGCGACGAGTTCCATGTCGCCGTTGTCGCGGACCTGGCCGGACACCCGGTTCGCCCACTCGGTCTTCGGGCGGGTCTTCGACGCAGCGGCCGCGCGGTCGTACGAGCCTCCGCCCCAGCCGCCACCGCCGCGGTAACCACCGCCACCGCCGCCGCCGATGCCGCCCTCGCGCTTCGCGTTGAGCGCCCGGGGCTGCGTGCCACCACGGCTGTTCGCCATGCCCGGCGACTGCTTCCACTCGATGAGCCCCTCGGGGATCTCCTGCAGGAAGCGCGACGGCATGGCGACGTTGACGTCACCGAACTGGGCGCGGGTCATCGCCAGCGACAGGAACAGGACCTTCTTCGCGCGGGTGATGCCGACGTAGAACAGCCGGCGTTCCTCCGACGGACCACCCGGTTCGTTCGCGGACATCCGGTGCGGCAGCAGGTCTTCCTCGACCCCGGTCAGGAACACAGCCTCGTACTCCAGCCCCTTGGCCGTGTGCAGCGTCATGAGCGACACCGTGCCGGACGAGTCGTCGAGCTCGTCCGCCGCGGCCACCAACGAGACCTCGGTCAGGAAGTCCGTCAGCGTGCCCTCGGGGTTGTTCTTCTGGAACTCGCGCGTCACCGCCACGAGCTCGTCGATGTTGTCGGCCCGGGCGGCGTCCTGCGCGTCGGGCGACTTCCGCAGGTTCTCGAGCAGGTGGGAGCCGTCGAGCAGCTGGGTCAGGGTGTCGACGACCGGCTGCGTCGGGGCCTTCTCGGACACGGAGTCCAGCAGCGCCGCGAACTCGGTGATGGCGTTCCGCACCTTCGGCCCGAAGCCGAGCTCACCCGCGTGCCGCAGGGCATCACGCATCGTGGTCTCGTGCTCGTCGGCGTAGCGCTGCAGGGTCGTCTCGGTGACGGAGCCGATGCCGCGCTTCGGCACGTTGAGCACACGACGGAGCGCCATCGGGTCGGCGGGGTTCGCCACGGTGATCAGGTACGCCATGGCGTCCTTGATCTCGGCGCGCTCGTAGAACTTCGTGCCGCCGAGCACCCGGTACGGGATCGCGGCGCGGATGAAGATCTCCTCGAGCGCACGGGTCTGCGAGTTCGTCCGGTAGAACACCGCCATGTCGCGGTAGTCCATGCCGTCCTCGCGCAAGCGCTGGATCTCGTCGGCGACGAACTGGGCCTCGTCGTGGCCGGTGTACCCGGTGAAGCCGACGATCTTCTCGCCCGCGCCGACGTCGGTGAACAGGTTCTTCGCCTGACGGTCGAAGTTGTTCGCGATGACGGCGTTCGCGGCGTCGAGGATGGTCTGCGTCGAGCGGTAGTTCTGCTCGAGCAGGATCACCTTGGAGTTCGGGAAGTCGCGCTCGAACTCGACGATGTTGCGGATGTCGGCCCCGCGGAACGCGTAGATCGACTGGTCCGAGTCGCCCACGACGGTCAGGGACGCTCCGGCGATCGACCCGTCGCGCTCGCGCATGCGGGCGACGTGCTGGCCGGAGTCCTCGAGCTTGTCGACCTGGTCGACCGGCACCGGACGCGTGAGCTCGCGGATCAGGGAGTACTGCGCGTGGTTGGTGTCCTGGTACTCGTCGACCAGGATGAAGCGGAAGCGCCGCTGGTAGAGCGCAGCGACCTCGGGGAACGCCCGGAACAGGAAGACGGTCTGGCCGATGAGGTCGTCGAAGTCGAACGCGTTCGCCCGGCGCAGGTCGTTCGTGTACCGACGGAAGACCTCGGTGAACATGACTTCCTGCGGGTCGTTCACGTTGATGTTGCGCGCGTACGAGTCGATGTCCTGCAGCTCGTTCTTGAGCTTCGAGATCTTCGACGCCGCGGCGCCCACCGTGAGCCCGAGCGTGTCCGCCTCGAGGTCCTTGATGATCCGCTTCAGCAGGGCCTTGGAGTCGGCGGAGTCGTAGATCGTGAACGACTGCGCGAACCCGAAGCGCTCGGCCTCGCGCCGGAGGATGCGCACGCACGCCGAGTGGAACGTCGAGATCCACATGCCGTCGGACTCGCCACCCACCAGGGCCCGGACGCGCTCACGCATCTCGGCCGCGGCCTTGTTCGTGAAGGTGATCGCGAGGATCTGCGACGGCCAGGCTTCACGGTTGGCGAGCAGCAGCGCGATGCGGCGCGTGAGGACGCTCGTCTTGCCGGATCCGGCACCGGCCACGATCAGCAGGGACTCGCCGCGGTACTCGACGGCTTCCTTCTGCTGGGGGTTCAGACCCGCGGTGAACGGGTCTTCGTACGCACGGGCACCGGCGCCCGGCTCGGGCGTCGATTCGAAGGGGTCGAGCACGATCGTCATGTTCGGGACAGTCTAAGCGGGACCCCCGACAGCCGACCGGGCGAGGACCGCCAGGTCGGTGTGGTCCGCGAACACCCCGTCGAGGCCGGTCCGGATCACCGAGGTGTACCAGCGCTCCCAGTCGCCGAAGGCCGCGACGTCGCCACCGCGGCGCAGCGGCCCGGGCAGGAACCGGTTCTCCGGTCGGAGCGTCCACGTGTACACCGCGAGGCCCACGGCGTGCGCACGGTCGACGATCGCGCTCCGGACCGGCGTCGGGTCCTCGAGCGCGACGCTGTCCACCCCGGCCATCAGCGTGCCGAGGTCGACGCTGATGCCGTGGAACTCGGTCGCGAACGACGCGAGCGCGTCCTCGGAACGCTCCGCGGCGTAGGTGGGGGCGAGCGATCCGTGGGACGCGACCTCGTCGGCGGCACTGCCACGGGCCTCCTGGAGGTACACCAGCCGACCACCCGTGTGCCGCTCGCGCAGGTCGCGGAGCACGCCCTTCTCGAAGCTCTCGACCGTGAGCCGCTCGTCACGGCGCCACCCGGCGTCACCGAGCGTGCGGTCGACGAGTTCGCCCATCGGGAAGCCCGCGCGGTCGAAGAACGCCGCGTGCTTGACCTCGGCGACCAGCCCGACCGGACGAGGCGCGGCGTCGAGGATCGCGAGCAGGTCCTCGAGGCGCAGGATCGGCTCCTCACCGTCGTGCTCGGCCGACCCGGGCCGCAGGGCGGGCAGACGTTCCCGGGTGCGGAGCGTCTGCAGCTCGGCCCAGGTGAAGTCCTCGGTGAACCAGCCGGACAGGCTCTGGCCGTCGACGGTCTTCGTCGTGCGCAGGTGCCGGAACTCCGGGTGGTCCGCGACGTCGGTGGTGCCGGACACCTCGTTCTCGTGGCGGAGCACGAGCACGCCGTCCTTCGTGGGCACCAGGTCCGGCTCGATCGCGTCGGCACCGAGCTCGATGGCGAGTTCGTACGCGCTCCGCGAGTGCTCGGGGCGGTAGCCGGACGCACCGCGGTGGGCGATCACGAGGGTCATGGCGCGACCCTACTGGGCCAGGGTGACGGCGGACCGTCCTGTGTCGCGGGACACACGCGCCCGGCCGGAGCCCGTGCATCTCAGCATCGGCGCTGACCATCGCTGCATGACCGTCCGATCGCTCTCCACCGCCGTCGAGGCCAGGATCGACCGTGCCGCCCGCCGACTGCTCGACGCCGGGCACCAGCCGCACCGGCCCGTCCGGCTGTTCGTCACCGAGTTCCTGGTGTTCGGCGCGAAGCAGGCGTGGGCGTGCGCGTTCGGGGCGCTGCTGCTCGGTTCGATGGCCGTGGCCTCGCTGACCGTGCCGGCGGCGTTCCGGAACGACGCGCTGACCGTCGTGGCGGTGCTGCTGCAGCTCGGCATGCTCGTGTTCGGGCTCGAGACCGTGCGGGAACTCCGGGTCGTCCTGCTCTTCCACGTCGTCGGCACCGCCATGGAGGTCTTCAAGACGCACATGGGCTCGTGGTCGTACGAACCCGGCGGGCTGTTCGTCATCGCCGGGGTCCCGCTGTTCTCCGGGTTCATGTACGGCGCGGTCGGGTCGTACATGGTCCGTGTGCACCGCCTGTTCGACCTGCGGTTCGACCGGTACCCGCGGCAGTGGCTGCTCGCCGTCGTCGCTGCCGGCGTGTACCTGAACTTCTTCGGGCACCACTTCCTGCCCGACGCCCGCTGGGTCCTGCTCGCACTCGTCGTGCTGCTCTTCGCCCGCACGACCATGCACGTCCGGATCCACCGATCGACGATGCGCATGCCGGTGCTCGTCGCCATGGGACTCGTCGCCGTGTTCATCTGGTTCGCCGAGAACGTCGCGACCTGGGCCGGGGCCTGGAGCTACCCCGCGCAGCTCGCCGTCTGGCACCCGGTGGCCCCGACGAAGATCGTGGCGTGGTTCCTGCTCATGACGATCTCGGTCGCGCTCGTCACCTGGCTCTACCCGGCGCTGCCGTCCGGCTCGGCGCGTTGGACGGCGGACTCTCGACGACTTCGAGGCGCGCGCGCAGCGGGTGCCCATAGGCTGCCGTCGTCAGGGCCTCCGGGCCCGCGTCCGCTCGCCGCGAATCCTCAGCCTTCCGCGACCGAGCGCACCTAGGCTGAGAGGACTCATATCTCCTAGGAAGAGGACACCATGGCCTTCAAGCCCGGTTTCGACCAGTCCCCCGCCTTCAACGCCCAGGGACCCAACACCTGGGGCGGGCGTGGCGCTGGTCAGCAGCAGGCCGGCTGGGGACAGACCCCGCAGCAGGCACAGGGCGGGATGACCCCCGAGCAGCTGCAGTACATGTACGACCGCCCGGCGGCATCGACGGTCGACACCGACCGCATGTCGTACGAGGACACCATCGTCAAGACGCTGCTCGCCTTCGGCGTGCTGCTCGTCGGTGCGGTGGCCGGTTGGAACCTGCCCCCGATCGTCTGGATCGTCGGCGCCGTCGTCGGGTTCGTCCTGGCGCTCGTGAACACCTTCAAGAAGAAGCCGTCGCCGGGTCTGGTGCTGACGTACGCGTTCTTCGAAGGCCTGTTCGTCGGCGGGATCTCGAACTATTTCCAGACCGCGTTCCCGCAAGCGGACGGCATCGTCGCGCAGGCGGTCTTCGGCACGCTCGGGGTGTTCGGCGTCACGCTGCTCCTGTTCCTGTCGGGCAAGGTCCGTGCGACCCCGAAGGCCACCCGCTTCTTCCTGATCGCAATGGTCGGGTACATGGCGTTCTCGCTGGTGAACCTCGTCCTGATGTGGACCGGCGTCACCAGCACGGCCTTCGGGCTCATGGGGACGACGATCTTCGGTATCCCGCTCGGCGTCCTCATCGGCATCTTCGTCGTGGTCATGGCGGCGTACTCGCTGATCCTCGACTTCGACCAGATCAAGACGGGCGTCCAGCGCGGCGCTCCGAAGATCTACGCGTGGACCGCGGCGTTCGGCCTCATCGTGACGCTCGTGTGGCTGTACCTCGAGATCCTGCGCATCCTCGCCATCGTCGCGAGCAGCGCGCGCAACTAGCACCACCGCGTCCACGAAGGGCCCCGGCGCTGCCGGGGCCCTTCGTCGTTCCCGGGGCGCTGTGGGGGCGTGGGGCTGTGGGGCCGTGACGACTCGCCGTCCCTGCGGCGCTGAGGTTCCACGACATGCCGCCAGTCCGACGCCGAGGTTCCACTGGCGCCCCGGGGGAGGCTCGAGATGCCGAGATTTCGGAACCTCGGGGACGCCCGACGCCCGACGCACGCGCACGCCGCCCCGGACGCGCGGAGGCCCGGCACGCAGGGCGTGCCGGGCCTCCGGTCGTTCAGGGGAGCGTCACTCCCACTCGATCGTCCCCGGCGGCTTCGACGTGACGTCGAGCACGACCCGGTTGACGTCGGGCACCTCGTTCGTGATGCGGTTCGAGATCTTCGCGAGCACGTCGTACGGCAGGCGCGTCCAGTCCGCGGTCATGGCGTCTTCCGACGAGACCGGACGGAGCACGATCGGGTGCCCGTACGTGCGACCGTCACCCTGGACGCCCACGGAGCGGACGTCGGCGAGCAGGACGACCGGGCACTGCCAGATCTCCCCGTCGAGGCCCGCTGCGGAGAGTTCCTCGCGCGCGATCTTGTCGGCGGCGCGGAGCAGCTCGAGCCGCTGCTTGTCGACCGAACCCACGATGCGGATGCCGAGCCCCGGTCCGGGGAACGGCTGGCGGCCGACGATGACCTCGGGAAGACCGAGCTCGCGACCGACGGCACGGACCTCGTCCTTGAAGAGCGCACGGAGCGGCTCGACGAGCTCGAAGGTCATGTCCTCGGGCAGGCCGCCCACGTTGTGGTGCGACTTGATGTTCGCGGTGCCCGCTCCGCCGCCGGACTCGACGACGTCGGGGTAGAGGGTGCCCTGCACGAGGAACTTGACCTCGCCGTCGTCACCGTCCCCACGCGCCTCGAGCACGAGCGCCTCGGCCGCGGCCTCGAACGTGCGGATGAACTCGCGCCCGATGATCTTGCGCTTCTGCTCGGGGTCGCTCACGCCGGCGAGGGCGTCGAGGAACTGCTGCTCGGCGTCGATCGTGATGAGCCGGACACCCGTGGAGGCGACGTAGTCCTCTTCCACCTGCTTGCGCTCGTCGGCGCGGAGGAGCCCGTGGTCGACGAAGACGCAGGTGAGCTGATCACCGACGGCCTTGTGGACGATGGCTGCGGCGACGGCGGAGTCGACACCGCCGGACAGGCCGGCGATCACACGGTTCGACCCGACCTGGGCCTGGATCCGGGCGACCTGCTCGTCGATGACGTTGCTCGAGTTCCAGTCGCCGGGCAGACCGGCGGCGCGGTGCAGGAAGTTCTCAAGGACGGCCTGGCCGTGCTCGGAGTGCTTCACCTCGGGGTGCCACTGCACGCCGTAGAGCTTGCGCTCGTCGGACGCGAACGCCGCGACGGGGGTCGACGCGCTCGACGCGAGGACCTCGAAGCCCTCGGGGGCCTTCGCCACGGAGTCGCCGTGCGACATCCACGTGACCTGGGACCCCGGCTGCCCGCCGAGCAGGACGCTGTCGGTGCCGCTGACGTCGACGGACGTCGCGCCGTACTCGCGCAGGCCGGTGTTCGCGACCTCGCCTCCGAGGGCGGTCGCCATGGCCTGGAAGCCGTAGCAGATGCCGAGCACGGGGACGCCGAGGTCGAGGATGTCGCCGTCGAGGGACGGTGCACCTTCTTCGTACACGGACGACGGACCACCGGACAGCACGATGGCTGCGGGGTCCTTCGCGCGGATCTCCTCCGCCGTGATGGAGTGCGGGACGATCTCGCTGTAGACGTTCGCTTCACGGACCCGACGCGCGATGAGCTGCGCGTACTGGGCCCCGAAGTCGACGACGAGGACGGGACGCTGTTCGGTCTCGCTCACCGAGCGGCCTCCTTCTCACGCTGCTGGGCAGCGATCAGCTCGTGGTAGGTGTCCATGGCCTTCTGCTGCATGCGGTGTTCGACCACGAAGGACATGAACGGGATGATGCCACCGAGGGCGATGAGCAGGAAGCGGGAGGGCTTCCAGCGCATGATGCTCCACAGACGGAAGTCCGTGAAGAGGTAGAGGACGTACAGCCAGCCGTGCGCGATGAGGATCGCGATCGACAGGTTGAACGTGCCGGGTGCTTCACCGGCCGTGCCGTTCGGCACGAAGAACGGGCCGTTGCCGAGCTGCATCTCGAGCTGGAGCGGCGTGTACTTGATGATGACCTCGATCACGAGGGCCAGCAGCAGCACACCGGTGATGTACGCGGAGACGCGGTACCACTTCACCGCACCCGGGATCTTCGGGATGTCGCGGGTTCGGACGGTCAAGGCCATGACGACCAGCCTACCGTCGGTCCGCGAGGGCCCCGTCGACGCTGAGGGCAGCCTCACGCCGCTCCTCTTCCTCGCGCTCCCAGGCGTCCTTCACGAACCGGTACCAGAGGAACACCGCGAAGCCGGCGAAGACGACCCACTCGATCGCGTAGAACAGGTTCAGCCAGTCGAACTGGACCTCGCGCGACGGCGCCCGGTCGGCGATGGTGCCGAGGTCGGCGGCCTGCGCGGTGGCACCGTCGGCGACGACGTACCCGAGGTACATCCGGTCGTCGAACGCCTTCCACGTGTTCACGAAGCGCGCGGGTGCCACGGCGGAGTACTCAGCCTGCTTGTAGGTGTCCTGGTCGGGCGACTCGGCGGGGTAGTACCGGCCCTGCACCGTGAGCGTCTGCCCGTCCGTCAGGCGGTCACCACCGGCGACGGCGGCCGACCGTTGGTCGGACCACCCGATGACGACCGGGAGGCTCGCCCCACCATCCGAGTCCACCAAGTGTCCGACGGTCTGGTACGTCCCACCCCCGGTGCGGCCGGTCAGGATCGTGGTGTCGCCGGCGACGAACGTGCCGGTGACGGTGACCTTCTGGCCGGCGATGGTCTCGCTCGCGGGTTCTTCCGGGGCGGTGACCGCCTCGAGCGTCTTGCGGGTCTCGGTGGTCGCCGGCAGCGGCTTGCCGTTGGCGATGCTCCGCTCGAGCTGCCACTTGCCCAGCCCGGCGAACACCGCCGCGAGCACGAGCGCCAGCAACAGCAGCGCGATCCACCTCGGTCGTCGGGCAACGGCCCACATCTGTATCAGTACTCCGGATCGCGCTGTCGGACCGGACGCTCGGGGCGCTCGGTGGGGATCTCGACGGGCGACGTGACGGGTTCGTCGGTCGCCTCCGGTGACCCATTCTCCTGCTCGTCCCTGCCAGCGGCCTCCACGAGCGCGAACTCCTCCGCGAACTGGCGGTCCCGCTCGGCACGGCGGACCGCGGCGGCGGACGCTGCTTCGGCTTCCTCGGCCTCTGCCGCCTCGGCGGCGGCAGCCGCAGCGACCGCACGGCGACCACCGAGTCGTCCGCGCAGGCGGGCGAGGCGGGCGGGGCGCACCACGAGGCGGCCGATCCGCTCCGAGTTCACCGCGAGCAGCGGCCCGAGGATCGCCATGACGAGGACGTAGAGGCCCGCGAACGCGGTGATCCGGGCCTCCAGTCCGGCGGCAGCCGAGAGCGTCGCGAGGATCAGCGCGAACTCGCCACGGTTCACCAGGATGACGGCGGTGTTGATCCCCTGTTGGACGTTGAAGCCGTTCATGCGCGCGACGATCTGCCCGGCGACCGCGTTGAGCACGACCGTCATGCCGATCGCACCGAGGACCGGCCAGAGCACCTCGCCGAAGGTCGACAGGTCGAGGCCGAGGCCGAAGTTCACGAAGAAGAACGCGGCGAAGACGTCACGCATCGGCAGGGCGAGCTGTTCGATGCGGTCGCGGTACCGGGTGGCGCCGCAGAGCAGCCCGATGACGAACGCGCCGATGGCGTCGGTCACGCCGAGCAGGTCGCCGATGCCACCGAACATCACGGCGAGCCCGAAGAACAGCACCGTGAAGAGTTCGTCGTCACGCGTCGCGAAGATCTTCGACACCCACTTGCCGGCGAACCGGGCGAGCGTGAACATCACGATGAGGAAGCCGAACGCGAGCGCGAGCTTGCCGACGACGGCCCAGGCGTTGGTGTCGCCGGACAGCACGACGGAGACGATCGCCAGGTAGACGGCGATGAAGACGTCCTCGATGACCGTGACGCCCAGGATCATCGGGGTCTCGTCGTTCGCGAGTCGTCGCAGCTCGATGAGGAGCTTCGTCACGATCGCGCTCGACGAGGTGGCCGTCATGCCGGCGATGATCAGGGCTTCACGGGTGCCCCAGCCGAGCGAGAACCCGAACGCGAACCCGACGCCCATGTTGATGACGACGTAGGTGCCGCCGGACACCAGGAGTTTGCCGGCGTTGCCGTAGAACTCCTCTTGGTCGAACTCCAACCCGAGGTTGAACAGCAGCAGGATGAGCCCGAAGGTCGCGATGAGCTCGATCGTGTGCGACTCGACGTTCAGGCCGATCCACGGCGTGTGCGGGCTCGCGATGAGCCCGACGATCATGTAGATCGGGATCGCCGGCAGACCGATGGTCTTGCCGAGCCGCCCGAGCACGTAGGCGATGACGAACAGCACCCCGATGGTGAGCAGTTCACCGCCCAGGTGCATGCGCTAGCTCTTCCGCGGGGCCTCGGCCGATGCGGCCGCAAGCTCTCCGCTGCGGTAGAAGGAGAAGGCCTTGGCGACCTTCTCGGGGGAACCGGCGACGACGATGGTGTCACCGGGGAAGACGACGAAGTCCGGCGAGGGTGCCGGGTTGGCGCTGTCGCCACGGACGACGGCCACGACGGTCAGGCCGATGAAGCCGGAGTCGTGCAGGTCACCGAGCGGCTTGCCGGCGATCGCGTCGTCGTAGTCGACCGAGAACCAGTCGATGGACAGCCCGGGGATCTCGTCGAGCTTGTCGAGGCCCTCGGTGATCCGGGTGCCGCCCAGGAGTTCGGCGAGGGTGTGCGCCTCGTCCTCGCTGAGACGCAGCGAGACCTTCTCGGACTTGTCCGCGCCGTCGGAGACGTCGGCGAACGAGATGAGGTCGGAGTGACCCGACCGGTGCGTGATGACACCGCACTTGCCACCGTCGTCGGTGTAGAAGCTGTGCAGCACGCCGACTCCGGGGAGTTTGACGCGATGGACGTCGACCATGATGGCTCCCTTTTCGAGTACGCCCATGCTAACCACCGCACGGCCCCGCGCATTCCGGTCGCTACTGTTCTGTGGATGGGGAGAACTCGGATCGTCGTCGGGGTCGTCGGGACGCTGGTCGTCACGCTGTACGCGGGGTTGCTGGCGCTCAACGCGCTCGTGCTCGATCCGCTCGGCGCGGTGCCGGGGCAGTCGCTCGGTGCGATCTACGGCCACCTCGACGCGCAGGGGTACCGGGTGCGGACCGACGTCGTGGCCGTGCTCGTGATCGCGGCGGTCGGCATCGCGTTGGCGGTCACGGTCCTGATCGTGACGCTGGTCCGGAGGACGACGGCACACGTCGCCGCCGCCTGGCTGCTGGCCATCGTGGCCGCCGGCGCCGTCCAGGTGTTCGGTTCCGGTTTCAAGCTCGGGATGGACGTGGCCGACGGCTACGGCATCGGCGGCGAGGACCACACCATCTGGGCCGGTGTCCTCTACGTCACCAGCCTCGTCGCGCTGCTCGCGATCCCGGTCGTGCTCGTCGTCGGCGAGCGACGCCGTGGCCGCGCCGTGTCGGGGACGCTGGCCGCCTGACGGACGCACCACGGGCCTCCCGTCCGGAAGCCCGTGGCCGCGTCCGCAACGCGCGGTCGCTACTCCGGCTCGCTCGTCTTCTCCCCCACCACCTGCTCGTCGGACGCCTTCGCGCCCTCGGCGCCGCTGCTGCGGCCGCCGCCCACGACGACGTCGTCCTCGTCGAAACCGAACGCGATGTCCGGCGCTTCCAGCCGCACGCGGTCGGCACTCTCGTCGTCGGGCTGCAGCTGCGACTCGCGTTCCGCGGCCACGCGCTTCAGGTAGTTCGACACCTCGTGCTCGGTGGTCTCCTGATCCCAGCCGAGCACGTCGGCCATGAGCTTCGCGGCGACCGGGGCCGCCGACTCACCACGGTCCCAGGCCTCGATCGAGATGCGGGTGCGGCGGGCGAGGACGTCCTCCAGGTGCAGGGCCCCCTCGTGCGAGGCGGCGTAGACGACCTCGGCACCGATGTAGTCGTCGGCTCCCGGCAGCGGCTCGGCCAGGGCAGGGTCGTGCTCGACGAGCTGCAGCACCTCGGTGGCCAGGGTGCCGTAGCGGTTCAGCAGGTGCTCGATGCGGACCTTGTGCACGTTGAAGCTGCGGGCGGTCCGTGCGCGACGGTTCCACGCGGCCGGGTACCCCTCGGCCCCGAGCAGTGGGATGTCCTCGGTCGTCGACGCCGGGATCTTGCCGTCCATCGCGGCGACGGCCTCGTCGATGGCGTCCTTGCCCATCACCCGGTAGGTGGTCCACTTGCCGCCGGCGACCACCACGAGCCCGGGCACCGTGTGCGCCACCACGTGTTCGCGGCTGAGCTTCGAGGTCTGGTCGGACTCCCCCGCCAGCAGGGGACGGAGGCCGGCGTAGACGCCCTCGACGTCCTCACGGGTGAGCGGGACGCGGAGCACCTTGTTGACGTGCTCGAGGATGTAGTCGATGTCGGCCGCGGTCGCCGCCGGGTGCGCCTTGTCGAGGTACCAGTCGGTGTCGGTCGTGCCGACCAGCCAGTGCCGGCCCCACGGGATCACGAACAGCACGCTCTTCTCGGTGCGCAGGATCATGCCCATGTTCGACTGGAACCGGTCGCGCGGGATGACCAGGTGCACGCCCTTCGACGCCCGCACCTTGAACTGCCCGCGGGTGCCGATCATCGCCTGGGTGTCGTCGGTCCAGACGCCCGTGGCGTTCACGACCTGCTTCGCGCGGATCTCGAACCGTTCGCCGGTCTGGATGTCGTGGGCCTGGGCGCCGACCACGCGCTCCCCCACCTTGATGAAGCCCTCGATCCGGATCCGGCTCGCGGCGTGCGCACCGTAGGACGCCGCCGTGCGGACGAGCGAAGCGACGTAGCGGGCGTCGTCGACCTGGGCGTCGTAGTAGGTCATGCCGCCGACGAAGGCGTCCTTCTTGAGCGACGGCATCGAACGGAGCACCTGCGTGCGGCTGAGGTGCCGGTGGTGCGGGACCCCGGGCGGACGACCGCCGGACCAACTGAAGGCGTCGTACATCGCCATGCCGATGCCGATGTAGAACCGCTCCCACACGCGGTGGTTGAGCGGGTACAGGAAGCGCACCGGCTTCACCAGGTGCGGGGCGATCCGCTGCAGCAGCAGACCGCGTTCGATGAGGGCCTCGCGCACGAGCCCGAAGTTCAACTGCTCCAGGTAGCGGATGCCACCGTGCACGAGCTTCGACGAACGGCTCGACGTGCCGGAACCCCAGTCACGAGCCTCGACGATGCCGACGGTCAGGCCACGGGTGACGGCGTCGAGCGCACTGCCCGCACCGACGATGCCGCCGCCCACGACCAGGACGTCGAGTTCCTTCGTCTTGAGGGTCTCGATCGCCGCCGCGCGTTCGTCGGGGCCGAGCTTGGCCGCGGGGTCGAATCCCGCCCCCGGCACGACGTCGCCAGGACGTCCGGCCGAACTGGTCTGCTTCGTGGTGCTGGACTTCGCCATCGTCGCCTCCGGGTCACGGTCGGCGCCGAAGCGTCACCCGCGTCGGTGCGCGGGTGCCACCAGGATCACTGGTGGTACGGCGCCACGACCACTTCTACTCGCTGGAACTCCTTGACGTCGGAGTATCCGGTCGTCGCCATCGAGCGGCGCAGCGCACCGACGAGGTTGGCGCGGCCGTCGAACGTCGGGGTCGGGCCGTTCAGCACGTTCTCGAGCGGGGCGATCGTGCCCACCTCGACCCGGCGGCCACGGGGCAGCTCCGGGTGGTGCGCCTCGGCACCCCAGTGGAAGCCGCCACCCGGTGCCTCGGTGGCACGGGCGAGCGCGGTACCGAGCATGACGGCGTCCGCACCGACCGCGATCGCCTTGACGATGTCGCCGGCGGTGTCGAGACCGCCGTCGGCGATGACGTGCACGTAGCGGCCACCCGACTCGTCGAGGTAGTCACGACGCGCACCCGCGACGTCGGCGACCGCGGTGGCCATCGGCGCGTGGATGCCCAGCGCGGCCCGCGTGGTGGACGCAGCACCGCCGCCGAAGCCCACGAGGACACCGGCGGCACCGGTGCGCATGAGGTGCAGCGCCGACGTGTACGTCGAGGCACCGCCCACGATCACCGGGACGTCGAGCTCGTAGATGAACTTCTTGAGGTTGAGGGGCTCTTCGTTCTGCGACACGTGCTCGGCCGAGACCGTCGTGCCGCGGATGACGAACAGGTCGACACCGGCGTCGACGACCGTCTTCGAGAACTCCTGCGTGCGCTGCGGGCTGAGCGAGCCGGCGACCGGCACCCCGGCGGCACGGATCTCGGCCAGGCGCGCGGTGATCAGCTCCGGCTTGATCGGCTCGGAGTAGATCTCCTGCATGCGCTTGGTGACGTTGCCGTCGGTGAGCGACTTGATCTCGTCGTAGTAGGGCGTCGGGTCCTCGTAGCGGGTCCACAGCCCCTCGAGGTCGAGGACGCCCAGGATGCCGAGCTTGCCCATCTGGATGACCGTGGCCGGCGAGGACACGGAGTCCATCGGCGCGGAGAGGATCGGCGACGCGAAGGTGAACGCGTCGATCGACCACTGCACGCTGACGTCGCGCGGGTCACGCGTGCGCCTGGAGGGGACCACCGCGATGTCGTCGAACGCGTACGCCCGACGTCCGCGCTTGCCTGCACCGATCTCGACTTCGCTCACCCGGCAAGCCTACCGGGCAGGTCCGGGGGCGTGCACGGACCAGACGGTGCGGACCGCGGCTGGCGGCCTCGCACCGTGCGAGGGGCGCCGCGCATGGTGCGGTCAGCGGGGGCGGCGCGGGGTCCGGCGTCGCTTGCGGAGCACCCGCAACACGAAGCCGAGCAGGAGCGCGAGCACCACGAGCACGACCAGGAGCGCAGCCGCCACCTTCACGAGCAGCGCCGCACCGACGAACAGCGCGACGAAGACCACCCACACCAGGGCGTCCATCGCGCCCGCCGACAGTCTCTGCACCTGCGGAACGATACCGACCCGGCGGACGCGGGGCGGGCCTCCCGTCAGAACCGGAGCCGGCCACGCACCGGGGTGGGCCAACAGACAACCGCATGCAGGAGCGGGGCCGTGCGGCGCGAAGCGACCACGCACGGCCCCACCCGTCGCGGATACCACCCCCACAGCGGTACCCGCAGTCGACACAGTGCGCTAGCGCCCCGCGTCGACGTCCTTGGCGAGCGTCCCGAGGTACAGCTCGATGACCTTCGGGTCGTCCGCGAGTTCCTTCCCCGTGCCCGAGTACGCGTTCCTCCCCTGGTCGAGCACGTACCCACGATCGCAGATCTGCAGACAGCGTCGCGCGTTCTGCTCCACCATGACGATCGACACACCGGCCTTGTTGATCCGGCGGGTCCGCAAGAACGTCTCGTCCTGCCGCACCGGGGACAGCCCGGCACTCGGCTCGTCGAGCAGCAGCACCTTCGGGTCCATCATCAGCGCACGTGCCATGGCGACCGACTGCCGCTCGCCGCCGGACAGGGACCCCGCCCGCTGGCCGCGGCGCTGCGCGAGCACCGGGAACAGGTCGTAGATGACCTCGAGGCGCTCGGCGAACTTGCGGGGCCGCAGGTACAGCCCCATCTGCAGGTTCTCCTCGATGGACAGCGACGGGAACACGTTGTTCGTCTGCGGGACGAAGCCGACGCCGGCCTGCACGAGCTTGTTCGCCTTGAGGTTCGTGATGTCCTCACCCTGCAGCGTGACCGACCCCTCGCGGATCGACACGAGACCGAACAGGGCCTTGAGCAGCGTGGACTTGCCCGCGCCGTTCGGCCCGATGATCCCGATCAGCTCGCCGGGGTAGCAGTCCAGGTCGCAGCCGTTCAGGATGTTCACCCCCGGCAGGTAGCCGGCGACGAGGTTCTTCGCGCTCAGCACCGGCTCGCGTTCCAGCGTGGCGGTGCTCGCCTTCGGCGCTTCCGGACTGGAGGCGCTGCTCGCGTTCGTGGGGTCGACTGCGTCCGTCATCGGGTCTTCTCCTCTGCTGCTGCGTCCGCCGCGTCTTCTTCCGCGACTTCCTCCGCCAGTTCCTCGAAGGTCTCCTCGGTGAGGAGCGAGTCGTCACCCAGGTCGGTGTCGTGGTGCGCACCCAGGTACGCGTCGATGACCGCCTGGTCGTCCATCACGGTGTCCGCCGGCCCCTCGGCGACGACCTTGCCCTCGGCCATCACGACCACCCAGTCCGAGATGTGCCGGACCATGTGCATGTCGTGCTCGACGAACAGCACGGTCATGCCGTCGTCGCGCAGGGACTGGATGTGGCCGAGCAGCGACTGCGTCAGCGCGGGGTTCACGCCCGCCATCGGCTCGTCGAGCATGATCATCGTCGGGTCGGACATCAGTGCCCTGGCCATCTCGAGGAGCTTCCGCTGGCCGCCCGACAGCGAACCGGCGTAGTCGTCCGCCTTGTCGTCGAGCTTGAAGCGGGCGAGGAGGTCCTCGGCTTTCGCGGTGATCTCCCGCTCGCGCTTCGCCCACACCGGCTTGATCAGCGCGGCGAAGAAGTTCTCGCCGGGCTGGTCGCGGGCGCCGAGCAGCATGTTCTGCATCACGGTGAGCCGCGACAACGCCTTCGTCAGCTGGAAGGTACGGACCATGCCGCGGTTGGCGATGTGGGTCGCGCTGGTCTTCTGCAGCGTGGCGCCGTTGAACTGCGTCCTGGCACCGGGGCTGGGCTTGTCGAAGCCGGTCAGCAGGTTGAAGAAGGTCGTCTTGCCGGCGCCGTTCGGGCCGATCAGGGCGGTGATGGAGCCGCGCTGGACCTCGAGGTGGTCGACGTCCACGGCGGTCATGCCGCCGAAGTGCCGGGTGACGCCGTCGACCGTGAGGATCGGGTCGGCCTTCGTGTAGCCGTAGGTCTCAGACACTGAACGTCAGCTCCTTCTTGTTGCCGAGCAGGCCCTGTGGGCGGAACACGATCAGGAGCATGAGCGCGACGCCGACGAGCACGTACGAGAACTGCTCGGCCTGCTGGGCGTTCATGATCGAGTCGGGGATGAAGTCGCCGGCCAGGGTGCGGATGAAGAGCCGGACGACGAAGAACAGCACTGCGCCGAGCACCGGACCGAACACCGTCGCGGCACCGCCGAGGATGAGCGCCGTCCAGATGAAGAACGTCATCGAGCGGCCCATGGCGTCCGGTTGCACCGAACTCGGCAGGACGTAGATGATCCCCGCCAGCGCTCCGAGCGCACCACCGAAGACGAGTGCCTGCATCTTGTACGAGTACACGTTCTTACCGAGGGAGCGGACGGCGTCCTCGTCCTCGCGGATCGCCTTCAGGACACGGCCCCAGGGGCTGCGCATGAGCAGGAAGAGCACGAAGGTGAACAGCGCGACGAGGGCCCAGGCGGCGATGCGGATCCACCAGCCGTTGACGCCGTTGTTCGCGTAGGTGAACCAGAGGATGGTCGTGGTGCCGTCCGGCAGCGGGCTCAGGGCGGTGAACGGGTCGCGGTAGCTCGACCCGGTGATGCCGTTGGAGCCACCCGTCGTCGTGGTCAGCAGGCTGGAGCGGCCGACCATGCGGATGATCTCGGCACCCGAGATCGTCACGATCGCCAGGTAGTCGCCGCGGAGCCGCAACGTCGGGACGCCGAGGATGATCGCGAACACGATGGCGACGAGCAGGGCGATGAGCACGGCCATCACGAACGGCAGCCCGTTCGTGATCGAGATCGCGAAGCCGTAGGCGCCGAGCAGCAGGAACGCCGCCTGGCCCATGTTCACGAGCCCGGTCAGGCCGAAGTGCACGTTCAGTCCGATGGCCGCCAGGGCGAACGCCGCCGTGGTCGGGGCGAGAGCCTCCTGGGTGAGCGAGGACAGCAGGTTGAGGATGTAGTCCATGCGCGTGCTCCCTTAGCCGACCCGCTCGGCGCGGCCGAAGATGCCCTGCGGCCGGAACAGCAGGATGAGGATGAGGATGACGAGGGCGGTGGCGTACTTGAAGTCACCGGGGAGCACGAGGTTCGTGAGCTCGACGACGACGCCGATGATCATCGACCCCACCAGCGCGCCGTAGGCCGTCCCGAGACCACCGAGGGTCACCGAGGCGAACATGAGCAGGAGCAGCTGCAGGCCGGTCTGCCAGTTCACGCCGTTCAGCACCAGGCCGAGCATCACGCCGGACAGGCCGGCGAGACCGGCGGCGAGCGTCCACACGAACCGGATGACCCGGTCGACGTCGATGCCGGATGCCGCGGCGAGCGCCGGGTTGTCCGACACCGCGCGGGTGGCCCGGCCGAAGCGGGTCTTCGCCAGGAACAGGCCGGTGGCGATCAGGACGACCAGCGCGATGCCCATCGCCACGTAGGACTGCACCGTGAGCGTGACCCCGGCGAACCGGACGGTCTCGGGGTTGCCCTGCTGGATGCGGACGGTCGCGGCGCCGAAGAAGTACTGGAACGCGTACTGGGCGGCGATCGACAGACCGATCGTCACGATCATGAGCTGCGTGAGGCTGATCCGCTTGCGCCGCAGTGGCCGCCAGATCCCGGCGTCCTGCAGGTACCCGGTCGCCGCGCACAGCAGCGTGACGACGATGCCGGTCACCCAGATGTTCCAGCCGAGCTGGTTCGCGAACACGTAGGCAAGCAGTCCGCCGAGGGTGACCTGCTCGCCGTGCGAGAAGCTCGACAGCCCCGTCGTGCCGTAGATGAGCGAGAGGCCGATCGACGCCAGCGCGATGAGCAGGCCGAGGCGGATCCCCGAGGCGAACTGCTGCCAGGCCCGCTGCGGGCTGACGCTCGACGAGTCCGTCGTGGTGGTGGCGCCCTTCTGGTCGGACAGCTGGAAGATCTGCCCGACGTTGGCGTTCAGGGTCGCCTGGACCTTGCGTTCCGCGTCCGCCGCGTTCGTCAGGTACTGGCCCTTCGGCAGGGTGTCCTGGTCGACGCTCACGGTGTACTCGCCGGCCTCGTCGACGCTGACCGACCAGCGGCCGTCGGCGTTCGTGGTGGCGGTCTCGGCGAAGCCGCCGGGCCCGGCGACGTCGACGTCGACGTCGTCGGCCGGTTCCCGCTCGGAGTCGGTGATCGTGCCCTGGATGCACCCGTTCGTCGGGCTGACGGTGCAGGCCTGGCTGGTCGCCGGTGCCGACGTGGCACTGAAGGCCGGCAGGGTGACCGCCCAGTCGATCAGGAAGGTCGCCAGGAACGCGGCGACGAGCACGGCCGCCAGGACCGGTCGTCGCCGGGCCTGGCGGAGGCGGAACAGGCGCGGCTGCGCCCGTCCCGGAGGAGTGATGGATCCCACGGAAGAGCCTCTCGTTCGGATGTCGAGTGACGCTATGGGGATTGTGTGACACCCGTGTTTCCAACTCGTTCCCGCTGTGAGTCGTCGCGCAACCGTGACCTGTGTGGAGGAGAGCCGCGATCCGTTCTCCCAGGCGGAACGCGGAATAGCGGGACGGCCCACGCGCGTTACCATGTCCTATCCGGAACCCGCCGTTGCGTTCTCGGTGTCTCGACCACTTCACTCGCCCACGAAGGGGACCCATGGACCAGCCGGATCCGTTCGGATTCATCGGACTCACGTACGACGACGTCATGCTCCTGCCGGGGCACACCGACGTCATCCCGAGCGAGGCGTCCACCGCGTCCCGGCTCACCAGGCGGATCTCCGTCAACGTCCCGCTGCTCTCCGCAGCGATGGACACCGTCACCGAAGCCCGCATGGCCATCGCCATGGCGCGGCAGGGTGGCATCGGGATCCTCCACCGCAACCTCTCCATCGAGGACCAGGCGGCCTACGTCGACAAGGTCAAGCGCTCCGAGTCGGGCATGATCACCAACCCGGTGACCACCACCCCGGACGCCACCGTGGCCGAGGTCGACGCGATCTGCGGACAGTTCCGGGTCTCCGGCCTGCCCGTGGTCGAAGCGGACGGCACCCTCGTCGGCATCATCACCAACCGCGACATGCGGTTCGTGGCGACGTTCGAGCAGTCGACCACCTTCGTGCGCGACGTCATGACCAAGGCGCCGCTGATCACCGCGATGGAGGGCATCGACCCCGAAGAAGCCATCGCGATCTTCGCGCAGCACAAGATCGAGAAGCTCCCGCTGGTGGACGCCGAGGGCAAGCTCCGCGGCCTCATCACCGTCAAGGACTTCGACAAGAGCGAGCAGTACCCGGACGCCACCAAGGACGACGAGGGCCGACTGCGCGTCGGTGCCGCGATCGGCTTCTTCGGCGACGCCTGGCAGCGTGCCGAGGCCCTGCGTGACGCGGGCGTCGACGTGCTCGTGGTCGACACCGCCAACGGCGAGAGCGAAGGCGTGCTCGACATGGTGCGCCGCCTCAAGGCCGACCCGTCCTTCGCGGACATCGACGTCATCGGCGGCAACGTCGCGACGCGTGCCGGTGCGCAGGCGCTCATCGACGCCGGTGTCGACGCCGTCAAGGTGGGCGTCGGACCCGGCTCGATCTGCACCACCCGCGTCGTCGCTGGCGTCGGCGTCCCGCAGGTCACCGCCGTGTACGAGGCGTCCCTCGCTGCGCGCGAGGCCGGCGTGCCGATCATCGCCGACGGTGGCCTGCAGTACTCGGGCGACATCGCCAAGGCCCTGGTGGCCGGCGCCGACACCGTCATGCTCGGTTCGCTGCTGGCCGGCACGGACGAGTCCCCCGGCGACCTGGTCTTCGTGGGCGGCAAGCAGTTCAAGGCGTACCGCGGGATGGGCTCCCTGGGCGCACTGCAGACCCGCGGCAAGAAGACCTCGTACTCGAAGGACCGCTACTTCCAGGCGGACGTCCCCAACGACGACAAGCTGATCCCCGAGGGCATCGAGGGCCAGGTGCCCTACCGCGGCTCGGTCGGCAACGTCGTGTACCAGCTCACCGGTGGACTCCGGCAGTCGATGTTCTACGTCGGCGGCCGCACGATCCCGGAGCTCAAGGCCCGCGGCAAGTTCGTCCGCATCACGGCTGCCGGGCTCAAGGAGTCGCACCCGCACGACGTCCAGATGGTCGTCGAGGCACCGAACTACCGCAGCTGAGCCGACTGCACCCCGAACGCCCCGCTCCCCACCGGAGCGGGGCGTTCGTCGTCCGCCGGCAGTAGTGTCACGGCATGGTCAGCGCCGTCTCCCACACCACGATCGACTGCCGTGACGCCTTCGCTCTGTCGGAGTGGTGGAAGCAGGTCCTCGGCTACGTCGACATCGCCGACGACCCGAACGGCCCCGGGCACGAGGAGTGCATGATCACCGCTCCCGACGGCTCGCACCAGGTGCTGTTCATCCAGGTGCCCGAGGCGAAGTCCGTGAAGAACCGGATCCACTTCGACCTGCGTCCCACCGACCGCACGCGCGATGCCGAGGTCGAGCGGCTGCGGGGCATCGGTGCGACCGAACTCGCGGACCTCCGACACGACGACGGTGGGTGGGTCGTGTTCGCCGATCCGGAGGGCAACGAGTTCTGCGTGCTGCGTTCCGTGGCTGAACTCGACGGCTGACGCGCGGGCTGCGCGGCTCGCCGATCCCTGATCCTCCGCACAGAAACGATCACGGCTCGGTAACGAAACACTTTCCGTACCGCCCCGTCACACGGGCGAAACACCGGGACCCTACGTTTCTCGACATCCAGTGGAGGCGCCGCGTTCGACCCGAAGCGGCACGGCCTCCGCGCAGAGAAAGGGCTCCACGGATGATCAGAACCACCCGTGCCACCACGGCACTGGCGTTGGCAGGCGCAGCAGCCGTCCTGCTCGCCGCGTGTTCCACCACCAGCAGCGGCGACTCCCCGTCCAGCTCGGCGTCGAGCGGTGCGAAGAAGGACCCCGCCGCCAGTTGCAAGGCCCCCGACACCCCCAGCACCGATGCGCTGAAGATCGGCACGATCCTGCCGCTCACCGGTTCGCTGGCGTACCTGAACCCGCCGGCCGAGTCCGGTGTCGGCCTCGCGGTGAAGGACATCAACGCCGCGGGCGGCGTCCTCGACAAGGACGTCACCATCGACCCGGCGACGGACTCGGGCGACAGCAACGACATGACCGTGTCGAGCTCGGCGGCGACGAAGCTCGTGAACGCGAAGGTCCCGGTCGCGATCGGCGCCGAGTCCTCGTCGGTCACGCTCAACGTCATCGACCAGCTCACCAGCAACTGCATCGTCGAGATCTCACCCGCGAACACCGCGAGCGACCTGTCCGGCTACTCGTCGTACTACTACCGGACCGCTCCGCCGGACTCCGTGCAGGGTTCGGCACTCGGTCAGCTCGTGACCGGTGACGGCAACGCCAAGGTCGCGTTCCTCGTCTTCAACGACACCTACGGCACGGGCCTCCGCAACTCGGTGCAGTCCGCGGTCGAGGCCTCTGGTGGCCAGGTCGTCTACGGCGGCAAGGGCGAGGGCCAGGAGTTCCCGCCCGGTCAGACCACGTTCTCGTCCGAGGTGACGGCCGCACTCGCAGCCAAGCCGGACGCGATCGTCGTCCTGGCCTTCGACGAGACGAAGTCGATCATCCCGGAGCTCGTTTCGCAGGGGAACACGGCGAAGATCTACATGTCCGACGGCAACACGGCCGACTACTCGAAGGACTTCGACAAGGGCACCCTGACCGGCGCCCAGGGCACCATCCCCGGTGCCTCGCCGAAGGACGACTTCAAGAAGCAGCTGTCCGCCTTCTACAAGGACTCGTCGAACAAGACGCTCGCCGACTACTCGTACGCGGCGGAGTCCTACGACGCCACCGTCCTCGCCGCCCTCGCCGCGGTGAAGGGCAAGGGCACCGACTCGGGCACGATCCAGGCCAACATGGCCGCGGTCTCCGGAGCGGACGGCGGCACCGAGTGCGCCACGTACAAGGAGTGCGTCGCGCTCCTCGACGACGGCAAGGACATCCACTACACCGGCCCGTCCGGCATCGGTCCGTTCGACGACAACAACGACCCGTCGAGCGCCTACATCGGCATCTACAAGTTCGACGGCGACAACAAGCCCGTCTACCAGAGCGCCATCCAGGGCGCGGTCAAGAAGTAGGGCACCGGCTCCACCTCACGAAAGCGACAGTTCCCTGCGGATCATCGGCAGGGAACTGTCGCTTTCGCGTGTGGGACGGGCGGACGGGAGGCCCGGGGTGCGTCCGTCAGGCAGGCTCGGCCGGAGCAGGTGCGAGCGCTCGGCGACGGGACGCCCGCGCGGCGACGAACGAGTCCGCCGTCAGCACCACGAGCGCCAACCACACGATGCCGAAGCCGAACCAGCGCGCGGGCGGCATCGCCTCGTGCTGCACCACGACACCGACGAGCAACTGCATCACGGGCGCGAGGTACTGCGTCAGCCCGAGGGTCGACAGGCTCACCCGCCGCGCCGACGAGGCGAACAGCAGGAGCGGTACCGCCGTCGCCGGACCGGTGAGCACCGTCACGAGGACGTGCACCCAGCCCTCGCTCGTGAACGTCACGCCGCCGCCGAGCCCCGTCGCGCCGAGCACGACCAGCGCCACGACCGCGATCGGCAGCAGCCACACGGTCTCGATCGTCAGACCACTCAGCGCGTCGACCGTGCCGCCGACCCGCTTCTTCACCAGGCCGTACAGGCCGAACGAGCACGCCAGCACGAGCGAGATCCACGGCACCTGCCCGTAGCCGACGGCGATCACGACGACCGCCACGACGCTGATGCCGACCGCGGCCCACTGCGCCGGCCGCAGGCGTTCGCGGAGCACGACGACGCCGAGCGCGATCGTCACGAGGGGGTTGATGAAGTACCCGAGCGCGGCCTCGACGGTGTGGCCGGTCGTGGTCGCCAGGACGTACACGGTCCAGTTCACCAGGATGAGGACCGCGGCGAGCCCCATCACGGCCATCACCCGGCGCTGCGCCATCAGGGTGCGGGTCCGGAGCCACGAGCGGGTGACGGCGATCGCGACCGCGCAGAACACCAGCCCGAAGACGATGCGCCAGGCGACGATCTCGAACGCGCCGGCCGGGGCCATCGCCGCGAAGAGCAGGGGCATGAGTCCCCAGAGCCCGTACGCGACGATCGCCTGCACCACGCCGACGGATGCCTCGCTGCGGACGGGTCGCGCGGGACTCGGTTCACTCACGGAACCATCCTAGGAACGGCCGCCGACGGGCCGGGCGTGCCACGGGCCTCCCGGTCGGAGCACGTGCACGCGACGGATCCGCCGGAAGCCCGCAGACGCACGAACGCCCCGCCGGCCGACAGGCCGAACGGGGCGTTCGCGTGGAGTACTGGACTCAGTTGACGACGACCGCGAGGACGTCGCGGGCCGACAGGACCAGCAGGTCCTCGCCCGAGTACTTGACCTCGGTTCCGCCGTACTTGGAGTAGATGACCTTGTCACCCACGGCGACGTCCAGCGGGACGCGGTTGCCGTTGTCGTCGATGCGACCGGGGCCCACGGCGACGACCTCGCCCTCCTGGGGCTTCTCCTTCGCGGTGTCGGGGATGACCAGACCGGATGCAGTGGTCTGCTCCGCCTCGACCTGGCGGATGACGATGCGATCCTCGAGCGGCTTGATGCTGACGGCCACGGTGACCTCTTCTTTCTCGGTACGGACTCGGTACAGATGAAAACCGGGTTGGCACTACGCACAGGAGAGTGCCAACGCCAACTCTAGGGGGACACTGGCACTCGGTCAATCCGAGTGCCAGCACATCAGGGGAACATCCAGCACCTGGGAGGATCGGGACATGGAAGCCGCCGAACTCGCCGCACTGCTGACCCCCGACGGGATGGCCCTGCTCGACCGTACCCCCGGTGTCTCGGACGGCGGCGAGATCGTCCGGGTGGTGTCGCGGCTCCGTGCCGAGGGCCACGACCCGCAGCTCGTCGCGGCGGTCCTGACCCAGGCCAAGCTCCGGCAGAAGGCCCGTGGCAAGTTCGGCGACTTCGCCGCGCGCATGCTCTTCACCGAGGCCGGACTCGAGCAGGCCACCCGCTTGCAGGTCGCCGCCCAGCACGCCGGGCGCTTCGCCGCGGCCGGGCTGACCCGGGTCGCGGACCTCGGGTGCGGGATCGGCGGCGACGCGATGGCGATGGCGGCCCTCGACCTCGACGTCACGGCGGTCGACCGTGACGAGGTCACCGCGGCGGTCGCGACGCACAACCTCGCGGTGTGGCCGAACGCCCGGGTCGAACTCGGCGACGCGGCCTCGTTCGACGTCTCGCGCGTCGACGGCATCTGGATGGACCCCGCACGTCGGACCTCCGGCCACTCCGACACCCGCCGGCTGGCCGACCCGGACGACTGGTCACCCTCGTTGGACACCGTGTTCGCCACCGCGACGACGACGCCGACCGGCGTGAAGCTCGGGCCGGGGATCGACCGCGACCTGATCCCGGACACCGCCGAGGCGCAGTGGACGTCCGTCGACCGCGAGGTCGTCGAGCTCGCGCTGTGGTTCGGACCCCTCGCACGACCGGGCATCCGCCGAGCGGCGACCGTCATCGGTGCACACGGCATCGCCGAGATGACCGGCCCGGCAGACTCGGACGACGCCGAGGTGGGGCCGCTCGGAGCCTACCTGTACGAGCCGGACGGCGCCGTCATCCGCGCACGGCTCATCGGCGACCTCGCCCGCACCCTGGACGGCCACATGCTCTCCGACGGGATCGCCTACGTCACCTCGGACCGTGCCGTGTCGACGCCCTTCGCCCAGGGCTTCCGGGTGCTCGACACCATGCCGCTCGACGTGAAGCGCCTGTCAGCGCGGCTCGCCGCCGACGGCATCGGTACCGTCGAGATCAAGAAGCGCGGCGTCGACGTCGACCCGGCGCAGTTCCGCAAGCGCCTGCGGCTGCGCGGGACCGGTCGTGTGACCCTCGTGCTCACCCGGCTCGAGGGCCGGCACAGCGCGATCCTGTGCGAGCGGCTCAGCTGAGGAACGCGCCGGTTCCCGAGTCGTAGTCGTACGTGGAGTACGAGCTCTGGCCGATCACGCCGAGGAAGATGATGAAGGCGATCCAGATCAGCCAGATGCCGGTCATCACCCAGCCGGCGATGATGCCGGTCAGGGCGAGCGCTCGGCCGGCCTCACCGTTCTGCTTGATCTTGCCGAGCGCGACGTGGCCGAGGATCGCGCCGGCGGGGCCGAGCAGGATCGCGATGAACCACATCGGGACGGCGGCGAGTCCGAACACGATCGACAGGATCGCCAGGGTGTTCGTCTTCGGGCGCTGCGCGTAGGGCTGGTAACCCGTCGGACCGTAGGCACCCGCGGGCGCGTACGGCTGCTGCTGCGGCTGCGCGTAGGGGTTCTGGCCGCCCTGCTGCTGCACGTACGGGTTCTGCTGACCGTACGTGTTCTGGGCGGCGCCGTACGGGTCCTGCGGCGCCTGCGGTGCCGAGTACGGGTTCTGCGGCTGCTGCGGCTGCTGCGGAGCCGCGTACGGGTTCGACGGCTGCGGCTGGCCGTACGGGTTCGGCTGCTGCGGCTGGCCGTACGGGTTCGGCTGCTGCGGTGCGGCGTACGGGTTCGACGGCTGCTGCTGCCCGTACGGGTTGGACTGCTGCGGCTGCTCGGGAGCCGACGGGGCCTGGGGTGCGTCGGGGGCCTGCGGTGCATCCGGAGCGGGCGTCCCCTCGGGCTGCCCGCCGGTCGTGCCGCCCGGCGTCGTCTCGCCCGGCTTCGGCCACTCGTTCTGATCGGACACCGTCCACCCCTCTCGGCGCCCGGTCTCTCCGACGCCACGTGAATCCTCCCACAGGCACCCGAGGGCCGACCGGTCGGGGCCCGGACGGTTCAGACCGGGTCGGTGCCCGGACGGTTCAGACCTGGACGGGGCCCGGAAGGTTCAGACCTGGACGGTCGTCACCGGCAACGTCGAGTCGGCCGCGATCCCGAGGTCGCTCGGCGCGTGCCCCTCGGCGACCAGCCGTGCGCCGACGGCCGCGATCATGGCGCCGTTGTCCGTGCACAGGTCGAACGGCGGGATCCGCAGCTGCACCCCCGCGGCGGCGCACCGCTCCTCGGCGACCTGCCGCAGCCGAGCGTTCGCGACCACACCGCCACCGAGCAGGAGCCGATCCACGCCGGTGTCGCGGCACGCGTTCAGGGCCTTGGTCAGCAGGACGTCGACGACGGCTTCGCGGAAGCTCGCGGCGACGTCGGCCACGGGCACCTCGCGGCCTTCGTCGCGGCAGCGCTCGACCCAGCGGGCGACGGCGGTCTTCAGCCCGGAGAACGAGAAGTCGTACCGGTGCGCGGCCAGGTCCTTCGGCAACGTCAGGCCGCGGGGGAACCGGATGGCCTTCGGGTCGCCGTCCGCCGCGGCGCGGTCGATCTGCGGCCCGCCGGGGTACGGCAGGCCGAGCAGCCGTGCGACCTTGTCGAACGCTTCACCCGCGGCGTCGTCGATGGTCTCGCCGAGCAGTTCGACGTCGCCGACCAGGTCCTTCACGAGCAGCAGCGAGGTGTGCCCGCCGGACACCAGCAGCGCGATCGTCGGCAGCTCGATGTCACTGCCGTCCGTGCGCAGGACGTCGGCACCGACGTGCCCGACCAGGTGGTTCACGCCGTACAGGGGCTTGCCGGTGGCGACGGCGAGCGCCTTCGCGGCACCGACCCCGACCATGAGCGCGCCCGCCAGCCCCGGCCCGGCGGTGACCGCGACGGCGTCGAGTTCCTCGAGGGTGACCCCGGCCCGCTCGAGGGCCTCGTGCAGCGTCGGGGTCATCGCCTCGAGGTGGGCCCGCGCGGCGACCTCGGGCACGACGCCGCCGTACCGGGCGTGCTCGTCCATGCTCGACGCGATGACGTTCGCGAGCAGGGTGCTCCCCCGCACGATGCCCACGCCCGTCTCGTCGCAGCTCGTCTCGATGCCGAGCACCAGTGGTTCAGCCACGCTCATCGAGCGCCTCCTGTCCGATCGGGCCGACGGTCGACGGCGTCGGCGTTGGCGTCGTCGTCGGCGTCGGCGCCGGCGCCGCGTCTACTGCGACCGGCAGCTCCGCCCGCATCACCCACGCGTCGACGCCGTCCGGCTGGTAGTACCGGGGCCGGGTCGCGATGTGCTCGAACCCGAACGCCGTGTACATCGACTGCGCGACGGGGTTGTCGGCGCGGACCTCGAGGAACACCTCGCGCACACCGCGGCGACGGGCCTCGTCGAGCAGGTCCGTGAAGAGCACCCGCCCGAGTCCCTTGCCGCGCTGCTCGGCCGCGACCGCGATGGTCTGCACGTCGGCGACCGGGTTGCCCGCCAACGAGGACAGTCCGGCGTACCCGACGACCGACGGCGCGGCCGAGTCGTCGACGGTCTCGATCACGACGTAGTACCCGTGCGGCGAGTACAGCTCGCCCGACATCTGCGACGCCGACCAGGCGTCCGTCGGGAACGAGACGTGCTCGAGCCACATGATGTCGTCCAGGTCCTGCGGGTGCGCCCGCCGCAGGCGGAGCCCGTCCGGCACCGTCACTGCTTCACCCGTTTCGGCGCACCCGGCACCGTGACGTCGGGTTCCCGCAGGTAGAGGGGGGTGTCCTGGTCGAACCCCGCGCCGGACCGCAGGCGGTCCGCGGCGAGTGATCCGAGCCTCCAGGCAGGGATGGACAGGGCCGTCACGCGGTCCCAGCCCACCGCTTCGGGCCGGGAGGCACGGATCGCCTCGTCGAGATCGGCGGGCTTGGCGAGACCCGGACCCGCAACGCGCGTGCCGGTCTGGTCGTACGCGCTCCAGTAGACCTCGCGCCGGCGGGCGTCCGTCAGGACGACGAACGGTCCGTCCCGTCGGCCGTCGCGCTCGTCGGCCGCGACCGCGTCGTGGCTGACGAGTGGCAGGACGGGGACGCCGACCGCGGCGGCGAAGGTGCGGGCGGCGGCGATGCCGACGCGCAGACCGGTGAACGGGCCGGGGCCCATGCCGGCGACGACGCCCGTGACGTCCGCGCCGGTGATGCCGGCCTCGGCGAGTGCCTCGGCCAGGAACGGGCCGATCACCTCGGCGTGCCGGCGGCTGTCCTCGGTGTCGCGGGTGGCGAGGGGCGTGCCGGTGGCCGGGTCGACGACGGCCACGGAGGTTCCGGCGGAGGTGTCGATGGCGAGGAGCACCCGTCCATCGTAGGCGGGGTGCGGCGAGGGGTCAGTCCTCGTCGAGGCTGCCAGCGACCGCGTCTTCTCGGCGCATCCCGTCATCATAAGCAAAACGGGCTTTGAGTTATAAGTTCCGACGGAACTTGCAGATGGTCACGCGTTGTCCGTCGTGATTGCACGGCGAACGGTGTCGATGGCGCTGGCGACCGCGCGCTCACGGACCTCGGTGTCGTCGTGTTCGGACTCGTGGACGAATGCGGTGACGCCGCGACGGGCACCGCAGTAGTCGACGATGCCGTGCTCGACCTGCGTCCGGAAGGCCTCGCCGTACCCGTGGCGTTCGTAGACGCCTGCGTCGTCCCCGGCGATCGGCACCAGGTGCACCCGCAACCGGCCGAGGTTCCGTCGCATGCCGCCATCTGGGTCGACGTCGAAGGCCCACCCGTTGACGAACACGCGGTCGATCCAGCCCTTGAGCAGCGCGGGCATCGACCACCACCAGACCGGGAACACCAGGACGAGGTCGGTTGCCTGGTCGATGCGACGCTGCTCGGCGACGATGTCGCCCGGGGTGTCGTCACCGGTGCGGTAGGTGTGACGGTCGGCGAGCGTGAAGCGCGGGTCGAAGTCCTCGGCGGCCAGATCGGCGATCTCGACGGAACCCGCGGGCAACGCGTCGCGGAGACGCTGCGCGAGGTGGCTCGTCAGCGAATCGGGGTCCGGGTGGGCGGTGACGATGAGCGTGGGCACGGTCCATCTTCACCGTGGAGGCTGCCCGATGCCTGGATCGTCGGCACCACGCCTGGTCGTCGGGGCGGAGTCAGAGCGAGACGTCGGCCCAGCGCGGGCCGGTCGCGGTGACGACGACGCGGCGGGGTTCGTCGGGGACGTCGTCGGGGTCGTCGGCCTCGGTGGTGCCGGAGACGTCGGCACCGGTGGCACGGGTGATCTCGACGTCGAGCACGCTGTCGCTGATCCCGTCGACCATGCCGCGGCCCCACTCGACCACGACGATCGACGCATCCCAGTCGAGGTCGAGGTCGTCGAGCTCGACGGGGTCGGACAGCCGGTAGGCGTCGACGTGCACCAGGTCCGGGCCGGCGGTGGTGGGGTGCGTCCGGGCGAGGACGAAGGTCGGGCTCGACACCTGGCCACGCGCACCGAGGGCGGCGCCGAGGCCACGGGTCAGCGTCGTCTTGCCGGCGCCGAGCGGACCGGTCAGCACGACCAGGTCCCCGGCACGCAGGACCTCGGCCAACCGCGCCCCGAGCTGGCCCATCGCATCGGTGCCGTCGACGGCGGTGTCCAGCAGGACCCGAGCGGCGCCGGTCACGACTGGTCGCCCCGCAGGTACTCCCCGACGCGTCCCTCGATGTCGTGGCCCTCGTAGAACCGTGGCACGCGGGTCCCGATGCGGCAGACGATCTCCTCGCCGATGGTGCCGAGCGAACGGCCCCAGTCGAGGACGGTCATCTCGTCGTGCTCGCCGGTGCCGAACAGGGTCACGGTGTCGCCGGTGCGGACGTCGTCGTCGCCGACGTCGACCAGGAACTGGTCCATGGCCACACGGCCGGCGATCGGATAGCGCTTGCCGCCGATCGCGACCTCGATGCGGCCCTGCGCCAGTCGGGGGACGCCGTCCGCGTACCCGACGGGCACGAGCGCGAGGGTGGTCTCCGAGGCGGTGCGGTACGTGTAGTCGTACGAGACGCCGGTGTCGACGGGCACCCGCTTGGTCTTCGCGACCGACGCCGTCAGGGTCATCACGGGTTCGAGCCCGAGGTCGGCCGCCGACACACCGTCCGCGCCGGGGATGCCGAACAGGTTGGCGCCCATCCGGACCATGTCCTTGCGGAACTCCTTGCGCTCCAACCCGGCGAGCGAG
Source organism: Curtobacterium sp. MWU13-2055 (assembly GCF_023242305.1). Classification (NCBI taxonomy): domain Bacteria; kingdom Bacillati; phylum Actinomycetota; class Actinomycetes; order Micrococcales; family Microbacteriaceae; genus Curtobacterium; species Curtobacterium sp. MWU13-2055. The sequence continues at coordinate 272,066 of NZ_JALLIO010000003.1, forward strand.
GCGGCGACGTGCTCCATCGGGAGGTCGAGCCCGAGGTCGTCGGCCTGCTCCACGGCGGCGTCGAAGAGCGCCACGGCGTCGGCGTCGTCCTGGTCCGAGGACTCCGCCAGGTGCGTGTACGCCGCGACGACCTCGATGCGGCCGGCGCGCTGGGCGTCCAGCGCGAGCGACACGAGCGCCGGCCAGGCCGCCGGGGTCGCTCCGTCGCGGTGCAGCCCGGAGTCGAAGCCGAGGTGCACGCGCGCGGGTCGCTGGTCGACGGCGTCGATGACGCGCCGCAGCTCCGGCACGTTCGAGACACCGAGGTCGACGGCGGAGTCGATGGCGTCGCGGAAGTCCAGGGCGGGGTCGTGCTGCCAGGTGAAGAGGTGGACGTCCTCACCGACGCCGATCGACCGCAGACGCAGGGCCGCAGGGACCGTGAGCACCCCGATCCAGCGGATGCCAGCGTCCACCGCGGCGAGCGCGATCGGCTCGAGGCCGTGGCCGTAGGCGTCGGCCTTCATGATCGCCATGACCGCGACGGGGTCCATCCACTCGCGGACCAGGTCGAGGTTCGCGCGGTAGGCGTCCAGATCGATCCGTGCCTGGCGCAGGGGTGCGGAGCTCACGTCGTCCTCCGGTGCACGCTGTGGCCGACCCGGGCGACCACCTCGTAGTTGATGGTGCCGATCGCGGCGGCCCAGTCCTCGACCGCGGGGTCGCCGTTCGCCGGGTCACCCCAGAGCACGGCTTCGTCGCCGATGCTGACGTCGGCGTCGCCGATGTCCACGTGCATGGCGTTCATCGCGACCCGGCCGACCACCGGGAACGTGCGGTCGCCGATGCGGACCGAGACCCGGTTGCCGAAGTCGCGGTCGAAGCCGTCGGCGTACCCGAGGCCGATGACAGCGAGGCGGGTGTCGGTCGACGCCCGCCAGGTGTAGCCGTAGGACACACCCTCGCCGGCGCGGACGTCGACGGTGCGGAGCACGGCAGCGGTCACACGCATCGCGGGGCGGAGGCCGAGGTCGGCCGACGTGCGGTCGGTGAACGGGCTCAGGCCGTACAGGGCAAGCCCGACGCGGGACAGGTCGCGGCGCGTCTCCGGCACGGCGATGCTCGCGGCACTCGCGGCGAGGTGCACCAGGTCGGGCACGATCCCGTTGGCGGCGAGGCCGTCGAGTGCGCGCTGCAGTGCGGCGTCCTGGTCGAGGTCGTCCGTGCGCGACGCGTTCGACAGGTGCGACATCAGCCCCTCGACACGGGTGCGGTTGCCACCACGGGCGAGGGCCCCGGCGGTCGCGAAGAGTTCGGTCCACTCGGACTCGACCGCACCGTTGCGGCTGAGGCCGGTGTCGACGCAGATGTGCACGGCGCCGACCTCGGAGTCGGCAGCGGCGGACAGCTGCTCGACGCTCGACACCGCCGGGGTGATGCCGTACTGCGCTGCCCGGCGGAAGTCCTCGTCGGGGGCGTGCAACCACGCGAGGATCCGGACGTCCTCGTCGATGCCGCCCTGCCGGAGCGCGACGGCCTCGTCGATGTCCGCGACCCCGAGCCACTCGGCACCGGCGTCGACGAAGGCCCGTGCGGCGTCGAGTGCGCCGTGGCCGTAGGCGTTGGCCTTCACGACCGCGATGACGCCGGCCGGTGCGACCTGCTCGGCGATCGTCGCGTAGTTCTCGATCAGCGCTTCACGATCGACCGTGATGCCGGTGAACGCACTCACTTCGTTGTTCCCTCCAGGACCACGAACGCGGTCGCGATCCCTCCATCATGCGAGAGCGACAGGTGCACGCCCGTCACGCCACGCGCGTCCGCCACCTGTCGCGCCTGTTGGTGCAGCGTCAGCGACGGGTTGCGCTGGTCGTCCGACACGACCTCGAGGTCCTGCCAGCTGAGCCCGGCACTGGAGCCGAACGCCTTGATCAGGGCTTCCTTGGCCGCGAACCGCGCAGCGAGCGACGCGATCGGCCGTTGTTCGCCGTCGCGGACCTGCTCGGCCGGGGTGAACAACCGTGCACGCATCGCCGGCGTGCGCGACAGCACCCGTTCGAACCGCTCCAGGTCCACCACGTCGACCCCGATGCCGATGATCATCGTGCGACTACTCGACGGTGACCGACTTCGCGAGGTTGCGCGGCTGGTCGACGTCGAGGCCCTTGGCCGCGGCGAGCTCCATGCCGAACATGTGCAGCGGCGCCACGGCGAGCAGCGGCTCGAACAGCGGGGTCGCGAGCGGGATGCGCAGGACCTCGTCGGCGAAGGGCAGCACGGCGGCGTCGCCCTCTTCCGCGATGGCGATCACGCGAGCACCACGGGCGCGGATCTCCTGGATGTTCGAAACGACCTTCGGGTGCAGCGACCGCGGGTCACGCGGCGACGGCACGATGACGAAGACGATCTGTCCGGGCTCGATGAGCGCGATCGGGCCGTGCTTGAGTTCACCCGCAGCGAAGCCCTCGGCGTGGATGTACGCGAGCTCCTTGAGCTTGAGCGCGCCCTCGAGCGCGATCGGGTAGCCGACGTGGCGACCGAGGAACAGCACGCTGCGGGTGTCCGCCATCCAGCGCGCCAGGTCCTTGATGCCAGCGGCGTCCTCGATGGTCTGCTGCAGCTTCGGGGCCAGGCCCTCGAGCTCGGCGACCTGCTCGGCGATCTGCTCTGCCGTCATGGTGCCGCGAAGGGTGGCCAGGTGCAGCCCCAGGAGGTACAGCGCAACGCCCTGGGCGATGAAGGCCTTCGTCGACGCGACGGCGACCTCGGGCCCGGCGTGCGTGTAGATCACGGCGTCGGACTCGCGCGGGATCGTCGCGCCCTGGGTGTTGCAGATCGACAGCACCTGCGCGCCCTGCTCGCGGGCGTACTTGACGGCCATGAGCGTGTCCATCGTCTCGCCGGACTGGCTGATCGAGACGACGAGCGTGCGGTCGTTCAGCACCGGGTCGCGGTAGCGGAACTCGTGGGCGAGCTCGACCTCGACCGGGATCCGGGCCCACTGCTCGATGGCGTACTTGCCGAGGATGCCGGCGTACGCAGCGGTGCCGCAGGCGATCACGATGACGCGGTCGACCGTGGCCAGACGCTCGGCGATCGGGTCGAGGTCGGTCAGGGTGACGGCACCGTCGTGCACGCGGCCGAGGATCGTCTTGGCGACGGCCTCGGGCTCCTCGCTGATCTCCTTCGCCATGAACGAGGACCAGCCGCCCTTGTCGGCGGCGGAGGCGTCCCAGTTCACCTCGAACTCGCTCGGGGTGGCCGGGGTGCCGTCGAAGTGGATGACGTCGACGCGGTCGGGGCGGATCGTGGCGATCTCGTCCTGCCCGATCGCGAGCGCGCGCTGTGTGTAGGCGACGAACGCGGCGACGTCCGAGCCCATGAAGTTCTCGCCGTCGCCCAGGCCCACCACGAGCGGGGAGTTGCGACGGGCGCCGACGACGACGCCGGGCTGGTCGGCGTGCACGACGAGGAGCGTGAACGCCCCGTCCAGTCGCTGCACGGCCTGCTGCATGGCGGCGGTCAGGTCACCGGTCTCGCGGAACGCCCGACCGACCAGGTGCGCGGCGACCTCGGAGTCGGTCTCGCTGCGGAACTCGATGCCCTCGGCCTGCAGCTCGGCGCGCAGCTCGGAGAAGTTCTCGATGATGCCGTTGTGGATGAGGGCGAGCTTGTCGCCGTCGGCCAGGTGCGGGTGGGCGTTGCCGTCCGTCGGGCCGCCGTGGGTCGCCCAGCGGGTGTGCCCGATGCCCGTGGTGCCGTCCGGGATCGGCGACGACTCGAGCTCGTCGACGAGAGCCTGGAGCTTGCCCGCCTTCTTGGCGGAGACGAGGTCCCCCGCAGGGTCGACCACGGCGATGCCCGCCGAGTCGTAGCCGCGGTACTCGAGGCGACGGAGGCCACCGAGGAGGACGTCCTGGCTGCTGTTGCTGCCGACGTAGCCGACGATTCCACACATGGAAGCGATCCTACGGTCTGCCTGAGCGCGGACCCTGCGAAGCAGCAGGGCTGGGGATAACGTTTCGGCCATGGGACGCTTCGACGACATCGCCATCACCACGCTGCACGGCGAGGACACCACGTTCGGCTCGTTCGCGGACAAGGCGGTGCTGGTCGTGAACGTGGCGTCGCGGTGCGGTCTCGCTCCGCAGTACGAGCAGCTCGAGGCCCTCCAGAAGCAGTACGGCCCGCGCGGCTTCACGGTCCTCGGGTTCCCGAGCAACCAGTTCCTGCAGGAGCTCGGCTCGTCCGAGGCCATCGACGAGTACTGCTCCACCACGTGGGGCGTCACCTTCCCGATGTCCGAGAAGGTCAAGGTGAACGGCAAGAGCGCGCACCCGCTCTACCAGGCGCTCAAGGAGACCCCGGACGCCGACGGCAAGGCCGGACGGGTCAGCTGGAACTTCGAGAAGTTCCTCGTCGCCCCCGACGGCACCGTCTCGCGCTTCCGTCCGACCACGAAGCCGGACGCCCCCGAGGTGATCGCGGCCATCGAGGCCGCCCTGCCCGCCTGACGCACCGCGTCCTGCGGACGCACACCGAGCACTGGACGGGAGGCCCGGTAGAGGTGAGCCGGTCAGCTCACCTGCACCGGGCCTCCCGTCTGTACGCTCGTCCCCATGCCGATCCCGGAGACCGCCGTCGCGCACCCGACCCCGTTCGTGGAGATCCCGCGGCACGAGTGGTCGCAGCTCGCACCCAAGGAGCACCTGTCGCTCACCGAGACCGAGATCGTGCAGCTGCGCGGGCTCGGCGACCGGCTGGACATGCAGGAGGTGCAGGAGGTCTACCTGCCGCTGTCACGGCTGCTGACGCTCTACGCCGCCGGCGCACGGAACCTGCACGCGTCGACATCGGCGTTCCTGGGTGACCGAGCCGGACGCACGCCGTTCGTCATCGGCGTCGCGGGCTCCGTCGCCGTCGGCAAGTCGACCGTCGCCCGACTGCTCCGCGAGCTGACGAAGCGCTGGCCGGACACCCCGCGGGTCGAGCTGGTGACCACCGACGGCTTCCTGTACCCGAACGCCGAGCTCGAGCGTCGCGGGATCATGGACCGGAAGGGCTTCCCGGAGTCCTACGACCGTCGCTCCCTGCTGCGGTTCGTCAGCCAGGTGAAGAGCGGCGCGACCGAAGTCCGGGCGCCGTACTACTCGCACCTGGTCTACGACATCGTGCCGGACGCCGAGATCGTCGTCCGCCAGCCGGACATCCTCATCGTCGAGGGCCTGAACGTGCTCGCCCCGCCGGTGCACGGGCGGCTCGCGCTGTCCGACCTGTTCGACTTCACGATCTACGTCGACGCCAAGACCAAGGACATCGAGGCCTGGTACGTCGACCGGTTCCTGGCCCTGCAGGAAGAGGCGTTCTCGAGCCCGGACTCCTTCTTCCACCGGTTCGCCTCGCTGTCGCGCGACGACGCGGTCCGGACGGCGACCGAGGTCTGGCGGGCGATCAACGAGCCGAACCTGCTCGAGAACGTCCTGCCGACCCGGTCCCGGGCGACCCTGGTGCTGAAGAAGGCCGCCGACCACAAGGTGAACTCGGTCCTGCTCCGCAAGATCTAGTCGGAGCGTTGCCTGCACGGCCGGTGCGGATCCGCCCGCACAACCAAAGTGCGTTCGAACCGCGCATCTGCATGGTTCGAACGAACTTTGGTTGTGCAGCGTGCGGTCGGCACTCCGGCCTACGCGGCGTCGAGCGCCAGGCGCTCCTGCACGACGGCGGCGAGCTCCTCGGCGATGCGCTGGGCATCGTCCTGCGAGGCGGCCTCGACCATCACGCGCACGACGGGCTCGGTGCCCGACGGACGGAGCAGCACACGGCCGCTGTCTCCGAGCGCCTCGCTGGCGGCGGCGATGGCGTCCTGCACACCCTGGTCGGCGAGACCGTGCCGGTCGACCCCGCGCACGTTGAGCAGCACCTGCGGGAACACCGTCATGCACGAGGCGAGCTCCTGCAGCGACTTCCCGGTGCGCGCCATCTCGGCGACCAGGTGCAGCCCGGTCAGGATGCCGTCACCCGTGGTGGCGTACTCGTTGAAGATGATGTGGCCGGACTGCTCGCCACCGATGGAGTAGTCGCCCTCGTTCATCTTCTCGAGCACGTAGCGGTCACCGACGCCGGCCTCGATCACGGTGATGCCCGCATCCGCCATGGCACGCTTCAGCCCGAGGTTGGACATGACCGTCGCGACGAGGGTGTCGTCCTTCAGCCGGCCGCGCTCCTGCAACGACAGCGCCAGGATCGCCATGATCTGGTCACCGTCGATGGCGTTGCCCGCGGCGTCCACCGCCAGGCAGCGGTCGGCGTCGCCGTCGTGCGCGATGCCGATGTCCGCGCCGGCAGCCAGGACGGCGCGGGACAGGTTGTCGATGTGGGTCGAGCCGACGCCGTCGTTGATGTTCCAGCCGTCGGGCTCGGCGCCGATGAGCGTCACGCGGGCCCCGGCGTTCACGAACACCTCGGGCGAGACGCCGGCGGCAGCACCGTTGGCGCAGTCGAGCACGACGTGGATGCCGTCGAGCCGGTGCGGCAGCGTGCCGAGCAGGTGGACGACGTAGCGGTCCTCGGCGTCGGCGAACCGGGTGATCCGACCGACGTCGATGCCGGTGGGGGTCGGCGCGGAGTGGTCGTGCATGGCCGCTTCGATGCGGTCCTCGACCTCGTCCGGCAGCTTGCGACCACCCGTGGCGAAGAACTTGATCCCGTTGTCCGGGGCGGGGTTGTGCGACGCGGAGATCATCACGCCGAAGTCGGCGTCGATGTCCGCGACGAGGAACGCCGCAGCGGGAGTGGGGATGACTCCGGCGTCGAGCACGTCGACGCCGGCGGAGGCGAGCCCGGCCGCGACAGCGGACCCGAGGAACTCACCGGAGACGCGCGGGTCGCGCGCGAGGACCGCGCGCGGGCGCGGTCGACCGGACGCCCGGCGGGCGTCGGCATGGTGTCCGTGTGTGAGGACGGCCGCGCTCGCCTGGGCAAGACCCAGTGCGAGCGCGGCCGTCAGCTCGCCGTTGGCGAGACCACGAACCCCGTCGGTACCGAACAGACGCGGCATTGCGATCTTCAGCCGGTGACGACTAGCGCTTCGAGAACTGCGAAGCCTTGCGGGCCTTCTTGAGACCGGCCTTCTTGCGCTCGATGACGCGGGCGTCACGGGTGAGGAAGCCGGCCTTCTTGAGGGTCGCGCGGTTGTTCTCGCGGTCGATCTCGTTCAGCGTGCGGGCGATGGCGAGGCGGAGTGCGCCGGCCTGACCCGAGGGGCCGCCACCGGTGATGCGGGCGACGACGTCGTACGAGCCGAGGAGCTCGAGGACCTTGAACGGGTCGTTGATGAGCTGCTGGTGCAGCTTGTTCGGGAAGTAGTCCTCGAGCGAGCGACCGTTCACGACGAACGTGCCGGAGCCCGGAACGAGGCGAACGCGCGCGATGGCCTCCTTGCGGCGCCCGACGGCACCGCCGGAGACGTTGAGGATCTGACGGGGAGCAGCCTCGGCAGCGGCGGGTGCGCTCTCCGTGGTGAAGCTCTCCGGGGTCTGGTCGAGGGAATCAGCGATCTGAGCCATGAGTTTTCTGTGTCCTTGAAGTCGTCGTGGCCGGAACTACTGTGCGACCTGGTCGAAGATGTACGCCTTGGGCTGCTGCGCGGAGTGCGGGTGCTCCGCGCCGGCGTAGACCTTCAGCTTCTTGAGCTGCTCGCGACCGAGGGTGTTCTTCGGCAGCATGCCGCGGATCGCCTTCTCGACGGCGCGGGTAGGGTGCTTCTCGAGCATCTCCGGGTAGGAGGTCGCCGTCAGGCCGCCCGGGTACCCGGAGTGGCGGTAGTAGACCTTCTTCGCGAGCTTCGAACCGGTCAGGGCGACCTTGTCGGCGTTCACGATGATGACGTAGTCACCCATGTCCATGTGCTGGGCGAAGGTGGCCTTGTGCTTGCCGCGCAGGAGCGCCGCGGCGTGGGTGGCGAGACGGCCGAGGACGACGTCGGTCGCGTCGATGACGATCCAGTCGTGCTGGACGTCTGCCGGCTTCGGTGAGAACGTGCGAGTCACAGGAGTGCTGCTTTCGTGTCGAGGTGAGGAGTCCGTGAATCCCACTCCGGTCGGGGTTCCCCGCGGCAGAAGCCGGCGGAACGCCCGGATGGAGGGCTCATCTGACTGTCCGGCGCGCGTGGCGCACAGACCAAGGTGAGAGCCTAGCCGACGCGGGTCGCGTCGGTCAAACGCAGCCACTGCCGGACGGGAGGCACGTGGCGGCCTGGCCACGGGCCTCCCGTCCGCACTGGGGTCGCGCCCACCCCCGCATGGTGAGCAGCAATGGTCGGGTCGCGCACGGCGAACCCGACCATTCCTGCTCACGAAGTGCCCCCGTGGGGCGTGGGGACTACTCCGCGGCGGCCGCGGTCCTCCGGCGGCGGACGATCAGGACGCCCGCACCCGCGGCGAGCAGCAGGAACGCGATGAGCGCACCGACACCGAGGCCCTCGGCACCCGTGAACGCGAGCTGCCCGTCAGCGGTGATCGTGATCGGGGTCCAGCCGATCAGGCTCCCGTCCGCGGCCGTCACCGCGAGGCGGTGTGCACCAGCGGGGGTGTCCGACGGGATCGTGACGCGCACCGTGCCGTCAGCGCCGACCGTCACGGTGCCGAGCAGCGTCGGGGTCGAGTACAGCCACACGTTCACGACGTCACCCGCGTACTGCGAGCCGACCGTCACCGTGATGGTCTCCCCCGCACGAGCCGACGACGGCGCCGAGACGCTCCCGCGGTTCGCGTCGGTCAGACCGGTCTCCGACGGGGCCACCGGCGGCACCGTGCTCGGAGCGGACGGGGTCGGAGCAGGGGTCGGCTTCGACGTGGGCGTCGGCGTCGGGGTCGGGGTCGGGGTCGTGCCGCCGTCACCCGGCGTCGGGGTCGGGGTCGGCACCGGGGTCGGGTCGGTCCCGGGGTCGGTGCCCGGGTCGGTGCCCGCAGCATCGAGGTCGAAGCCCACCAGGATCGGGTCGTGGTCGCTCGCGCGGAACACGTCGTCGGTGTACAGGTCCGACGCGTTGTAGTTGTAGCGGCTGTACTCCAGACCCACCGACTCGACCGAGTTGATGTTCCAGATGTCCACGCCCGTGACCGTCTCGGTGGCGGCCGGGGACGCGAACACGTGGTCGAGCGACCCGCTCAGGCCGGAGAACACGTAGGAGTACTCGGTGGCGTCGAGCGCCGGGCCGAGGTCGGTGTAACCGGCGTCGTCGAGGACGACCACCGGGTCCTCCTTGCTGTAGGCGTTGAAGTCGCCGAGCATGAACACCTTGTCGGTGCCGTACTGCGCCTGCATGTCGGTGGAGAAGGTCACGAGGGCCTTCGCCTGCCGCACCCGGTCGGCGTTCGAGGCGCCCTGGCCGTCACCCTGGTCGGCGTTCTCGCCGGTGCCGGAGCCCTTCGACTTGAAGTGGTTCGCGATCACCAGGAAGTCGTCGTCCGCGGTGCCGCCGACGGGGCGGAACGCGTCCGCGACGGGCTGCCGGGCGTTCGTGAAGGCGTCATCGAGCAGGATCGTCGACTCACCGACGGGTTCGACGCGGTCCTGCTTGTAGATGAGCGCGAGGCGGATGACGTCCTCGCTCGCCGGGACGGTCGCGGGCGACTTCGCGTAGGCCCAGGTGTCCTCGCCGGTGGCGGCGTTCAGGGCGTCGACGAGCGTGGCGACCGCGGCGTCGCGGTCCTGGCCGAAGCGCGCCGAGTTCTCGATCTCCTCGAGCGAGACGACGTCGGCACCGAGGCCGTTGATCGCCTTGACGATCTTGACCTGCTGGCGCAGGAAGTCCTCTTCCTCAGCAGCACCGCGGGCGTCGCAGCCGGAGTTCACCGTGACGGGGTCGCCCGCACGGTCGGTGTAGTACGAGCAGCCGGTGAGCTGGTCACCCGTGGTCGGGAAGTAGTTCAGCACGTTGAACCCAGCGAGCTTGAGGTCACCGCCGACGTCCTGCGGCTCGGCCTGCCGCACGTTCGAGAACGACGCGGGCAGGTCCGCCGCCGGGGTCGCACCGGTGATCGGCGCGGTCGGCTGGAACTTCCACCCGCTGTTGCGGTAGTCGAGGACGACCGGACCCTCGAACGTGGCGGTCGCACCGACGGTGACCGGACCCTGGGTGAGCCACGACACCGGGATGCCCTGGTTGGCCTTCGTCAGGAAGTTGGTGCTGGCACCGTCGTCGAGCGTGACCTTGCGCGCGGCGTTCGACGCCGCGGCGGCCGTCGCCGCGGCGCTGCCCGGACGACCGACCTCGGTCGGCTGGACGAGCCGGCCGGCGCCGCTGGCGAGCACGACCTCGCCGTACTGGTTCGTCGTGTAGTTGTCGGCGACCGTGAAGGAGCCCTGCGGGGCGATGAGCATGCTCTCGAGCGACTCGCGCTGCGCGTCCGACGACGGGAACGCGACCGCGGCGGGCTGCGGAGCGACGACGGCGTCGCTGAGCTTTTCGAGCGAGGATGCCCCCGACACCGTCAGCTCGGTCAGGCCGAAGTACTCGGAGACCCCACCGGTGACGCGCACGTGGTCACCCTCGGCCACCAGCCCGGCGGTCGCGGACGAGAAGACGAACACGGCGTCGGACGCGGTGTGGGTGCCGAAGTCGATCGCGCCGCCGGTCCCCGGGGTCTGGATCGTGTAGCCGTTGAAGCCGCCGGACGCGTACACCGCGGTGACGACACCGTCGGTGGTGACGGTCTTGCCGGCGTAGGGCGAGGTGTCCGTGGTGCCCTGCAGCTGGGCGATGGTCACGGCCTCGGCGGGGGCGCCGGGGTCCGTCGGCTCCGTCGGGTCGGTGGGCTCGGTCGGGTCGGTCGGCGCAGCCGTCTCACCCGCGGCGTTCCGCGGGGTCAGGGTCGTCGTCACCGAGAAGTCCGCGCCGTTGTCGTCGGTGTCCGCGGTGCCCTGGCGGACCAGGCCGTTCGGCACGGCGTTCGCACCCTCGACGGTGCGCACGGTGCCCTCGAAGGTGTTCGAGGCGCCGTAGCCGAGCAGGTCGACGACGCCAGCGGTGCCGGTCGTCACGGGACCCGCGGCGAGCGCCACCGGCGTGGAGGCGTCGGACAGCACGAGCGTGCCCGTGGTTCCGGAGGGGTTCAGCGAGGCGGTGTCGTCCGCCGTCGGCAGGTCCGCTCCGACCGGGGTGGCGCCGCCGTTGCCGGCCATCGACACCAGGAACGTGCCCGCGGCCGGCACCGTCCCCTCGAGCGCGCTCGTCGAGAAGGCGCCGGTGCTCGTCGCCGAGCGGTACTGCAGCGACCAGCCGTCGAGCGACACCGGGGCGTCGGTCGGGTTGCCGATCTCGATGAACTTCTGGTTGTAGAAGGCGCCGTTGCTGCCCGCCTTCAGGTAGGCCTCCTCGATGACGAGGCCACTCCCCTCGGGGTTCGCGGTCGCTGCGGTGACGGTGACGAGCGGGGCTGCGAGGAGTGTCGCGGCAGCCGTGGCGCACAGCAGAGTGCGCCCGAGGGAGTTGGGCATGCCCGCACGCTACCGACCTGCGGAGTCCCTCAGGTTTCGCGCAGGTGAATGATTGCGTTCGGCAACATCAAGGCCGGGCGTTCACTCCCGCCGCGCCCGCGTCTGCTCCGCCCGCCCCGCGAGCTCCTCGTCGGCCGGGTACCCCACCTCGGTCAGGGTCAGCCCCTTCGCCGGAGCGGTCTTGAACGCGCTCGTCCGCGTCTCGGCGACGCGGAGCTCCTCGAGTCGTTCCGGCCCGAACCGTCCCTCGCCGACGGCGATGGTCGCCCCCACCATCGCGCGCACCATGGAGTGGCAGAACGCATCGGCCTGGAGGCGCGCCACCAGCACGCCGTCCGGCTCGCGGTCCCAGCGGAACTCCTGCAACGTCCGGATGGTCGTCGCGCCCTCGCGCGGCTTGCAGAACGTCGCGAAGTCGTGCAGCCCCAACAACGTCAGCGCACCGCGCTCCATCGCTGCCGGGTCGAGGCTCGCCCCGTGCCAGACCGTGTGCCCGCGCCGACGTGGATCGCGCGGGGCGTCGGCGTCCGCGATCCGGTACTCGTACCGTCGCCAGAGCGGCGAGAACCGGGCGTCGAACCCGTCCGGCGCGACCGACGCCCGGGTGACGACGACGTCGCCCTCGGGTGCCGCGATGCCGTTCACGCGTTTGACGAGCCCGTCCAGCGGCGAGCGCCCCGTGCCGCGCTTGGCGCTGAGTGCGTCCCACTGCTCGGCGGACAGGTCGAGGTGGGCGACCTGCCCGGTGGCGTGCACGCCGGCGTCGGTGCGTCCGGCGACGGTGAGCAGTGGCGGCTCGCCCCACCGGGTGAAGACGGTGGCGAGGGCGGCCTCGAGCGCGCCCTGCACGGTCCGCAGCCCGGGCTGCCTGGCCCACCCGGAGAACGCGGCCCCGTCGTACGCGATGTCCAGCCGCAGTCGCACCGTTTCGCTCACGTCCCCACGGTAGCCATGTCAGCGCCACGTCAGTGCCGCGTGAGCGCCCCGCGGCACCATCGTCCTCGACATCGACGAAAGGACATTTCGATGACCACGACACCGCTCGCGGTGGAGGCCTCCGGCCTCGTGAAGACCTTCGGGACGAACCGCGCAGTGGACGGTGTCGACCTCCGTGTGGAGGCCGGCACGGTCTACGGCGTGCTCGGTCCCAACGGCGCCGGCAAGACCACCACCATCTCCATGCTCGCGACCCTGCTCAAGGCGGACGGCGGCGAGGCCCGGATCTTCGGGCACGACGTCCGGCGCGAGGCGCAGACGGTCCGCACCCTGATCGGGGTGACCGGTCAGTACGCCAGCGTCGACGAGACGCTCAGCGCGACCGAGAACCTGGTGATCTTCGCGCGCCTGCTCGGGTTGTCCCGCGCCGACTCGAAGCGGAAAGCCGTCCAGCTGCTCGAACGCTTCGGGCTGACCGAGGCCGCGTCACGCCCGCTCAAGGGCTTCTCCGGTGGCATGCGTCGCCGGCTCGACCTGGCTGCGAGCCTCATCGCGCAGCCGCCGCTGATCTTCCTCGACGAGCCGACCACGGGGCTCGACCCCCGGACCCGTGCGCAGATGTGGGACACCATCCGCGAGCTCGTGGCGACGGGTTCGACGGTGCTGCTGACGACGCAGTACCTGGACGAGGCGGACCAGCTCGCCGACCGCATCGCGGTCATCGACCACGGCAAGGTCGTCGCCGAGGGCACGAGCGACGAGCTGAAGGCCTCGATCGGCAGTTCGTCGCTGCAGCTCCGCCTGACCGATGCGCTCCGGCTCGACGCCGCGCGCACGATCGTCCGGAACACCCTCGGTGTCGACGCGGTGGCCAGCCCCGAGGGCTCGCGTCTCACCGCACCGATGTCGGACCCCGACCGCGTGACGGACCTGCTGGTGTCGTTCCGCGAGGCCGGCATCACCCTCGCCGAGATGAGCGTGCAGAAGCCCACCCTCGACGAGGTCTTCCTGACGATCACCGGCGCACCGGCGACCACCGACGACGACGGCACCGACGACGACAACGACAGCACCGACCGCGAACTCGCAGGGAGCATCGCATGACCACCATCACCACCACCACGGGCACCGCTGCGCCCCGGATCACCCCGCGCCCCGGCGTCGGTGCGACCGGCCTCGGCGCCACCGTCCGGCAGTCGCTCACGATGGCGTACCGCGGCCTGATCAAGGTCCGGCGCACCCCGGAGCAGCTGTTCGACGTCACCCTGATGCCGATCATCTTCACCGTGATGTTCACGTACATCTTCGGTGGTGCGATCGCGGGTGACGTCGCGAGCTACCTGCCGATCATCATCCCCGGCATCCTGGTCCAGACGAACATCACGTCGTCGATCGTCACCGGCGTGCAGCTGCGCGAGGACATGGACAAGGGCGTCTTCGACCGCTTCAAGTCCCTGCCCATCGCCCGGATCGCCCCGCTCGCGGGTGCGCTGCTCGCCGACACCGTCCGGTACGCGATCGCCACGACGATCACCTTCACGGTCGGCATCATCATGGGTCTGCGTCCCGCCGGCGGGTTCGGTGCGGTCGTCCTGGCCGGGTTGCTGGTCATCGTCGTCGCGTGGGCGATCAGCTGGATCTTCGCCTACTTCGGCGTCGTCGCGCGGACGGCGTCGAGCGTCTCCGGCATCTCCAACATGGTGCTGTTCCCGCTGACGTTCCTGTCGAACGCGTTCGTGCCGGCGGACACCCTGCCGGACTGGCTGCGCTGGTTCTCCGAGGTGAACCCGATCTCGCACCTCATCACGGCGGTCCGCGAGCTCGTGAACCACGGCACGGTGGGCGTCGACCTCTGGATCAGCCTGCTCGGCGCAGCGGTCGTGGTCGCGGTGTTCGCGCCACTGACGGTCCGCGCGTACATGCGGAAGGCCTGACGGGCGCCGGTCAGCGCACGCGGAACCGCAGCTCCTCGAGCAGGAGCCGCGCCTCCGATACGGCCTCGGTCCGGTTCGATCCGGCCGAGGCCGTCTCGGCGTCCGCCAGCACCGCGTCGCCGAGGGCGTCGGCCAGCACCGACCGCATCCGTGGGTGCGCGAGCACGCCGAAGTCCTGCCGCGAACCGAGTCGGGTCGCCAGCCCCCAGCAGCGAGCGGCGTGCTCCGGCTGTCCGTCACGGGCGGCGGCGAGCGCCAGGCCGAGCAAGGCGGTCCCGATCACGGGCAGGTCCAGCCACCACGGGTGGACGCGCAGCATCACGAGCGCACCGACGCGCAGGCGTCTCGCGACCGCCACGTCGTCGACCGGGAGGCCCGGCGCGGCTCCGTCGGACCGGCGCACCGCCGCCTCGTCCCGCGCCGCGATCCGCGCCGAGCCCGCCATGAGCGTCCAGTGCGGCGTCTGCTTCCGCAGGGGCAGCACGGAGTCCCAGGCGCGGGCGTACTCCGCCGCCGCGTCGTCGAGGGCTCCTTCCCAGCGCGAGCACTCCGCACCGATGGCCATCGCGAGCACGCCGATCTGCACCCCGTCCTCGTCGAACCCGCCGCGGGCCTCGACCGGACGGTGCTGCAGGTCGTCGGCGACCTGCCGGGCGCGCACGACGTCGCCGGTGGTCGCGGCGCAGAGGCCGACGGTCCAGCCGATCTCGTACAGGTCGTCGTCGGCCCCGAACCGTTCGAGTTGCTCGCGGGCGACCTCGGCGGACCGCAGGGCGTCGGCGTGCCGGCCGGTCTGCGCCAGGAGCTGGGTCATGGTGACGGCGATCGACCCGGTGGTCCAGGCATCGTCGCTCGACCGTGAGAGCGTCTCGGCGCGGGTCGCGTACCGCAGGGCGACGGCGGACTCCCCGTCGTTCTCGGCGAGCGGCGCGCTGAGCATGTTCGCCAGGCAGGCGACCCCGGGCTCCGGGTCGTCGCGGTAGCGGGCGAGCAGTGCGTACCCGTCGGCCGGTCGCCCCAGGGTGAGGAGCAGCGCTGCCTGGGCGTCGAGCACCGCGAACCCGGTGGTGCCGTCGCGCATCACGCGGCGCAGGGTCGACACGGCCAGGGCTGCGGTGCGCTTGTCGCTGAACGCGGACGACCCGCCGGTGACGACGAGTCCGAGCACGGTCGCGGCACGGTCCGCGGTCGCCGGTCCGGTGCGGCGCAGGACCGGGACGACCTCGGGGCCGAGTGCGACGACCTCGCCGTGGGCCCCGCGCAGCGACCAGTAGCCGCCGAGGGCCGCGAACAGGTGCGCGACCGCCGCGGTGTCGTCGGCCGCCAGGCTCCAGCGGAGCAGCGTGACGAGGTTGTCGGATTCGCGGGCGACCTCGCGGAACCGCTCGAGCTGGGCGGAACCCGTGATCGTGAGCAGGTTGCGCTCGGCCGCGAACCCACGGCCCCAGCTGATCATGGCCGTACGGACGGCCTCGGTGGCGCCGCGGTCCCCCAGCCGGGCGGCACCGAACTCCCGCACCGTCTCGAGCAGCCGGTACCGCACGGGCTCGCCCTCGTGCTCGACGAGCTGCACGAGCGACTGCTCCACGAGCTCGGCGAGGTCGTCGAGCGCGTCGGCCCTGCGGTCCGGGGCCGCGACGGCCTCGACCGCATCGACCGCGAGTCCGTCCGGGAAGAGCGCCAGCCGGGTCAACAGGTCCTGGGCCCCGTCGTCGAGCAGGCGCCAGCTCCACTCGATCACGGCGAGCAGGGTGCGGTGCCGCTCCGGGGCGCTCCGGTCGCCGCCGCGCAGCAGCGCGAACCGGTCGTCCAGCCGGCGCTCGATCTCGTCGGCGCTCATCCCCCGGATGCGTGCAGCCGCGAGCTCGATGGCCAGCGGTGACCCGTCGAGCCGCGTGCAGATCCGGCGCACCGCGTCCACCGGCAGCACGGCTCCGGGTCGTGCGGCCCGCGCCCGCTCGGTGAACAGCCGGACGGCTGCCCCGTCGGCCTCGACGGGCAGGGGCGCGAGGGGAGCCACGACCTCGCCGGCGATGGCGAGCGGCGCGCGCGACGTCGTCAGGATCCGCAGCTCGGGCACGGTCGCGAGCAGGTCCGCGGCGAAGGCGGCGACCTCGGCCACCAGGTGTTCGCAGTTGTCCAGGACGAGCACGGTCGGCCCGTCGGCGAGTGCCCGCACGACGCGGGTGCGCAGGTCGGCCGCGACGGCGTCCCGGAGCGACCTGGTGGAGCGGAACTCGGCGATCCCGAGCAGCGCGCCGAGGGCCGGCACGATGTCGTCGGCCGTGGCGAGCGGCGCGAGCTCGAACACGACGACGCCCTGTGTCGGCGGCAGGCCGGCGGCGACCGCCTGCGCGAGGCGGGTCTTCCCCAGCCCACCCGCACCGAGGATCGTGACCAGCCGTCCGGCGGACAGCAGGTCCGAGACGGCGGCGAGGTCGGCCTCCCTCCCGACCAACGTGTTCGGCGCAGCACGCAGGCCGACGCGGCGGACGCTGCCCGTGGCGGGGCCGGACCGACGCAGCAACTCGGCGTTGAGGCGGACCAGGTCGGCCGAGGGGTCGGCGCCGAGTTCGTCGGCGAGGCGGTCACGGTGCGCCGCGAAGGCGGCGATGGCCTCGCTCGTGCGGCCGGCCGCGGCGAGGGCACGCATCGAACCGGCGACCGCGACCTCGTCGTAGGGGTTGGCGACCGCCTCTGCCGCCCAGAGCGCGGCGGCCTCGTCGGCGTCGCCCTCGTCGAGCAGTGCACCGCCGAGCGCGCGCCGGAGTGTCCGCCGGAGCGCTGCCGCTCGGTCCGCGAGTGCCGCGCCCAGGTCGCCGTCGACGTCCGCGCCCGGGTCACCACGCCAGAGGTCGAGGGCCGCACGGACCGCTGCCGGCTCCGCCCCGCCCACCGCACGCTCGGCACGGGCGAGGTCGACGTCCTCGGGGTCGCCGCCCAACGCGTACCCGGTGCTCGTCGACACCACGAGGCCGTCCGCCACGCTCCGGCGCAGTCGGGACACGAGCGTCTGCAGCGCTGCACGGGCACCCCGCGGCTGCACGTCCGGCCAGAGGTCGTCGATCAGGGACTCGGTGGTCAGGGCGTGGCCGCGCGCGAGCACCAGCGCCGTCAGGAACGCCCGAGCGAGCGCCCCGGGCACCGGCGACTGCCGGCCGTCCGCACCCGTCACCGTGACCGGTCCGAGGACGTTGATTCGGGGCGGGACGGTCACGGTGCGAGTCTACGGAGCGCCGGTGTCACGGGGTCCTCGCGTCAGCCGCGCGGACGGTGGAACGCCGACGGCCCCGTGCGGGTGTCGAGGTTGTCCGTCGCACGGCGCTCGGACTCCACGATGCCGCGGAGCGCCACGAGCGCGGACGCCGTCACCGCGACGTGCGACGGATTCTCGCGCGAGGCGTCGAGCGCCTGCTCGAGTCGCTCGATCGCCTTGTCGCCTTCGTCCTCGGGGCACTCCCCGCGGATCATGCACGCGAGCTGACGGAGCGCCTCCGTGAGGGGCTCGGTGAACGCCGGATCCGGACGCCCGATGTTCGCCGACACCGGACCCGACCGGGCGACGAGCTCGGTGAGGTCCGTCGTGTACCAGGCGACCCGTTCGAGCGCCCGGAAGCGTGCCCCGTCCTGCTGGAGCCGAGCCCGTGACCCGCGGAGCGCCCCGCGGGGGTTGATCTTCCGGCTCTCGTGCGCGACGGACACCCGCGCGCGCACGTCGGCGATCGCACGGTCGAGCTTGTCCTGCTGCCGGTTCCAGGCGTCCTCGTCGCGTTTGCCGGTCTCCAGCACGCGCGCGAGCCCCTCGAGGTGCTCGGCCAACACGGCGTTCACCTCGTCGATCCGACGTTCGGCGTCCCAGAAGTGCAGCGGTGGGAACACCAGGAAGTTCACGAGCAGGCCGACGACGACGCCGACGCCCATCTGCACCAGGTACCCGAACGAGTAGCCTTCGGCGTTCGCCCCGCCGACGAGCAGCACGAACAACGCCGCCGTCGAGACCCAGGTGCTGCCCTCGCCGAGCACCCGGAACCCGCCGACGAGCACCCCGATGCCGACCGCCAGGGCCACGGCGAGGATCCCCGGGTCGCCCACGATCATCGTGAAGCCCGCGACGGCGATGCCGAGCAGGATGCCGACGAGCGTCTGGATGCCGTTGCGCAGCCCCGCGTAGACCGTCGTCTGCATCGCGACGATCGCCCCGAGCGGTGCGTAGTACGGGTAGTCGGACGCGACCCCGGGCACGTGCCTGGCGATGAACCAGGCCAGTGCAGCGGCGCCGGCGGCCTTGGCTGCGTGCAGCAGTCGCGGCTGTGTGCCGGACGTACGGCTCCACCGCCACGCGCGGCGACCGACGCCCGCGATGTGTTGGAACTCCATGTGGTGACTCTCCCTGTCGGGCGGACACGCTACGGGGCGCCCACTGGGAAGGCGACGGTCCTGCGTTCTCCGGACGTCGGGGAGCAGGGGTAGCGCTCCCGAACGCGACGAAGCCCCCGCGACCTGGGTCGCGGGGGCTTCGTGGTGACGCGGGGTCCTACTTGGTGTCGTCGCTCTTCTCGGCGGCGTCGGCCTCGACCTCGGCGGCAGCCTCGGTCTCGGTCTCCGACTCGACCGGCGCGGACTCCTCGGTGGTCTCGGTCGCCTCGACCGGGGCCTCCTCGGTGGTCTCGTCGGCAGCCGGCTCCTCGACCGGAGCGGCGGCGGCCGGAGCCGCGGTGCGCTTCACCGGGGCGGGCGTGCCCGACACCGGCTCGAGGACGAGCTCGATCGACGCCAGCGGGGCGTTGTCGCCCTTGCGGAAGCCGAGCTTCGTGATGCGGGTGTAACCGCCCTGACGGTCCTCGACCTGCGGGGCGATCTCCGTGAACAGCGTGTGCACGACGGACTTGTCGCGCAGGGTCGCGATGACCCGACGACGAGCGTGCAGGTCGCCGCGCTTCGCGAACGTGATGAGCCGCTCGGCGACCGGACGGAGGCGCTTGGCCTTCGTCTCGGTGGTCGTGATGCGGCCGTGCGTGAAGAGGGCGTTGGCGAGGTTGCTCAGGAGCAGGCGCTCGTGAGCGGGACCGCCACCGAGGCGGGGGCCCTTGGTGGGCTTCGGCATGTCAGTTCTCCAGTGGTGAAAGTGGTGCGCGCGGTGTCAGCGCGCTTGCGCGTGAGCGCGAGATCAGTTGTTGGACTCGTCCTCGTCGTACCCGCTGTAGAAGTGGGCGCCGTCGAATCCGGGGACGGTGTCCTTGAGGGACAGGCCGAGCTCGGTGAGCTTGTCCTTGACCTCGTCCACCGACTTCTGACCGAAGTTGCGGATGTTCATGAGCTGCGTCTCCGACAGGGCGACGAGCTCGGACACCGTGTTGATGCCCTCGCGCTTCAGGCAGTTGTAGCTGCGGACCGACAGGTCGAGGTCCTCGATCGGGGTCTGCAGCTCGTTCGACAGGACAGCGTCGACCGGCGCGGGGCCGATCTCGATGCCCTCTGCGGCCGTGTTGAGCTCGCGAGCGAGCCCGAACAGCTCGACCAGCGTGCGACCGGCCGACGCGATGGCGTCGCGCGGCGTGATCGCCGGCTTCGACTCGACGTCGACGACCAGGCGGTCGAAGTCCGTGCGCTCACCGGCACGCGTCGCCTCGACGCGGTAGGTGACCTTGAGGACCGGCGAGTAGATCGAGTCGATCGGGATCTGACCGGCCTCGGAGAACTCGGAACGGTTCTGCGTGGCCGAGACGTAGCCGCGGCCGCGCTCGATCGTGAGCTCGAGCTCGAACCGCGCGGTGTCGTTCAGGGTCGCGATGACGAGTTCCGGGTTGTGGATCTCGACGCCGGCCGGAGCGGAGATGTCCGCTGCGGTGACCTGACCGGCACCCTGCTTGCGCAGGTACGCGGTGATCGGCTCGTCGTGCTCGCTGGAGACGACGAGGCTCTTGATGTTGAGGATGATCTCGGTGACGTCTTCCTTCACACCGGGAACGGTGCTGAATTCGTGGAGGACACCGTCGATGCGGATGCTGGTGACAGCCGCGCCGGGGATCGAGGAGAGGAGCGTGCGGCGCAGCGAGTTGCCGAGGGTGTAACCGAAGCCCGGCTCGAGCGGCTCGATGACGAAGCGCGAGCGGTGCTCGGAGATCGACTCCTCGGTCAGGGTGGGGCGCTGTGCAATGAGCACTGTGGGATTCCTTTCGGCGAAGTGTCCGCTATATGACACTTGGCGGTACGACGGGGCCGCGTGGGCCCCGACGGGTCTGTTGAGTTGTGATCACGCGCACCGATGTGCGCGATCGAACGACCAGGAATGGCCGCGGGCCCTGCCCGACCCCGTCAGGGGACGAGCAGGGCGCGGCCGGTTGCTCCTCGCGTCAGACGCGACGACGCTTCGGCGGGCGGCAACCGTTGTGCGCCTGCGGAGTGACGTCGTTGATCGAACCGACCTCGAGGCCAGCGGCCTGGAGCGAACGGATCGCGGTCTCGCGGCCCGAACCCGGACCCTTCACGAAGACGTCGACCTTCTTGACGCCGTGCTCCTGCGCCTGACGCGCAGCGGACTCGGCGGCGAGCTGCGCCGCGAACGGCGTCGACTTGCGCGAACCCTTGAAGCCCACGGCACCCGAGGACGCCCAGCTGAGGACGGCACCCGACGGGTCGGTGATGCTGACGATCGTGTTGTTGAACGTGCTCTTGATGTGGGCCTGGCCCACTGCGACGTTCTTCTTCTCCTTGCGGCGCGGCTTGCGCGCGGCAGTCTTGGGGGTAGCCATCGGGGTCTCCTATCGAGCCTTCTTCTTGCCTGCCACGGTGCGCTTCGGTCCCTTGCGGGTACGCGCGTTGGTCTTGGTGCGCTGACCGCGCACCGGGAGACCACGACGGTGGCGAAGACCCTCGTAGCTACCGATCTCGACCTTGCGACGGATGTCGGCTGCCACCTCGCGGCGGAGGTCACCCTCCACCTTGAAGTTGCCCTCGATGAAGTCACGGAGGGCGACGAGCTGGTCGTCGGTCAGGTCCTTGACGCGGATGTCACCGGAGATACCGGTCTCGGCGAGTGCCTGGACCGCGCGGGTACGGCCGACGCCGTAGATGTACGTGAGTGCGATCTCCACGCGCTTCTCGCGCGGGATGTCGACGCCTGCTAGACGTGCCATGTGATGGCTGCTCCTGTTGTCGATGGAGGTGTGGAGCAGTACCGGTGCCCGGGCCTCCGACCCGAGGTGTCCCCCGGCCGTCGTGCGACCGGGTTCTGGTACTGCGTTGTCGATCTTCAGTTGTGGGTCGTGCTCGAGCAGCCTGCTGTCCGAGGGACAGCGTCGGCGCCGGTCACGCGCCCGGGACTAGCCCTGGCGCTGCTTGTGACGCGGGTTGCTCTTGCAGATCACCATGACGCGGCCCTTGCGGCGGATCACTCGGCAGTGCTCGCACATGGGCTTGACGCTGGGGTTGACCTTCATTGTTCTTTCCTCGTGCTCGCTGGCTTCGTGCGCGGCAGGATTGCCGAGCCGTTCCTTTCCAGCTCGCGGATCACTTGTAGCGGTAGACGATCCGGCCGCGGGTCAGGTCGTACGGGCTCAGCTCCACGATCACGCGGTCCTCGGGGAGGATGCGGATGTAGTGCTGGCGCATCTTCCCGGAGATGTGCGCGAGGACCTTGTGTCCGTTCGTCAGCTCAACGCGGAACATCGCGTTGGGCAGAGCTTCGAGCACCGAGCCTTCGATCTCGATGACGCCGTCTTTCTTGGCCATAGCCTCACTGTCGCTTGGTTGTGGAACAGGTGTGATCCCCGAACCGGTCTGCGGGTCGGTCGCCACACCCGAGAGGGCATGACACACCAAAGATCGATCTTATGTGGTAAACCCGCAATTGCCAAGTGCAGGCGCGGCACGCCCCCTCACCTGGGGCTTCCGGTGGCACGCCTGAGTGTTCCACAGTGGTTTGACGGCGTGCTCCGGGCCGGAGCTTGTGCCCGGACCGTAGCGTTGCTCCGCAGCCACGTCCGCCGCCCACGTACCCTGCGCGGACCACCGAACGGAGACCACGTGCCCGATGCCACACGACGCCCCTTCGCCGCACACGGCAAGCAGGCCCGCCGTCGCGGCTGGACCACGCTCGTGACCGTCGTGGCCTCGGCACTCGCCGTCGTGCTCGTGAGCGGGACGAGCGTCGCCGCCATCGCCGGCGCGCAGCTGGCGACCGCACCGCAGACCGTGCAGCTCAGCACCGACGACCAGAGCACCGCGAAGACCGCCGACATCACGGCGATCAAGGGCGGGGCGAACATCCTGCTCATCGGCAGCGACACCCGCGTCGGACAGTTCGACTCCGACGACGACGTCGAAGGCGCCCGCAACGACGTCACGATGCTCATCCACATCTCCGAGGACCACCAGCAGCTCACCGCGGTCAGCTTCCCCCGCGACCTGATGGTCCCGATCCCGGCCTGCACCAACCCCGCGAGCGGGACGACCTACCCGGCCTCGACCTCCGCCATGTTCAACACGGCGCTCGGCAACGGTGGCGTCTCGTGCGTCGTCGACACCGTCGAGAACCTCACCGGCCTGAGCATCCCCTACGCCGGGCTCATCACCTTCGACGGCGTGATCGAGATGTCGAACGCCCTGGGCGGCGTCGACGTCTGCGTCGCGGAGCCCATCGACGACACCTTCACCGGTCTGCACCTCACCGCCGGCTCGCACAACCTCGAGGGCTCCGACGCCCTCGCGTTCCTGCGCACCCGCCACGGCGTCGGCGACGGCAGCGACCTGGCCCGGATCAGCTCGCAACAGGTGTTCCTGTCGGCGCTGCTCCGCAAGGTCACCTCCGACGGCACCCTGTCGAACCCCATCACGCTCTACAAGCTCGCCGGCGCGGCCCTGTCGAACATGACGCTGTCCGACGGCCTGGCCCAGACCCGCACCCTCGTCGGCCTCGCCTCCGCACTGCGCGGCATGAGCACCGCCAACATGCTCTTCGTGCAGTACCCCGTCGCCGACGACCCCGACGACAGCGCGCGGGTGATCGTCGACCAGGAGACCGCCCACACGCTCAACGTGGCACTGCAGAACGATGTGAAGTCCTCGCTGAGCGACTCGAGCACCGGGCGCGCGTCCGAGGAGTCACCGACCGCCGGGGGCACTGCGACGACCGCACCGTCGACCGGCACCACGCCGTCCGACACGGCGTCGGCGCCCGCGTCGAGCGGCGCATCGTCGGGAACGTCGTCCGCACCGAGCTCGTCGGCCACGAGCACGGCGACGTCGACCCCGCTGCCGTCGTCGATCACCGGGCAGAGCGCCTCCGAGCAGACCTGCTCCGTCGGCAACTGACCGCACCCCAGACGCCGTCGTCCTGCCACGACACCCCCGAACGCACGAGACGCCGCCGGATCCGACGGCGTCTCGGCGTCTTGCCGGCGTCTCCGCACGACGACGGCGTCTCGCGCGGCCGTGGACGTGGGACCGCCGAGCGCGCGCCGCGGGACGGAGCTGCGCCGAGCCTCCCGGTCGGGGGTGCGGCCGGCAGTGGCGTGTCGGACTGGAGGCCCGTCCTACGGGATCGGGACGGGCGTCACGCCCAACGGGGCCAGGCCCGCAGCGCCGCCGTCGGCGGCCGTCAGGACCCACACGCCGTCGGCGTGCACAGCGACACTGTGTTCCCAGTGCGCGGCGTCCTTGCCGTCGATGGTGCGGACGGTCCAGTCGTCGTCGTCCGTCGAGCTGTCGATCGTGCCCGCGGTGACCATCGGCTCGATGGCCACCACCAGGCCGGGCTTCACCGCCGGACCGGCACCGCGGACGCGGTAGTTGAAGACCGGCGGGTCCTCGTGCATGGAGCGACCGATGCCGTGCCCCGTGTAGTCCTCGACGATGCCCCAGGCACCGGTCTCGTCGATCGCGTCCTCGACCGCGGAACCGACCTCGTGCAGGTTCTTCGCGTGGGCGAGCGCCGCGATGCCGTGCCAGAGCGAGCGCTCCGTGGTGTCGCAGAGCGTCTGGCGTGCTGCGGACACCTCGGCGTCACCACCGGGGACGACCGTGGTGAACGCGCTGTCGCCGTTCCAGCCGTCGACCTCGGCACCGGCGTCCACCGACACGATGTCACCGGGAGCGAGCACGCGGTCACCGGGGATGCCGTGCACGATCTCGTCGTTCACGGACACGCACAACGTGTGCCGGTAGCCCGGCACGAGCTGGAAGTTCGGGATCCCGCCGCCGTCGCGGATCGTCCGCTCGGCGATCGCGTCGAGCTCACCCGTCGTGATGCCGGGACGGATCGCCGCCCGCACGGCGTCGAGCGCCTCGGCGGTCAGCAGCCCGGGGCGCACCATGGCGCGGAGCTCGTCCGGCGTCTTGTAGATCGAGGGCTTGCGGAAGCGGACCACGCCGGGTCAGACGCCCGCGGTGAGCCCGCGAGCCGACAGCGCCGCCTGGATGCGGTCGCCGACCTCGTCGATCGCGCCGAGGCCGTCGACGTCGAGGACGAGACCGCGGTCGCCGTAGGCACCGACGATCGGAGCGGTCTGCTCGGTGTAGACCTGCTGGCGACGACGGATCGTCTCCTCGTTGTCGTCACTGCGGCCCTGCTGCTCGGCACGCTTGAGCAACCGGCCGACGAGCTCGTCCTGGTCGGCGACGAGCTGCACGACCGCGTCGATCCCGGTGCCCTGCTCGGCGAGCAGCGCGTCGAGGTACTCGACCTGCCCGACCGTGCGGGGGTACCCGTCGAGCAGGAACCCCTCGGCTGCGTCGGCCTCGTTCAGGCGCGACTTCACGAGCTCGTTCGTCAAGGAGTCCGGCACGTAGTCGCCGGCGTCCATGATCGCCTTGGCCTGCACACCGAGCGGCGTGCCCTCTGCGACGTTCTTGCGGAAGATGTCGCCCGTCGAGACCGCCGGGATCCCGAAGGACTCGGCGATCCGTCCGGCCTGGGTGCCCTTCCCCGCTCCGGGGGGTCCGACGATGATGAGACGTGCGCTCAACGGAGAAGCCCTTCGTAGTGACGCTGCTGCAGCTGCGAGTCGATCTGCTTCACGGTCTCGAGACCAACACCCACGATGATCAGGATGCTCGCGCCACCGAACGGGAAGTTCTGGTTCGCGCCGAACAGCGCCAGTGCTGCCAGCGGGATGAGCGCGATGAAACCGAGGTAGAGCGAGCCGGGCAGCGTCACCCGGGTGAGGACGTAGTCGAGGTACTCGGCGGTCGGACGACCGGCACGGATGCCGGGGATGAACCCGCCGTACTTCTTCATGTTGTCGGCGACCTCTTCAGGGTTGAAGGTGATCGCCACGTAGAAGTACGTGAACCCGACGATGAGCAGGAAGTACAGCACCATGTAGAACAGGTTGTCGCCGGAGACGAGGTTGTTCTCGATCCAGGTGACCCACGCCGCGGGCTCGGAGCCGTCGGAGGGCTTGTTGAACTGCGCGACCAGGGCCGGCAGGTACAGCAGCGACGACGCGAAGATGACGGGCACGACGCCGGCCATGTTCACCTTGATCGGGATGTACGTGTTGTTGCCGCCGTACGTGCGTCGGCCGACCATGCGCTTGGCGTACTGGACCGGGATCCGCCGCTGCGACTGCTCGACGAACACGACGGCCATCATGATGACCAGTCCGACCAGGATGACGAACAGGAAGAGCTCGAACGACTGCGACTGCTCGATGGCCCAGAGCGCCGACGGGAACTGCGCCGCGATCGACGTGAAGATGAGGAGCGACATGCCGTTGCCGATGCCGCGCTCGGTGACGAGCTCGCCCATCCACATGATGAGGCCGGTACCGGCGGTCAGCGTGACGACCATGAGCATGATCGCGTACCAGCTGTCGTTCGAGATGATCGACGAGCAGGAGGACGACGCGTTCGTGCCGAAGAGGGCACCCGAGCGGGCGACCGTGATCAGGGTGGTGGACTGCAGCACGCCCAGCGCGATCGTGAGGTAGCGCGTGTACTGCGTCAGCTTCGCCTGACCGGACTGGCCCTCCTTGTAGAGGGAGTCGAAGTGCGGGATGACCACGCGCAGGAGCTGCACGATGATCGACGACGTGATGTACGGCATGATGCCGAGCGCGAAGACCGAGAGCTTCAGCAGCGCGCCGCCGGAGAACAGGTTGATCAGGTCGTAGAGACCGCCGGACGACGAGGCGCTGGCGAGACAGCTCTGCACGGCCGCGTAGTCGACGAACGGTGCTGGGATGTACGACCCGAGGCGGAACAGCGCGATGATCGCGAGGGTGAAGCCGATCTTCTTGCGAAGATCAGGGGTGCGCATGATGCGCGCGACCGCTCTGAACACGAGGACTCCGAACTTCTGGGACCGGGGCCGTCGATCGCGGCCGTTCCGGTGTCGGTCGGCAGGGCCGACCAGGCTGGCGGATGCCGGCCACTGTCAAGGAAACCGTAACGGCGGCCCGTGCGCAAACGCACGGGCCGCCGACGGGGGTTACTGGGAGACGGTGCCGCCAGCAGCCACGATCTTCTCGGCGGCGGACGCCGAGACCTTGTCGACCGTGACCGTGATCTTCACGGTGATGTCACCCTGACCGAGAACCTTGACCTTCTCGTTCTTGCGGACGGCGCCCTTGGCGACCAGGCCCGCAACGGTGACGTCGCCACCATCGGGGTAGAGCTCCGAGATCTTGTCCAGGTTCACGACCTGGTACTCGACCCGGAACGGGTTCTTGAACCCACGGAGCTTCGGGGTGCGCATGTGCAGCGGCATCTGCCCACCCTCGAAGCCGACCCGGACCTGGTAACGGGCCTTCGTGCCCTTGGTACCACGCCCAGCGGTCTTGCCCTTCGAGCCCTCACCGCGACCCACACGGGTGCGGTCCTTCTTGGCGCCCTCTGCGGGGCGGAGGTGGTGCAGCTTCAGCACCTGCACGCGCTCGTTCTTCTCGTCGCTCATGCGTCGACCTCCTCGACCTTCACGAGGTGCGCCACCGTTGCGATGTACCCGCGGTTCTGGGCGTTGTCCTCACGCTCGACCGTACGGCCGATGCGCTTGAGACCCAGGCTGCGGAGCGTGTCGCGCTGGTACTGCTTCTCGCTGATAACGGACTTGATCTGCGTGATCTTCAGCGTCGCCATCACGCACCTGCCTTCTCGGTCGCGGCACGCAGTGCTGCGGCCTCGGCCTGGAGCAGACGAGCCGGGACGACCCGCTCGACGTCGAGGCCACGACGGCTCGCGACGGCGCGGGGCTCCTCGAGCTGCTTCAGAGCCTCGACGGTCGCGTGCACGATGTTGATGGTGTTCGACGAACCGAGCGACTTGCTCAGGACGTCGTGGATGCCGGCGCACTCGAGCACGGCGCGGACGGGACCACCGGCGATGACACCGGTACCCGGGCCGGCCGGACGCAGGAGGACGACGCCAGCAGCGGCTTCACCCTGCACGGGGTGCGGGATGGTGTTGCCGACGCGGGGGACGCGGAAGAAGTTCTTCTTCGCCTCTTCGACACCCTTGGAGATCGCCGTGGGGACCTCCTTGGCCTTGCCGTAGCCGACGCCCACGAGGCCGTTGCCGTCACCCACGACGACGAGCGCCGTGAAGCTGAAGCGACGACCACCCTTGACGACCTTCGACACGCGGTTGATGGTCACCACGCGCTCGAGGAACTGGCTGTCGCCACCGCGGTTGTTGCGGTCGCGGCCCTGCTGACGGTCACGACCGCCACCACGACGGCCACGGTTGTCAGCCGAGTCGCGGTTGTTCGATGCGGAACCGGCAGCGGTCTCGACGGGACGCTCGGCGACGGCAGGTGCCTCCGCCTCCTTGCCCTTCGCGGCGGTGTCGGTGCCCTCAGCGGCTGCCTCGGTGCCCTCAGCAGTTGCCTCGGTGCCCTCAGCGGTCGCTTCGGTGGCCTCGGGGGCCTCCGTGCTCGCCTCGGTGGTCTCGACGGCGTCCGTGGCCTCGACGGCCTCGGTCTTGGCGTCTTCGTTGGTGTTCGCGTTGTCGCTCACAGGTTCAGCCCTCCTTCACGGGCACCATCGGCGATCGCGGCGACGCGACCGGCGTACTTGCTGCCACCGCGGTCGAAGACCACGGCCTCGACGCCAGCCGACTTCGCGCGCTCGGCGAGGAGCTCACCGACGCGACGGGCCTTGGCGGTCTTGTCGCCGTCGAACGAGCGGAGGTCTGCCTCCATCGTCGAGGCGCTTGCGAGGGTGTGACCCTTCGCGTCGTCGATGACCTGCACGAACACGTGACGCGACGAGCGGGTGACGGCGAGACGGGGACGAGCCTCGGTGCCGGTGATCTTCTTGCGGAGACGGTTGTGACGACGCGCCTTGGCGGCCGCCTTGCTCTTGCCTCGTGTCTTGAGGAGTCCCATGATCACTTACCTGACTTTCCGGCCTTGCGGCGCACGTTCTCGCCGGCGTAACGGACACCCTTGCCCTTGTACGGCTCGGGCTTCCGGAGCTTCCGGATGTTCGCCGCCACTTCGCCGACTGCCTGCTTGTCGATGCCGGCGACCGTGACCTTGTTGTTGCCCTCGACCGCGAAGCTGATGCCCGCGGGCGGCTCGACCGTGATCGAGTGGGAGTACCCGAGCGCGAACTCGAGGTTCGAGCCCTTCGCCTGCACGCGGTAACCGGTGCCGACGACCTCGAGGCCCTTGGTGTAGCCCTGGGTCACGCCGATGATGTTGTTGGCGATGAGGGTACGGGTCAGGCCGTGGAGCGAACGCGACTCGCGCTCGTCGTCCGGACGGGTGACGAGAACCTGGTTCTCCTCGACCTTGGCCTGGATGGGCTCCGCGATGACGAGCGCGAGCTCGCCCTTCGGGCCCTTGACCGCCACGCTCTGACCGTCAACGGAGACGGTCACGCCGGCGGGGATGTCGATGGGAAGACGTCCGATTCGTGACATTGTCGATCACCACACGTAGGCGAGGACTTCCCCACCCACGCCCTTCTGCTCGGCTTCGCGGTCGGTCAGCAGGCCGGACGAGGTCGAGAGGATCGCCACGCCGAGGCCACCGAGGACCTGGGGGATCTCCGTCGACTTCGCGTAGACCCGGAGGCCCGGCTTCGACACGCGCTTGATGCCGGCGATCGAACGCTCGCGCTCGGGGCCGTACTTCAGGTCGATGGTGAGGGTCTGCCCGACTCGGGCGTCCTCCACCTTCCACTCGCTGATGTAGCCCTCACGCTTGAGGATGTCGGCGATGTTCTTCTTGAGCTTGGAGCTCGGGAGCGCGACGGCGTCGTGGTGCGCGGAGTTCGCGTTCCGCAATCTGGTCAGCATGTCTGCGACCGGATCGGTCATCGTCATGATGTTCGTCCATTTCTCGCCTGGTTTCGACACCCGTTCCACGAATGCCGACCTGAGCGATCGAGTGATCCCGGGGCGGTTCCCCAGGATCGGTGTGTTCGTGCGTGCGGGCCGGAGGACGTGAATCCTCCGGCCCGCACCGCCCGAAGTAGTTTAGACCGTCTGCTCGTTGGAGCGGAACGGGAAGCCGAGCTGACGGAGCAGCGCGCGTCCCTCGTCGTCCGTCTTCGCGGTGGTGACGACAGTGATGTCGAAGCCGCGGACACGGTCGATGCGGTCCTGGTCGATCTCGTGGAACACGGACTGCTCCGAGAGACCGAACGTGTAGTTGCCGTTCCCGTCGAACTGCTTGTCGCTGAGACCGCGGAAGTCGCGGATGCGGGGCAGTGCGAGGGAGATCAGGCGGTCGAGGAACTCCCAGGCGCGGTCACCACGGAGGGTGACGTGCGCACCGATCGCCTGACCCTCGCGCAGCTTGAACTGCGCGATGGACTTGCGAGCGATGTTGACCTGCGGCTTCTGACCCGTGATCGCCGTGAGGTCCTTGATGGCCCCCTCGATGATCTTCGAGTCGCGAGCGGCCTCGCCGACACCGGTGTTCACGACGACCTTGACCAGGCCGGGGACCTGGTTGACGTTCGCGTAGCCGAACTGCTCGGTGAGCGTGGCCTTGATCTCGTCCTTGTACTTCTGCTTGAGGCGCGGCTGGGCCTTGGGGGCCTCAGTCGTTGCAGTCGTGTCAGTCATCAGAGCGTTTCACCTGACTTCTTGGCGTAGCGGACACGGACGGTCTTCTTGACCCCGCCCTTCTCCACCTCTTCGGTACGGAAGCCGACGCGGGTCGGCTTCTTCGTCTTCGGGTCGACGAGCGCGACGTTGGACACGTGGATCGAGGCTTCGTGCTTCTCGATGCCACCCGTCTTCGAGCCGCGCTGCGTCTGGCCGACGCGGACGTGCTTCGTGACGAAGTTCACGCCCTCGACGACGACGCGCTGCTTGTCCTTGAGGACCTCGATGACCTTGCCCTGCTTGCCACGGTCGCCGCCACGCTCCTGCGTCGCGCCCGTGATGACCTGGACGAGGTCACCCTTCTTGATGTTCGCCATGGCTTACAGCACCTCCGGCGCGAGCGAGATGATCTTCATGAACTTCTTGTCACGGAGCTCGCGACCGACCGGACCGAAGATGCGCGTGCCGCGCGGGTCGCCGTCGGCCTTGAGGATCACTGCCGCGTTCTCGTCGAACTTGATGTAGGAGCCGTCCTGACGACGGGTCTCCTTCTTGGTGCGAACGATGACCGCCTTCACGACGTCACCCTTCTTCACGTTGCCGCCGGGGATGGCGTCCTTCACCGTGGCGACGATGACGTCACCGAGACCGGCGTAGCGACGACCCGAACCACCGAGCACGCGGATGGTCAAGATCTCCTTGGCACCCGTGTTGTCGGCGATCTTCAGGCGGGATTCCTGCTGAATCACTGCTGTCTCCTATTCCGAAGCAGGCCGAGGCCTACTTGGCCTTCTCGAGGATCTCGACCAGGCGCCAGCGCTTGGAAGCGCTGAGGGGACGGGTCTCGCTGATCACGACGAGGTCGCCGACACCAGCGGTGCCGAGCTCGTCGTGGGCCTTCACCTTGGACGTGCGACGGATGATCTTGCCGTAGAGCGCGTGCTTCACGCGGTCCTCGACCTCGACGACGATGGTCTTGTCCATCTTGTCGCTGGTCACGTAGCCGCGACGCGTCTTGCGGTAGCCGCGAGTGAGGGCGGCGGAGGTCTTCTCTTCGTTCGCCATTACTTCTCCTCGGCGGTCTCGGCCTCGGTCGACTCAGCCGGCTTGTCAGCCTTCTTCGTCGTCTTCTTGGCCTTGGTGGCGGTCTCGACGGGCGCGGGAGTGGCACGGATGCCGAGCTCGCGCTCGCGGAGGACGGTGTAGATGCGAGCGATGTCGCGCTTGACGGCACGGAGACGACCGTGGCTCTCCAGCTGGCCGGTGGCCGACTGGAAGCGGAGGTTGAAGAGTTCCTCCTTGGCCTTCTTCAGCTCGTCAGCGAGACGCTCGTTCTCGAACGTGTCGAGCTCCGTCGGACGGAGCTCCTTGGAACCGATCGCCATTATGCGTCGCCCTCCTCGCGCTTGATGATGCGTGCCTTGAGGGGCAGCTTGTGGATTGCACGGGTCAGCGCCTCACGGGCGATGTCCTCGGTGACGCCGGAGAGCTCGAAGAGCACACGACCCGGCTTGACGTTGGCGACCCACCACTCGGGCGAGCCCTTACCGGAACCCATGCGGGTCTCAGCCGGCTTCTTCGTGAGCGGACGGTCCGGGTAGATGTTGATCCAGACCTTGCCGCCACGCTTGATGTGACGCGTCATGGCGATACGAGCGGACTCGATCTGACGGTTGGTCACGTACGCCGGGGTGAGGGCCTGGATGCCGTAGTCGCCGAAGCTGACCTTGGTACCACCGGTTGCCTGACCCGAACGCTTCGGGTGGTGCTGCTTACGGTGCTTGACTCGACGGGGAATAAGCATGGTTACGCCTCAACTCCTGCGCCGGCCGGCGCGTCCTGCGGGGCCTGCTGCGGGCGGCGGTCACCGCGGTCGCCGCCACGACGGTCGCCGCCACGGTCGCCACGCTCACCGCGCGGGCCGCCACGACGCTCGGGGCGCGACGAACGCTGGTTCGCCTGCTCGCGAGCGAGCTCCTTGTTCGTGATGTCGCCCTTGTAGATCCAGACCTTCACGCCGATGCGGCCGAACGTGGTCCGGGCCTCGTAGAAGCCGTAGTCGATGTTCGCGCGGAGGGTGTGCAGCGGCACACGGCCTTCGCGGTAGAACTCCGAACGGGACATCTCGGCGCCGCCGAGACGGCCCGACACCTGGATGCGGACACCCTTGGCGCCGGCGCGCTGTGCACCCTGCAGGCCCTTGCGCATGGCGCGACGGAACGCGACACGAGCGGAGAGCTGCTCGGCGATGCCCTGCGCGACGAGCTGGGCCTCGGTCTCGGGGTTCTTGACCTCGAGGATGTTCAGCTGGATCTGCTTCTTGGTGAGCTTCTCGAGCTCACCGCGAACGCGCTCCGCCTCGGCGCCGCGGCGGCCGATGACGATGCCCGGACGCGCCGTGTGGATGTCCACGCGGACACGGTCACGGGTGCGCTCGAGCTCGATGCGAGCAACACCGGCGCGGTCGAGGGTCTTCTTCAGGTACTCGCGCACCTTGATGTCCTCGGCCACGTAGTCGGCGTAGCGCTGACCGGCCTTCTTGCTGTCGGTGAACCAGTGCGAGACGTGGTCCGTCGTGATCCCGAGACGGAAGCCGTACGGGTTGACCTTCTGGCCCATTAGTTGCTCGCCTTCTTGCTCGTCGCGGCAGCCTCGGCCTCTTCCGGCGTCGCGAGGACGACCGTGATGTGGCTGGTGCGCTTGTTGATGCGGAAGGCCCGGCCCTGGGCGCGCGGCTGGAACCGCTTCAGGGTCGTTCCCTCGTCGACGAAGACGCGGCTCACGTAGAGGTCGCGCTCGTCGAGGAAGCTGTTCGTCGAGTCAGCCTTCACCCGGGCGTTCGCGATCGCCGAGGCGACCAGCTTGTACACGGGCTCCGAAGCGCCCTGGGGGGCGAACTTCAGGATGGCGAGCGCCTCGTGGGCCTGCTTGCCGCGGATCAGCTCGATGACGCGACGGGCCTTCTGAGGCGTGACGCGGATGTGTCGCACGCGTGCGATCGACTCCACCATTTCGTTCCTCCTCTGCGTCCCCGCGTTAGCGGCGACGGCCCTTCTTGTCGTCCTTCACGTGACCACGGAAGGTGCGGGTCGGCGCGAACTCGCCGAGCTTGTGACCGACCATCGACTCGGTGACGAACACCGGGATGTGCTTGCGGCCGTCGTGCACCGCGATGGTGTGACCGAGCATGTTCGGGACGATCATCGACCGTCGCGACCAGGTACGGATCACGTTCTTGGTGTTGGCCTCGTTCTGCGTGACGACCTTGCGGAGCAGGTGCTCGTCGACGAAGGGGCCCTTCTTCAGACTGCGTGGCATCTTCTGAACTCCTACTTGCGCTTCTTGCCGGCGTTACGGCGACGGACGATGAGCTTGTCGCTCGGCTTGTTCGGCTTGCGCGTGCGACCCTCGGCCTGGCCCCAGGGGCTGACCGGGTGACGACCACCGGAGGTCTTGCCCTCGCCACCACCGTGGGGGTGGTCGACCGGGTTCATCGCGACACCACGCACGGTCGGGCGGACGCCCTTCCAGCGCATGCGGCCGGCCTTGCCCCAGTTGATGTTCGACTGCTCGGCGTTGCCGACCTCGCCGATCGTGGCGCGGCAGCGTGCGTCGACGTTGCGGACCTCGCCCGACGGCAGACGGAGCTGCGCGTAGGGGCCGTCCTTGGCGACGAGACGCACCGAGGCGCCGGCCGAGCGGGCCATCTTCGCGCCGCCACCGGGGCGGAGCTCGATGGCGTGCACGACGGTACCCACGGGGATGTTGCGCAGCGGCAGGTTGTTGCCGGGCTTGATGTCGGCGCCGGGGCCCTGCTCGATGACGTCGCCCTGCTTGAGCTTGTTCGGCGCGATGATGTACCGCTTCGTGCCGTCCACGTAGTGCAGGAGCGCGATGCGCGCAGTGCGGTTGGGGTCGTACTCGATGTGAGCGACCTTGGCGTCCACGCCGTCCTTGTCGGAGCGACGGAAGTCGATCACGCGGTACTGGCGCTTGTGGCCACCACCGATGTGACGCGTGGTGATGCGGCCGGAGCTGTTGCGACCACCGGTCTTCGGCAGCGGACGAAGCAGGGACTTCTCCGGAGTCGAACGGGTGATCTCAGCGAAGTCGGCGACCGACGAGCCGCGACGACCGGGGGTCGTCGGCTTGTAGTTACGAATAGCCATGATTTATCCCTCTGGTCCTCAGCCGACAGCCGTGAAGATGTCGATCGAACCGGACTTGAGCGTCACGATGGCGCGCTTGGTGTCCTTGCGCTTGCCGAGACCGAACTTGGTGCGACGGGTCTTGCCCGGGCGGTTCAGCGTGTTGATGCTCGCGACCTTGACCTCGAAGATCTTCTCGATGGCGAGCTTGATCTCGGTCTTGTTCGAACGGGGGTCCACGATGAACGTGTACTTGCCCTGGTCGATGAGCGCGTAGCTCTTCTCCGAGACGACCGGCGAGATGATGACGTCGCGCGGGTCCTTGTTGAAGCCGCTCATGCGGTGATCTCCTTCGCGGTCTTCGACGCGATGAAGGCGTCGAGGGCGCTCTTGCTGAAGACGACGGCGTCCGACTTGAGGACGTCGTAGGCGTTCAGCTGGCCGTACGAGAGCGCGTGGACGTTCGGCAGGTTGCGGATCGACTTGAGCGTCAGCTCGTCGTTCGACTCGAGCACGATCAGCACGTGCTTGACGGGCGCGACCTTCTCGAGGAGCGTGCGAGCGACCTTGGTCGACGGCACGTCGGCCTCGACGAAGCCGTCGACAGCCGAGATGCGGCCACCGCGGGCGCGGTCCGAGAGCGAGCCGAGCAGCGCTGCGGCGATCATCTTCTTGGGGGTGCGCTGCGAGTAGTCGCGGGGGGTCGGTCCGTGGACGACGCCACCACCGGTGTGCTCGGGAGCACGGACGGAACCCTGACGGGCGCGGCCGGTGCCCTTCTGCTTGAACGGCTTGCGACCGGCACCGCGGACTTCGCCGCGGTTCTTGGTCTTGTGGGTGCCCTGACGCGCGGCTGCGAGCTGCGCGGTGACGACCTGGTGGATCAGCGGGACGTTGGTCTCGACGTCGAAGAGAGCTGCGGGCAGCTCGACGGTGCCGGACTTGACACCCGATGCGTCGAGGACGTCGATCGTGGTTGCGGTCGTGGTGGCCATGATCACTTACCCTTCACGGCGGTGCGGACGAAGACGGAGCGGCCACGAGCACCGGGGACGGCGCCCTTGACGAGCAGCAGACCCTTCTCGGCGTCGACGGCGTGCACCGTGAGGTTGAGGACGGTCACGCGGTCGCCACCCATACGACCGGCCATGCGCATGCCCTTGAAGACACGCGACGGGGTCGAGGAAGCACCGATCGAGCCGGGCTTGCGGTGGTTGCGGTGTGCACCGTGCGAGGCGCCGACGCCGTGGAAGCCGTGGCGCTTCATGACACCGGCGAAGCCCTTGCCCTTGGAGGTACCGACGACGTCGACCTTCTGGCCCGCCGTGAACGTGCCGTCCACGGTGAGCTCCTGGCCGAGCGTGTACTCAGCGGAGTCGTTGGTCCGGATCTCGGTGAGGGTGCGACGCGGGGTCACGCCAGCGGCCTCGAAGTGGCCAGCGGCCGGCTTGTTGACCTTGCGCGGGTCGATGGCACCGGCGGCGATCTGGATCGCCTCGTAGCCGTCGCGCTCAGCGTTGCGGATCTGGGTGACCACGTTCGGGCCGACCTCGATCACGGTGACGGGGATGAACTTGTTGTTCTCGTCCCACACCTGGGTCATCCCGAGCTTCTTGCCGAGGAGGCCCTTGACGGTCTTGGTTGAGTTCGCCATTGGTCAGCCCCCTTACAGCTTGATCTCGATGTTGACGTCTGCCGGCAGGTCGAGTCGCATGAGCGAGTCGACGGCCTTCGGCGTCGGGTCGACGATGTCGATGACCCGCTTGTGCGTGCGCTTCTCGAAGTGCTCGCGCGAGTCCTTGTACTTGTGAGGGGAACGGATCACTGCGATCACGTTCTTCTCGGTGGGGAGTGGCACCGGGCCGACCACGGTTGCACCGGCACGGGTCACCGTGTCGACGATCTTCCGGGCCGACGTGTCGATGACCTCGTGGTCATACGACTTGAGCCGGATGCGGATCTTCTGTCCCGCCATGTGTCTCTTGTCCTCTCTCTGCGCCGCGCACCCGCAGGCCGCCTGACGCCGCTCGGCTCCGCATTGCTGCAGACCGTGCTGTTTTCCTGAACCAACCGGCCGCATCCGCTGGGGATGACCGCTGTTCACCTGTCAACCGCGCGGGCGACCTTGGCCGTCCAGCGTGGGCAATCGACTTCCTCGCACTCCGGGCGCAACAGTGTCGCGTCCGTCATGACCTCGGGGAGTCGTGTTCTGCTGCCTGCGGCCCAACCCAGCCCTGCTGAACAGGGGGGTTGTGCACTGCCAGAGCAGTGATCCTGCGGACTCGCACCCGCGGGGAATTCGGAACCGGACAAGTCTCGCATGTCCCGAGCCCACGTGCAACCCGGGCGTGTCGCGATGTGCCGGGCGTGTCGACACCGGCTCGCTTCCCCGGATCCACGCGGATCGGACGGCCTGGAGGCACGGGTCGCCGCCGCAACGCGGAGCGCCCTCCGGACATGGTCCGGAGGGCGCTCGTGGAGACGGTTACTCGGCCGTCACCGGAGGGACGAACCACGGCGGGAAGACCGCCACGCGCGGCGCGTGGCCGCCGTGGTCGGCGAGCACCGCACGGACCGTCTGACGGGCCTTGTCGTTCGGGACACCGATCACCGCAACGGACGAGAACGGCACGCTCGGCCCCGCGAGGAGCTCGAGTCCGAGCATCTCGGGGTCGGAGAAGTCGGTGCGGCGGATCAGGTTCGTCCCGGCGTCGGGGCCGACGGCGAACCGGACGTCGTCGGCGTCGGCGTCCTGGTCGGCGACGACCACCGAGTCACCGAACGCCGAGACCGGGACGACGAGCACGACGTAGTCCACCGCGCGCGTGCGTCGGGCGGCGTCGGACCACCGCTCCCCGACGGCGCCGGTGCGGAGTTCGTCCCACCGGACGGCATCCGGCGACAGGGTGAACGGCACGTGGCTCGCGATGGTGCTGCCGTCGGGCGCTTCGGCCTCGGCGCGTGCGGCCCGGGTCTCGGGGCTGCTGACGTCGACGGCGGGCTCCGCCTGGTCGGCCGCCAGGATGGCGCCGGACCCGACGATGCCGTCGAGGTTGTCGATGTGGGTCACGTGGTGCGCACGCAGCGACGCGAACACCCGAGCCTCGGGCAGGTCGGCCGACGACGACCGGAGCGACGTCGGTGAGCGCAGCGACGTCCCGGGGCCGGAGGCCGGCGGGTCGACGCGCAGGTTGGTGGTGATGCGGGTCCGCCGTGGCGCCGGAGCGGCTGGGATCGCCGACTCCTCACGCTGCCGGGGCGCGCAGATGTCGCAGAGCTCGGTGGGGAAACCGTGGATGCACTCGTCAGTCACGACTGTTGTGGGTCCTTCCGTGCCGTGTGGGGTGGTCCGGCACGTCGACCAACGCTACGTCATCCGGACGCTCCCGGGGTCATTGTCGGTAGAGCAGTGCCCGGACCTCGGACTCGGCGGCGTGGATCCGGGCCGGATCGATGGTCTCGCCGTGCTCGTAGGCGTCGAGCAGCCGCGGGTCGATGTAGCTCTGCCGGCACACCGTCGGGGTGTTGCCGAGCTCGTCGCTCGCGGCCTTCACGGCATGGGACACCGCACGCTTCCGCTTCGCCTGCGACGACAGCGGACCGGTCTGGGCAAGGTCGACGGCCGCAGCCACCGTGCCGTGCAGGGTGCGGAAGTCCTTCGCCGTGAAGTCGTCACCAGCACGCTCCTTGACGTAGGCGTTGATGTCCTCGGCGGACAGCGGCTCCCACTCGTCACCGCGGCGTTCGCGGAACGACAGCAGTCGGGCGTTCGACCCACGGCGCTTCATGCCGGCGATCACCGTCGCGAGGTCGGCGTCGTGGATCGACGACGACCACTCCTGCCCGCTCTTGCCGGGGAAGTCGAGCTCGATGTCGTCACCGGAGACGTGGGCGTGCGCGCACAGCAGGGTCGACAGTCCGCGGCTGCCGTGCTCGCTGGCGTACCGCTCCGATCCGACCCGCAGCGAGCCCTGGTCGAGCATCCGGAACGCTGCGGCCAGCGCTCGGCGGCGATCGGGTTCCGGTCGTCGGAGGTCCTGCGTGACCCCGCGCCGTGCGACCGGCAGCGACTCCGCGAGGGCGAGCGCCCGGTCGTACTTGATCCGGTCCATCCGTTCGCGCCACGACGGGTGGTACATGTACTGGCGGCGTCCGGCTCCGTCGATGCCGGTCGCGAGGACGTGCCCGTTCTCGTACGGCGAGATCCAGACGTCGTCCCAGGCCGGCGGGATGACGAGGTCCTCGAGCCGCTGACGCACCGAGGCATCGGTGACGGTCGCACCGTCGGGGTCACGGTACGAGAAGCCGCGGCCGCTCCGGACACGGTGGTAGCCACGACCGGAGGTCGTGGAACGGCGCAGACGAGTCACCCGGCCGAGCCAACTCCCCGCTGCCTGGGACGCCGTACGGGGCGGACGGACGCCGTCGTGGCGGGCGTACCCCGGGCCTCCCGTCCGCCGCCCGCCAGGGCCGTGAGCGGCCGACAGTGGCTCCGAGCGCTGCCACGTCGACCGGGGCAACGACACAGCGGGGCCGAGCCCGAAGGCTCGACCCCGCTGCGGCAGGTAACCGGAGTTACTTGAGGATCTTCTCGACCGTACCGGCGCCGACCGTACGACCACCCTCACGGATGGCGAAACGGAGGCCCTCTTCCATGGCGATCGGCTGGATCAGCTCGACGGTCATGGCGACGGTGTCACCGGGCATGACCATCTCGGTGCCCTCGGGCAGCGTGATGACGCCGGTGACGTCCGTGGTGCGGAAGTAGAACTGCGGACGGTAGTTCGCGTAGAACGGGTTGTGACGCCCGCCCTCTTCCTTGGTCAGGATGTAGGAGTTCGCCTGGAACTCGGTGTGCGGCGTGACCGAACCCGGCTTCACGACGACCTGGCCGCGCTCCACGTCCTCGCGCTTGAGGCCACGGATGAGCAGACCGGTGTTGTCACCGGCGACCGCCTGGTCGAGCAGCTTGCGGAACATCTCGATGCCCGTGACCGTGGTCTTCTGCGTCGCGCGGATGCCGACGATCTCGACCTCGGCGTTCAGGTTGAGCGTTCCACGCTCGACACGACCGGTGACGACCGTTCCACGACCGGTGATCGTGAAGACGTCCTCGATCGGCATCAGGAAGGGCTGGTCGGTGGCGCGCACCGGGTCCGGCACGTGCTCGTCGACCTGGGCCATGAGCTCCTGGACCGACTTGACCCACTTCTCGTCGCCCTCGAGCGCCTTGAGCGCCGAGACCTGCACGACGGGGGCGTCCTCGTCGAACTGCTGCGAGCCGAGGAGCTCGCGGACCTCGAGCTCGACGAGCTCCAGGATCTCCTCGTCGTCCACCATGTCGGACTTGTTCAGCGCGACGACGATGTAGGGGACGCCGACCTGGCGGGCGAGCAGCACGTGCTCACGCGTCTGGGGCATCGGGCCGTCGGTGGCGGCGACCACGAGGATCGCGCCGTCCATCTGCGCCGCACCCGTGATCATGTTCTTCACGTAGTCGGCGTGACCGGGGGCGTCGACGTGCGCGTAGTGACGCTTCTCGGTCTGGTACTCGACGTGCGAGATGTTGATCGTGATGCCGCGCTGGCGCTCCTCGGGAGCGTTGTCGATCTGCGCGAAGTCACGGGCCTCGTTGAGGTCCGGGTACTGGTCGTGCAGAACCTTGGTGATCGCCGCCGTGAGCGTGGTCTTGCCGTGGTCGACGTGACCGATGGTTCCGATGTTGACGTGCGGCTTGGTGCGCTCGAACTTGGCCTTGGCCACTGTGGGTCCTCCTCAGGACTCGGAAGCGTCATCCCCGGCCGGCCCTGGATGGGCTCGCGACCGTTGATGCGCGGTGTGTGTCTGTACTTTACTTGGTGGCGAGGGGCCCGTCGCCGGGCACCCCCGCCTGTGGAGAAGCGCTGAGCGCTACTCCCCCGCGTTCTTCGCGATGATCTCCTCGGCGACCTTGGCCGGGACCTGGCTGTAGGTCTCGAAGGTCATCGAGTAGACCGCACGACCAGAGGTCTTCGACCGCAGGTCGCCGACGTAGCCGAACATCTCGGACAGCGGCACGCTCGCGCGGACCACCTTGACGCCCGAGGCGTCCTCCATCGAGGCGATCTGGCCACGACGGGAGTTCAGGTCACCGATGACGTCGCCCATGTACTCCTCAGGAGTACGGACCTCGACGGCCATGATCGGCTCGAGGATCGCGGGACCGGCCTTGCGGGCCGCTTCCTTGTAGGCGATGGAACCGGCGATCTTGAACGCCATCTCGGACGAGTCGACGTCGTGCGCCGCGCCGTCCTTGAGGATGGCCTTCACGCCGACCGTCGGGTAGCCCGCGAGGATGCCGACCTGCATGGCGTCCTGGATACCGGCGTCGACCGAGGGGATGTACTCGCGCGGGACACGGCCACCGGAGGTCGCGTTGACGAACTCGTAGACCTTCTCGCTCGTGACCTCCATCGGCTCGAGCGCGATCTGCACCTTCGCGAACTGACCGGAACCACCGGTCTGCTTCTTGTGGGTGTAGTCGTAGCGCTCGACGATCTTGGTGAGCGTCTCGCGGTAGGCCACCTGGGGCTTGCCGACGCTCGCCTCGACGTGGAACTCGCGCTTCATGCGGTCGACGAGGATGTCGAGGTGGAGCTCGCCCATGCCCTTGATCGTCGTCTGACCGGTCTCGGCGTTGAGCTCGACGCGGAACGTCGGGTCCTCTTCGGCGAGCTTCTGGATGGCCGTGGAGAGCTTCTCCTGGTCAGCCTTCGTGTTCGGCTCGATCGCGACCTCGATGACCGGCTCCGGGAACGTCATCGACTCGAGGACGACCTGGTTGGTCGGGTCGCACAGGGTGTCACCGGTGGTGGTGTCCTTGAGGCCGATGACCGCGTAGATGTGGCCAGCGGTCACGTTGGCGACCGGGTTCTCCTTGTTGGAGTGCATCTGGAAGATCTTCCCGATGCGCTCCTTCTTGCCCTTGGTCGAGTTGATGACCTGTGCGCCGGACTCGATCGAGCCGGAGTACACGCGGACGTAGGTGAGGCGACCGAAGAAGGGGTGCACCGCGACCTTGAACGCGAGAGCCGAGAACGGCTCCGACGCGTCGGGCTTGCGGATGATCTCCTTCTCCTCGTCCTTGACGTCGTGGCCGATCATCGGCGGCACGTCGAGCGGGGACGGGAGGTAGTCGATGACGGCGTCGAGCATCGGCTGGACACCGCGGTTCTTGAACGCGGAACCGCACAGTACCGGGTAGAGCGTGCTGCTCACGGTGAGGGCGCGGATCGCGGCCTTGATCTCGTCGACCGAGAAGTCGGTGTCGCCCTCGAGGTAACGCTCCATGAGGACGTCGTCTGCCTCGGC
This sequence comes from Curtobacterium sp. MWU13-2055, assembly GCF_023242305.1. Taxonomy (NCBI): domain Bacteria; kingdom Bacillati; phylum Actinomycetota; class Actinomycetes; order Micrococcales; family Microbacteriaceae; genus Curtobacterium; species Curtobacterium sp. MWU13-2055. Next base: position 313,908 of record NZ_JALLIO010000003.1, read on the forward strand.
CACGCGCTCGATGAGCTTCTCGCGGTACTCGGCGGCGCGGTCCTGCAGGTCGGCCGGGATCTCTTCGATCTCGTACTTCGCACCCATCGCGACGTCACCCTTGGCGTCGCCGCGCCAGGTGAGTGCACGCATCTGGACGAGGTCGACGACGCCTTCGAACGAGCTCTCCGAACCGATCGGCAGCTGGAGCACGAGGGGCTCCGCACCGAGGCGGTTGATGATCGTGTCGACGGTGTAGTAGAAGTCCGCGCCGAGCTTGTCCATCTTGTTGACGAAGCAGATGCGCGGGACGTTGTACTTGTCAGCCTGACGCCACACGGTCTCGGACTGGGGCTCGACGCCCTCCTTGCCGTCGAAGACGGCGACCGCACCGTCGAGGACGCGGAGCGAACGCTCCACCTCGACCGTGAAGTCCACGTGACCGGGGGTGTCGATGATGTTGATCTGGTTGTTGTCCCAGAAGCAGGTCGTCGCGGCCGACGTGATCGTGATGCCGCGCTCCTGTTCCTGCGCCATCCAGTCCATCGTGGCAGCGCCGTCGTGGACCTCACCGATCTTGTGCGTGATGCCCGTGTAGAACAGGATGCGCTCGGTCGTCGTGGTCTTGCCGGCATCGATGTGCGCCATGATGCCGATGTTGCGGACCTTGTTCAGGTCGGTGAGCACGTCCTGTGCCACAGGGTTCCTCCGGAAGAGTTGTAGGAGAGGTTGGCGGCCGTCCGGGCGCCGGGGTTCTTGACCACCGGTGCCCGGACGGTGCCGGGACTACCAGCGGTAGTGGGCGAAGGCCTTGTTCGACTCGGCCATCTTGTGCGTGTCCTCGCGGCGCTTGACCGCGGCACCGAGACCGTTCGACGCGTCGAGGATCTCGTTCATGAGACGCTCGGTCATCGTCTTCTCGCGACGGGCCTTGGCGTACGAGGTCAGCCAGCGGAGCGCGAGGGTGTTCGCGCGGTGCGGCTTGACCTCGACCGGGACCTGGTAGGTCGAGCCACCGACGCGGCGGCTGCGGACCTCGAGGGTCGGACGGACGTTGTCGAGCGCCTTCTTGAGCGTGACGACAGCATCCTGCTGGTTCTTGGCAGTGACGCCCTCGAGTGCACCGTAGACGATGCGCTCGGCGAGGCCCTTCTTGCCGTCGAGCAGGATCTTGTTGACGAGCTGGCTGACGATCGGCGCACCGTAGACCGGGTCGGCGACGACGGGACGCTTGGGGGCGGGACCCTTACGAGGCATCTAACTCAACCCTTCTTCGCGCCGTAGCGGCTACGAGCCTGCTTACGGTTCTTCACGGCCTGGGTGTCCAGGGCGCCACGGATGATCTTGTACCGCACACCGGGGAGGTCCTTCACACGACCGCCACGGACGAGCACCATCGAGTGCTCCTGGAGGTTGTGGCCCTCACCGGGGATGTACGCCGTGACCTCGGTGCCGTTCGAGAGCTTCACACGAGCGACCTTGCGCAGTGCGGAGTTCGGCTTCTTCGGGGTGGTGGTGTAGACGCGGGTGCACACACCACGCTGCTGGGGGTTCGCCTTCAGGGCGGGCGCCTTGGTCTTGGTGACCTTCGGCGTACGACCCTTGCGAACCAGCTGCTGAATAGTAGGCAACTGTTCTCCTGGTTCTTCGCTCGTGCTCTCTGGCCGGCGCGATCCGCCGGCTTCCTCGTCCCACGCTGATGACCGCCTGACGGCGGAGGAACCTGCGGGGGGACGGAGTGGTCCGACTGGGCGATCTCGCTCGCCGGACTTTTCGGGCGCGCCCGAGGGCGCACACCCAGAAGAGACTACCCGCGTAACGGGACGAAATCAATCCGGGCCGGCACCACGCCGGACACCGTCATGAGCCGGTGTCCGAGGACCCGTTGCCGACCGCCGACCGGAACGTCGCGCCCGAGCTCGAGAACCCCGTGATGTACCCGCTCGCGTTGACGTTGAGCGGTCCGGCCGTGGCCGTCCCGGTACCGCCCGCGCCGGCGATGTCCGCCGTGAAGGTGGCCCGGCCGAAGGTGGTGGTGGAGACGAGCCAGCCGTTCGTGGTCCAGCTGCCGACGGCGACGGTCGGCCGCGACTCGAGCGTCCACTTCTCGTTCGTGTAGGTGTACGCGGGGTTCTCGCCGTACGCGTAGAAGCTGCACCCGGCCGGTGCGGCGTCGTTCGAGGCGATGCAGCCGTCCACCCAGGCGTCCACGGCCCGCTTCGCCGCCTGGTCGCCCGCGTTCGTGAGCGTCGCGGTCATCTGCACGGGCGTCGAGGTGCTGCCACCGAACCCGCCCACGACGGCGCTGCCTCCAGTGGCCTTGGTCCACTTGCCGCCGTCGTACGTGACCGCGTAGGTGCCGGGGAGGGCGCGGAGACCGACCGTGCCGTCCTTCGGGGTCTTCGTCGACGTGCCCGCGACCTGCACCGAAGCGCCGGACGGGCCCCGGACGCTGACGTCGACGCTGCCGAGCTCCGGCGCCTGCAACTCCCACACGGAGAACACGCCCCAGTCGGTGCCGGTCTTGTCGAGCGTGAAGGTCGCCGCGACGTCACGGCCGGCCTGGCGCAGGTAGGCGCGGACGGTGGCGGTGTCGCCGTCCGTGCGCGTCGCGGCCACCCGGTATCCGGTGACCTTCGCGGTCGCCTTCGCGTACGCGGCGTCGGTGAGGAGCACGTCCGACTTCGTCCGGTCGATGCCCGCTGCATCGAGGGCGTCGGTGACCTTCCCCGCGGTCAGGTCGTCGAGGAACGCCCGCACGGGGCGGTCGGCCGAGTGGGTGGCCGAGCCGACCGAGAACCCGACGACACCGGCGACGAGCAACAGCACGACGGCGGTGCTGCCGGCGATGATCCCGACCAGCTGGCCGCGGCGGAGCTTCCGGCGCGGAGCGCGCGACGCGGTCGGAGCGTACTGCGCGCTCTGCATGGACTGCGTGGCCTGCCCGGCTTGCGCGTTCTGCGCGGCCGCGGGCGTCTCTTGCGTCCCGCGGATCGACGCCACCGACGGCACGGCTCCCCAACCGTCATGCTGGTCCGGATCCGGCGTGTTCTCGTCGCTCATCGTTCCCCCGTTGCGTGTGCGTCCTGCCCGGGCAGACTACCGCCCGACGGTGTCGTCACCCGCGACGGTCGGCTCCTGCCGCTGCCCTGCCGTGGATGTCGAGCCCGTCGTCCGGGCCTGGTGCCGGGCCATGGAGATCCCGCCGATCACCGACAGGAGCGCCACCACGACGGAGCCGACGACGAACGGTCCGAGTGCGTAGCCGGCCGGGAAGACGAGGAGCTCGGTCAGGTCGCGGCGGATCGCCGCGTACCCGACGGCACCGACGCCGAGCATGACCAGGTAGGCGGTCGCGGCGGCGACCAGGCCGGTGACACCGGGGTTGCCCTCTCGCGCGCCGACCGCGGTCGCGAGGAACACCACCACTGCGGCGCCGATCACCATGGCCGGGCCGAGGTACGGGGTCGCGTCCGGCTGCGCGATCGCCTCGACGTCGGCGAGGAGCGCTTCGAACCCCGCGACGGCGACGACGAGCGCGATGAAGAGAACGGACGTCATCGTCGCGATCAACCACCGGGACATGAGGTGATCGTATCGCCGACGGGACGGTCAGCGGGTGGCTTCGGTCCGCTCCGCGTGGTCGGCGCCTTCAGGGGAGACTGCGCTGTCCGCGCTGTCTGCACGCTCCACGTGCCCCTGGGCTGCGGCGACCAGGGCGAGTGCGATCGTCGCGGTGATGATCGGGACGGTCTCGGTCATCGGAGCGACCTGCGTCGTGCTGGTGGTCGGTGCGGCCTGGAGGCCCGGGGCTGCGTCCGCCCCGGAGGGCTCATCCGGCTCGTGGTCACGCAGGGCCGGGCCGATGATCGGCAGGACGCCGGTGGTGGACGCCGGCTCGGCGTGCAGGACGGTCGCCTCGGAGGCCGCCGGCTCGCCGCGCTTCGCCGCACGACGGGCGCGTCCCATCTTCACCAGGACGACCACGGCCACGATCGCCCAGATGCCGTTGACGATGGTCGACGGCACCGCGTGGTGCGCGGCCACGTTGACGGCGACGGCCAGCCCGCCGACGAGGTTGAAGAGCTGGTAGACCGGCCCGTTCGGGAGCTTCCCCGTGGAGAAGAGAATGTAACCAGCCAGCACGGTTACAGCGCCGAACCAACCAAGGAATTCCACGATTCCGACCAACACGCGCGACTCCGGGCACGACGGGAACGGCCGGTTCGAGCCGACCGTTCGAGAGGGAGATGAGCAGCCGCGATCACGGCGTCGTGAGCATCGTACGCACAGCGACGGGTGTCGCGGAAGAGGGGTCGGCGTGGCGCGTCACACCCCAGTGGGAGGGGGTCGGATCAGCCCTTCGCGGAGGCCGCGGCTGCGGCGTCCGAGAGCACGTAGATCGACCCGCTGAAGGTCCACGACGGAGACTCCGCCTGCGCGTCGGAATCATCGGCGGCTGCGGTGCTCGGCGACGACGACGAGATCGAGTCGATCAGGAAGAGCCGCGAGTTCGACTGCACACCCTTGACGAAGGTGAGCGCTCCTGGGAACTCACCGTTGACGGTCACCGACACCGGGATGACGGAGAAGTTCCGCGACGTGATGCTGCTGTCCGTCGCCGTCTCCGGAGCCGCCGGGGTCGTCGCGACCGCAGTCGGTGCCGGCGTCGCCGTGGCCGTGGCCGTCGCAGAGTCGTCGGAGGCAGCGTCGCTGCTCGTGTCCCCTCCGGCCGGTGCCGCGGGCGGGGAGTACGCGGTCGCGTCACCGACGGTGATCGTCGCGACCTGAACGCCGGCCGTGTCAGCGGTCCCGTTGAGCTGGCTGATGAACGACGAGACGCCAGCCGCGTCGGGCACCGACGCCTGCAGCGTCGCGAGGCGGGTACGCATCTCGGGCAGGGACTTCGCCTGCTGCCGGAGCCGTGCGATCTCAGCGCGCGTCGTCGCGTTGCCGGCGCTGATGCTCTCGGTGTCGCTCTTCGCCGTCGCAGCACGGTCGAGCTGCGGCTGCACGCCGAGGAAGAAACCGCCGGCGGCCACCACGACCGCTGCGACGACCGCGAGGAGGAGCATCAATCGGTTGCGGCTCATGATCCGTCCTTCGCTGCGTACTTGCCGTCGTAGACCTTCTCATCGAGGTGGATCGTCATGTCCACCGTGTAGACGTTCGTCGACGTGTCGAGCGTCACCGAGTTGGCGTTCGCGTCGACGAACCCCCGGAGACCCTTCACCGAGTCGAGCCAGGTCGGCACCGACGGAAGGGTCGGGCTCGCGGCGTCGATCGTGAGCGTCGCCACACGCTGCCCCTGCAACGGGCTGGTCGCCTGGGCGTAGGCCTCGAGCGGGGTTGCGGAGTCGATCTGGACGCCCGTGATCGTCACACCGGCAGGGAGCGAGTCCTGCACCCGTTGGAGCGTTGCCTGCCAGTCGATCTCCGTCGACCCACCGACCTGCTGAGCCGCACGCAGCAGCTCGGACTGCGTCTCCGTGCTGCGCACCTCACGGTACTGCTGCTGCTCGACCAGGAGCGAGTCGGTCTGCTCGCGGGCCGCTGCCAGCTGAGCGTCGGCCTGCATGGCCGTCGCGGAGGCCAGGACGACTCCGGCCCCGACCGCCACCGCGACGACCACGACACCGAGCCAGGCCCGCCGGACGACCGCGCGCTGGCGACGATCGATGAGGACTTCGGTCGGCAGCAGATCGACTCGCGGCACACCGCCCACGACGACCGACTGGCCGTTACCGCGTCCCTGACGTTTCGTCCGCTGGGCGGTGTCCGCCGCGATCCGGACCTCGTGGGAGGTCCCTGCGCCGCGTCGTGCGCGCTTCGAGGGTTCGAGGATCTTGGTCATGCTGCACAGCTCCCGGTCGCGAGGCCCCAGGCGACCGCCACTGCGAGCCCACGGCCGGCGACGTCCTCTCGCCGGATCGACCGGTCCGTGGGCGCGTCGGCGAACGGGTCGCCGATGCTGACGTCGATGCCGGTCGACGCCTGGAGCGCCTCGGCGAAGCCCGGCAGCTGGGCGCCACCGCCAGCGAGGACGAGGCTCTGCACGCCCGCTCCTGGCCGCGTGCTGACGAAGTAGTTCACGGTGTTGCGCAGACTCGTCAGCAACTCGTTGCTGAGTTCACGGACGGTCGTGGCGGCGCGGACGTCATCAGGGGTCTGCGCACGAGCGCCGAGGCCGATCCAGCGCTTCACTGCCTCAGCCTGGTCGACCGCGATGTCGAGTGCCGTCGCGAGGGTCGCGGTCAGGTCGTCGCCGCCGCTCGGGATGATGCGCACGAACTGCGGGACGCCGTCGGTCGCCACGACCACCGTCGTGGTGTTCGCCCCGATCTCAGCGAGTGCGTGGGTCCCGGGGAACCGCGATGCGGGGAGGTACACCCGGGTGAGGGCGAACGGGATCAGATCGACCCCGATCGGGTTCAGGCCGGCGAGCTGCACCGCACGGACGTTCGCGAGCACTGCGTCCTTGATGGCCGCGATCAGGAGACCGTGCACGACCGGACCGTCCGTCCCGTGGGACTCGGACACCGGGTAGAAGTCGAGGATCGCGTCGCCGACGGGCACCGGGAGCATGTCCTGGACCTGGAAGGGCAGTGACTCGCGGATCTGCGCGAGCGGAGCCTTCGGGACCGTGAGGTCGCGCGAGAGCACCCGTTGGTTCCCCATGCCGAGGACCACGTCCTTGGACCGGAACCGGCCGACGCGCCAGAGTTCCCGGAGACTGGCCGCGATCGTGTTCGGCTCGAGGACCTCGCCGCGCTTGGTCGCGCCGACGGGCAGGGGGACCTCTGCGACGCGCTGGATCACCGGCCCGGGCTTGTTCGGGTTCGTCACCTCGACAGCGCGGATGGTCTCACCCCCGATGTCGATCCCGACGACGTTCTTCGCCATGTGTGGTCCTTCCTCAGGCCAGTCCGATGATCCGCAGGTACCCGTCGAGGACCGACTGACCGATGAAGACACCGAGCCAGGCACCGCCGAGCATCCAGGGGCCGAACGGGATACCGGAGCCGCGCTTCGCACGTCCGGCCACCATGAGGCCGATGGCGAAGCTACCGCCGAGGACGAAGGCTCCGAAAGCTCCCACTGCGAGGGGTCCCCATCCGAGGTACGCGAGCACGAGGCCGAGCACACCGGCCAACTTCACGTCGCCGAGTCCCATGCCGCCCGGGACGGCGAGCGCCAGCACCAGGTAGCCCCCGCCCAGGACCAGCAGACCGGTGCCCGCGCGCAGGAGGGCACCCCAGTCACCGCTCAGCGCGCTCGTGGCCGTCAGCAGCGCGGCGAACACCGGGTAGGCGGGCAGGACGATCGCGTTCGGCAGGCGGTGGACGTCGAGGTCGATCAGGGCGAGTGCGACCGACACCGCCATCAGGTACAGCATCGCGACGAGGACGGTCGTCGCGACCGCCGCGGCACGGGCATCAGTGGCGGCCAGCAGTGCTGGTCCGAAGTGCAGGACGACGAGCGCGAACAGGACTGCTGTCGCGAGTTCTACGAGCGGGTAGCGGACCGAGATCGGCTCAGCGCAGTCGCGGCAGCGCCCACGCAGGACGGCCCACGAGAGCACCGGGACGTTGTCCCGCGCCCGGATCTCGTGACCGCACCGTGGGCACGCACTCGCCGGTGCCACCACGGACAGACCGGCCGGGACCCGGTGGACCACCACGTTGAGGAACGAGCCGATCGCGAGTCCCGTGGCCGCCGCGAAGCCGACGACCATCACCGCGGCGGTCATCGTGGGCTCCCGCCGCCGTCGTAGGCGGGCTTGACCTCGATCTGCGAGGTCACCTTGTACGTGGTGACCACCGGCTGCGGGAAGAACGGTGGCGTGTAGCTGGCGAGGCTCGTGTCGTACCCGTACGCCTTGAGGTAGCCGTTCGACCCCTTGCCGACAGCTCCGCGGTAGCGCTGAGCGATCGAACCGTTCACCGTCAGGGTTCCCCGGCCACCGCCGTACGCGTAGTTCTGCACCGTGAAGGTGCCCTGGTTCGACAGGATCGCTCCGGCGACGGTCCGGTTGTCCGCGAGGAACGCGTACGCGCTGGCGCCGCTGAAGTACATCGGGTTCCAGACCATCACGGCTTCCTGCCCGACGATCCCGAGCACGGTCGAGGCGGCCCGGTTGGTCACGTACTGCAGGTCCCCGGTGATGTAGACGTAGTTCTCAGCGGACAGCGTGATCGACGCGTCGACCTTGCCGGAGACGAAGAGGTCACCGTTGCTGCAGCCGTAGGCGGAGCTGAACGGGACCGGGTCTCCCTGTGCGTTCCGCGGGACCGACTCCGAGTAGGTACCGGAGTACCCGGAGATCTTCCCCGTGTAGGGGAAGCCCAATCCGTTGTCGGTCACCGACGGGCTCTTCATGCACGCGGACGGTGCGTTGCGGGTCGTGTACTTCGACCAGTAGTAGTTCGGGTTCGTCGAGCTGCCGCTTCCTGCGGAGGCGGGTTCGTCCTGCACGTACACCAGGTTGTTCGCGAGCAGGCTCGTGCTCAGCGTGGCCCCAGCACCCTGCAGATCGGCGATCGCCCCGCACTTCGTCGGCTCCGATCCGTAGTCCGGACCCGATTTCTGCAGGTTCGTCTTCAGCGTGAGCGGGGAGCGGACCGTCATCTTGCCGTTGCCGAGGAAGGTGATCTGGGTCGGCCCCGTGTACAAGCACCCCGTCCCGGGTGTCGTCGAGATGATCGCGCTGTCATCGGTGTACATGCGGTCGCGCCCGGCGCTGATCGTGGACGGCGGCGTGTACGAGCCGACGGTCTCCGGCGCGTAGCCGCTGTAGTACTGGTACGACGGCGTCCGCTTCGGCGAGCATCCGTAGTCGGTGGTGCCGACCGCGGACTGCACGGTGTTCTTGAAGGTCCCGCCGCAGATGAGCATCACGTCGTTCGACCGGATCGGCCCGTTCAGGGTGTCGCCGTCCTGGAACTGGATCCGCGAGCACGCACTCTTGCCACCGCCCGGCGAGTTCGAGAACGTCGCGTTCTGGTACACGTTCGAGCAGTCCTCGCCGGTGATGTCCGGATCGCCGGATTCGTAGTCCGTCCAGTACAGGTAGTTCGAGAAACCGTCCGGCTTGACGTTCGCGACCAAGGTCCTCGTCGTGTTGCCGGCCTTACCGGTGACCTGGACCCGGACGATGCCCTGCTGCCCGTAGATGCTGTTGTCGACCGCGTACCGGTAGAACGTCGAGCCGCCGGCACCCGTCGAGTCCGGCACCGCGACCCAGGTCGTGAACGCGGCGTTGTCCCCTGTGCGGTTCGGGAATGTGTTCCCGGCGCTGAACGGCTGAGCGGAATCGCCGTACTTCGTCGCGTACGTGTTGTCGGCGTTGACGCGCGACTGGTAGTCGGCGAGCCCGGCGTACGCTGCCGCCATCGCGTTCGCGTAGTCGCGATCGGAGGCGGACTTCGTCGCACCGGACGTCGAGAGACCGACCATCGTCGCGGCGAGGATCATCACGATCACCCCGATCCCGAGCACGGCGGTGAGGGCGACCCCGCGGTCGTCATCCCGCGAGCGGATCGCGTCGAGCATGCGGCGCACGGTCAGCCTCCGAACTGCAGGTTGGGCATGCCCACGGTGCTCGTGAGCGAGACGTTGTTGGCGGCGGACGGCTTCGACATGTCGCGTTCGCCCACGGTCAGGGCGACGGTGACGGATCGGACCGACTGCAGGTCAGCGACGCTCAGACCGGTCGCGCCGGGCATCAGCGCGTTCCCACCCGCATCCCGGTACGTGAACAGCGCAGTCGGCACGACCGACGACGCGAGCGTCAGCCTCGAGGTCGGGGTGTTGCCGAGCGTCGCCGTCGTGGCGCGGGGGAAGTCGAAGTAGCTGTTCGACGCATCGGTCGCCGTGCCGTTCCACTTCGTTTCCGTGATCGTCCCCTTCGACGAATCGAGCGTGAACTGCACCTCGACGGGCTGGACGTCGACCGCGGAGTTCAGGTTGATGTACGCGAAGAAGCGCACCGACGTCGCCGAGGCGTACTGGAACGCGTACTGCGTGTCGATGCCGCTCGCGACGGGGTTGTTCGACGCGACCCGGAACATGCGCTGCATCTCCCGCATCGCGGTCGACGCCGCCCGGGTGTTGCCGTCGACCCCGGTGGTCGTCGTGGACGCGCGGGTCACGGACGCGAAGAAGGCTCCTGCCATCGCGAGGAGCAGGACGGTGACGCTCATCGCGACGATGAGCTCCGCGAGGGAGAGACCGCGGTCATCCCGGCGCAGCCGGGCGAGCGCGCGCATCACGGTGCCCGCCGGGGATCGAGCATGACCTTGCCGGACGAGGTGGAGACGCCCGTCGCCGTGGTCGCCGACGGGGTTCCGCTGCTGAGGGTCAGGGAGACGACACCACCGAGGATCTTCAGCACGGTGCCGGACTGGAAGGAGTACGTGCCGTAGGGCAAGGCGATCGTCGCGGTCTGGTTCGACAGGCCTGTGAAAGTGTAGGTCACCGGGGTTGCGCAGCCAGGATCGCCCGAGTTCGCGGTCGGCGCGACGGTTGTGGCCGTCAGCGCGTTGTCGGTCTTCGCGGCGAGCTTCACGGTGACGATCTGGACGGGAGCCTTGACCGCGTTCGTGCCGGCCTGGGGCTGCGCGAGGGCGCGCGGGGCCACCGCGGCGCCCTTCGCCGTGGTCCAGTTCTCCGGGTCGACGCTCAGACAGGTCGCCGGGGTTCCCGGCACCGCCTTGTAGCCGTCGGCGTAGGGGAAGACCTGGGCCGTCGTCCCGGCCGCGTAGGGACCGTAGTCGGCGGTCTTCCGTCGGAGCGACACCGGACTGCTGGTCGGTGGCGTGAAGGCGGTGGTGCTCTGGTTGGGATCCGACCACTGCGGCACGACCGTGAGCGCGGTGTCGTAGTTGAAGTTGGCAGCGGAGGTCTGGTTCGTCTGCACCGTGACCGTCGTGGACGGCGTGGCGGTCTGCGCGCCGAGCGAACCCGACGACGTCCCGTCGTCGATGTTCCCGGACTTCGTGAGCGTGACGTCGTACCGCCCGGGCTTGACGTTCAGCGCGTAGGTGCACCCCGTCACGTCCGTCTGTCCGATCGTGGAGGTGATCGCTGCGGCGCCGTTCGGGTTACTGGTGTTCGGCGCGATCGTCACGCCCACACCCTGGTTGCCCGAGCCGTCGACCCGGGACACCGAGACCACGATGGTGCCGAGGTTCGCCGCCGTCACCGAGGTGGTCGGAGCGACCATGCTGTTCATCGAGATCGACTGGGTCGATCCACGCCCTCCGGCCGTCCAGCTGATGGTCATCGACACCCGCTTGTAAGCCAGCGGGCCGCCCCCGGACCCACAGGCGTTGGCGGTGCCGGAGGTCGGGACCCAGCGGGCCGTCTGCTTGACGGAGTAGTCGACGCCGTTCCGGGTCAACGAGTCCGTCGCGTCGGTGACCCCGAACAGGTTGCTGCTCGTCCGCGCCTTGTCGATGGCGTCCTGTGCCAGACCGATCGCGACTTCGCGCGAGCGCGAACCCTGTGCGAGGTAGAGGGAGCTCGCGATCCCCATGGCGACACCTGCTGCGATCATCGCGAACACGGTCATGGCGACGAGCACCTCGATGATCGAGAAGCCATCGTCTCGTTCGCGGGCGTCGCGAAGGAGCTCGGTCAGTCGCAGCATGGTCACCTCCGATACGCCGCGTTCGTTGGAGACGGACTCCGACTCGTCACGAGCCGGAGTCCGTCTCGGAGCCCGAAGGGGTCAGGGGCAGGTGCCGTCCTTCGCGCCGCCGTCCTGGTCGACGTAGAAGTTCTTCGTCGAGTTGCTCGTGACCTGGATGCAGAACGACCCGGCGGTCGCGTCGGACTTCTTGATCTCCGGGGCGACACCCTTGCCGGTGTCGTACGTGCCGCTGGCCGAGTAGCCCGCGAGGCCGGCGAGCTTCGTCGGGAACGTGTTGTTCTGTGTGTACGCGGCGATGACCGCGGTCTTCGCGTTCTGCAGGTCCGACTTCGCCGAGGCGTCCTTCGCGTTGTTCTGCACGTTCAGGTACACCGGGATGGCGATCGCGGCGAGGATGCCGATGATGATGACGACGACCAGGAGCTCGATGAGCGTGAAGCCCTTCTCCTCCTCGGCCAGCAGGCCCTTGCGGCGAGCGTCGAGCTTGCCCATGAGAGCGAAGTACATGGTGGTTTCCATTCTTCTGGGAATGCGATGGGATTTGTGCCGGGGACTGCTCCGCCGCCGGTCACAAGAGTATTCAGAGGCGTTTCCGGGCGTAATCCCGAGAACGGGGGGTCCGGGGGTACCGAAATGTCCCCAGTAACGGGGGCATTGCGTGCTTCCATACCCCCGTTACTGGGGGCATCGACTCCGATTGGTTACTTGACGAGCGAGGTGATCTGGAAGATCGGCAGGTACAGCGCGACGATCATGCCGCCTACCACGACACCGAGGAACGCGATCAGCAGCGGCTCGATCAGTGAGGTGAGCGCCTCGGTGGTGGACTCGACCTCGCTGTCGTAGAACGCAGCGATCTTCTCGAGCAAGATCTCCAGCGATCCGGCGTCCTCGCCGACCGCGACCATTTGCGACACCATTGCCGGGAATATCGGTTCTTTTGCCAACGGAGCGGCGATGGATTCACCTTTCCGCACGGCTTCGGAAACGCGCCTGAGCGCTTTCTCGACCACGTAGTTGTTCGACACTTCTCCGGCGATCTGCAATCCTTGCAGAATCGGGACACCGGCTCCGATCATGTCCGAGAGGTTTCGTGAGAACCGCGCGATCACGATCTTGCGGTTGAGCTGTCCGAACACCGGGAGTCGGAGTTTCAGCGGGTCCACGAACGCGCGGACGCGTTCGGTGTTCTTGTTCGCTCGCCACCACACCCAGAACGCGATGGCCGCGACGAGCAGGACCGGACCGACGTACACCATCGCGTTCGACGCGTAGACGAGCACCATCGTCGGCAGCGGGAGCTGCCCGCCCAGGGACGAGAACATCTTCTGGAAGATCGGCACGATGAAGATGAGCATGATGACGACTGCCACCAGCGACATCACGAGCACCACCACCGGGTAGGTCATCGCCGACTTGATCGTCGAGCGGAGCTTGTGCTCCTTCTCGAAGTTGGTGGCGATGGAGTCCATGGCCTGGTCGAGGAACCCGCCGGTCTCGCCCGCACGGATCATGTTGATCATGATCGGCGGGAAGTCGACCGGGAACTTCGCCACCGCGTCGGAGAACGAGACGCCCCGCTCGACGTCGTCACGGACCTTGCCGAGGATGTCCTTGAGCTTCTTGTTCTCGGTCTGGTCGGCGAGGATCGACAGCGCGCGCAGCAGCGAGAGTCCCGAGGTGAGCATCGTCGAGGCCTGGCGCGACATGATCGCGAGGTCCTTGAGGCCGACGCCCTTCTCGAACCCGGGGATCTTGATCTCGGTCTGCAGGCCCGTGCCGGCCTTGGACTCCGTGATCGCGATCGGCGAGACACCCATGCCCCGGAGCCGCTGGACGACCGCTCCTTCGGACGAGGCGTCGAGACGGCCCTTGACGAGCTTGCCGGCACCGTCGCGCCCGCGGTAGTCGAATGCGAGGGACATCAGTAGCCTCCGGAGAACTTGTCGCCGAAGTCGATCCCGCTGGCGGCGATCGCGGCTGCCGAGGAGTCGGACGGGGACTCGACGCGCTGCACCAGCCGGTCGAAGCCCTCTTCGTCGTGCACTTTGTCCATCGCGGCCTTGCGCGAGATCGTGCCGACGTTGACCAGTTCGGCGAGGTCCTGGTCCATGGTGTGCATGCCCAGGTCACGGCCGGCCTGCATGGCGGACGTGATCTGGTAGGTCTTGCCCTCGCGGATCAGGTTGCCGATGGCGGGGGTGATCGTCATGATCTCGGTGGCCACGACCCGACCGACACCGTTGGCCTTCGGCACCAGGGTCTGGCAGACGACGCCCTGCAGGGTCGCCGCGAGCTGCGTGCGGATCTGGCCCTGCTGGTGGGGCGGGAAGACGTCGATGACACGGTCGATCGTGCCGGGGGCGCTCTGCGTGTGCAGGGTGGCGAACACCAGGTGCCCGGTCTCGGCTGCGGTGAGCGCGACCGAGATGGTCTCGAGGTCGCGGAGCTCGCCGATCAGGATGACATCGGGGTCCTGACGCAGCACGTGCTTGAGCGCGGCGGCGAAGGAGTGCGTGTCGGCACCGACCTCGCGCTGGTTGATGATCGCCTTCTTGTGCTCGTGCATGAACTCGATCGGGTCCTCGACCGTCACGATGTGGTCGGCCCGGCTCTCGTTCACCAGGTCGATCAGGGCGGCGAGGGTCGTCGACTTGCCGGAACCGGTCGGGCCGGTGACCAGGACGAGCCCTCGGGGCAGGCCGGCGAAGTCGCCGACGTGCTCGGGGATGCCGAGCTGCTTGAGCGTCTTGATCTTGGTGGGGATGATGCGGAAGGCCGCGCCCCAGTTGCCGCGCTGCTGGTAGAAGTTCACGCGGAAGCGGTACTCCGGCGACAGCGAGTACGCGAAGTCGAGTTCCTGCTCCTGGTCGAACTGGCCGGCCTGTTCGACCGACAGCATCGTCTTGAGGGCGGCGATGACCTTGCCGCGCGACCACGCGCCTCCGGGGACTGCGGGACGGAGCGAGCCGTCGACGCGGACGGTGGGCGGGGCGTCGGCGGTGACGTGCAGGTCGGATGCGCCCTGGTACACGACCTGGGCGAGTGCGGTGATCAGGTCGGGGTCGGCGACCTCGCGTGCGTGGCGCGAGAACTCGATGTCGCCGCCGATCGTGGCGGCCGGTGCCGGGGCCGCAAGCGCCGTGGGTAGCCGCTGCGTCGGCGCCTCGGCGTAGCCGTAGGTCGCGATCGACGACGGCACCCCGGCGGGCGGCGTCGCCGGAGCGGCGAGCGGCTGCGCGACGGGCACGGCGACGGGCGACCCGGACGGTGCCGGCCAGCCGGCGGTGTCGTCCCCGAGGTCGTACACCTGCTCCGGAGGGGCCGACGCTGCGGCGGCAGCCAGGCGTGCTGCACGGCGGGAGCCCACCTCGGTGCCGGGGTTGCCCGGGTGCCAGCCGGCGACGGGCTCGTCGCCGGGGTGCGTGATGTCGTACACGGAGTCGGTCATCTGCTGCGCTCTCTCGTGACTACGCGACCACGCGCAGGATCTCGTCGACGCTCGTGAGACCGAGCTTGACCTTCTCGAAGCCGTCCTGGCGGAGCGTCAGCATCCCCTGCGCCTGGGCGACGCGGCTGATCTCGGCGCTCGAGGCGCGCGAGACGGCGAGGCGTTCGATCTCCTCGGTGACGGTCATGACCTCGTGCAGGGCGATGCGGCCGCGGTACCCGGTGTTCGAGCAGACCGCGCAGCCGATGGGGGCGAAGAACGCCGGGACCTCGTCGCCGGGGCGCAGGAACCCGAGGGTGCGGAGCTGTTCGGCCTCGTACACGGCGGGGGCCTTGCACCGGTCGCACAGCCGTCGCGCCAGACGCTGGGCCACGACGGAGTCCAACGCGGAGCCGACCAGGAAGGGCTCGATGTCCATCTCGGTGAGTCGGGTCACGGCGGAGGGGGCGTCGTTCGTGTGCAGGGTGGACAGCACCAGGTGGCCGGTGAGAGATGCCTCGATGGCGATCTGGGCGGTCTCGTGGTCGCGGATCTCACCGAGCAGGACGACGTCGGGATCGGATCGCAGGATCGAGCGCAGCGCCGAGGCGAAGGTCAGCCCGGCCTTCGGGTTGACCTGCACCTGGTTGATGCCGGCCATCCGGTACTCGACCGGGTCCTCGACCGTGATGACGTTGATCTCGGGCTTCGCGACCGCGTTCAGGGTCGTGTACAGCGTCGTGGACTTGCCGGAGCCGGTGGGCCCGGTGACCAGGATCATGCCGTAGGGCTTCGAGTACGACCGCTGGTACGCCTGGAAGTTCTGCTCGAGGAGGTTGAGGTCCTTGAGGGTCAGCGACGTGTTCGTGTTGTCGAGGATCCGCATGACGACCTTCTCGCCCCACACGGTGGGCAGCGTCGCCACGCGGAGGTCGATCTGGCGGCCACCGTGGCGGACCGACATGCGGCCGTCCTGCGGCTTGCGACGCTCGGCGATGTCGATGTCGCTCATGATCTTCAGGCGGCTGATGACGCCGTTCTGGATGTTCTTCGGCGCCGGGGCCATCTCGTGCAGCACACCGTCGATGCGGTAGCGGATCCGGACCTCGTGCTCACCGGGCTCGATGTGGATGTCCGAGGCGTGGTCCTGGATCGCCTGCGAGACGAGCAGGTTCACGAAGCGGACGATCGGGACGTCGTCGAGGGCGCCGTCGGCCAGGTCCACCTGGGCCGAGGAGCTGACCGAGGCTTCTTCTTCGAGCGACGAGGTCAGGTCGTTGAGTTCGTCGTCGGCACGCAGGTAGCGGTCGAGCGCGGTGAGCAGGTCGCGCTCGTCGACCTGGAGGGGCTTGATCGGCCGGCCGGACGCAGCGCGGGCGTCGTCGATCGCCAGCACGTTGGTCGGGTTGACCATCGCGAGGATGAGCAGCTCGCCCTCGAATCCGACGCCGAGGACACCGTGGCGCCGGCAGAGCGCAGCGGGGAGGATCGAGACAGCGGTGCCGTCGACCGGGTAGTCGGTCAACGGGACGGTGCGGGAGTTGTTCGACGCCGCGCGGGCGGTGATGAACTGCGCCTCGCTCACGACGCCCTGGTCGACCAGGCCGCGGATCGCGCGCTCGTCCAGGTCCTCGTCGCCCGTCATCGAGTCGAGGTGCTCGATCGGCAGGGCGCCGTTCAGGATGAGGATCTCGGACAGGGTCGCCATGAGTCCTGTGCCTCCTTGGACTCGCGCGCGGCGAGACGTGGTCGGGTTGCGCACCACCAGGGATGTGGCGCTCGACCACGCTACTTCTGCGACAGTCGTCGGCCGCAGTCCCAGAAGGAGGGGGCGGAGGGGGTCCGGATGCACCCAGAACTGGGGTCCAGGACCCCCGACACGACGGTCAGAGCGACGCCGACGCGGTGACGTGGACCTCGCCGGCGACGAACCCGAGTCGCTCGTAGATGCGCCCGGCTCCGCTCGGGTTCTCGGCGTCGACGTGCAGCACCGCCGCGGACAACCCGTCGGCGCGGATCGCCTGCAGCGTGGCGTCGAGGACGATCGGGGCGAGCCCCGTCCCCCGTGCTGCACGCACGACGCCGACCCAGTGCACGTACCCGTACGAACGGCCCCGGGCAGCGAACCCGTCGGGCTCCACCTCGACGATCGTGAACGCCACGACCGAACCGTCGGCGCCGACGACGACCCGCGACAGGTCCAGCCGGCTCTTGTCCGAGGTGAGGAACCCCCGCCAGTCCGACGCGACCATCGGCTGGGAACCCCAGTGGTCGCGGAAGGCGTCGTTCATGGCCGTCCGGAGCGGCTCGATGTCGTCCGCGGTGACGGGCCGCAGGACGAACCCGTCCGCCAGCACGGGCACCCCGTCGGTGTCCGGACCGCGGTCGTCGAACACGACCTGCATGTCGAGCCAGGTGCGCACCGGCGCGAAGCCGTGGTGCGCCGCCAGCCGGAGCGCCGAGGACCCCTGGCGCCCACCGACGTCGAGCGTCGCCGGCAGATCGACGTCGAGCGTCGCCAGGCGTTGCCGTGCCCGGCCGACCTGCCATGCGAGCACCCGCCGTCCGATCCCCTGCCCGCGCAGGGAAGGGTGGACCGCCCCGTCGAGCACAGCGCGCGCAGCGGTGACGCGGGAGGGGACGTCGATGACGATGCCGTAGGCCTGCACATGCCCTCCAGCATCGACGCCCACCACGGTGTCCCTGGTGACGTCCAGCCCTTCGGTGGACAACGACCGTTCGAGGTCAGCTGTGGAGGGACGGGCGTGCGGGTCGTCGACCGCGGCCGACGCGACCGCGACGGCGTGCATCGCCCCGACGTCGTCGAGCCCGCCGGCCCGGAACGTCAAGCCGCCGATCGGCGTGGGGAACGAGAGGTGTGCCGGGGCCGTGATCCGTTCGCGCAGGGTCGCCATCCCTCCAGCCTGCCAGTTCCGCCGCGCGGCGAGACGCCACCGAAAGCCCCTCGACGAGCAGGCCCGACCGGGACCATGATGAGTCATGGACATCACGAGCGTGACCGTGGGGCTGCCCGTCACCGACATCGAGGCGTCCTGCCTCTGGTACGGCGCCGTCTTCGAGCGCACCGAACCGGACCTCGAACCCGAGGACGGTGTCGCCGAGTACGAGGTCGGCGGGATCTGGATCCAGCTCTACGAGGACGACTCCGCCGAGGAGAACCCCGTGAGCGTCCGGTTCGGCGTCGACGACGTCGGAGCCCAGCACGCGCGCATCGGCTCGCTCGGCATCGACATCGGACCGGTCGAGTGCGTCGACGGAGCCGTGAACTGGTTCGACGTCCGCGACCCCGACGGCAACGTCCTCAGCCTGTTCTCGCTCGTGGACGAGACCGGTCGCGGATCGGGACGCGACAACGGCGCGGACCGCGCGCTCTAGACGCACCCGGTCGCAGGCCGGGAGGCCCGTGGCGGCCTGGCACCGGGCCTCCTGTCCGCCACGTGGTGACGACACGAAGAAGGCCCCGCCTCCTTGCGGAGACGGGGCCTTCGTGGGATCACATCAGACTCAGTTGTACGTGCCCGGCGTGAAGTCGTCCGACGAGAAGCTGTCGAAGTCGACGAAGCTCAGGTCGGCGTCCGAGAACGACGAGTCGTCGGCGAAGATGCGGTTGGGGTACCGCTCTGCCTTCGCTTCTTCCGTCGCGTTCACGTCCACGTCGCGGTACCGGCTGAGGCCCGTCCCGGCGGGGATGAGCTTACCGATGATGACGTTCTCCTTGAGGCCGACGAGGTGGTCCTGCTTGCCCTCCATGGCCGCCTGCGTGAGCACGCGGGTGGTCTCCTGGAAGGAAGCGGCGGACAGCCACGACTCGGTCGCGAGGGACGCCTTCGTGATGCCCATGACCTCCTGGCGAGCCGAGGCGGTCTTGCGACCCTCCTGCAGCGCCGCACGGTTCAGCATGTTGTAGCGCGACCGGTCGACGAGCTCACCCGGCAGCAGGTCGGTGTCGCCGTGGTCGACGACGGTGACCTTGCGGAGCATCTGACGGACGATGACCTCGATGTGCTTGTCGTGGATCGGCACACCCTGCGAGCCGTAGACGTCCTGCACACCGTTGACCAGGTGCTTCTGGACCTCTCGGACACCCTTGACCCGGAGGACTTCCTTCGGGTCGACGGTGCCGGCGATGAACTGCTCGCCGAGCTCGACGTGCTGGTTGTCCTCGATGAGGAGCGTCGCACGCTTGAGCACCGGGTAGATGAACGGCTCGTCACCGTTGTCCGGCGTGAGGATGATCCGACGACCCTTGTCCGTGTCCTCGACGACGACGCGGCCGGGGGCCTCGGCGATCGGGGACGCGCCCTTGGGCGTACGGGCCTCGAAGAGCTCCGTGACACGCGGCAGACCCTGGGTGATGTCGTCGGCCGAGGCCGAACCACCCGTGTGGAAGGTACGCATCGTCAGCTGGGTACCGGGCTCACCGATGGACTGCGCGGCGATGATGCCGACTGCCTCACCGATGTCGACCAGGTTGCCGGTGGCGAGCGAACGGCCGTAGCACTTCGCGCAGACACCGACGGCCGACTCGCAGGTCAGGACCGAGCGCACCTTGATGCTCTCGACACCGGCTGCCAGCAGCTTCTCGAGGAGCACGTCACCGACGTCCTCACGAGCCTCGGCGACGACCGTGCCCTTGGCGTCCACGGCCTCGGTGGCCAGGGTGCGCGAGTACACGGTGTTCTCGACGCGCGGGTCGCGGACCAGCTTGCCGTCGGCGTCCACGGTCGCGATCGGCAGCTCGAGGCCACGCGTCGTACCGCAGTCGTCCTCGCGGATGATGACGTCCTGCGAGACGTCCACGAGACGACGGGTGAGGTACCCGGAGTCCGCGGTACGGAGCGCGGTGTCGGCAAGACCCTTGCGAGCACCGTGGGTGGCGATGAAGTACTCCGCCACGGTCAGGCCCTCGCGGTACGAGTTGATGATCGGGCGGGCGATGATCTCGCCCTTCGGGTTGTTCACCAGACCACGCATACCCGCGATGTTGCGGACCTGCAGCCAGTTACCACGAGCACCCGACGACACCATGCGGTTGATCGTGTTGTCGACGGGGAAGTTGTCCCGCATCTCCTGCGCGATCTCGTTGGTGGCCTCGGTCCAGATCTTGATCAGGTCGGCGCGACGCTCGGAGTCGGTGATCAGACCCTTGTCGAACTCGCCCTGCACCTTGGCGGCCTGGATCTCGTAGCCCGCGATGATCTCCTTCTTGCGAGGAGGCGTCACGACGTCCGACAGGGCGACGGTCACACCGGAGCGCGTGCCCCAGTAGAAGCCGGCGTCCTTGATCCGGTCCAGCGCAGCGGCCGTCTCGGTCTTGGAGTACCGCTCGGCGAGGTCGTTGACGATCGCGGACAGCACACCCTTGTCGGTGACCTTCTGGACGAACGGGTAGTTCGCCGGGAGGGTCTCGTTGAAGAGCGCACGGCCCAGGGTCGTCTCGAGGAGGACGGTGTCGCCCTGCTCGTAACCCTCGGGAGCTTCACCCTCGGCGAAGTGGACACCCGTCATGCGGATCTTCGCCATGGCGTTGAGGTGCAGCGTGTGCTGGTCGTTGGCCAGGATCGCCTCGGCGACCGACGAGAACGCACGGCCCTCACCGACGGCGCCCTCGCGGACGGTCGTCAGGTGGTGCAGACCGATGATCATGTCCTGTGCGGGCAGGGTCACCGGACGGCCGTCGGACGGCTTCAGGATGTTGTTCGAGGCGAGCATCAGGATGCGGGCCTCGGCCTGGGCCTCCACCGACAGCGGCAGGTGCACGGCCATCTGGTCACCGTCGAAGTCCGCGTTGAACGCAGCACACACGAGCGGGTGGAGCTGGATGGCCTTGCCCTCGACGAGCTGCGGCTCGAACGCCTGGATGCCCAGACGGTGCAGCGTCGGCGCACGGTTCAGCAGCACGGGGCGCTCGCGGATGATCTCCTCGAGCACGTCCCACACCTGCGGACGCGAACGCTCGACCATGCGCTTGGCCGACTTGATGTTCTGCGCGTGCGACAGGTCGATCAGGCGCTTGATCACGAACGGCTTGAAGAGCTCGAGTGCCATCTGCTTGGGCAGACCACACTGGTGCAGCTTCAGCTGCGGGCCGACGATGATGACCGAACGGCCCGAGTAGTCGACGCGCTTGCCGAGCAGGTTCTGACGGAAACGACCCTGCTTGCCCTTGAGCATGTCGCTCAGGGACTTCAGGGCGCGGTTGCCGGTACCCGTGACCGGACGTCCACGACGACCGTTGTCGAACAGCGCGTCAACGGCTTCCTGCAGCATGCGCTTCTCGTTGTTCACGATGATCTCGGGGGCACCGAGGTCGAGCAGGCGGCGGAGACGGTTGTTGCGGTTGATCACACGACGGTAGAGGTCGTTGAGGTCCGACGTGGCGAAACGGCCACCGTCGAGCTGCACCATCGGGCGCAGCTCCGGCGGGATCACCGGCACGACGCCGAGCACCATCGCTGCCGGCGAGTTGCCGGTGGCGAGGAAGGAGCTGACGACGCGCAGACGCTTGATCGCGCGGATCTTCTTCTGGCCCTTGCCCTCGGCGATCTGCAGACGCAGCGCCTCGGCCTCGGCAGCCAGGTCGAACGCCTCGAGCCGGAGCTTGATCGCCTCGGCGCCCATGTAGGCGTCGAAGTAGATCCCGAACCGGTCCTGGAGCTCGTGGAAGACGGCGTCCTCGGGCTTGAGGTCGCCCACCTTGAGGTTGCGGAAGTCCTCCCACACACGCTCGAGACGGGTGATGTCCTCGTCGAACGACTTGCGGACCTGGGACATCTCCTTCTCGGCGGTGTCCTTGGTGCGCCGCTTGACGTCGGCCTTCGCTCCCTCTTCCTCAAGGGCTGCGAGGTCGTCCTCGAGCTTCTTGAGGCGGTCGGCGATGATCGAGTCGCGCTGGCCCTCGAGGGTCTTGATCTCGAGACGCATCTCGTTCTCGAGACCCGGCATGTCCGCGTGACGGCCCTCTTCATCGATGTCGATGATCATGTACGCCGCGAAGTAGATGACCTTCTCGAGGTCCTTCGGCGCCATGTCGAGGAGGTACCCGAGGCGCGACGGGACGCCCTTGAAGTACCAGATGTGCGTGACGGGGGCAGCGAGCTCGATGTGGCCCATGCGCTCACGACGGACCGAGGACTTGGTGACCTCGACGCCGCAGCGCTCGCAGACGATGCCCTTGAACCGGACACGCTTGTACTTGCCGCAGGCGCACTCCCAGTCGCGGGAAGGACCGAAGATCTGCTCGCCGAACAGACCGTCCTTCTCGGGCTTCAGGGTGCGGTAGTTGATGGTCTCCGGCTTCTTGACCTCGCCGTACGACCACTGACGGATGTCCTCGGCGGTCGCGAGGCCGATCCGAATGGCGTCAAAGGAAGTTGCTTCGAGCAATGTTCTTCTCTCTTGCTTGATTCAGGCTTCGATGTACGGGCGAGATCAGATGTCGTCGACGGACGACGACTCGAACCGCGAGGAGATGTTGATGCCCAGCTCCTCCGCAGCGCGGAAGACCTCGTCATCGTTGTCGCGCAGGCTGACCGCCTGGCCGTCGGCCGAGAGGACCTCGACGTTCAGGCAGAGCGACTGCATCTCCTTCATGAGGACCTTGAAGGACTCGGGGATGCCGGGTTCCTGGATGTTCTCGCCCTTGACGATCGCCTCGTAGACCTTCACGCGGCCGAGGATGTCGTCGGACTTGATCGTCAGGAGCTCCTGGAGGGCGTAAGCGGCGCCGTACGCCTCGAGCGCCCACACCTCCATCTCACCGAATCGCTGGCCACCGAACTGCGCCTTACCACCCAGCGGCTGCTGCGTGATCATCGAGTACGGACCCGTCGAACGAGCGTGGATCTTGTCGTCGACCAGGTGGTGCAGCTTGAGGATGTACATGTAGCCGACCGAGACGGGCTCGGGGAACGGCTCGCCGGAGCGACCGTCGAAGAGCTGCGCCTTGCCGGACGAGCCGATCAGGCGCTCGCCGTCGCGGTTCGGGAGGGTCGAGTCGAGGAGGCCCTCGATCTCGCGCTCGTACGCACCGTCGAACACCGGGGTGGCGACCTTCGTGCCCGGAGCGGCGCTGTGCGCTGCCTCGGGGAGGGCCGACGCCCACTCCTGGATGCCCTCGACGTTCCAGCCCTGCTTGGCGAGCCAACCGAGGTGGATCTCGAGGACCTGGCCGAAGTTCATGCGGCCGGGGACGCCGAGCGGGTTCAGGACGATGTCGACCGGGGTGCCGTCGGCGAGGAAGGGCATGTCCTCGACCGGGAGGATGGTCGAGATGACGCCCTTGTTGCCGTGACGACCGGCGAGCTTGTCACCCGCGGTGATCTTGCGCTTCTGGGCGATGTAGACGACCACGCGCTGGTTGACACCAGAGCCGAGTTCGTCGTCGCCGTCCTGCGAGTCGAACACCTTGACGCCGATGATCGTGCCCTCTTCACCGTGGGGCACCTTCAGCGAGGTGTCGCGCACCTCGCGCGACTTCTCGTTGAAGATGGCGCGGAGGAGGCGCTCTTCAGCGGAGAGCTCGGTCTCGCCCTTCGGCGTGACCTTGCCGACCAGGATGTCGCCGGGGCGGACCTCGGCACCGATGCGGATGATGCCGCGCTCGTCGAGGTCGGCCAGCAGGTCCGGGCTGACGTTGGGGAGGTCACGGGTGATCTCCTCCTTGCCGAGCTTCGTGTCGCGGGCGTCGACCTCGTACTCCTCGATGTGGATCGAGGAGAGCGTGTCGTCCTTGATGAGGTTCTGCGACAGGATCATCGCGTCCTCGTAGTTGTAGCCCTCCCACGGCATGAACGCGACGAGGAGGTTCTTGCCGAGCGCGAGCTCGCCGTTCTCCGTCGCGGGACCGTCGGCGATGACCTCGCCCTGCTCCACACGCTCGCCGGCCGAGACGACCACGCGGTGGTTGTAGCTCGTGCCCTGGTTGGAGCGGTCGAACTTGCGCAGGTAGAAGGTCTGCGTGCCACCCTCGTCGAGCTGCAGGGTCACGGCGTCTGCCGAGACCTCGGAGACGACACCGGCCTTGTCGGCGGTGACGACGTCACCGGCGTCGATCGCGGTGTAGCCCTCCATGCCGGTACCGACGAGCGGCGACTCGGAACGGAGCAGCGGGACGGCCTGACGCTGCATGTTCGCACCCATGAGGGCGCGGTTCGCGTCGTCGTGCTCGAGGAACGGGATGAGCGAGGTCGCGACCGACACCATCTGGCGCGGCGAGACGTCCATGTAGTCGACTTCGCCCTTGGCGACGAGTTCGACCTCGCCACCCTTCTTGCGGACGAGGACCTTGTCGTCGGCGAAGTGGAACGAGTCGGTCAGCGGCGCGTTGGCCTGCGCGACGACGAACTCGTCCTCTTCCGAGGCGGTCAGGTAGTCGATGGTCTTCGTGACCTCGCCGTTGACGACGCGACGGTACGGGGTCTCGATGAAGCCGAACGAGTTGATCCGACCGAACGACGCGAGCGAGCCGATCAGGCCGATGTTCGGGCCTTCCGGGGTCTCGATCGGGCACATGCGGCCGTAGTGCGACGGGTGGACGTCACGGACCTCGACACCGGCTCGCTCACGGGACAGACCACCCGGGCCGAGGGCCGAGAGACGACGCTTGTGCGTCAGGCCTGCGAGCGGGTTGTTCTGGTCCATGAACTGCGACAGCTGGGACGTTCCGAAGAACTCCTTGATCGCGGCGACGACCGGACGCACGTTGATGAGCGTCTGGGGCGTGATCGCCTCGATGTCCTGCGTGGTCATGCGCTCGCGGACGACGCGCTCCATGCGGGACAGACCCGTGCGGACCTGGTTCTGGATGAGCTCGCCGACGGCGCGGATGCGACGGTTGCCGAAGTGGTCGATGTCGTCCACGTCGAGGCGCAGCTGCACCGGCTCGCCGTCACGCACGCCGTTCAGCGTGGTCTTCTCGGCGTGCAGGGACACGAGGTACTTGATCGTCGCGACGATGTCCTTGACGGTCAGCACCGAGTCGGACAGCGGGGCGTCGATCCCGAGCTTGCGGTTGACCTTGTAGCGGCCCACCTTCGCCAGGTCGTAGCGCTTCGAGTTGAAGTAGAAGTTGTCGAGCAGCGCACGCGCGGCCTCGGCAGCGACCTGCTCGCCCGGGCGCAGCTTGCGGTAGATGTCCTTGAGCGCCTCTTCCTTCGTGAGGATGGCGTCCTTCTCGAGGGTCGACTCGATCGAGGCGAAGCCCTGGAACTCCTCCATGATCTCCTCGCTGGTCAGACCCAGCGCCTTGAGGAAGACCGTCACGGACTGCTTGCGCTTGCGGTCGATGCGCACGCCCACCTGGTCGCGCTTGTCGATCTCGAACTCGAGCCACGCACCACGCGAGGGGATGACGCGAGCGGAGTAGATGTCCTTGTCGGACGTCTTCTCCTGCTGGCGCTCGAAGTACACGCCGGGCGAACGGACGAGCTGCGACACGACGACGCGCTCGGTGCCGTTGATGATGAACGTGCCGCGTTCGGTCATGAGCGGGAAGTCGCCCATGAAGACCGTCTGCGTCTTGATCTCACCCGTCATGTGGTTCATGAACTCGGCGTTGACGTACAGCGGAGCGGCGTAGGTCTTGCCGCGCTCCTTGCAGTCGTCGATCGAGTACTTGGGGTCCTCGAGCTCGGGCGCCGTGAACGAGAGCTGCATGGTCTCGCCGAGGTCCTCGATCGGGGAGATCTCCTCGAAGATCTCCTCCAACCCGGAGTGCAGGGCGAGGTCGGTGCGACCCTGCTCCTGTCCTTCTGCGAGACGGGCCTTCCAGACGTCGTTGCCGACGAGCCAGTCGAAGCTCTCCGTCTGGAGTGCGAGCAGATCAGGAACCGTGAGGGTGTCCGTGATCTTGGCGAACGAGAGTCGCGAGTGGTTGCGACCGTTCTTGGGGTTGGTGGATGCGTTGGGCGCAGCAGCCAAGGGTGTGACCTCCGTAGGCCCCGTCGGGCCGATACTGACGAGCAGCATGTAGGTGAGTAGATGATCGCTCGGCGATCCCCGCGAGTTCTTGCCCTGCGACCACGCCGACGCGTGCCTGACGCGGAACGTCGGTGCACGTGTGGGATGATCTCCGTGAGCGGGACCCGCCGCCATATACGGGTCCGGCTGCACCAGGGCGAGTTGAGCTTGTCCAACTCAGAACTCTGCGTCGACCGCAATATGACGACACGGATGCCAGGGAGCGCGAACTGCCATCATAGTTCGCGCCGAGTCGTGCTGTCCAGTCCTGGCTTGACCAGATTCGGCAGTGGCGTGTATAAGCCGCTCCGTGCCCGCGGAATTCCCGGCCCGCGCCCGGCCCGCAACGGCCCGCGTCCGGCCCGCGACGGCCCGCAACGGGCCTGCGCACCCGGCCCGCGCAGTGGACCCGGCCGTGCGCTCAGCCGAGGCGCTCGCGCTCGACGTGCCCCGCGCCTCCCGGCTGGCCCTGCAGTCCGGCCAGCGCACGGAAGGCGTCCTCGGGTCGACGGGTGCGCACGAAGGTGACGCGACCACGGTCGTCGGTGAGCTCGATCCCGAGTCCGGGGGTGAGGATCAGGGCGCGCACACCGCGACCGATCCGCAGGCCGACGCCGCCGTAGGTGCGAGCGTCCGCCTCCACGAGTCGGACGTCGGCGATGCGCCGACGTGCGATGCGCCGTGGCGGCAGCGGCCGGAAGTGCAACGTGACGTGCGAGTCGGTGACAGCGAACCCGGCTCGTGCGAGCAGCAGCAGCACGCCCGCCACGACGGCGACCAGCGCCGGAACGATGAGCGCGGTCTCCGGCGCGTCGCCGGGCCAGGCGGTCACCGCCGCGGTCAGGCCGAGGCCACCGAGGAGCAGGACCGCGCCGACGACACGCATCCAGGTGGGCGCCGCCTCGTGGTCGGCGTGGGCCGGACGGGAGGCGCGGGGCACCCGCGTCGTCCGGCTCGCGGTCGTGCGCATGGTGGCGCGGGTCGTCGGTGCGGCCGGGCGTGCGGTGGGCACGCTCATCGCGTCAGCGGTCATGTCGGGTCTCCTGCGGCTCGGCGGAGTGTTGCATCCCGTATTTTACATGACGGGTGCGATGTGATCACGGCCAGCGCGCGCGGGTGACCGGAAGGGGCACGCGGACGCGTGCCGACGGCGCGCACGCTCGAGCGGTGGGGGCGCTCGACGGCACGTCGTGGTCACGTCGGGAGGGCGGACGCGCGAGGTGTGGGGCACTGCACGCATCGACGCGGTCCCGCGTGACGACCGGATGAACAGTACGGAACGAGTCTTGGCGTCCGCTGGCCGTCCATGTGTACGCATTCACGTACCGGCCAGGACCGGTCAGCGCAGGACGCGCGCGACCGCCTCGGCGCGGGTGGCGACCCCGAGCTTCGCGAACACCTGGTTCACGTACGACTTCACCGTCGGCACCGTCAGGAACAACTCCGCCGCGATCTGCGGGTTCGTCCGGCCGGCCGCGATGCGCTCGAGCACGTCGGCCTCGCGCGGGGTGAGGTCCGGGAACCGGTCACGCAGCGCCGGCACAGCGGGTGCGGATGCCGTCGCCCCGCCGCCGGCGAGCTGCGCCACCAGCCGCGCCCCCACCGTGGCGTCGAACGTCGACTGCCCCGACGCGACCGCCCGGATCGCCGTCGCGATCTCGGTCCGTCCGGCGTCCTTTGTCAGGTACCCGCGCGCACCGGCCCGGAGCGCGGTCACGATCGACTCGTCGTCCGCGTAGGTCGTCAGCACGAGCACCGCCACCTGCGGGTGGTCGGCCACGATGCGCGCGGTCGCCGTCGGCCCGTCGGTACCGGGCATGCGGAGGTCCATCAGCACGACGTCGGGAGCGTCACGGTCCACCGCTGCGATCGCCTCGGCGCCGTCGGCGGCCTCACCCGTCACCTGCAGGTCCGGTACGAGCGACAGCACCGTCACCAGGCCGTCGCGGACGATCGCCTGGTCGTCGACGACGAGGACACGGATGGTCACGAGGCGTCCACCTCGTGCTCGGCCACCCGGTCCACCGGCAGGTGCAGCGCGACGACGAACTCGTCGTCGGACCGCTCCGCTTCGACCGTCGCGCCGCTACCGAGCTCCTCGACGCGCTCGCGCATCCCGAGCAGGCCCTGGCCGCCGCCGGTGAGCGGGTTGGCCACGACGACGTCCACGGCGTCGCCGTCACGGTTGACGGACAGCGACACGGGGCGGCTGGGGGCGTGCCGGCGGGCGTTGCTGAGGGCCTCGCGGACGACCTGGACGACGGCGGCGCGGTGCGCCTCGTCGAGTGCGGCCAGGGTCACGTCGCCCTGCACCACGATGGTGCCGCCGAACGAGCGGTGGGCGGCGACCAGGGCGGTCAGGTCGGTGCGGTCCGGCACGTGGTCGGTGCGGTCGGTGTGGTCGGCGCGGTCCGGCACGTGGTCGGTGGACGGCCGGGAGGCGCGGCTCGCGTCCGGCACGTCGGCTCCGGTGGTCCGCGTGGCCTGGTCCGGGGCCGTGGTCCGGTCCGGTGTGGTGGCGCGGTCCGCGGTCGTGGTCGGGTCGGGGGCGGCCCGGTCCGGGGCGGCGGCCCGGTCCGGGGTGGCACCGGGCTCGGCGTCCGCGTCGTCGCGGAGGGCGTGCACGGCTCGGCGGGCCTCGGCGAGGCCGTCCGCCGCCAGGGTCCTGGCCTCGCCGGCACGCTTCGTCGCGTCGTCGACCCGGCCGGCCTCGAGCAGGGCCTCGACCGCGTCGAGCTGCAGCACGAGTCCGCCCAGCGAGTGCGCGAGGACGTCGTGGATGTCCCGCGAGGCCCGGGACCGGTCGGCGAGGAGCTGCGCCCGCTGCTGGTCCCGCTCGGCCTGCCGCGCACGTTGCGCCGCGACCCGGAACTGCCGGCGGCTGAACCCGATGAGCACGCCGAGCAGCAGCCCGCCGCTCGTGCCGAGGACGAACTGGACCGAGGCGTGCTCGATCGTCGCGCAGACGGCGATGACCACCATCGCCCCCACCGCGGCCACCGCCGCGAGCCAGACCGGCACCCGGAGGTTCGCGCCGAGCAGGACGATCCCGACGATCACGGGGACGATCATGAGCGAGTCGGTCGCCACCACGGTCAGGGAACCGGCGACGATCATCACCACTCCCGCGACGACGAGCAGCTGCGGCGTCCGGCCGAACTCGCGGAGCGCCCACGCGGCGAGCGCCACCGTGCCGAGCACCCACACCCACGCGGGGGGCTGCAGCTCGAGTCCGTTCTTCACGAACCAGAACCCGACGATCACGATGCCGAGGGCGTTGAGTCCCCAGGCGGTTGCCGAACGGGACCGACCTCCGGGGAGGTCGGTCGGGTCCTGTCCGCTCAGCAGGGTCACCGGACCATCATGCCGCGGGTGGTGCGGCCACTGGCGGTCCGGTTGCCGCGGTCTCCGCGGTCTCCGCGCGGGATGCGCTGGTCGATGACGACGGCGCGGGCGGCGCGGTTCAGGGCGAGCACGAGCAGGATCGCGCCGGTCGAGGTGAGCAGGTGCGCACCGAGGTGGCCGCCGAGCACGTCGAGGCCGACGCGCACGGCGATGAGCACGATCCAGAGCGACGCACCGAGCCACCCCGTGCGGGACTGGATCGTCCGACCCTTGCTGTCCGGGGTGGCGACCGTGCGGAACCGGGTGATGGTGCCCATCGTCAGGCCCACGCCGATCGTGATCAGGGCCTCGATGCCGAGGAACACGACGTCGGTCGTGGTGATCGTCGCCCCCGACTGCGCCAGGACCACCACGCCGACGATCGCCATGATCATCGGCGTGCGCCAGATGCGCGCCGGGTCGAGGTACTGCCAGGTGGCCTGGCGGTACCCGAGGAAGCCGACGAGGGCGACGCCGATCAGGACGTTGACGAGGAGCTGGACCGACATGGTGTGCCTTTCGAGGTGACCCGGCGGGACGTCCCCGACCGATGGATCCAGCCTCGTTCCGGTGCGTCCGCGGGCACACCAACCAGGGGTGGGGGCCCGGGTGGTGATCGCGGTGCCGGTCGGGTGGTGTTCGATTGACCGCATGGCTGATGCGTTCGACGGGTTCCGGATCGGTGCGGGGTACTCGGTGGTCGAGCCGGACCGGCACCGCCCCGGGTCCTTCACGCTCGTGGTGGACGGCACGCCGCAGTCGCACGTCGACCTCGAGGACCCGACCCACCTGGCGTTCGAGTACATCCGGCGGATCGGACACGCCATCGACCTGCTGCCGTCCGGCCCGGTCACGGCGCTGCACCTCGGCGCCGGCGCCCTGACGCTCCCCCGGTACGTCGCGGTGACCCGGCCGGGCTCCCGCCAGCAGGTCATCGAGCTCGAGCGCGACCTGGTGGACCACGTCCGCGAGGTCCTGCCGTTCCCCCGCGGTGCGTCGATCCGGGTGCGGTACGGCGACGCGCGCGAGGTACTCGGCAAGCTCCCCACCGGGCTCCGCGGCACGGTGGACCTGGCCGTGGTGGACGTCTTCGGCGGCTCGCAGATCCCGGCGCACGTGACGAGCATCGAGTTCTACCGCGAGGTCGCCGCGTTCCTGTCGCCGACCGGCATCGTCGCCGTGAACGTGGCCGACGGCGCGGGTCTCGCGTTCGCGCGGGGGCAGGCGTCGACGCTGCAGGCCGTGCTGCCGTCGGTCGCAGCGGTGGCGGACACCGGCATGCTCAAGGGGCGTCGGTTCGGGAACATCGTGCTGCTCGGCTCGCCGACCGACCTGCCGATCGCCGAGATGCCGCGGCGGTACTCGTCGGACCCGATGCCGGCGAAGGTCGTGCACGGGCCCGAGCTGCGGGCGTTCATCGCCGGGGCGCCGATCGTCACGGACGCGACGGCCGTGGCGTCACCGGAGCCGAACCGGAGCGTGTTCGGCGCCTGACCCCGCGGTGACGACGGGGCGGCGCGCCAGGCCGTTCCCGGGCACTCGGCGGGTGCGGCTGTCAGGATGGTCTGAACGACCGCGCAGGTGCGCGACCGAGCGATGGGATCCCCTGATGACGAACGACGACCGGAGCAACCAGGACCGGACGGGCGACGGCCAGGCGCCGAGCTGGGGCGGAGCCCCGCAGCAGCAGCCCGCCGCCGACGCACCGCGGTACGGCGAGCGGAGCGACCCGACGCCGCAGTACGGGCAGTCCGCTCCGCAGTACGGCGAACAGCAGAACCAGTACGGGCAGCAGCAGCAGTACGGGCAGCAGCAGGACCAGTACGGCCAGCAGCAGCAGTACGGCCAGCAGCCGTACGCCGCGGCGCCCGCGAGCTCCGGTTCGCCCGCGTGGCAGAGCTACGAGGAACCGAAGGCCAAGAAGAAGACCGTCGGCGTGATCGCGTTCGTGGTCGGCCTCGCCGCCCTGGTCGTGGGAGCCATCGGTGGGTACCTGTTCGGGCAGTCGTTCGGCGCTTCCGACGCCTTCCGCGACTCGATGCAGAACAGCGGAGCGACGCCGAGCGACGCGCAGATCACCGAGCTGATGACCTCGTCGAACGTCATCACCGGGTCCCTCATGTTCTACCTGGGCACGGCCCTCGGCCTGTGGGCGATCGTGCAGGGCATCATCGCTGCCGTCACCAAGCGTGGCCGCGGTTGGGGCGTCTTCGCGATCGTCCTCGCTGTCGTCGCGCTCATCGTCTTCGTCGTGGCGGTCGGCGTCGCTGCGGTCGCGGCGAGCGGGATGTCCTGATCCGCTGAGCCCGTCCGGAACGGCCCGTCGTGCTCCGGCACGGCGGGCCGTTCTGCGTCCACCGGCGCGAAGCCTGAGCGCGTCGCACCGGCCGCTCCCGGCAGAGCGCGGCTACCCTCGAACCGATGTCCCTCCCGCCCGACGACCGTCAGCAGCCCGACCCGTCCGACCCGTCCCGTGAACCGCGCCACGCGGCTCCCGTGACGGCCGGGGTCAGCCCGGGCAGCACCTTCGCGCCCATCAGCCTGCGGCCGGCGGTCGACGTCGACGCCGTGCACCAGCGTCTGCGCGACCTCGGTCAGAGCCGCAGCACCGAGGCGCTCGCGGAACGCGCCGAACTCCTCCGCCTGCTCGGCCGTCTCGACGAGTCTCTCGTCGTCGCGGAGGAGGTCTTCCGCCTCGCGATGTTCACGGGCGAGCGCCAGGACAAGGTCGCCGCCCGGATCCGGCGCGCGCACATCCTGCACGACCTCGGTCGCCACGACCGTGCCGCGACCGAGGCCGCTCTGGCCCGCGACACCGCCGCGACCGAGGAGTGGCCGGAGCTCGAGGGCGCCGCCGCCGAGATCGAGGGGTGGTCGCTGTTCGAGAACGACCGCTTCGAGGAGGCCCGCGCCGCGCTGTCCCGCGCCTACCAGGCGTTCCGCCAGGCCGGTGCCCCGTCCGAGCGCACCGACGCGCTGCGCACCGCGGTCGAGGCGGCGATGCGTGCCTCGATCACGCACCCCGCCGAACCCGCTGACAAGCCGCGGACGGCCCGCGAGGTCGCCGCCCGCCGTGCCGAGGACGACGAACCGACCATGCGCGTCGCCGAGCCGGTCAAGCAGGTCCCGCCGATCCGCCGCCGGGTGCTCGGGGCGCCGGACGCCGCGCGCACCGAGGCCGACGACATCTGGGGACGGATCGCCGCGCGGGCAGCCAAGAAGGGCCAGGCCGACCCCCGCGCCGACCAGTGACCGCACTCGAGACGGTCCGTTCCCGAGCCGAGGCACTCATCACCGAACACCTCGGCGCGGGCTCGTGGGCCTTCGGGTTCGACCACGCGAAGACCCGCGCAGGACAGTGCGACTTCGCCCGGAAGCGCATCACCGTCAGCCGGCACCTGGCGACACGGTTCTCGGACGACGACGTCGAGCAGGTCCTGCTGCACGAGGTCGCGCACGCCCTCGCCGGAGCACGTGCGGGCCACGGCCCGAAGTGGAAGCGGACCGCGTCCGCCATCGGGTACACGGGTTCGCGGCTGCACGACGGCCCGATCGCCAGCGAGCTCGCACCGTGGATCGGGACCTGCCCCGCCGGACACGAGCACTTCCGCTACCGGACGCCCACCCGCCAGCTCGCCTGTGCCCGGTGCTCCCGCCGGTTCGATCCCCGCAACGCCATCGTCTGGCGGCGCCGGAGCGACGCTGACACCCCGTCGACGGTGGCCTCGACTACCGCATGAGTCCGTCCGCGCGCGGAGGCGCGCCGGTAACCCGTTAGCCTGGACGGATGCACACGGGGCAGCACATCCGCACGGACGCCGGATCCACCTGGTTCTTCGACGCCGGTCGGATCGCCCTGGACTTCGCGCACACCGGTGGGTTCGCCGACGACCCGGACGGCCGACGCCCTCGATCGCAGCTCGGTGAGCTGCTCGCGAGCCCGGCGGACCTGGACGAGTGGCTCAGCGACCACACCGAACCGATCGACGTCGGGGCGAGCGCGCGCGAGCTGCAGGACGCACGCGCGCTCCGCGCGGCGATCGCCCGACTCGCCGTCGCCGCGGCCCCCGGCCCGGCGACCACCGCGGCCGAGCGCACCGCCGTCGCGGCGGGCCTTCGTGCCGGGACCGGCCGCACGCGCCCCGCGCCCGACGACATCGACACCGTCAACCTGTTCGCCGCCCTGCCGGACGTGCCCCCGAGCCTCCCGGGTGGCCGACGCCGTGCCGGAGCGAACCGTGTCCGCTTGGCCCAGGCACTGTCCAGCGTCGCGCGCGACGCCGTCGCGCTGTTCACCGAGGTCGGCTTCGACGACGTCGAGGCCGACGGCCGACCGACGCGTCTGAGCCGCTGCTCGGCCGACGACTGCGCGCTGGTCTTCTACGACTCCTCGCGGGGCGGGACGCGTCGCTGGTGCTCGATGCAGCGGTGCGGGAACCGCGCGAAGGTCCGGGCGCACCGCGCTCGGCGCGCGGCGGTCTGAACCACCCTCCAGCCAGCCGACAAGGCACCGCGAAGAAAAAGATTCGGTGCGCCGAATTCTCTGGCATGCTGGTGCCGTGACCGACACCGCCGCAGCCAGGACCACCGAGGAACCCACGGGTACCCCGAGGCGCCGCGCCGCCGGCCTCACCCTGCTCGGCCCGGCGTTCGTCGCGGCCATCGCCTACGTCGACCCCGGCAACGTGGCGGCCAACCTCACCGCCGGGGCGAAGTACGGCTACCTGCTCCTCTGGGTCCTGGTCGCCGCGAACGCGAGCGCGGTCGTCGTGCAGTACCTGTCCGCCAAGCTCGGCGTCGTCACGGGCAGGTCCCTGCCGGAGCACCTCGGCCTGCGCATGCGTCGCACCCCGAGGCTGCTGTTCTGGGGGCAGGCCGAGATCGTCGCGGCCGCGACCGACATCGCCGAGGTGATCGGCGGCGCACTCGCCCTGCACCTGCTCTTCGGCCTGCCGCTCGTCGCCGGTGGGCTCATCACGGGCGTGGTCTCGATGCTCCTGCTGACCCTGCATAGTCGCCGCGGGACCCGCACCTTCGAAGCCGTCGTCACGGCGATGCTCGCGATCCTCACCGTCGGCTTCTGCGCCGGACTGCTCTTCGCGCAGGT
Organism: Curtobacterium sp. MWU13-2055; assembly: GCF_023242305.1. Taxonomy (NCBI): domain Bacteria; kingdom Bacillati; phylum Actinomycetota; class Actinomycetes; order Micrococcales; family Microbacteriaceae; genus Curtobacterium; species Curtobacterium sp. MWU13-2055. Next base: position 348,441 of record NZ_JALLIO010000003.1, read on the forward strand.
CTCCCCCGCCGAGCTGGTCAGCGGCCTGGTGCCGCGGTTCGAGGGCTCCGAGTCGGTGATGCTCGCGGCGTCGATGCTCGGCGCGACGGTCATGCCGCACGCGGTCTACCTGCACTCGGCGCTCGCCCGCGACCGGCACGGCGACGTCCCCGCCGGCCCCGAGCGTCGCCGCGTGCTCGTCGCCACCCGGTGGGACGTCGGCCTCGCGCTGGTGGTCGCCGGCGGCGTGAACATCTGCATGCTCGTCCTGGCCGCGGCGACCCTGCCCGGCGTCGCCGGCACCGACTCGATCCCCGGTGCCCAGCGGGCGATCGCCGACCACGTCGGGCCCGTCGTCGGGGTGCTGTTCGCGGTGGGGCTGCTGGCGTCGGGGCTGGCCTCGACCTCGGTCGGCTGCATGGCCGGCGCCGAGATCATGAAGGGGCTGCTGCACGTCCGGATCCCGCTCGTGGCGCGGCGTGTGATCACCCTGGTGCCGGCGATCGTGCTGCTCGCGATCGGTGCCGACGCGACGATGCTGCTGGTGGTGAGCCAGGTCGTGCTGAGCTTCGGGATCGCCTTCGCGATCGTCCCGCTGGTCGTCTACACGTCGCGCCGCAGCATCATGGGCACGGACGTGAACGCCGCGACCACCCGCGTGGTGGCGTGGGTGATCGCGGCGGTCATCGTGGCGCTCAACGTCGCGCTGATCGTGCTCACGGTGACGCAGTGAGCGCCGGGACGCTGGTCGTCACTCGACGACCGTGACGTCCTTCCAGAACGCGACGTAGCCCGAGTAGTCCTTGCCGACGCGGTCGAACGACGACGGGATCGGCGTCGGGTAGGACCACGCGCGGTCCTGCAGCGCCTGTCCGTCCACGTTCACGGTGAAGTACTGCGTGTCGCCCTTCCACGGGCAGTGGTACTGGGTGGGGCTCTCGGTGAACAGCTCGGACTTCACGCTCGACGGCGGGAAGTACCAGTTGCCCTCGATCTTGATGAGGTCCTCTTCCGGGGCCTCCGCGATCACCGTGTCGCCGACGACTGCCTTCATGCGTTGCTCCTTCGCTCGCTGGTGCCGGACGGCCTGGACGGCGCTCCGGTCCCTGTCCGACCGAACGCTACGCCCGGCCCCGCGATTCCCGCAGGACGACCAGTTCCGGTCCGACGGCGAGCGCCGCGTGCACCGGCTCGCGACCGAGGACGGCCGCGCTCTCGGAGGCCGTGACCAGGTGCTTCACCGCGCGCCGGAGCCCGGTGTACGCCGCGCAGGCCGCGGCGGCCTCCGGTGAGGTGTGGTCGATCCCGACCGCGGCGAGCGCGTCGACGACGGCGCCGGCGGCGAGCAGGTCCTCGACGGCGAAGTCGGGCGCGTCGGGCACGTCGACGGTCTCGCCCGCGGCCTCGGCCGCGTCGTCCAGCGCTCCGGGATGGTGCAGCCCGGCGGCGACGACCGCGACGACGCACCGGTCGCCACGATCGGCCTGGAGGCCCGTCACCCGTTCCGCGATCGCACTCGCGTTGCCGAGGTGGCCGAGCACGACCTCCGGACCGTCCGGCAGCTGGGCGGTCGCGTTCCGCAACGCGCGGCGCTGCGCCGCCGCGTCCGGCGAGCTCGGCAGGACGTCCACCCAGACGACGAGGTGTGCGCCGTGGGCGATGCGTGCCGCACCACCGGTGCCCCACGCGAACCGGACCTGGTACTGCTCCTGGGTGCGTTCTGCCACGTCCGTCACGATAGCCGTCCGAGCGATGCTGTCCCTCTCCACAGGGTGACCGTCCCGCCAGGCTCCGCCATGGTCGACGACCGTAGGATGCTTTTCCATGGAGATCGCCCCCGCGCCCACCCTGACCGGCGACCGTGTGACGCTCGAGCCCCTCGCGCAGGAGCACGCGGAAGACCTGCGGGCAGCGGTGACGGACGGCGATCTGTGGCGCACCTGGTACACCTCGGTCCCCGCGCCGGCCCAGGTCGAGGACGAGATCGACCGGCGCCTCGCCGAGCACGAGGCCGGCCGCATGGTGCCCTTCGCGGTGCGTGATCGTCCGACCGGCCGCGTGGTGGGCTCGACGACCTTCATGAACATCGACGCGGGCAACCGGCACGTCGAGATCGGCAGCACGTTCCTGGCGAAGTCGGCGCAGCGTTCGGGCATCAACACCGAGGCGAAGCTGCTGATGCTGTCCCACGCGTTCGAGGCCTGGCAGTGCATCGCGGTGGAGTTCCGCACGCACTGGCACAACCACCAGTCCCGCGCCGCGATCGCCGGTCTGGGCGCGAAGCAGGACGGCGTGCTGCGGAACCACTCGATCGGTCGCGACGGCACGCTCCGCGACACCGTGGTGTTCTCGATCATCGCCTCGGAGTGGCCGGCGGTCCGGCTGTCCCTGGCCGAGCGGCTCCGGCGGCACGACCGCGCCGAGGGGTCGCGCCGCCGGTCCGCCCGGCACGCCTGACCGTCAGAGCCCCTGACGTCAGAACCTGCTGACGTCAGAGCGTGTGACGGACCGTCCGGTCGCCGAGCGGCTGGATCGGACGCGCGTTCTCGACGTGCGCTGCCTCGAGGTCGGCGAGCTGGTCGGCGCCGAGCTCGATCGGGTCCTCGAGCACGATCCACCGCACCCCCTCGGTGCACGGCGGCGTGGTGAGCGACCCCTCGTAGGTCGCGAAGGAGCGCGACGCGGGCAGCATCGCCTCGACGTCCACCGTGCTCTCCCGGCCGGCACCCGCCGTCGCCCCGGCGAGGTAGCTCTCGTAGGCGGGGTTGTGCGCGCCCCGCTCGGCGAGGACCCCGACGACGGTCAGGGCTCCGCGGTCGTCGGCGTGCACGAAGTGGAACTCCGCGTCGGCCGGGTCGCCGTCGACGGTGTGCTCCGACCCCGCGTGGAAGTGCATCTGCACCAGGTCGAGGTCCGCGCCGGCGATGGTCGTCGAGGCACCGTCGCCGGCGGTGAACTGCACGGTGTGCCCGTTGTCCGCCGTCAGACCCCGGACGGCGCCCGTGCCCACGAGGTCGAGGTCGGCGCCACCGCGGGCCGCCGGGAGGTCGATCGGGGACTGCTGGTCGCCGGTGCCGCACGTGCCGTACTCGTCGGTGAGACCACCCCAGTGCTGCGGGGCACCCGCCCCCTCGTACGACCACGACGTGCCGGCGTCGTGCGCGTCGGCCTCGGGAGGCGTTCCGGCCGCGCACCCGGCGAGGACGAGGAGGACGGCGGGGGCGGCGAGCAGGGGGAGGCGGGGATGAGTGGATCGCATGCTGTACACACTCACATACTTGTATTTCACATTTGCCGAGAGCGGTCGTCGGCCGCGAGCGTAGGGTCCGGGGCATGCACGTCGGTATCCGGATCGTCCTCGATGCGCCGGTCGACGCCGTGCGCGATGCCCTGCTGTCCCCGTCCGTGATGGTCGCGGTGACGAAGCCGTTCCTGGTCTACCGCTCGCGCAGCCCCGAGGGGTTCCCGGAGCGGTGGGAACCGGGGCACCCGCACCCGATCACCGCGAGTGCGTTCGGCCTCGTGCCGAGCGGCGACACGCACGTCGACCTCGACCTGTACGAGATCGACGGCGTCCCCGTGCAGCGTGACAACGGCGGCGGTACGAGCGGGCTGTTCGGCCGCATGACGATGCGCCACCGGATGGCGGTCGTGCCGGCTCCTGGCGACCGGACGCTGCTCATCGACCGCCTGACCTACCGGATGCGGCCGTGGCCCCTCGGCGCACTGCTGTGGCCGGGGATGTGGGTCATCTGGCAGTGGCGGGCGTACCGGATGCGTGCGCTCGCGCCCACCTGGCGGACGGATGCTGCCTGAGCGAGGCGAGTCGGGCCTCCCGTCCACCGCGGAGCGGGCGTAGCCTCGATCACGTGAGCCAGACGCGCCCCCAGGAGCCGACGACCGACGACCGTGTGCGCAGCACGCTGGCGACCGTGGACTGGCGGCGCATGACGTTCGACCTGTACCGCCGTGTCCGCGCGACGCCCGATCCCCAGACGGCGCACGCGCTGTGGCGGGAGACCCGCGACGCGATGTTCGCGGAGCACCCCGCGTCGCCGCTCCTGGACGAGGACGCCCGCGACTTCGATTCGCTGCCCGTGCCGGACTACGACCCCGCCTGGCGGTTCCAGGTGCGCATCGAACCGGCCGAGCCCGCCGAGTTCGACTACGAGACCGGCACCGACGGCACCGTGCACTTCGACCGCCTCGGTGTCGTGACGGTCCCGGGCGTCGGCACGCTCGACGTCTGGTCGCACGGCGGCTACGGGGGCGGGCTGTTCGTCCCCGTGAAGGACTCCAGCGCCGGCAAGGCCCGCGGCACGTACGGCGGCGGACGCTACCTGCTCGACACGATCAAGGGCTCGGACCTGGGCGGCGACGACGCCGACTCGCTCGTGCTGGACTTCAACTTCGCGTACAACCCGTCGTGCGCGTACGACCCGGCGTGGGCGTGCCCGCTCGCGCCTCCCGGCAACACCGTGCCGGTGCCGATCCCGGTCGGCGAGCAGTACGACTTCTAGGGTGGAACGCATGGCAGGACTGGTCGCACTCGACGCCGGCGGACGCGTTCCGCCCTTCGAGCAGGTCCGCTCGCAGATCGCGGCACAGATCGGCGCGGGGTACCTCGTCGACGGCGAACGGCTGCCGAGCGTGCGGGGGCTGGCCGACGAGCTCGGGCTGGCAGCCGGCACGGTCGCGAAGGCCTACCAACTGCTCGAGGAGGCCGGGCTCGTGCACACCGCGCGTGGTGCCGGCACCCGGGTGGTGCGGCCGGCCGAGGTGCCCGACGCCGTGGCTGATGCGGCACGTGCGCTCGCAGCCGCTGCCCGCGCGGCGGGACTGTCCGCGGACCAGGCGGCCACCACGCTCAAGGACGCCTGGCCCGCGTAGGCGCCGGGCTTCGAGGCGTACCTGGTGCTTTCGGGCGTACCTGGTCGGAAGTTCCGGCCCGGTACGCCCGATTCGACTTTCCATCGCGGGCGTTCTGGGAAGGAACCCGCGCTCAGCAGTGCTCGAAGACGTAGGCGTCGTCGGTCGGCGTGACCAGGTCGCGGTCGCGCAGGATCGTCATCGCCGGGCGGCTCTTCAGCTTGCAGACCGAGCCCCACGAGCGCTCGAGGGTGTCCGCGTACTCGATGTCGATGACCCGCTTGCCGTAGACCTTCGTGTACGCCGAGCACTCCCGGTACTGCACGCACTCCTCGGCGACGACGAAGTCGAACCCGGTCTGCTTCCGGCCGGAGGCCCCGAGCTGCGGCGTGTTCTTCTGCCCGACGGCCAGGCCGTGGCGGTGCCCGGTGTCGACGAGTGACTTCGCCAGCGCGAGGTTGCCGGCGCGCGTGAGCCGCTTCCCGCTCCGGGTCCACGAGTCGAGGTTGTCGAACTCGACCGCGTCGAACCCGCGGTCGCCGCAGCGGGCGATGGACTTCGCGAGCACCTTCGTGATGAGCGCGCGCTTCGCCGCCGTCCGGGTGTCGAGGAGCATCTCGTCCGGCCAACCCGGGTCGGACACCGGCTTGCCGGCCCGGTCGCGCAGGATCGCCGACGGGTACGACCCCGTCCACGTGCGGGCGGACTCGGGCTGCGTCTGGAACCCGTTGACGTAGCAGATGTCGTACGTGCCCTTCGCGGGCTTGGCGGTGCTGTCCCGCTCGACGATCGTCACACCGGACGGCGGCGTGTAGGAGCCGCCGAGCTGGTAGTCCGGGCGCCCCGAGGTCGGCAGGTTGCGGTAGCTCGCCGCCGCGCTGGTCGGAGCAGCCTCGGCGCAGCCGGCCGTGCCGAGGACGGCCACCAGGGCCATCGCGGTGGTGATCAGGACGGTTCGCGTACGCACCCGGGAATCCTCGCATGCGCACGGCGAACGGACCGGTCCTGGGTTCTGCGGGGTCCACACGCTATGCTGGTGGTACTCGAGACGCCGATCGTCTCGTGCGTCGTACGGACGCCCCGAACTCCCGACCACGTTCCACTGATCCTCTGGTCGATGATCGAGCACCTCCCGAAGGTGCCCAGGCTTCTCTGCTGCGGCGACTGCGCCAGCCACCTCTGTTGGCGCGCATCCCGCCCGCGCGCTGCCTCAGAGCGCGCCCACAGCCGGTCTCATCCGGCTCGAAAGGTCACCATGACCACCAATGACCTCCGTTTCTCCGACCTGGGCGTCCCAGCGCCGATGGTCGCCGTCCTCGCCGACCAGGGCAAGGAGACCGCGTTCCCGATCCAGGAGGACACGCTCCCCGACTCCCTGCAGGGCAAGGACGTCCTCGGCCGTGGCCGCACCGGCTCCGGCAAGACGATCGCCTTCGCGATCCCGCTCGTCGCCCGCCTCGCCGCCAGTGGCCGCAAGCGCCGCGCCGGCCGCCCCCGCGCCCTGGTGCTCGCCCCGACCCGTGAGCTCGCGACCCAGATCGACGTCGCCCTCGCCCCGCTCGCCAAGGCCATGGGCCTCAACACCACGACCATCTTCGGTGGCGTCGGACAGGGCCGTCAGGTCGACGCCCTGCGCGGCGGCGTGGACGTCGTCGTGGCGTGCCCGGGTCGCCTCGCCGACCTCATGCAGCAGGGCCACGTCAACCTCGGTGACATCGAGGTGACCGTCCTCGACGAGGCCGACCACATGGCCGACATGGGCTTCCTGCCCGGCGTGACCAAGATCATGCAGGCGACGCCCGAGCAGGGGCAGCGTCTGCTGTTCTCCGCCACGCTCGACAACGGCGTGGACAAGCTCGTCAAGAAGTTCCTGCACAACCCGGTGATGCACTCCGTCGACGAGGCGAACAGCCCCGTCGAGGCGATGACCCACCACCTGTTCGAGGTCGCCGACGCCGACGCGAAGAAGCACCTCGTGAGCACCCTCGCCTCGGGCAACGGTCGCCGCATCCTCTTCATGCGCACCAAGCACCACGCCAAGCGCCTCGCCAAGCAGCTCAGCAGCCAGGGGATCCCGGCCGTCGACCTGCAGGGCAACCTGTCGCAGGGCGCCCGTGAGCGGAACCTGGCGAAGTTCTCGTCCGGCGAGGCCCTCGTCCTCGTCGCCACCGACGTCGCCGCCCGTGGTGTGCACGTCGACAACGTCGAGCTCGTCGTGCACGTCGACCCGCCCACCGAGCACAAGGCGTACCTGCACCGCTCGGGCCGTACCGCCCGTGCCGGTTCGTCCGGTGACGTGGTCACGGTGACGATGCCCGCCGAGCGTCGCGACGTCGCACAGATGATGCGTGCCGCCGCGATCAAGGTCACCCCGCAGCAGGTCACCGCGACCTCCCCGGCGGTCACCACGCTCGTCGGCGAGATCGCCCCGATCCGCCACGTCGCCGAGGACCAGCCCGCGCAGCACCAGCGTCAGCCGAAGCAGCGCTCCGCCGACTCCGCCGGTGACCGTGGTCGTCGTGGTCGCGGCGGCCGTCCGGGAGGCTCGGGTCAGCCCGCGCGCTCCGGCTCGGCTTCCGAGTCCGCCGGTTCGGCCGGGGGCCGTCAGGGCCGTCCGGCTCGCGGCGCACGTTCCGAGGGCACCGGGCGCTCCGCCGCAGCGGGCGCGGGCTCGACGGGTGGTCGCCGCAGCGGCGGCAGCCGTCGCGCCGGCAGCGACACCGTGCGCGGTGGGTCCTCTGCCGTCTGGTCCTCGGACGGTGGCTACGCCGCGGGCCGTGGAGCCGGCCAGGAGTCGGGCGGGGGCCGTCGTGGCTCGTCGCGCCGTGCCTCCCGTCCGGCCGGCGCTGCCGACCGCCACTGACCTGTCGACCGGGCCCGCTGACCAGCGGGGGACAACCTTGGGGGCGCCTGCGAAGCGGACGCCCTCGAGGCGTAGGTTCTCCTTCACCGGATGCCGCGCAAGCGGCTGACGGGGAAACGTCCGCTGTTGGAAGGAGTGCCTATGGCTGGGATCGAAGACATCAAGAACGCCGCTGAGAAGGCGGCAGGCAAGGTCAAGGAGGCCGTCGGGAACGCGACGGACAACGACCACCTCAAGGCTGAGGGCAAGACCGATCAGGTCAAGGCCGACACCAAGCAGGCGGGTACGAACGTCAAGGACGCCGCTTCCGGCGTCGCCGACAGCCTCAAGAGCGACCGCGACACGAAGTAAGAAGCCGGTTCACTACCGCGCTGCGAAGCCCCCGGATCCGATCGGATCCGGGGGCTTCGTCGTGTTCGGGGGGCTCCGCCGTGTTCGGGAACCGAGCCGGTCGCTACATGAGCGCGCCGACCGACGCGAGGCCCGCGCGCAGCAGGGCGCCGCGGCCACCCTCCATGTCGTCGGCGACGCCGTCGGACGCGGCTTCCATCGGGGTCATCCAGGTGAGCTCGAGGGCGTCCTGCCGGGGCTCGCACGTGCCGGTGACCGGCACGACGTAGGCCAGCGAGATCGCGTGCTGCCGCTCGTCGGTGTACACCGAGGCGCCGGGCAGCGGGAAGTACTCGGCCACCGTGAACGGTGTCGGGCTCGACGGCAGCTGCGGGAACGCCATCGGGCCGAGGTCCTTCTCGAGGTGACGGAAGAGCGCGGTGCGGATGGACTCGCCGAACATCACGCGACCGGACACCAGGGTGCGGACGATCGAGCCGCTCGGGGCCACACGCAGCAGCACTCCGACCTCGGTCACGACGCCGAGCCCGTCGGTACGGACGGGGATCGCCTCGACGTAGCAGATGGGGAGTCGACGACGCGCGTTGGCGAGTTCCTCGTCGGACAGCCAGCCGGAGTCGGGGTCGGGGGTTTGCAACGAGGCCATGCACCGTGTCTACCAGGGACGGCGTCGAGTTCGGCGGAAGGCGCGGGACTTGGGGATGGTTAGCGTTGTCCACATGATCGATGCAGACCTGGTGCAGTGGACACGTCCCGCGGAGGAACGCGCAGGGACACCGCTGCTCGTGACCATGCACGGGGTGGGGTCGAACGAACGCGACCTGCTCGGACTCGCCCCCGCGCTGCCGGCGGCCTGGACGATGGCGTCACTGCGGGCACCGATGCCGTGGGGCCAGGGGTTCAGCTGGTACCCGCTCGGGACGCCGGGCTCCCCCGCGCTCGAGCCCGTCGACGCCGCCGTCGCCGAGGTGCTCGCGTGGGTCGACTCCGTCGCCGCCGACCACCCGCGGATCGGACTGCTCGGGTTCTCGCAGGGCGGGTCGATGGCGCTGCAGCTGCTGCGCGCACGGCCCGCGGCGTTCGCGTTCGCGGTGTCGCTGTCCGGGTTCGTCGTGCCGGGGGTGACGGACTCGCGCGACGAGGCCGTCGCCGCCGTCCGGCCGCGGGTGTTCCTCGGGCACGGCGACCTCGACCCGGTGATCCCGGCGGAGGCCACCGCGCGGACGCAGGCGTGGGCGGCGGCGAACACCACCGTGACGGACCGGACGTACGAGGGCCTGTCGCACGCGGTGTCGGCAGCGGAGCTGTCGGACGTCGCGGCGTTCATCGGGGCGTAGGCGCGGGGCGCGCAGCGCGCTTGGTGAGCAGAAAAGGTCGAGTCCAGGCTCGCGGACTCGACCTTTTCTGCTCACGATGCGCGGGGGTCAGCCCCGGCGACGACGGACGGGAGGCACGGTGCCAGCTGGCACCGTGCCTCCCGTCCGTGGGTTCCGACGTCAGTCGGCGAGGATCTGCAGCAGGTCCTTGCGGAGCTGGTCGACCTTGGCGGTGGCGGCCTTGGCCTGGTCCTCCGTCGCGGTCGTCCGGTACATCTGCAGGACGCCCATGGTCTTCCGGAGCGCCTCGAAGAACTCGCGCTGCGCGTCCGGGATCCCGGGGGCCGCGTCGAGCGCCGCCGCGATCTCGTCGGCCTTCGCCTCGGCCTCGGCCTTGCCCGCGTCGGTGAGCTCGAAGAGCGTCTTGCGGCCGTCGCCCGACGAGACCACGAGGTCTTCGTCGACGAGCTGCTGGAGCGTCGGGTAGACCGAGCCGGGACTCGGCTTCCAGGCGCCGCCGGTGCGCTCGGCGATGGTCTTGATCACGGCGTAGCCGTTCTGCGGCCCCTCGGCCAGCAGGCCGAGGATCGCGAGGCGGACGTCACCGCGGCGGCGGCGTTCACGACCGAAGCCGGGTCCGCCGAAGCCACCGAAGCCGGGGCCGAAGCCCATGCCCGGCCCGAAGCCCGGGCCGAAGCCACGGCCACCTCGGCCGCCGTGCTCGTGGTCACCGCGGTCGCGGCCGGGGAAGCCGGCGCCGTGGTGCTGCCGCGCGCCGCCGAAACGGGGGCCGCGCGGGTGGTGGTTGCTGTCGTTGTCGTTGTGCATGGGGCGCATGGTGCGTCCTTCCTTGTTGCTGAGTCGGCTCGCGACCGGTCTGACTGGTTTCGTCTTCGTCGTATCGCGATGTGTTTACGATAGATCGCTAACTATCGTCTTGTCAAGGGGCACTCCCCGCTCGGCCTGCTGTCGGTGGTGACGGGCAGGATGGGCGGACCATGACGGACGTCTTCGAGCGCTTCTCCCCCGCGACCGCGGAGTGGTTCCGAGGTGCGTTCGACGCCCCCACCCCGGCACAGGCGGGCGCGTGGGACGCCATCTCGACGGGGCAGCACGCACTCGTCATCGCGCCGACCGGTTCCGGCAAGACCCTGGCCTCGTTCCTGTGGTCGATCGACCGGCTCATCAGCGCGACCGACCGGCCGCCGGCCAAGCAGCGCACACGGGTCCTGTACGTCTCGCCGCTCAAGGCCCTCGGCGTCGACGTCGAGCGGAACCTGCGCAGCCCGCTCGTCGGCATCACGCAGACGGCCCGGCGGCTCGGCACCGAACCACCCGAGGTCACCGTCGGGGTGCGCAGTGGCGACACCCCGTCGTCGGACCGGCAGAAGCTGCTCCGCCAGCCGCCGGACATCCTCATCACGACGCCGGAGTCGCTGTACCTCATGCTCACCTCGCAGGCGCGCGAGACCCTGGTCAACGTCGACACCGTCATCGTGGACGAGGTGCACGCGGTCGCCTCGACCAAGCGCGGAGCGCACCTGGCCGTCTCGCTCGAACGGCTCGACGACCTGCTCGACAAGCCGGTGCAGCGCATCGGGCTGTCCGCCACGGTCCGGCCGCCGGAAGAGGTCGCCCGGTTCCTCGGCGGCCGTGCGCCGGTGACGATCATCGCCCCGCCGGCGCAGAAGACCTTCGACCTGCGCGTCGTCGTGCCGGTCGACGACATGGCCGAGCTCGGTGCTCCGCCGGTCGGTGCGGACGCGTCCGACGCGCCCTCGAACGGCTCGATCTGGCCGCACGTCGAAGAGCGTGTGGTCGACCTCATCGAGGAGCACCGGTCGACGATCGTGTTCGCGAACTCGCGGCGACTGGCCGAGCGACTCACCGCGCGGCTGAACGAGATCCACGAAGAGCGCGTCCTCGCTGCGGCGGCTCCGGCTTCGGCCGCGGTGGGCGATGCGCTGGTGCCGGCAGGTGTCTCGCCGGCCGACGACGGGCTGCCGGTGGCGCGGGGTCGCCCGCAGTCGCCCGCACGGACCTCGGCGCACGCGGTCGCACCCCAGGGCACGAAGCGGCCGCCGGCGCAGATGATCGGCGCGTCCGGGCAGACCGGTGGCGGCGGCTCCGACACCGCAGTGCCCGTGCTCGCCCGCGCCCACCACGGCTCGGTGTCGAAGGACCAGCGCGCCATCATCGAGGACGACCTGAAGTCCGGTCGGCTGCGGTGCGTGGTCGCGACGAGTTCGCTCGAGCTCGGGATCGACATGGGCGAGGTCGACCTCGTCGTGCAGGTCGAGGCGCCACCCTCGGTCGCGAGCGGCCTGCAGCGCGTCGGGCGTGCCGGGCACCAGGTGGGCGAGATCTCGCGCGGGGTGCTGTTCCCGAAGCACCGCGCCGACCTCGTCAACAGTGCGGTCACGGTGGAACGGATGGTCTCGGGGCAGATCGAGTCGATCTCGGTGCCGGCGAACCCCCTCGACGTCCTGGCGCAGCACACCGTCGCTGCCGGGGCGATCGACACCGTCGACGTCGAGCACTGGTTCGACCTGGTCCGGCGCAGCGCTCCGTTCAGCGGCCTGCCCCGCTCGGCGTTCGACGCCACGCTCGACCTGGTGACCGGGCGGTACCCGAGCGACGAGTTCGCCGAACTCCGCCCGCGGCTGGTGTGGGACCGCGTGCACGGCACCCTGACCGGACGCCCCGGCGCCCAGCGGCTCGCGGTGACGAGCGGCGGGACGATCCCGGACCGCGGGATGTTCGGCGTGTTCATGGTCGGCGAGAAGGCCTCCCGCGTCGGCGAGCTCGACGAGGAGATGGTCTACGAGTCCCGCGTCGGGGACGTCTTCGCCCTCGGTGCCACGAGCTGGCGGATCGAGGAGATCACCCACGACCGGGTCATCGTGAGCCCGGCCTTCGGACAGCCCGGTCGGGTGCCGTTCTGGAAGGGCGACGGCATCGGCCGCCCCGCCGAACTCGGTCGCGCGACGGGAGCGTTCGTGCGCGAGGTCGAGGGCGCCTCGGACGACGACGCCCGCGCTCGGGTCGCCGCCGGCGGCCTCGACGAGCGTGCCGTCACGAACCTGCTGACCTTCCTGCGCGACCAGCGCGCGGCCACCGGTCACGTCCCCAACGACACCACGCTCGTGGTCGAGCGCTTCCGCGACGAACTCGGCGACTGGCGGCTCATCCTGCACTCGCCGTACGGCATGCAGGTGCACGCGCCGTGGGCCCTGGCGGTCGCGGCGCGGCTGCGTGAACGCCACGGCATCGACGGCGACGCGATGGCCGCCGACGACGGCATCGTGGTGCGCATCCCCGAGACCGACGCCGAACCGCCGGGCGCCGACCTGTTCGTGTTCGAGCGCGACGACCTCGAGGCACTCGTCACGGACGAGGTCGGTGGCTCGGCGCTGTTCGCCGCGCGGTTCCGCGAGTGTGCGGCGCGCGCCCTGCTGCTGCCCCGTCGGAACCCCGGGCAGCGATCGCCCCTGTGGCAGCAGCGGCAGCGGGCCTCGCAGCTGCTCGAGGTGGCCCGGAAGTACCCGTCGTTCCCGATCGTGCTCGAGACCGTGCGCGAAGTGCTGCAGGACGTCTACGACGTGCCCGCCCTGCTCGGCATCGCCGACGAGATCGCCGGCCGCCGCATCCGCCTGGTCGAGACCGAGACCGAGACGCCGTCCCCGTTCGCCCGTTCGATCCTGTTCGGGTACGTCGCCGCGTTCATGTACGAGGGCGACTCCCCGCTCGCCGAGCGTCGGGCAGCGGCACTGTCGCTCGACTCGACCCTGCTCGGCGAACTGCTCGGCCGCGCGGAACTGCGGGAGCTGCTCGACCCGGCGGTCATCGCCTCGGTCGAACAGGACCTGCAGCGGCTGTCGCCGGACCGCCGGGCGCGCGACGCCGAGGGGCTGGTCGACGTGCTGCGGCTCGTCGGCGCGCTCGACCTCGACGAAGCCGTCGACCGGAGCTGGCTGGCGGCGTCGGACGACCGCTCCGCCGCTGCGACCGAGGTGCAGACCGTGCTCACCGCGCTCGAACGCGACCGCCGTGTCCTGTCGTTCTCGCACGCCGGGTCCACCCGCTGGGCCGTCATCGAGGACGCCTCGCGCCTGCGCGACGCCCTCGGGGTCCCGCTGCCGATCGGCGTGCCGACCGCGTTCGTCGAACCCGTCGCCGACCCGCTCGGTGACCTGGTCGGCCGGTACGCCCGGTCGCACGGGCCGTTCTCGGCGCAGGACGCCGCCGGCCGCCTGGGCCTCGGGGTCGCCGTCGTGCAGGACACCCTGCGCCGTCTGGTCGCCGACCGGCGTGTGGTCGAAGGCGAGTTCCGCCCGGATCGGCAGGGCGCCGAGTGGTGCGACGCCGAGGTCCTGCGCCGGATCCGCACGAAGTCCCTCGCCGCGCTCCGCCACGAGGTCGAGCCGGTGTCGCCGGACACGCTCGCGCGCTTCCTGCCCGCCTGGCAGCACGTGCAGACCCCCGGCACCCGCGGCGGCCTGCGCGGGGTCGACGGGGTCCTGCAGGTGATCGACCAGCTCGCCGGCGTCGCCCTGCCCGCCAGCGCCTGGGAGACCCTGGTGCTGCCCGCGCGGGTGACCGACTACTCCACGAACATGCTCGACGAGCTCACCGCCACCGGCGAGGTCCTGTGGTCCGGCGGCGGGACCCTGCCCGGCAACGACGGGTGGGTGCGCCTGCACCTCGCCGAGACGGCGTCGACGACGCTCGCCGAGCCCTCCGGCGACGAGACCACCGAGCTGCAGCGCGACGTGCTCGGTGCCCTGGCCGGCGGCGGCGCGTACTTCTTCCGCCAGCTCGGGCAGGCCGTCGGCAGCACCGACGACCCGGCCCTGACGACGGCGCTGTGGGACCTCGTCTGGGCCGGACAGATCACGAACGACACGTTCGCTCCGCTCCGCTCGATGCTCGGCGGCAAGGCGAAGAGCAGCAGCGCCCCGCGGGCTCGTGCGTACCGCGGGCGCCGCCGTCCGACGATGCCGACGCAGTCCGGCCCGCCGTCCGTCGGTGGCCGCTGGTCCCTGCTCCCCCTGGCCGAGTCCGACTCGACCGTGCGGGCCGCCGCGACCGCCGAGCAGCTGCTCGAGCGCTACGGGGTCGTCACGCGCGGGGCCGTCCAGGTCGAGGGGGTCCGAGGTGGGTTCGCGGGCGTGTACCGGGTGCTCTCGCGGTTCGAGGAGTCCGGGCGGGCGCGCCGCGGCTACTTCATCGAGGGGCTCGGGGCCGCACAGTTCGCCACGGGCCCGACCATCGACCGGCTGCGGACCTACGCCCGTGACCTCGACGACGACGAACGCGTCGACCCGGACCGGAAGCGCGAGGCACTGACCCTGGCCGCGACCGACCCCGCGAACCCGTACGGGGCGTCGCTGCCCTGGCCGTCCGACGACCGCGCGGCAGCCGATGCGGGCGACACGGGCGCCGACGTCGCTGCTGTCGCTGCGGCTGCGCAGATGGCCCCGGCACCGGCCACCACCGGCTCCCGCGGCCACCGGCCCGGGCGCAAGGCCGGAGCGCTCGTCACCACCGTCGACGGCCGGCTCGCGGTGTACGTCGAGCGGGGCGGTAAGTCGGTGCTGACCTTCACCGACGACCCCGCCGACCTGGCCGTCGCAGCCGCGTCCATCGCCGGCATCGTGCGCACCGGACTGCGGAAGCTCGCGGTCGAGCGCGTCGACGGCGAGTTCGTGCTCGGTACCCCGCTCGGCACCGCGCTGGGCGACGCCGGGTTCACCGCCACCCCGCAGGGACTCCGGCTCCGTGCCTGAGGGCGACACCGTCTACCGGGCAGCCAACCGGCTGCACACGGCGCTCGCGGGCAAGGTCCTGACCCGGAGCGACTTCCGGGTGCCCGCGTTCGCGACCGTCGACCTGGTCGGCCGCACCGTCGACGAGGTCGTGCCCCGTGGCAAGCACCTGCTGCACCGGATCGGGGACCTGACCGTGCACTCCCACCTGAAGATGGAGGGGCGGTGGGACGTCTACGCCCCCGGCGAGCGCTGGCGACGCCCGGCGCACCAGGCACGCGCGATCCTCGACACCGAGGACGTCTCGACCGTCGGGTTCACGCTCGGGGTGCTCGAGGTGGTCCCCCGCGACCAGGAGTCCGAGGTCGTCGGGCACCTCGGCCCGGACCTGCTCGGGCCCGACTGGGACGCCGACCTGGCGCTCGAGAACCTGACGCGGGATCCTGCACGCCCGGTCGGGCTGGCGCTGCTCGACCAGCGCGTGCTCGCCGGCCTCGGCAACGTCTACCGCAACGAGCTCTGCTTCCTGCGCGGAGTCCTGCCGACCCGCCCGGTGGCCGAGGTGCACGACGCCGGCCGGACGATCTCCCTGGCGAGCCGGCTCATCCTGGCGAACCGCGACCGCAGCCACCGGGTGACGACGGGGATCGACCGCCCGGGGCGTCGGTTCTGGGTCTACGGACGCGCGGGCAAGCCGTGCCTGCGGTGCGGCACCCGGATCCGGCGAGGAGACCTCGGCGACTCGGAGCTCACCCTGCGGGACACCTACTGGTGCCCGCGCTGCCAGACCTGAACCGCGGGCGCAGCGACGAGCACCGGCACGTGCCTGCTCACCGGGTGACGGGGTGCAGGCGCTCGGCGGCGGTCGACCGCACCGCGTCCGTGACCCGCTCGAGCAAGGGTGACGCCAGGTTCCACCGCTGCCACCACAGGGCGACGTCGGCTCGGCGCGTCGGGGTGAGCTCGAGCAGCTCGCCCCGCGCCAGGGCATCGAGGCACTGCGCCTCGGGCAGCATCCCCCACCCGAAGCCGAGCGAGACCGCCCGTGCGAAGTCGGCCGAGGTCGGGACGAAGTGGCGTGGACCGGAGGGCGCGTGGCCGAGCACCCGACGGAGGTAGCCCTGCTGCAGGTCGTCGTCACGGTCGTAGTCGACGAGCGGCACCAGGTCGAGGCGGCTCAGCATCCGCCGCTCGGTGTCGGCGTCGGACAGGTAGCGGTCGACGAACGCCGGCGATGCCACCGCCCGGTACCGGTCGATGCCGAGCGGTACCGACGAGCAGCCCTGCACGGGGTCCGCCTCGGCCGTCACGGCACCCATCACCGTGCCGGCGCGCAGCAGCTCGGCGGTGCGGTCCTGGTCCTCGCGGTGCAGGTCGAAGACCACCTCGGTGTCGACACGGACGAGTGCGAGCGCGTCGAGGAACCAGGTGCCGAGCGAGTCGGCGTTGACGGCGAGCGGGATCGACGGCACCGCGGACCCCGATCCGTCGGCATCGGCCTCGCCGAGTGCGCGGGCGGTCTCGTCGTCGAGCAACCGCACCTGGCGTGCATGCCGGAGCACGACGGCGCCGTCGGCCGTCGGGGTGACCGGGGTCGTCCGCTGCAGCAGGACCCGGCCGACCTGCTGCTCCATCGACTTGATCCGCTGCGAGACCGCCGACGGGGTGATCGCCAGGGCTCGGGCGGCCGCGTCGAGGGTGCCGTGGTCGACGGCGGCCAACAGGGTCTCGAGGTGCTCGCGCTGGAACCGGACCATGCAGTGCAGCTTACGGCGCTGTAGGAACGTGAGCTGGTCTACAGACGAGGGCGCCCCTAGCGTCGTGGACGTGACCGCACTCCTCCCCCTGCTCGCCGGCCTCGGCACCGGACTCGCCCTGATCGTCGCGATCGGTGTGCAGAACACCTACCTGCTCCGGTTGGCGGTCAGCTCGGGGCTGCGGGTGGTGACGGCGGCGGTCGTCGTGTGCGCGGTGTCGGACGCCGTGCTCATCGTCGCCGGGGTGCTCGGCGTCGGGGCCGTGGTCGAGCGGTTCCCGGTGGCGCTCGTCGTCGTGCGGTTCGTCGGGGCCGCGTTCCTCGTGACCTACGGCGTGCTCGCCGCGCGACGGGCACTGCGGCCGTCGAGCGACGCCATGCGCGTGGCCGACGAGGCGGCGGCGGACGACGTGACCATCGCGACTCGCGTCGCCGACCAGGCGGCGGACGACGGCGTGCCGGAGCCGGCCGCGGGCAGTGAACCCGAGCGCCCGGGGACGGTGGTGGCGGGGCGGACGCGCACCGCGCCTCCCGGCCAGGCGGTGACCATGCGCACGGCGGTGGTGACCATGCTCGTCTTCACGTGGGCGAACCCGCACGTGTACCTGGACACGCTGGTGTTCCTCGGGTCCGTCGCGAACCAGCAGGGCCCGGACGACCGCTGGCTGTGGACCGTCGGCGCCGTCGCGGCGAGCTGCCTGTGGTTCGGCGCGCTCGGGTTCGGCGGGCGACTGCTCCGGCCGCTGTTCGCGAAGCCCCTGACGTGGCGGGTGTTCGACGGCCTGGTCGCCGTCGTGATGCTGGGCTTCGGCGTCCTGCTGGTCGTCGGCGCGTAGGAGGCCGGAGCCCGCTACTGCTGGCCCTTGCCGACCCGGCTGTTGCGGCGGCTGTACCCGAAGTAGATGGCGAAGCCGATGACGAGCCAGACGACGAACCGCAGCCAGGTCTCGACCTCGAGGTTCAGCATCAGCCAGAAGCACAGCACCGCCGACAGGATCGGGATCACCGGCGACCACGGCACCCGGAACGAGCGCGGGGCGTCCGGGCGCGACTTGCGGAGCACGATGATGCCGATCGACACCAGCACGAAGGCCGACAGCGTGCCGATGTTGATCATGCCCTCGAGCTTGTCGACCGCCGTGAACCCGGCGAGCAGCGCGACGACGACCCCCGCGACGACCTGCACGCGCACCGGCGTCTGCGTCTTCGGGTTCGTCTTCGAGAACCAGCGCGGCAGCAGACCGTCGCGGCTCATCGCGAAGACGATGCGGGACAGACCGAGCAGCAGCACCATGACGACGGTCGTCAGACCGATCAGGGAGCCGATGGCGATGATGCCGGCAGCCCACGGCAACCCGACGATGTCGAAGGCCGAGGCCAGGGACGGTGCGTCCTCCTGCGCCAGGCGCTGGTAGGAGACCATGCCGGTGATGACGATGCTGACGCCGACGTAGAGCAGCGTCACGATGCCCAGGCCGATGAAGATGCCGCGGGGCAGCGTCTTCTGCGGGTTCTCGGTCTCCTCCGCGCTGGTCGCGACGACGTCGAACCCGATGAACGCGAAGAACACGAGCGACGCCGCGGCGAGCAGCCCGAAGACGCCGTACTGCGCGGGCTCGGAACCGGTGAACCACGACACGAGCGACTGGGTCCAGACGCTGCCCTCCGCGCCCTTGGCGGGCTCCGACGGCGGGATGAACGGGGTGAAGTTCGCGGCCTTGACGAAGAACGCGCCGGCGACGATGACGAACACCACGATGGCGACCTTGATGATCGTGATGACCGCCGAGACCCGCGACGACAGGCGGGTGCCGAAGGCGAGCAGCACCGTGAAGATGCCGACGATCAGGACCGGGCCCCAGGTGAACGGGATCGGGCCGAGCTGGATCGTGCTCGGCAGGGTCACACCGAACACGTCGAACGCGGTGCTGAGGTAGATGCCCCAGTACTTCGCGATGACGGCGCTCGCGGTGAGGGTCTCGAGGATGAGGTCCCAGCCGACGATCCAGGCGAGCAGCTCGCCCATCGTGGCGTACGTGAACGTGTACGCGGAGCCGGCGACGGGAATCGTCGAGGCGAACTCGGCGTAGCACATGATCGCCAGGCCACACGTGACCGCGGCGAGCAGGAACGAGATGATGACGCCGGGCCCGGCGAAGTTCGCGGCGGCGTTCGCGCCGACCGAGAAGATGCCGGCGCCGACGGCGACCGCGATGCCCATCGCGGCGATGTCGAACGTCTTCAGGGAGCGTTTCAGGGACCGGCCCTGCTCCTCGGAGTCGGCCAGTGAGGCCTCGATCGACTTGATGCGGAGCTTCGTTGCCATGGGGTGGATCCCGTCATCGACTGGGCGGCGGACCCCGTGACATTACTGGTGTACCACCCCGACACGCAAACAGCGGAGCCACTGGGCGCATGGGAACCAGGTTCCGGACGCGGAACCAGGGAACGGCGCGGTGCAGTGTCCGGAACCAGGTTCCGTGGGCAGGGCGGGTCGACCGGGAGGCCCGGCTCGGCTCAGGCGGATCGGCGCCAGTCCGCCAGGAACCGCGCTCCGGCCTCGTCGTGGATCACCCCGTCGGGTGCGGTGAGCACCGGGTACGGCGTCGCCGGCACGCCGTCCGAGGGACGGACGTCGACGTGCGCGACCTCGTGACCGTTCGCGTGCAGCCAGTCCGCCATCGCGTAGTCGCTGCGCGAGTCACCCATCGTGCGCCAGGCCGTCGGCAGCTCGCCGTCCTGCGCCAGGAGCTCGAGCGACCGCTCGGCGCCCATGTCCTTGCCGCTGCGGTCGGACTCGACGTCGGTCGAGATGATCGTCGGGTCGATCCGCCACTGCACGGCGCCGTCGGCGTCGGGTCGGACGTCGTCGAGACGGCGCACGCCCAGGCCGCGACGCTCGAGGGCCGCCATCGCCTTCGCGTCGAACTCGGGCTGCCGGGCCAGGTACGTGGCGTTCGGCACCTCCACCCGCTGCTCGATCGACACCATGGCGCGCTTCGTCTCGTCGAAGAACACCAGGTCGGCGTACTCGGTGCGGACGAGCTCGCGCATCTCGTCGGCGTAGTCGCGCGGGAGCGCCAGGTCGTCGGCGACGGTGAGCTCGCTCATCCCGCCCTCGTACTGCGGGCCGATCGAGCACCAGACGGCGCCCTTCTCGCAGACGGCGTGCACGCGGCCACCCTCGGCGAGACCACCGGCGAGCAACGGACCGACCACCTCGCTCCGGATGAAGGCGTCGCTCCGGCCGGTGTTGAAGACGACGGGGATGCCCTCGGCGGCGAGGGCGACGAGGTCCTCGATGATGCTCGGGATCGCGATGGTGCGGGAGACGGGGCTGGCGATGGGCCCGTCGACGTCGAGCAGGAGTCCGAGACGAGGTGCGTTCACGGCACCATCTTCGCAGGAGTGCTGAACTCCCCAGCACGAGCTGGGTTCACCACGCCATCCTCTCGCAGTCAGCTGCTCGGTGAGACGACCCGGACCAGGAACCCGTCGAGCACGGCGCCGATCGCGGCCGGTTCGGGCACGTGACCCTGCCCGGGGACCTCGACGTAGCCCGAGCCCGGCACGGCCTCGACGACCGCTCGGGCCGCCTGCCGCATCCACTCGTGGCCGTCGCTGCCCGCGGCGACGAGCACCGGGACGCCGACCGCTGCTGCCACCCGCTCCGGGATCGCCAGGCCGTTGAGCACCCGCACGTCGCGGCTGAGCACGTGGGCGTCGACGACGAGTGACCGCCAGAGCGCACCCTTCAGCCGCAGCGCCGAGATCTGCCCCATCGGCACCCCCAGGACGTGCGCGAGGAACGCCCGGACCGCTTGGGCGCGACGGCCGGCGGCGACGTGTTCGTCGAGCAGGTCCGCGAAGACGACGTCGTCGGCGTGCGGGTCGACCGTCGCTCGGTACGGCGGCTCCCACAGCACGGCGGCCCCGAGCGGGACGCCGGCGGCGAGGCCCCGGAGGACCACCCCCGCGCCGACGCAGAGGCCGAGCGCGGCGACGGGTCCGTCCACACTCGCGACGACGGCCGCGAGGTCCTCGACCTCGCGTTCGATCGTCCACGGGGTGGTGTCGCCGCTCGCACCGCGGCCCCGCCGGTCGTACGTGATGACCCGGTAGCGGTCCTGCAGGCCGCCGGTCAGGTGCTCGACGGTGGGGGTGCCGTGGTGGTCGAAGGCGCCACCGACCACGACGAGCGCCGGACCGGTCCCCGCGTCGGACACGGCGATCACCGTGCCGTCGGCGGAGACGACCGTGCGGTCGACGTGCTGGTCCATTGGGGGCCTTCCGAGGGTGGTTCGACGGCGCTGCGTCGGGTCCTCGGGAGGGACCGGGCGGGTCGGTCCTCGAAGCATGGCATCGGAGCGCTCCCACGTCACCACCCGCAACCAGGGGGAGACGACCGATCCGGGCCGGCTCCGCTCAGCGGTCGCGGTAGATCGCTCGGCGGTGGCCGGCATCGACGACGATCACGATGAGTCGGCCGTCGTCGATCTCGTAGATCAGACGGTAGTCACCTGATCGCACCCGCCAACCGGGTCGGTTCACGAGCTTCCGAGCTGCCGGGGGCCGCGGGTGGTCGGCGAGGATCGCGAGGAGTCCCTCGATCCGCCGACGACCGTCGGGCGGGAGCTTGCGGATGACACGTTGCGCGGACGGGATGACCTCGACCGACCAGGTCATCCGAGTCCGAGTTCGCGCTTGAGATCGTCCCACTGCACGTTCTCGCCGCCGATGCGCTTGTTCTCCGCGATGGCAGCGTCGTACGCGACCAGGTCGTCGAGGTCCTCGGCCGCCTCGAGCAGGCGGTCCAGGACATCCGCGTCCACCACCGCCGCGACGCGCTTGTTGCGCCGGGTCAGGTAGACGGGTTCGTGCCGGGCGTCGTCGATGATCGACGCCAGGCGGCCACGTGCTTCGGAGATCGACACTTCGCTCACCTGTACATTCTAGAGCGTTTTGTACAACTCAGACGAGCGCCGTGGTGCCGACCGACTCTCGTTCGAGCAACGATCGCTTGACGTCGAGCCCCCATGCGAAGCCCCCGAGCGTGCCGTCCGACCGCAGCACCCGGTGGCACGGCACGAACAGTGCGGGAGCGTTCCGTGCGCACACGCTGGCGGCGGCCCGCACGGCGTCCGGGCGACCCATCGCCCCCGCGAACTCGGTGTAGGTCAGGGTGCCGCCGGCGGGGATGCGGCGGAGCTGCCGCCACCCCTCGGTGAACAGGTCGGTGCCGAACTGCCGCACCGGCACCTGCATGGCGTGCTCGACCTCGCCCGAGTAGAAGGCGTCCACGGCGTCGGCAGCGGCGACCGTGCCGTCGACGATGCGACTGGGCCGGTACCGGTCGGCGAGCCGCCCGAGGATCCGGTCGACGGAGTCGGT
Source organism: Curtobacterium sp. MWU13-2055 (assembly GCF_023242305.1). Taxonomy (NCBI): domain Bacteria; kingdom Bacillati; phylum Actinomycetota; class Actinomycetes; order Micrococcales; family Microbacteriaceae; genus Curtobacterium; species Curtobacterium sp. MWU13-2055. The sequence continues at coordinate 370,734 of NZ_JALLIO010000003.1, forward strand.
CCAGCCCGAGGCGAGGACGCGGCCCTCGGCGTCCTCGAGCACGGTGAAGGCCCCGTCCGGGGTGTCCAGGGTCTGGATGGTTGCGTCGGTCATCGTTCGTCCTTCCGAGGGTCGTTGTCTGCGTGCCGCGCACGGCCGGTGCCGTGCACCCGCGCACCGGCGGCCGTCGCGATCGCGCGGTCGATGATCGGTCGCCAGCAGTGCATCGTCAGGTAGCTCCGCCAGGGCGCCACCTGCTCCGACCATAGGGAGAGCTCGCGCGCCGTACCGGGCAGTCCGAGTTCCTGTGCACCGTTGCGTACCGCGAGGTCGCTGTGGAGGAACACGTCGGGGTGGTGCCGGACCCGGAGCGCCACGTAGTCGGCGGTCCACGGCCCGATGCCCTTCACCGCCAGCAGCCGCTCGCGCAGTTCGTCGAGGGACTGTCCGCCGTCGATGACGAGCGACCCGTCGGCGAGCGCCGCGGCGACCCGCAGGATCGTGTCGACGCGGGCGGCCGGACCGCGCAGCACCTCGTGGCCGCGGGCGGCGATGACCTCGGCGGACGGGAACAGCAGGCCCTCCGGCAGGATCGCCGACGGCACGGCGGCACCGAGCGCCGCCACGAGCCGCGTCTGGGCCGTCCGGGCCGCGGCGACGGAGACCTGCTGCCCGATGAGGGTGCGGAACACGATCTCGTGCGCGTCGACGGCACCGGGCAGCCGCAGGCCGGGGACCCGCCGCACGGCCGCGGCCAGCTCGGGCACGGAGCCGAGCACCGCGTCGACGGCGACCGGGTCGGCATCGAGGTCGAAGTACGACCGGACGCGGGCGACGAGCGTCGGCAGGTCGGACAGGTCGGTGACGCGCACCCGCAGGTCGATCCCGGTACCGCGACCGGCGGCCGTGGAACCGGCCGTCCCCGCGACCGCGGCCGACGCGCTGAACCAGCCCGGGCCTCCCGGCAGGTCGAGCAGCCGCCCGTACGAGGTGACCCGACCGGATTCGTCGGTGTCCACCTGCTCCAGGCCCGGCAGGGCGTGCAGCGCGTGCCAGTCGAGGAGCCCCTGCGCGTCGAACGGCGGCCGCGCGGGCACGTGCACGTGCAGTGCGCCGTCGGACCCGGGCCGGAGCGTCCGCCGGGCGCGCAGCTCGGACGGGGTGACGGCGAAGACCTCGCGGACGGTCTCGTTGAACTGGCGGACGCTCGCGAACCCGGCGGCGAAGGCGACGTCCGCGATGGGCAGGTCTGACGACGTCAGCAGGGTGCGTGCCGTCTGGGCGCGGTGTGCGCGGCTGAGTGCCTTCGGGCCGGCACCGAGCTCGGCCGTCATGATGCGGTTGAGCTGGCGTTCGGAGTAGCCGACCCGTGCGGCGAGGCCCGGGACACCGTCGCGCTCGACGACGCCGTCGAGGACGAGGCGCATGGCGCGACCGGCGACGTCCTCGCGCAGGTCCCACTCGGGGCTGCCGGGGGTCGCTTCGGGCAGGCAGCGCTTGCAGGCACGGAAGCCGGCCAGGTGCGCTGCTGCACTCGTGCGGTAGAAGGTGACGCCGGTCTCGCGGGGCGTGCGTGCCGGGCAGCTCGGTCGGCAGTAGATGCCCGTGGAGTGCACGGCGGTGACGAACTGGCCGTCGAAGCGTGCGTCGCGCGAGGCGACGACGCGGTAGCGCTCGGCATGCAGCTGGTCGGTTCCGGGGATGGTCACGGGCCCAGCCTGACACGCACCACCGACCGCGACTGGCGGAAATCGGACGCCGCGGCACGTCGCGTGGTGCGGGTGGCGGGCGGCCCGAGGTTCCGAGGTTCCGAGATCTCGGCATGTCGGCGCTCGGTGTGCTCGCCCGTGGAACCTCGGCGCCACACCGACGGCGTGTTGTGGAACCTCGGCGCAGTGCCGACGAGGGCACGGCGTCGACCGGGAGGCCCGGCTAGCGTTGGGCGGGTGACCTCCGGAGACGACGTGGCCGGGTCTGACCACCGGGTCGGCTCCGACGAGCTCGCCGACTCCGTCGACCTGCCGTTCCGGACCGACGTCGAGGTCGCGCTGCTGCTCGTGTCGCGCCGCCACCGTTACGAGGGCAGGCCGGCCGACGGTGCCCTGCCGGTCCGATCGGACGACCCCGACGAGCTGCGCGACCGCATCGAACTGCGCGCGGGACTCGGCATCGTCGGCGACCGCTACTTCGCGGCGCGGGCGCACGTGCACGCCTCGGTCACGGTCATCGGGCTCGAGGGCCTCGAGGAGGTCGGACGATCACTCGGCGTGCCGGTCGACCCCGTGGCGACCCGGCGGAACGTGTTCCTGCGAGGCGCCGACGTCGAGTCACTCCGGGGCGAGCCGTTCTCGCTCCAGAGCCCCGGCAGCGGTGCCGTGCTGTTCCGCGGGTACCGGCCGGCGAACCCGTGCGCCTGGATGGACCACGAGGTGGCGCCGGGTGCGTTCCGGGCGATGCGTGGACGGGGCGGGGTGCGGTGCGACCCCGAGTCCGACGGCGTGCTCACCCTCGGACCCGCGGTGCTCCGGACGACCCGCCCCGTCGCGCCGGGCTGACGGCGGTGCCGTCAGCGGCAGGGCCGTCAGCGGCAGCGCACCGTGCTCACGCTGTCAGCGCGCTCTCGATCGCGTCGACGAAGGCCGGCAGGTCGTCGGGGTTCCGCGAGGTGATGATGCCGCCGTCGACCTGGACCTCCTGGTCGACCCACTCGGCGCCGGCGTTCCGGACGTCGGTCTGCAGCGACGGGAACGAAGTGATCGTCCGTCCGCGCAGCACACCGGCCTCGATGAGGGTCCACGGGCCGTGGCAGATCGCCGCGACGGGCTCGTTCGCCTCGACGAAGGCCGTCACCAGGGAGACCGCCGAGTTGTCCTGTCGCAGGGTGTCGGCGTTGATGGTGCCACCGGGGACCACGAGCGCGTCGTACCCGGTCACGTTGACACCGGCGATGGTGGTGTCGGGGTCGAGGGACTTGCCGGGGTCCTTGTCGCCGACCAGGGTCGCGATCGAACCGGAGTCCTGCGCCGCCACGGTCACCGTCGCGCCGCGCTCGCGGAGCTGGTCGACGGGCACGACGATCTCGTCCTGCTCCACGCCGTAGTTCGTCGCGATGACGAGGACCTTCTTGCCGTCCAGGGTTGCCATGGTCGCTCCTTCCGCGGCCCGGTGATTCCGGCCGCACGTGCGGCCCGGTTGTTCCGGCCGCACACCCGAGGGTCGTCGGGGAGCGCTGGGCGTGCCCGCAGGACGCAGCGGGTCCTCAGCCGCGGATGCGGAAAGCGGACCCTTCGGGCTCGACGGTGATGCCCTCGTACCCCGACACCCGGTAGAGCCCGGCCGTGACGTCCGACTCGTGCGGGCCGACGACGACCGTGGTCGCTCCGGAGGCGATGGCCGACTCGAGGCCGGCGGGGGCGTCCTCGAACGCCACGCAGTCGGTGGCCTCGACACCGAGCAGCGCGGCACCGCGCAGGTACCCGTCGGGGTGGGGCTTGCCGTGCTCGACGTCCTCGGACGGCACGAACGCCGTCGGCATGGTCAGGCCCGCTGCCGCCATCCGGCCGGCGGCCAGGTCGCGCGGTGCACTGGTCACGAGCGCCACCGGCACGCCTGCGTCGAGGAGCCGGTCGACGAAGGCTGCGGCGCCCGGGATCTCGAAGATGCCCTCGCTGCTCGCGCTCTCCTCGGCGACCAGCGCAGCGGCGATGCGGAGCTGTTCGTCGCGGTCCAGTTCGGGCAGGAAGTGCTCGATCGTGCTGATCGCCTGACGGCCGTGCGAGAAGGCGAGGATCTCGGCCGGGTCGATGCCGCGGTCCTGACCGAACCGCGTCCAGGTGGCCTCGACCACCGCGGTCGAGTCGACGAGCGTCCCGTCCATGTCGAAGAGGACCCCGGACGCCACGATGTCGATCACGCGCCCGACCCTAGCCGACGCGGTCGGCCGGCACCGGGACTCGGGCGGACGGCTCCGCCCGGACGTACCGGGTCAGCAGCACGTCACCCGCACCGCGGAGCACGTGCGCGGGCCGCATCCGTCGCAGCTCCGGTGAGCTGCCGCGGGCGATCCGGGGCCCGGTGCCGCCCTCGAGCGACGGGTCGATCGTCAGGGTCAGCTCGTCGACGGCGTCCGCGGCGATGAGCGACCCGAGGAACGACGGCCCGCCCTCGCAGTGGATCGTGCCGAACCCCCGCGCCACCAGTGCGTCGCGGACGAGCGACACGTCGACCGAGTCGGGGTCGGTGTCGGTACTGCAGGGCACGACGTCGGCGACGGACGACAGCGCGACCCCGGCGTCCGACGTCGCCGCAGCCGCGGAGGTCAGGACGACCGCCCGGACCGGGGCCTCGGTGAACACCCGGGATCCGGCGTCCAGTGACAGTGACCGCGACACGATCGCGAACACCGGGTGGTCGGGCAGGCCGTGCGCCCGGCGCCAGGCCACGTCGGCGTCGTGCAGGACCATCGGCCCGTAGCCCTCGTCGCGCACGGTGCCCGCGGCGACGAGCACGACGTCGGCCACCCGGCGGAGCAGGTCGAACACGCGCAGGTCGTCCGGGCCGCCGAGCGACCCCGAGACCCCGGCGGCCGAGGCGGACCCGTCGAGCGTCGCCACGAAGTTCACCCGCAGCCACGGCGCCGAGGCACCCGCCGTGTACAGGTCGATGAGGTCGTCGTCGGACAGGTCCGCGATCGACGGGGGCAGGAGGTTCACGTGTTGTGCCGTGCTTCCACCGGGGCGCGCCAGCCGAGGGTCGCCTCGACCATGCGCATCGCGTCGACGCTCTCGGCGACGTCGTGCATCCGGACGATCCGCGCCCCGAGCATCGCGCTCACGGTCGCGACGGCGAGCGACCCCGCCAGGCGTTCGCCGCGCGGGCGTCCGAGCGACTCCCCCACGAAGTCCTTGTTCGACACCGCCGCGAGCACCGGGTAGCCGAGCGCCACGACCTCGGGCAGGCGCCGGGTCACCTCGAGCGTGTGCACGGTGTTCTTGTTGAGGTCGTGGCCCGGGTCGACGACGATCCGCGACTCCGGGATCCCCGCGGCGAGCGCCCGGTCGACGCGCTCCCGCAGGAACCCGACGACGGACGCGGTGACGTCGTCGTACTGCGGCGGCGCTGCGAGGGGCCGTCGGGGTTCGGCGAGCGAGTGCGTGATGACGATCGTCGCCTCGGAGTCCGCGACGACGGTCGCCATCCGGGGATCGGACAGGCCGGTGGTGTCGTTGACCACGCTCGCGCCAGCTGCGATCGCCGCCGCGGCGACCTCGGGGCGGAACGTGTCGACGCTGATGGTGACGTCGGACTCCTGGGCGAGCTGCTCGACGACGGGCACGACGCGGTCGACCTCGTCCGCAGCGGGCAGTTCCGGCCCCGGAGCGAACTTCACGCCGCCGATGTCGACCCAGTCGGCGCCCTGTTCGGCAGCCCGGACGGCGGCGGCGACGGCGCGGTCGAGCTCGAAGGTGGCACCGCGGTCGTGGAACGAGTCGGGCGTGCGGTTCACGATCGCCATCACGGCGATGCGGTGGTCGAAGTCGAACGTTCTGCGTCCGATCGTACGGACCGGCTGCCGCAGGTCCGGCACGACCCAGCCGGGTGCGGTCGATCCTGCCTGGAGGCCCGTGGCGGCCCCCTCAGTCGTCACGCGTCCGCCTCGGGGTCGGGCACACGCCCCGCACCGATGAGCGCGATCGCCTCCGCCCGGCCCGCGGCGTCGGCCAGCGAGCCGTTCGCCGCGACGGTGACGGTCGTCGAGCCGGTCTGGCGCTCCCCACGGGTCGTCACGCACTGGTGCTGCGCGTCGAGGACCACGAGGACCCCCTCGGCACCGAGCCCCTCGGCGATCGTCGCGGCGACCTGCTCGCCCAGCCGTTCCTGCAGCTGCGGACGCGAGGCCACGGCGTCGAGCACACGCGAGAGCGTTCCGAGCCCGATCAGACGGTCACCCGGCGCGTAGGCCAGGTGCGCGACCCCGAGGAACGGCAGCAGGTGGTGCTCGCAGACGGACCGGAACTTCACGTCGCGGACGATGACGAGTCGGCCGCGTTCACCGTCCTCGGCGTGCACCGTGCCGTCGCGGGCGATGGCCACGGCGTCCGTGCCGATGCCGGCGAAGAACTCGGCGTACGAGTCGGCGACCCGAGCGGGTGTGCGTTCGAGTTCGGGGCGGTCGGGATCCTCGCCGATGCCGAGCAGGAGTTCGCGCACCGCGGCCTCGACGCGGGCACGGTCCATGCGTGACTTCACCGGTCCATCCAACACCAGCCATGGCCGGAGAACGCGAGCCGGCGCACGGCGTGACGTCCCCCGATCACGCGGGTCGGGCCTCCCGGTCGGACATCGGCGCACCCTGCGCGCCCTGTGAGGATCCTGTGACATGCCGGAAACCCAGCAGGCTTTAAACTTGCTCGGTGAGCGCCACGAAGACCGACACCCCACCCCGGAACCGCTTCGCGACCGGCCTCGATCGATACTTCTCCATCACGAAGCGCGGATCCACGATCCCGCGCGAGGTGCGAGGCGGACTCGTCTCGTTCGTGACGATGGCGTACATCGTCATCCTCAACCCGCTGATCCTCGGTGGTTTCAGCGCCGACCAGGCCGCCAAGGACGTCTCCGGCGGCTGGCTCGAGAACGCGCAGGTCGCCGCCGCGACCGGCCTCGTCGCCGGCCTGATGACCATCGCCATGGGCGTCATCGCGAACCTGCCGTTCGGCATCGCCGCGGGCCTCGGGATCAACTCGTTCCTGGCCGTCAGCGTCGTGCAGCAGGTCACCTGGGCCGAGGCGATGGGACTCGTCGTCATCAACGGCGTGATCATCGTGGTCCTGGCGTTGACGGGGATCCGGACGATGATCTTCACCGCCGTCCCGGCACAGCTGAAGGCAGCGATCACCGTCGGCATCGGCCTGTTCATCGCCTTCATCGGCCTCGTCGACTCGGGCTTCGTGCGCTCGTCCGGGCTCGCGTCGCCGCCCCTGCAGCTCGGTGAGGACGGCTCCGTCGGCGCCCTGCCGACCATCGTGTTCCTGATCGGCCTGGTCATCATCGGCACGCTCATGGCCCGCAAGGTCAAGGGCGCCCTGCTCATCGGGATCGTCGCCACGACGATCATCGCGATCATCCTGCAGGCGATCTTCCAGGTGCCGACCTCGGTCGACTCGAAGACCGGCTGGAACCTCAACGCCCCCGGCCTGCCGAGTGCGCTCTTCGCGTTCCCCGACCTGTCGCTCGTCGGCCACGCTGACCTGTTCGGTGCATTCAGCCGCATCGGGCCGTTGGCCGCGTCGATGCTCGTCTTCACCCTCGTGTTCACGAACTTCTTCGACGCGATGGGCACCATGACCGGCCTGGCGAAGGCCGCCGGCGTCGCGAAGCCCGACGGCACGTTCCCCCGCCTGAAGTCGGCGCTCGTCGTCGAGGGCGTCGGCGCGATCGCCGGCGGTGGCGCCTCGGTGTCGTCGAACACCGTCTTCATCGACTCCGCCGCCGGCATCGGCGAAGGCGCGCGCACCGGCATGGCGTCGGTCGTCACCGGCCTGCTGTTCCTGGCGTCGATGTTCCTCACCCCGCTCACGCAGGTCGTCCCGCTCGAGGTCGCCGCCGCCGGACTCGTCGTCGTCGGCGCCCTGATGGTGGCGCAGGTGGCGGACATCTCCTGGACGGACTTCGGGTCGGCCCTGCCCGCGTTCCTGACGATCGTCGTCATGCCGCTCACCTACTCGATCGCGAACGGCATCGGCGTCGGCTTCATCAGCTGGGTCCTCATCAAGCTGCTGTCCGGCCGGGGTCGCGAGGTGTCGTGGCTGCTCTACGTCGTCGCCGCGGGCTTCCTGCTGTACTTCGCACGAGGGCCGCTCGAGGCGCTGCTCGGCGTCGGCTGAGGCCGGGGCGCCGGCCCGGGGCCGGCCGGGCCGGGCCGGGCCGGGCCGGGCCGGGGCTGGTCTGCAAGAGCGACAGTTCCTGTGGGGCCGTCCGAGGGTGGTCCACGAAAGCGACAGTTGTCCGCGAAACATCCGCGGAGAACTGTCGCTTTCGCGTTCGGGCCGGCCGGCCGGGAGGCGCGGTGTCAGTCCGGCAGGTCGCCCGGCGTCGCCTCGTGGTGGCGTCGACCGCCGGACCGCCGGTCCTCCTTCATGCCCGCCTCGAACAGGTGGCGGCGCCCCTGCACGAGCTCGTCCCGCGCAGTGCGCTCCAGCTCCTTCGCGAGCGCGTAGTACCCGTCGTCGTAGTCCTCGACGACCTGGAACGTCCAGCGGCCGGCGATGACGTTGCGGCCCACGAGCTCGGTGTCGATGCGGTCGGCGAGTTCGGTGTGGCCGGCCTTCCGGAGCTGCTCGACGGCTTCGCCGAGGTTCAGGTCGGCGGTTCCCGTCAGGCGGTGGAAGCCGTAGAGCAGGCCGCGGGCGTGCTCGATGACCTCGACCGCGGCCGACAGTGTGCCGAGAGCCTCCACCGTGGCGTCGGAGACCCCCGCGGGGGCCTGGTGCTGTGCGTCGGGGCCCTGATCGTCGTTCGTCATGCTCCCCGTCTACACGAGGGCATCCGAGGTCAGGCGCAGTCACTTCGTTTGGTTGGGATGGCGCGTGTGGACGTCTGTGATGCAGACGACTCGATCCGCCTCGTCCACCGTGAACCAGATCCGCGCGCCCCGCTTCAGTTCGAGCTGCCGACGTGTCCATTCGCGACCCGAGTGCCGGACGACGCCGAGCGCACCGCGGAGCGCATGGCAGGCCAGGTCTTCGGACAAGGGATCGCTGGTCAACCGCTCCCAGGCTGACACGACGGCGTTCCGCTGTGTCGCCAGGACGTCTCGCCAGCCGTGTTCTGCCGAGCGCGTAGCCAGGACGACCGTGAACTCGTCGTCCGTACCGGACGGGGGACACCGGTGCCGCGACTGACCACGGCTTCACGGTGCGTCGAGGACGATCGGGTGCTCGAGGAGTTCGGGTTCGCCGGTGCTCCAGCCCGCCGCGATCGCCTCGGCACTGCTGCGCCACGCCTGCATCTCGACGAGCAAGGCCCGCGGCTGCCTGAGCGAGAACGATCCACGAGCCACGTCGACGATCTCACGTGCGAATCGCTGCTGGTCGTCTCGACTCAGGAGCTTGATCCACGGGTAGGGGATGGCGAGTCGATCGTGGAGCGGCAGCCCCTCGTTGACGGTCACTGCAGCGATCAGCTGCGCAGCGATCTCGAGGACCGCGTCGTCGTCGTCCGAGCGTTCCTTCGTGGTGAGCACGAGCGCTTTTCCATCGCGCCGCGTGACTTCGAGCGGCTCTTCTTCAGCCGCGGCGAACACTTCTCTCGAATGGCGGGAGAGGTCGGACGACTGGACGGCACGACGCGAGCGAGGAGGGGCGGTCAGGGTCATAGATCCAGCGTATTCAGAACGCGTTCTGAACACAACCCGCAGTTGCTCGCCGTCCGATTGCGACCTAGCATTCGAACACACGTTCGAACGAGGAGACCCGATGATGATCACGGAGACGGCCGCCACGGTGTGGTGGTCCGAGGGCGCACCGAGCCGGCTGGTCTGGGGCGGGCGCCGTTGGCGGGTGAGCGACACCCCGACCCGTCTGACCGTGACGCGGGCCGAGCTGCCGACCGCCATCACCCACGCCCCCGAGCGTACGGTCGGCTGGCGTTTCCAGGCCACGGCCGACGACGGGGACACGCTGGTGGTCGACATCGTGCCCGAGGGCAGCGGCTGGGGCGTCGCGCGGACGTGGACGTGAGCGCCGCCCCGGATGCGGACTACGTCGTCACGCGCTCGACCGGCGCCCGCTCCGGAGCCGGTCGTTCCATGAGACGCCAGGCGCCACCCGTCAGCGGCGCGAGCGTCACGACGGTGTAGAGCACGACGACCGCTCCGAACGTCGCCTGCACACCGACGCCCTCGGCCGCGAACCCGGCGAGCAGTCCGCCGAGCGGGATGCCCGCCCAGGACCCGGCTCCGAGCAGCCCGAACACCCGGGCCCGCATGTGCACCGGGATGCGCTCGAGCTCGACCGCACCGAGGATCGGGTTGAGCGCGCCGGCGGCGAGGCCCGACAGCGCCGAGGCAGCGAGCATCCACGGCAGCCCGAGGCCGAGCGCCGGCACCAGGAGCGAGGGCCCACCGGCGAGCACGAAGCACACGACGAACGTGATCCGACGGGGGACGCGGTGTGCGACGTACCCGAAGGCCACCGACCCGAGGAACGCCGCACCGCCGAAGGTCCCGGTCACGAAGCCCAGCGCCTGCGCCCCGCCGAGTGTGTCGGCGGCGTAGAGCGGGAGCAACGTCGTCGACCGGGCCGCGTCGAGCAGGTTCGTGATCAGCACGAGGGCGATCACGAGCCGGAAGAACGGATCGCGGACGCAGAACCGGAACCCCTCGGCGATGTCCCGCCAGTACCCGTTGGTCGGAGCCGCGTCAGCGCTCGCACCCGCTGCGTCGTCGCCCGCTGGCCGGACCAGTACCGCAGCGAGCAGCGCTGCGGTACCGAACGCCACCGCGGTGCAGACGAGTGCGGCCATCGGTCCGGCAGCCGCGACGAGCACCCCGCCGAGCGGCGCGCCGATGAGCACCGAGAGTCGCTGGGACGCCTCGAAGTGACCGACCGCGCGCTCCAGCGGAACGCCGGCCGATCGTGCGAGCCCCGGGAGCAGGACCCGACGTGCGGACTCCCCGGGCAGGTCGAACAGGCCGCTCACGAACACGAGCGCCAGGAGCGCCCAGAACGGCAGACCCACCGTCCAGGCGAGGACGGGCATCGCCAGGAGGGTCGCACCGCTGACGAGGTCCGACGCCACACTCGAACGGACGAACCCGACCCGCTCGACGAGCGCCCCGCCGAAGGGGCCGCCGAGGACGATCGGCACCGTCGCGGCGAAGGCGGCGATCCCGACGTCCGTCGCCGAGCCACCCCGGGCCAGGACGGCGAAGGGCACGGCCACGGTCGTGACGACGTTGCCGGTCCGCGAGACGACCTGGACCGCGAGCAGCGCACGCAACCGTGCCCGGGCGTTCACGGTCGCCCCATCCGGTAGCTCTGCGTGACGGCGATGACGCGCTCCGACCCGTCACCCGGCGTGTGCGCGTCACTCACGGCCGTCCATCGCTCGACGACGGCACGCAGTTCGGCGCCGAGGCCGGTGAGCTCCTCGGCGGTCAGTCGCAGCACCTCGTCGGAGCTGGTCGACGCCGCGACCCACTCACGGCCGAGCACCGGCGCCTGGTCGATGAACCGCCCGTACTCGGCCGCGTACGCATCGGCGACGGTGTGGTCGAGTGCCGTCGTGGCGAGCATGCGTTCCGGGTCGTCGAACGCATCGGCGAGGTCCCACGACGTGTGGTCCGCAGTCGCACGCCACCACCGTTCCCGCCGGTCCGAACCGAGCTCCGGCGCCGGCTCGATGAAGTCCGCGTCGGCCAGACGCTTGCAGTGGTAGCTGATCGTGCCGGGTGCCTCGTCGATCTCGTCGCCGAGCATCGCCGCGGTCTGCGGTCCACCGGAGCGCAGGAGCCCGACGATCCGCAGTCGGGTCGGGTGGGCGAGGGCACGCATGTGGGCGGCGTCGTCGAGTCTGCGCACGGTCATGCTCTGACGATAGATGCACAAGAACTCTTGCGCAATGCTTCTTGTGTAGTTGATCGGCTGAGACGGCCGCCACCGCGCTACGGTTCCGGCATGGCGAAGTGGATCGCGCTGCTGCGCGGAGTGAACGTCAACGGCATCACGATCAAGAACGCCGAGCTCGCGGAACTGCTCCGTGGACTCGGCTTCGACGACGTCCGCACGGTGCTCGCATCCGGCAACGTGGTGTTCGGGACGGACGCCGACGCGCCGACCCTGAAGGGCACGATCGAACAGGCACTCCGCGACCGCTTCGGCTACGACGCGTGGATCGTGCTCGTCCCGCACGACGACCTCGAAGGCATCGTCGAGCGGTTCCCGTTCGACCGGGCCGACGATCGGCACGACTACGTGGTGTTCGGCTCCGACGACGACGCCCTCGACGCGCTGCTCGCCGACCTCGCGCTCGACACCACGGTCGAGCAGGTCGCCCGGGGTGACGGGGTCGTGTACTGGTCGTGCCCGAAGGGGTCGAGCACGGACACCGCGTTCGCGAAGCGGGCCGGAGCAGCACGCTTCAAGCGCTCGACCACGACGCGCAACACGAACACGCTCCGGAAGCTCCTGTGACCCGGGGAGCCCTGCACCACGTCGAGCTCCGCACCGCCCACCTCGACACGGCGAGCAGGGCGTGGGGCTGGCTGCTCGGCGAGCTCGGGTACACGCCGTTCCAGGAGTGGCCAGCGGGCCGGAGCTGGCGACTCGGTGACGTCTACCTCGTTCTCGAGGCCGCACCGCTCGACGGCGCGCACGACCGCCGACGGCCCGGACTGAGCCACCTCGCGTTCCACGCCGGCGACGCCGGACAGGTCGAGCAGCTGTGGACGGACGCACCGGCGCACGGCTGGACCCGCCTCTACGAGGACCGGCACCCGTACGCCGGCGGTCCAGACCACCGTGCTGCCTTCCTGGAGGACGCCGAACGCTTCAAGGTCGAGCTCGTCGCGAGCTGACCGGGTCGAGCGGGCCCCTGCCGACAGCCGGCGTGACGCCCTACGCGGTCGTCTCGTCCACGTCGAAGTCGCGCTGGAGCGAGATCGTCGGGATCGAGGCCGTGATCACGGAGCCGTCGGCGCGGAGCGTGCCCTGGATGTCGCTCGTGGTCGGTGCGTGCCCGGACATCCGCGGCCCCTGGTGCGGCAACGGAACAACGGTCGGCTCGCCGGCCTCGATGTCCCACTGCTGGTTGTGCACCCAGGCGGTGAAACCCGTGCCGGACTCGACCGTGAAGGTCATGGCGTCCTGCCCGAGGTCGACCCGGACCCGCGACCCGCGCACGGTCAGACGGTAGGTCAACGAGTCCCAGTGCCGCGGCAGTCGCGGGTTGAACGTCATCCGGCCGCCGTGGTCGCGCATGCCGCCGAACCCGTTGACGAGCGCACCCCAGATGCCACCGGTCGACGCGATGTGCACGCCGTCCGAGGTGTTGCCGTGCAGGTCGGCCAGGTCGACGTAGAGCGCCGTCTGGAAGTACTGGTCGGCGAGGTCGTGGTACCCGACCTCGGCCGCCATGATCGACTGCACGACCGCCGACAGCGTCGAGTCGCCCGTGGTGAGCGCGTCGTAGTAGTCGAAGTCGCGGCGCTTCTCGGCCGCGGTGAACTCGTGCCCCTGCAGGAACAGCGCGAGCACGACGTCGGCCTGCTTGAGCACCTGGAACCGGTAGATGACCAGCGGGTGGTAGTGGAGCAGCAGCGGACGCTTGGACTCGGGGGTGTTCTCGAGGTCCCAGAGTTCCTTGTCGAGGAACTGGGCGTCCTGCGGGTGGATGCCACGGTGCGGGTCGAAGGGGATCTCCATCGACTCGGCGGCGTGCTCCCACTCGACGAGCTCGTCGGGGCGCAGACCGGTGCGGCGCACCATCCGGTCGTACTCTTCGACGTCGTCGGCGGCGAGTTCGCGGCACGCGTTCACCGCGAACCACAGGTTCGCCCGCGCCATGACGTTCGTGTAGAGGTTGTCGTCGACGACGGTCGTGTACTCGTCGGGCCCGGTGACGCCGTCGATGTGGAACTTCTTGTCGCCGTTGGAGCGCCAGAAGCCGAGGTCAGCCCACAGCCGGGCGGTCTCGACGAGCACGTCGATCGCCCCGCGCTTCAGGAACTCGGTGTCACCGGACGCCCGCACGTACTGCATCAGGGCATGGGCGATGTCGGCGTCGATGTGGTACTGCGCGGTGCCGGCGGCGTAGTACGCGCTCGACTCCTCGCCGTTGATCGTGCGCCAGGGGAACAGGGCACCCCGCTGGTTCAGCTCGCGTGCCCGCGAGCGTGCGGCGTCGAGCATGTTGTAGCGGAACCGCAGCGCGTTCCGGGCGACGATCGGCGCCGTGTACGACAGGAACGGCAGGACGTAGATCTCCATGTCCCAGAAGTAGTGCCCGCCGTAGCCGGAGCCCGTGACGCCCTTGGCGGCGATGCCGTGCCCGTCGGTGCGGGCCGTGGCCTGCGCGAGCATGAACAGGTTCCACCGGACGGCCTGCTGGATCTCCGGCTGCCCGGCGATCTCGACGTCGCTGCGTGCCCAGTAGTCGTCGAGCCAGACGCGCTGCTTCTCGAACGTCTCGTCGATGTTCTCGGCGTGCGCCCGGTCGAGCGTGCGGTCGCAGCGGTCGGCGAGTTCGCGCACCGGGACACCGCGGGAGGTGTGGTACACGACGTGCTTGACGAGTCGGATCGGCTGCCCGGCACGCGCCTGGACGCGGTAGACGTGCTTCGCCAGGTCGTCGTCGATCGACGACGACTCGTCCCAGCTGTTCTCGGTCTCGAGGTGGTGTTCCACACCGACGCAGATGGTCATGCCGGAGCTCGACGCCTGGTACCCGAGCAGTGAGCGGGCACCGGTGCTGCGCTTGAGCTTCGGTTCGAGCACCCGGTCGGTGAAGGCCTCGGCCTTGCGCGGGTCGAAGGCGTTCGCGGCCGCCCGCATCCCGGCGTGGTACTCGTCCTGCACGTCCTGGCGGTTCAGGATCTGGCTGGACAGCAGGATCGAGGCGTCCGCGTCGAGCACGGTGACCTCGTAGTCGATGACGGCGAGGTGCCGATCGGTGAACGACACCAGGCGGCGGGACCGGATCAGCACGCGCTTGCCGGAGGGCGTCGACCACTCGGTCTCGCGGAACAGGTAGCCGCCGCGGAACTCGAGGCGCCGCGTGTGGTGGAGGATGTCCGCCTCGGCCAGCACGAGGGGTTCGTCGTCGACGTAGAGCCGGATCACCTTGGCGTCGGGCGCGTTGATGATCGTCTGGCCGGTCTTGGCGAACCCGAAGGCGTCTTCGGCGTGCCGGATCGGCCAGGTCTCGTGGAACCCGTTGATGTACGTGCCGTACTGCACACCGCCGCGGCCCTCGTCGAGGTTGCCGCGCAGGCCGAGGTACCCGTTGCCGACGGCGAAGTTCGTCTCGGCGACGCCCTGCTGGTCGGGGGTGTACTCGGTCTCGACGAGTGCCCACTCGTCGATCGGGTACCGGACGCGGTCGAGCGGGTCCGAGGTGATGGGGTTCATGGTGCTCCGTGGGAAGGGAGGGTGGCGTGGGGACGTCGGTTCGACCGGGAGGCGCGGCTCGCCTCCGGCGCGCTGGCTACGTCGTACTGGTGGTCGCGTGGGGAAGGTCCGCGACCAGCTCGGCGAGGTCCGTCACGACGACGTCGGCGCCGTGTTCACGCAGCGCGTCGGCGCCCGCTCCGCGGTCGACCCCGACGACGAGCCCGAAGGCCCCGTTCCGGCCGGCTTCGACACCACTGGTGGCGTCCTCGACCACGACGCACTCGGCGGCGGTCAGTCCGAAGCGCCCGGCCGCGTCCAGGTAGGTGTCGGGGGCGGGCTTGCCGGCCAGGCCGTCCTGACGGGCGACGAGCCCGTCGACCACGACCGTGAACCGGTCGAGGATGCCGGCGGTCCGCAGCACCGAGACGGCGTTCGCGGAGCTCGAGACGACCGCGACGTGGAAGCCGGCGTCGATCGCGGCGGTGAGGAACCGGAGCGAGCCGGGGTACGGCTCGACGCCGTGTTCGTCCAGCTCGGCGGTGAACTCGGCGTTCTTCCGGTTGCCGAGACCGCACACGGTGTCGTCGTCCGGGCCGTCGTCCGGGGTGCCCTGCGGCAGGTCGATGCCCCGCGACCCGAGGAGCGACCGCACGCCGTCGTACCGCGGCTTGCCGTCGATGTACGCGAAGTAGTCGGCCTCTGTGTACGGCGCGACCCCGTGCGCTTCGAGGTACGGCGTGAAGAGCCGGCTCCAGGCGCGCATGTGCACGTCGGCGGTGGGGGTGAGGACACCGTCCAGGTCGAACAGGAGCGCTCGCGTGTCCGCGAGTCGCGCGGGTGTGCGCCGGGTCGGCGTCGTCATCTGCAGCCCTTCAGGGAACGGGGTTCGTGGACGTTGCTCTCGTCGAGTCTAGGACCGCTCCAGCACGCGTGTTCAGACCGCGCCGTCAGCGCAGGCCAGGGGCCGGCGGCAGGTCGCGCGCCCACTCCTCGATCGCCGAGGAGATCTGCTCGCGGGCGGCCTCGCGGCTGATGGTCGCCGTGCGGTCGCCCGGCTGGTCCCCGTAGGCGCCGAAGTCGGCGTGGTTCGAACCCTGGACCTCGGTCATCGTCGCGGTCGACGGCAACAGGTGCCGGGCCGCGTCGACCTTGTCGGGGGTCGAGAGCCCGTCACGCGAGCCCGAGACGCTCAGCACGTCGATGTACGAGCTGCTGATGTCGTTCGCGCAGTAGCTGCCGAGCAGCAGCAGGCCGTCCGCGTCCTGCGCGAGCTGGCAGGCACGGACCCCGCCCAGCGAGTGCCCGCCGACCGCCCAGGTCGCGACGTCCGGCGCGTGCGCCTCGAAGGTCGAGAGCGGCCGGGTGTCGAAGAACGCGAGGTTGAGCGTCGGCTTCGTGATGACGACCGTAGTGCCGTTCGCGACCACCTGCCGGAAGGTCGCCATGTACGCGTACGGATCGACCTTCGCACCCGGGATGAACACGATGCCCTTGCCGTCGGCCTGCCCCGTCGGCGTCATCACCACGGAGTCACCGGCGTCCTGGACCGACACACGGTCGTCGCGCCAGACCTGCAGCGCAGCGCTCCGGGTGCCCTGCATGACGATGTGCGCCCAGACGAGGAACACCACCACGACCACCAGCAGCACGGCGACGATCCACGCGGTCCACCGCAGTACTCGGTTCATGCGACCACCGTACGGCGCATCAGCACCTCGTTCCGACCGTCGGGCAGGGGATCGCCCGGTTCGTCGAGTGCGGTGAACCCGGCGCGTTCGTAGGTGTGCCGGGCGACGGTGTTGTCGGGCATCACGGAGAGTTCGAGCGCCCTGCTACCGGAGGCCGCTGCCCACTCCGCGACCGCCTCGATCAGGGCACGTGCGACGCCTCGGCCCCGGGCTGCGGGGTCGACCCACATCGAGATGAGTTGGGCTGGCGCACCGGCGTCGGCGCCCGGGACACCGCTCGCCATCCCGACGACGTCGCCCTCGCCGGCGACCGCCAGCAGGTCGAGCGCACCGGGGATCGACAGGCGTGTCCGCCAGCGGTGCTCGGGGGCGTCCGCCCAGTCCTGCAGCGTCGAACCGAACGCGTGCGGGGAGTCGGCGAGCGCTCGCAGCCGGACGGGTCGCCAGACGCGCCAATCGTCCGCGGTCACCCGGCGCAGCTCGATCGTCACACCTCGACGGTACCGGCGGAGGTCCCTCGGTGAGCAGAAATGGTCGGGTGCGGGATGCGCACTCGACCATTTCTGCTCACCATCGCGCCGCGGGCGCCGCGGGCGCTACGCGGTGATCGCGGCGCGGATCTCGGCGGCTGCTGCGCCGACGTCCGACGCGCTGTAGATCGCGCTGCCGGCGACGGCGATGCGGGCACCGGCCTCCTGCACCGAGGCGACCGACGACGCGTTCACGCCACCGGCGATCGAGAACGGCACACCCGACTCCTTGCCGGCGTCGAGCAGTGTCGAGAAGGTGAAGCCCTCTTCCGCCTGCTCGTCGAGCCCGGCGTGCACCTCGACGAACTCGGCGCCGAGGGCGACGACCTCGCGGGCACGGGCGGCCTTGTCGGAGACGCCGATCAGGTCGACGACGATGCCCTTGCCGTGCTTCTTCGCGGCCTTGACGGCACCGACGATGGTCGAGTCACCGGCGACACCGAGGACGGTGACCAGGTCGGCTCCGGCCGAGAACGCGATGTCGGCCTCGAGCTCGCCGGCGTCCATCGTCTTGAGGTCGGCGAAGACGATCTTGTCCGGGTGGGCTTCCTTGATCGCGGTGACGGCGGACAGGCCGGCGCTCTTGATCAGGGGCGTGCCGAGCTCGAGGACGTCGACGTGCGGCGCGGCCGCGGCGGCGAGTTCGAGGGCGGCTTCGGTGGTCAGGGTGTCCATGGCGAACTGGAGCTGCATGTGGATGCCTTTCATTCGAGGTTTGCGTGTCGGGGCCAGAGGTCGTCGGCGGACTGCCCGCCGCGGGACCAGAGCGTGTGGAACAGGGCGTCGCCGACCAGGGCGACGGCCTGCTCGAAGAGGCTGCCGGCGTACTGCGCCGAGGCCGTGCCGGAGCGGTCGGTCTTCGTCGCTGCCGGCAGCACGAGGGTGACGTCCGCGACCTCGGACAACGGGGAGTCGTCGGTGGTCGACAGGGCGACGACGGACGCGCCGACGTCGTGCGCGGTGCGGGCGGCCTGCACGATGCCGGTGGTCGTGCCGGAACCGCTCGCGACGAGGAGCACGTCCCCGGGCCGGATCGCGGGCGTGGTGACCTCGCCGACGACGTGGACGTCGCGACCGAGGTGCATGAGCCGCATCGCGGTCATGCGCAGCGCGAGTCCGGAACGGCCGGCACCGTGCACGAAGACACGGTGGGAGCGGTCGATCAGGTCGAGGGCGCGCTCGGCCGACGCGTCGTCGACGTTCGCGGCGAGGTCGGTGACCTCGCGCACGATCACGTCGAACGCTGCGGGGACGGTGGGTTCTGCCATGTCCACGAGCATGCCGTCGCGCGGCCCGCCGCACCGCTACCCGCGTCGGCAGGCGTCCCACCCGATCGGGTGGCCCCGTCCGCACGGGTGGGACAGGTAGGTTCGGCTCCCATGGACGCCATCGCACCCGACAGGGAGGCCCGTGGCGAGCCCGCCAGTCGGCTCGCCGCCTCGGAGCACGCCCGGACCGTCGCCGAGCAGGCGGACCGTCAGGCGCTCACCCTCGAGTCCGTGCTCGCCGTGCTCCGGTCACCACGGGTGTCGGACGCCGCCGCGCGGGCCGAGGCCGTCGAGATCGCGTCGGCAGCACTCGTCGACCTGCGCACCGAGACCGACCACCAGCGCAGCACCCTGCTGGAGCCGGTCACCGGGGCGTTCTCGCGCCTCCGAGCCGACCTGCGCCCGCTCGTCCGGTTCGGCGACCTCGACGTGCAGTTCGTCGAGCCGCCGACCACCGGCCGCGCACTGCCGGGCGACGTCGCCCACGCGGCCCGCGCCATCGTCCGGACCGCCGTGCTCGCCCTGGTCGACGGTGGTGCGGCCAAGCGGGTCCGCATCCAGTGGGACTGCGACGGCCGGAACCTGCTCATGCAGCTCCGCGACGACGGCTCCGGCACCCTCGACGTGCACGACGACGCCATGCGGCCGATCGCAGAACGGGTCGTCACCCTCGACGGCCGCGTCCAGGTGTCGAGCACGCCGGACTGGGGCTCGGTCCTCGACATCTCGCTGCCCCTCGACCCGTCGCCGACCGAGGTGGAGTCGGTCGCGGACGACGACCTCACCCCGCGGGAGCGCGACGTGCTGCGGCTGCTCGCGACGGGCGTCGGCAACCGCGAGATCGCCGAGGGCCTGGGCATCAGCGTCAACACGGTGAAGTACCACGTGGCGAACCTGCTCCGGAAGCACGGCGCCCGCACCCGTGCCGAGCTCGCCGCCTTCAGTTCCCGGGCGTGACCCGCCGCGACCGCGACAGTGGGTACCGGCGGTCGAGTGAGGGTTCGACGACGGTCGCCATCAAGAACTGCGAGAGCAACTTGCCCCCTGCCCAGTAGACGGGGACAACGAAGATCGCGAACCCGGTCCAGATCCCTGCGCCGATGAGGGCGATGGTGCCGAGCGTCACGACGATGCCCACGCCCGAGTACAGGTACTGCCACCCCCGGGTCGCCGAGTCGCGCTGCACCTGCTGCTGCTCCGCACGCTCGTCGAGTCCGCGCACCCCGGGCTCGAGGGACTCCCGCTCGTCGGTGACGAACAGGTCCCGCACGGGCACCTCGAGTGCCGCGGCGACCGACGACAGTGACTCCAGGCTCGCGTCGTTGCCGCTCTCCATCCGCTGCACCGTCCGCACCGCGAGGCCGCTCGCCTCGGCCAGTCGTTCCTGGGTCCACCCGCGCAGTCGCCGCAGCTCCCCGATCCGCATCTCGTTCATGCCCTGAACACTAGGGATCCCCGGAACGACGCACCACGACACGGACCCGACACCTGCACGACAGCGACCCGCCAGTCACCCGACAACGGTCCGACTGCCGTCGTCACTGCCCTCCCGGCGCGAAGCGGTAGCCCATGCCGGACTCGGTGACCAGGTACCGCGGGGTCGCCGAGTCGGGCTCGAGCTTCCGCCGCAGCTGCGCCATGTACAGCCGCAGGTACCCGGAGTCGTTGCCGTGGGAGGGCCCCCACACCTCGGTCAGGAGCATCTCGCGGGTCATCAGCCGGTCGGGGTTCGTGACGAGCACCTCGAGCAGGCGCCACTCCGTCGGGGTCAGCCGGATCGCGGGACCGCTGGCCGGGGTGACCTGCTTCGCGACGAGGTCCACGACGAGGTCGCCGATCCGGATCGTCGGCGCGCTGTCGACGCCGGCCGGGGCACGGCGTCGTCCGAGGGCCCGCAACCGCGCCAGCAGCTCGTCCATCTGGAACGGCTTCGTCACGTAGTCGTCCGCGCCGGCGTCGAGTGCGTCGACCTTGTCGGACGAGTCGGTCCGTCCGGACAGCACGAGCACCGGCACCTGCGACCACCCCCGGATGCCCTCGAGCACCCCGATGCCGTCGAGCCGGGGCATGCCCAGGTCGAGCAGCACCAGGTCGGGCCGTTCGGTGATGACGGCGTCGATCGCCGCGCGGCCGTCCTTCGCCGTCACGACCTCGTACCCGCGGGCGGCGAGCGTGACGGAGAGCGCTCGGACGAGTTGCGCGTCGTCGTCCGCGATCAGGACCTTCACCGGAGCTCCACTCCCACGTGCCCAGCGATCGGCAGCCGCACCACGACGGTGAGCCCACCACCCGGGGTGTCATCGACCTCGATCGTGCCGCCCATGCCCTCGGTGAAGCCCCGCGCGAGTGCGAGACCGAGTCCGAGGCCCGTCTCGTTGTCGGTGTCGCCGAGCCGTTGGAACGGCTGGAAGACCTCGTCGACCCGGTCCGACGGGATACCCGGACCGTGGTCGGCGATCCGGAGCTCGACCCCGCCTCCGAAGGCGCTCGCCGCGACGCGCACGCGGGTGCCGTCGGGTGCGTAGCGGACGGCGTTCGCGAGCAGGTTCACGACGACCCGCTGCAGCAGGACGGGGTCGGCGAGCACCGGCGGCAGGTCCGCCGGCAGGTCGAGGTCGACGTCGTCGGGCCCGAGCTCGAGCTCGTCGAGCGCCGGTGCGACCACCGTGTCGAGGGCCAGCGGCCCGGACGCGACCGCGAGCACACCCGCCTGCACACGACTGACGTCCAGCAGGTCTGCCAACAGCACCGCTAGCTGACCGAGGCTCTCGTCGGCGGTCGCGAGCAGTGCCTCCCGGTCGGCCCTGGACAGGTCGACGTCCAACGCACGCAACGACTGGACGGCGGCCGAGGCGGCCGCGATCGGCCGCCGCACGTCGTGGCCGACGGCCGCGAGGATCGCGCTGCGGACGCGGTCCGCCGCCGCGATCCGCTCTGCGTCCAGCGCGGTGCGCGTCAACGAGCGGTGTTCGACCGCGGCGTCGAGCTGCTGCTCGACGACGCGCAGCAACCGGCGCTGGGTCGGGTCGTCCGGAGCGCCAGCGAACTCGAGCACGGCACCGGACGGGAGGCTCGTGGACGCGTCCGGCGATTCGCCGAACGTCCCCGACGTGGCCGGTTCCTCGTTCCCCTGCCGGATCCGGACGCCGGCGAACCCGAAGGCCTCGCGGGTGCGGTCGAGCAGGGCCTGCAGGGCGTCGTCGCCGCGGAGGACGCTGCCGGCGATCCCCATCAGCAGACCCGACTCCGCCGCGGCGCGACGGGCAGCACGCGAACGTCTGGCGGACCGGTCGACCACGAAGCTGACGAGTACGGCACTGATGACGTACATGACCAGGGCGAAGAGGTGCCACGGCTGCTGCACCGTGACCATGTGCAGGGGTTGGACGAAGAAGAAGTCGAGGCTCAGTCCGGACAGCACCGCCGTGAACACCGCCGGCCACATCCCGCCGACGAGCGCCACGACGAGCACCAGCAACTGGTACGCCAGGACGTCCACGGTGATGGCGTCGGGGTCGCTGCCGATCGACAGGACCCAGGTGAGCAGGGGCCCGACCAGGACCGAGAGCACGAACGCGGCGAGGACCCGTCCGCGGGACAGACTGCCGCCGAGCTTGGGCAGGGCGAAGCCACCACCGGCGCGCTCGTGCGTGACGACGTGCACGTCGATGTCGCCCGACTCACGGATCACCGTGTTGCCGATGCCCGGGCCGGTCAGGGCCGCGGCGAGCCGACTGCGACGGCTGACGCCGATGACGATCTGGGTCGCGTCGATCGACCGCGCGAACCGCACGAGGGTCGACGGCACGTCGTCGCCGACCACCTGGTGGTACGTCCCACCGAGCTGTTCGAGCAGGGTGCGTTGGGCACCGAGCGCCCCCGGGTGGCGCTCGCGCAGGCCGTCGTTCGTCGTCACGTGCACGGCCGCGAGTTCGCCCCCGGCACTGCGGGCAGCGATGCGGGCACCGCGGCGCAGGAGGGTCTCGCCCTCGGGGCCGCCGGTCAGGGCGACCAGCACGCGCTCCCGGGTCTCCCACCGGTGCTCGATGCCGTGCTCGGCGCGGTAGGCCTTGAGCGCGTCGTCGACCTCGTCCGCCAGCCAGAGCAGCGCGATCTCGCGCAGCGCCGTCAGGTTCCCGAGCCGGAAGTAGTTCGACAGGGCCGCATCGATCCGGGCAGCCGGGTACACGAGTCCGTCGGAGAGCCGCTCGCGCAGGGCAGCCGGCGCGAGGTCGACGACCTCGATCTGGTCGGCCGCGCGCACCACGGCGTCGGGGACGGTCTCCCGCTGCACGGTGCCCGTGATCTCGCGGACCACGTCACCGAGGGACTGCATGTGCTGCACGTTGACCGTCGAGATGACGTCGATG
Organism: Curtobacterium sp. MWU13-2055; assembly: GCF_023242305.1. Lineage (NCBI taxonomy): Bacteria > Bacillati > Actinomycetota > Actinomycetes > Micrococcales > Microbacteriaceae > Curtobacterium > Curtobacterium sp. MWU13-2055. The sequence goes on from NZ_JALLIO010000003.1 coordinate 393,679, forward strand.
CCGGCGGCCCGCAGCGCTTCGACGTCCTGCCAGCGCTTCTCGTTCGGACTGCCGGGAGCGTTCGTGTGCGCGAGTTCGTCGACGAGGGCGACCTCGGGCGCTCGCCGGAGCACCGCGGCGAGGTCCAGGTCGTCGAGCTCGACGCCGCGGTGGTCCACGGTGCGGCGCGGCACGACCTCGAGACCGTCGACGAGCGCGGCGGTGGCGGCCCGTTCGTGCGTCTCGACCACGGCGACGACGACGTCCCGGCCCTCGTCGAGCAGCCGGCGGCCCTCCTCGAGCATGGTGAACGTCTTGCCGACGCCCGGTGCGGCACCGAGCAGGACCCGTAGCTTGCCGCGCTTCACGTGCTCATCCTCTCGCGTCGGCTGTTGCAGGGCTGCCGGTCGACTGATATACTCTTCGTAACCGTTCCCACCAAGGCTCGAGCCCCGGCTTCCTCAAATCGGGTGGGACTGTCCCGTCCCGCGTCCGTCTCGGACGCGGGACGGAGTTCTTCACCGCTCACGTTCGTTCCCCACGCTGTAGTTGCTGCCGGCTTGCCCGAGATCATCAGTTCCCTCGATCTCGGAGCCTTTCGATGCCGGACGCCTCGGCCGCAATCTCGCGTTACCGCACCGCGCAGTTCCGCCAAGCACTGCACGAACGAGGTCTCGACCCTTCCGACGCCTCGGTCCGGAGAGTGCACGATTTCGACAGTGGGCTCCGCTCCGTCGCCCTCGGTCTGTCCGAGCGCATCGAACTCGCCCTGCGTGGCCATCTGGACGCGCTGGGCGCAGCTCGATTCGGATCGCACTGGTACCTCGACCGTCGGGCGTTCCGTGACACCTTCGATCACCGTGCGCTCCTCCGACATGCTCGGGCGGCGCTCGATCGAACGGCAGATCCCGCCATCCGTTCGGCGTGGCACGAGCGGCGCTTCGAACGGGTGCCGTTCGGGATGCTCGCCGAAGAGCTCAGCCTCGGTGAACTGTCCCGCCTCACCTGCGGGTTGGAACCCGCCGCTCGGGACGAGGTGGCGGAAGCATTCCGCTTGCCCCCTGCGACGATCCGTCCGTGCCTGCACCACCTCACGCACGTCCGGAACTGCTGCGCCCACCACACGCGGCTCTGGGGCCGCAGCTTCCGGATCCCGCCGCCGACCTTCCGCTCCCCCGCCGACCTGGTCGCTCGGCTCGAGGGGCTGCCGAAGCGCACGCCGGTGCATTCCCTCGAACTGCTCGCACACCTCGCCGAGACCGTCGGCCCGTGCGACCGTCACGCCGATGCTGTTCGACGATTGATCGACGAGCACGACGACCTGATCGACGGCATCGGCGGACGGCCGAGCTGGGCGGCGAGGTGACCGCATGTCAGGACAGCTTCGCCAGCGCGAGGTTCAGGGCCAGCACGTTCACGACGGGCTCGCCGAGGAACCCGAGCTGACGCGACTCGGTGTGCGATGCGACCAACTGCCGCACCGTGTCCTCGGACACGCCCCGCGCCGCCGCCACCCGCGCGACCTGCTGCGACGCGTACGCGGGGCTGATGTCCGGGTCGAGACCCGAACCCGAGGCGGTGACCGCGTCGGCGGGGACGTCCGCCTCCGAGACCCCGTCGGCCTCTGCCAGTGCCGCACGCCGCTCCTCGACGGCCTTCAGCAGGTCCGGGTTGTTCGGCCCGAGGTTCGAGCCGGACGAGGCCCCGGCGTCGTAGCCGTCCTCGCCAGCTGCGGAGGGCCGCGACTGGAACCAGCGATCAGCCTGCTTGCCGGAGAACGACTGCCCGATGAGCGAGGACCCGACGACGGCGCCGGACGAGTCGGTGACCTCCGAGCCGTTGGCCTGCTCGTGGAACACCCCCTGGCCGACGCCCCAGACGGCGAGCGGGTAGCCGACGCCGAGCACGACGGTGGCGAGCAGGGTGAGGCGGATGGCCACACCAGCGGAACGGACGGTGGAACGTGCAGATGCCATGACTAGAACCCCGGGATGAGACCGACCACGAGGTCGATCAGTTTGATGCCGATGAAGGGGACGACCACGCCGCCGAGCCCGTAGACGAGCAGGTTGCGGCCGAGGATCGACGACGCTGCGGCGGCGCGGTACTTGACGCCGCGCAGGGACAGCGGGATGAGCGCCACGATGACGAGCGCGTTGAAGACGACGGCGGACAGGATCGCGGACGACGGGCTGTGCAGGCCCATGATGTTGAGCGCCGCGAGCCCGGGGAACGCCGCCTGGAACATCGCCGGGATGATCGCGAAGTACTTCGCGACGTCGTTGGCGATGGAGAAGGTGGTCAGGGCCCCGCGGGTGATGAGCAGCTGCTTGCCGATCCGGACGACGTCGATCAGCTTGGTCGGGTCGGAGTCGAGGTCGACCATGTTGCCCGCCTCCTTCGCCGCCGTCGTGCCGGTGTTCATCGCGACGCCGACGTCCGCTTGCGCCAGGGCCGGGGCGTCGTTGGTGCCGTCCCCGGTCATCGCGACGAGGTTGCCGCCCTCCTGCTCGCGCTTGATGTAGGCGAGCTTGTCCTCCGGGGTGGCCTCGGCCAGGAAGTCGTCGACGCCGGCCTCGTGCGCGATCGCGGCCGCGGTGCGGGGGTTGTCACCGGTGATCATCACCGTGCGGATGCCCATCGACCGGAGCTCGGCGAACCGTGACGCCATGCCGTCCTTGACGACGTCCTTCAGGTGCACGACGCCGAGCAGGGCGACCGCGCCGTCCGAGGAGCGGCGGCCGACGACCAGTGGGGTGCCACCCTGGTCGGAGATCTCCGCGACGGTGGAGTCGATCGCGGCAACCAAACCGGCGTCGGGGGTGTCAGCCCAGGCCAGCACTGCCGCTGCGGCACCCTTCCGGATCTGCGACCCGTCCGGCAGGTCCAGACCGGACATGCGCGTCTGCGCCGTGAACGGCACCTCGACGGCGCCGTCCGGCAGGGCCGGCGTGACCCCGGCGTCAGCAGCGAGCGACACGATCGAGCGGCCTTCGGGCGTCGAGTCCGCCGCGCTCGACAGGGCTGCTGCCGCCATCAGCGAGGACTCGCTCACACCCGGCACCGGCACCACGCGGGACGCCCGGCGGTTGCCGTACGTGATCGTGCCGGTCTTGTCGAGCAGCAGGGTGGTGATGTCGCCGGCGGCCTCGACCGCGCGGCCTGACATCGCGAGCACGTTGTGCTGCACGAGCCGGTCCATGCCGGCGATGCCGATCGCGGAGAGCAGGGCCCCGATGGTGGTCGGGATGAGGCAGACGAGCAGGGCGATCAGGACGGAGACGCTGACCGTGGCACCGACGAGCCCCGCGATGGGCTGCATCGTCAGGCAGACGATCACGAAGACGATCGACAGCGAGGCGAGCAGGATGTTCAGCGCGATCTCGTTCGGCGTCTTCTGCCGGGCCGCCCCCTCGACGAGGCGGATCATCCGGTCGATGAAGGTCTCACCAGGGGTCGAGGTGATGCGCACGATGATCCGGTCGGACAGCACCCGGGTGCCGCCGGTGACGGCACTGCGGTCGCCGCCGGACTCGCGGATGACCGGTGCGGACTCCCCCGTGACGGCCGACTCGTCGACGGACGCGATGCCGTCGACGACGTCACCGTCACCCGGGATCACCTCGCCGGCGACGACGACCACCACGTCACCCTTGGCCAGGTCGACCGACGCGACCTCCTCGGTCTCGTTGCCGACGGCTGCGGCGTCGGCCGGGTCGTAGCCGAGCACCCGTCGGGCGCTCGTGGTCGAGCGTGTCTTCCGCAGCGTGTCGGCCTGGGCCTTGCCCCGGCCCTCGGCGACCGACTCCGCGAGGTTCGCGAAGACGACCGTGAGCCAGAGCCACACCGCGATCGCGATGGTGAACGCGGACGGCTCGACGACGGCGGCGACCGTCGTCAGCGCGGCGCCGACCTCGACGATGAACATCACGGGGTTCCGCCACATCAGTCGCGGATCGAGCTTGCGCAGCGCGCCCGGGAGGCCCGCCACCAGTTGACGGGGTCCGAATGCGGACGAGCGGGTGGCCGGCTCCACTGCGGTGCGCGGTTCCGGCTCGGTGGTCACGGTCATGACAGTCCTTCTGCGAGCGGGCCCAGTGCGAGCACCGGGAAGTAGGTGAGTGCGGTGACGATGACGGCGACGCCGCCGAGCAGCCCGATGAACAGCGGGCGGTGGGTGGGCAGCGTGCCGGCGGTCTCGGGTACGCGGTCCTGGGCGGCGAGGGACCCGGCGAGCGCCAGGACGAACACCATCGGCACGAAGCGCCCGAGCAGCATCACGACGCCGAGCGCGGAGTTCATCCACGTGGTGTTCGCGGTGAGCCCGCCGAAGGCCGAGCCGTTGTTGTTCGCACCCGAGGTGAAGGCGTAGAGCAGCTCGGACAGTCCGTGGTTGCCGGGGTTGAAGATCGACGTGCCGAGCACCTGTTCCCGGACACCGGGGATCACGAGCGAGAGTCCGGTCGCGAGGAGCACGAGGGTCGGCGTCACCAGGATGTACAGCGCCGCGAAGGTCATCTCCTTGGCGCGGATCTTCTTGCCGAGGTACTCCGGGGTCCGGCCGACGAGCAGCCCGCCGATGAACACCGTGATGACGGCGAGCACGAGCATGCCGTACAGGCCGGAACCGACACCGCCGGGGGTGACCTCGCCGAGCATCATGTTGAGCATCGCCATCATCCCGCCGATCGGCGTGAAGCTGTCGAACATGCCGTTCACCGCACCGGTCGAGGTCGCGGTCGACGTCGTGCCGAACAGGGTGGTGCCGAGGATCCCGAACCGGGTCTCCTTACCCTCCATCGCGGCACCGGCTGCGTGTGTGGCGAGCCCCCCACCGCTGAGCTCGGCGATCGACATCACCGACAGGGACACGAGGAAGATCGCGCCCATCACGGCGAGGATCGCGTAGCCCTGGCGGTCGTCGCCGACCATCCGGCCGAAGGTGCGCGGCAGCGAGAACGGGATGACGAGCATCAGGAAGACCTCGACCAGGTTCGTCCACGCCTGCGGGTTCTCGAACGGGTGCGCCGAGTTGGCGTTGAAGTAGCCACCGCCGTTCGTGCCGAGTTCCTTGATCGCTTCCTGCGACGCCACGAACCCGTCCGGCAGGTGCTGCGTGCCACCGACCAGCGTGGTGACGTCGGTGCCACTCCCCCACGACTGGATGACACCGCCGGCGACGAGCACGATCGCGAAGACGAACGCACCGGGCAGCAGCAGCCGACCGACGCCGCGGACGACGTCGACCCACACGTTGCCGAGCGTGCCGGACTTGCGGCGGGCGAACCCGCGCACCAGTGCCACGGCGACGGCGAGGCCGACGGCTGCGGACAGGAAGTTCTGCACCGCGAGGCCGGCCATCTGCACGCTGTACCCGACGGTGACCTCGGGCGAGTAGGACTGCCAGTTCGTGTTCGCGACGAACGACGCCGCGGTGTTGAACGCGAGCGACGGGCCGACGGCAGGGAGCCCGAGGTCGCCGGGCAGCACGACCTGGATGCGCTGCAGCAGGTAGACGAGCAGGAGCCCGACGACGCTGAAGAGCAGCACGCCGCGCAGGTACACGGGCCACGACTGCTCGGCGTCCGGGTCGACCCCGATCAGCCGGTAGACCCCCCGCTCGACCCGGTTGTGCCGGACAGGCGTGAAGACCCGGGCCATCCAGTCGCCGAGCGGCCGGTAGGCGACGACGAGCAGCAGGACGAGCGTGGCGACCTGGACGATCCCCGCCCAGACGTCCGCGGCGCCCGACGCGCCCACGGCGCCCACTAGAACCGCTCCGGACGCACGAGCGCCCAGACGAGGTACACGACAGCGGCGATGCCGAGGACGGCGGCCGCGATGGTGATGCCGATCACAGCCGTTCCACCCCCTTGGCGATCAGTGCCACCACGCCGAACACGGCGAGGACACCGGCGACGACGAACACGTCGAACACGAGGGACTCCAGAAGGTCTGCGGTGTCCGCGCCGGGCGACGCGGACGGCACCACGTGTGGTGCCTGAACCGATGCTGGGTCCTGCGCCGGGCCTCCTGGGCGCTCCTAACGGTTTCCTCACGCCGCCCTGGCGGACGCATGCGCCCCGCTAACGCGCGCTCGCCGTCCTACGATCGGAGCATCGTGATCCCTGCTCCCCCGACCCGCCCCGGAACGAGGGCGTCCGCCGTGGCCGGGAGCCTGCTCACCACGGCCGTGGTGTCGATCGGTGCGCTGTGGGCGGTCGTCTTCGGGCCGCTGTGGCTCTTCGGTGAGCAGCGGCAGCTCCTGCTCTGGTTCTGGGCCGTGCCGCTGGCGTTCGTGCCGTGGCTGGCCGCGATCGCGGCGCTCGTCCTCGCACTGGTGGGGTGGTCGCGCGGGCGCGGGAGGAAGCGCGCGGTGCTGGCCGTCTGCTGCGCCGTGGTCGTCCTGCTGGCACCGATCGTGATGGTGTTCGGCCCGGGCAGCGCGCTCGTCGACACGTCGGTCTGAGGCCCGAACGGGTCCGTCTTCAGTCCGCGGTCGAGGCGCTGAGTCGTGCGGACAGCGCGCGGACCGAGCAGGCGAGGTCCTCGGGACCCTCGACGACGAAGTCGACCGCGAACCCCGCGAACGCTCCGGCCAGCCCCGGCCAGGACCACGAGCCGAGCGTGACCCGACTCCGCTCGTCGGACAGGGGTTCGACGACGGCGCCCTCGGGCAGGTAGGGCGTGATCGTCCGCGCGTCGGCAGTCGTCACGGTGACCGAACCGACGCACGGCCACACGTCGACCTGCGCCGATCCCTTGAACCGCGCCGACACGAAGGCCAGCGGGTCACCACCGGGCACCGGCCGGGGCGTGAACGGCACCCGCGTGCGCATCCGCGGGGTGATCCGGTCGATGCGGTGGGTGCGCCAGTCGTCGCGGTCGAGATCCCAGTCGAGCAGGTACCAGCGGCCGTTCCGCGCGATCACGGCGTGCGCTTCCACCCGGTGCGGGGTCTCGTCCTCGCCGTAGCCGAAGCGGAACACCTCGCGCAGGTGGACGGCCTCGCTCACCGCCACCAGCACGTCCGGGTCGGTCGTGGTGCGGCTCGTCGCGGTCACGGCCTGCACCGCGTCGATGCGCGACCGGAGCCGCCCCGGCATGACCTGCCGGATCGTCGCAAGCGCCCGGGCGGCCGACTCGGCGATGTCCGCGCCCGAGGCGGGGGCGACGGTCAGGGCGAGCGCGATCGCCACGGCCTGGTCGTCGTCGAACAGCAGCGGCGGAAGGTCCGAGCCCGCTGCGAGCCGGTAGCCCCCGGCCGGCCCGCGGAGCGCCTCCACCCGGTACCCGAGCTCGCGGAGCCGGTCGACGTCGCGGCGGACCGTGCGGGGGCTGACCTCGAGGCGTCCGGCGAGCTCGTCGCCCGGCCAGTCGCGGTGCACCTGCAACAGCGACAGCAGCGCGAGCATGCGCGAGGAGGGTCCGGCCATGTCGATCATTCTCGTCGGAGAAGCGGACATGATCTGACCGCATTGCCGGTCATCCTCGTTCCATGAGCATCGAAACGACACCCCACCTCAACTTCGACGGCAATGCCCGCGAGGCCCTCGACTTCTACGCATCGGTCTTCGGCGGCGAGGTCACCGCCGCCACCTACGGCCAGATGGGCGCCCTGGACGACCAGGCCTGGGCCGACCGCATCGTCTTCGGGCAGGTCTCCACCGACGCCGGGTTCCGGCTCATGGCCTTCGACGTCTGGCCTGGGCAGCCCTACGACCAGGGATCGAACGCGTTCTACGTGTTCGTGCACGGCGACGACACCGCCGAGATCGAGCGGTACTGGGCCGTGCTGTCCGACGGCGCCGAGATCCGGCAGCCCCTCGCTCCCTCGGCCTGGGCGCCGCTCGCCGGGCAGCTCCGCGACCGGTTCGGCGTGGTCTGGCAGCTCGACGTCGCCCCGGCCGACCGCTAGCTGTAGTTCCCCGTGGCCGCGGTCAGCGCGTCGGCGTCCACGTCGACACGGTGACCGCGGCCGTCACCGTCGCTGGGGCGAACGCCGCGTCCGGTGCGACGTGGTGGTGGCTCGGCCCCATGTGCACGACGTCGTGGACGTCCTCGGCGGAGAGGTCCATCGTCCAGGTCAGGTCCTCGGAGGACCGCAGGACGAACGACGGCGTGAGCGACTCGTGCAACCGCCGCTCCTTCTCCGGGTCGACGGAGATCGTCGCCTCGGCCAGCTCTGCCAGGTGACCGGTGCGCGGGGTCACGACGACCAGCACGCCACCGGGGTGCAGGACGCGGGCGTACTCGGTCTGGTTGCGCGGTGCGAAGACATCGAGGACGACGGCGGCAGCGTGGTCGACGACCGGGAGGCGCTCGGTCACGTCCCCGACGACGGCTCCGGCACGTTCGTGGACGCGGGCCGCCCGTCGGATCGCGATGGCCGACAGGTCCAGCGCGACCCCGAGCCGCCCGTCCGCACCGTCCGGAACGTCCGCACCGTCCGGAACGTGCGCTGCGTCCAGCGCATGCGCCAGGTAGGTCCCCGGACCGGACCCGACGTCGAGCACGATGCCGGGGGCCGTCGCCTCGGCGACGGCGTCGGCGAGCGCCCGCTCGACGGGCGCGTAGTGGCCCCGTCCCAGGAACCGCAGCCGGGCGTCGACCATCTCCGGGGTGTCCGCGGTGAGCGACCGACGCTTCGCCGGCAGGAGCGTCAGGTGGCCCTGCTTGGCCTCGTCGAACCGGTGCCCGGTCGCACAGCCGACCTGGCCGCCGTCGACCCGACCGAGGGGCTCGGCGCACACGGGGCAGGCGAGCATCGGCAGCAGGTCGTCACGCACCGGCCCAGCGTACGGGGCCTCGCTAGCCTGGCCGGATGTCGCTGCAGCAGCTCTTCGGCCTCGACGGACGCACCGCCCTGGTGACGGGAGGCAGTTCCGGCATCGGACGCGCCATCGCCACCGCACTCGCCGACGCGGGTGCGCACGTGCTCGTCGCTGCTCGGACACGGTCAACCATCGACGCGACGGTCGACGACATCCGCGCCGCTGGAGGATCGGCCGACGGCATCGTCGCCGACCTGTCCTCGCGCGCCGGAGCACACGCACTCGCCGATGCGGCGGGCGACGTCGACGTCCTCGTGAACTCCGCGGGGATCAACCTCCGGCCGCCGATGGCCGACCTCGACGAGGACACCTGGGACACCACGATGGCCGTGAACCTCGACGCACCCTTCGTGCTCGGCCAGCGGCTCGCGCCCGGCATGGCCGCGCGCGGCCACGGCCGGATCATCAGCATCAGCTCGCAGCAGGCGCACCGTCCGTTCGCCTCGAGTGGCGCGTACGGGGTCTCCAAGGCAGGCCTGGAGGCACTGGCCCGGTCCCAAGCGGAGGCCTGGTCCGCGCAGGGGGTCACCTCCAACGTCCTCATCCCCGGTTTCGTACGGACGCCGCTCAACGAGCGGCTCGGTTCCGACCCGGCCGCGGTGTCAGCCCTCGCGGCGCGGACGCTGGTCGGCCGGAACGGACTCGCTTCGGACTTCGCCGCCGCTGCCGTGTTCCTCGCCGGCCCTGGTTCGGCGTACGTCACGGGGCAGTCCATCGCGGTCGACGGCGGGTTCTCCGTCCACTGACCTCGAGGTGCGCCGACGACAGGGTGCTGCGCAGCAGTACGGTCAGGACATGGCAGTCATCGAGCAGGCAACGCTCCGCCCCTCCAAGGCCGAGGCGCTCGCCGCCTGGCTGCCCGACCAGGCGTGGAGCGGCGTCGTCGCGGGAGCGCCGCTGCAGGTCGTCGGGCAGTTCCGGTTCGACGACCCCGCCGGCGAGGTCGGCGTCGAAGTGCTGCTCGCCCGCACCGAGGACGGCCGGGTCCTGCAGGCGCCACTGACCTACCGGGATGCACCGCTGCCCGGCGCCGACGCGTTCCTGGTCACCGAGATGGACCACTCCGTGCTCGGGCGACGCTGGGTGTACGACGCCGTGGGCGATCCGGTCCACGCCGACGTCCTGCGCCGGGCGATCGTCACCGGCGGGCACGAAGCGGAGCTCGAACTCGCGAACGGTGCCGGACGGCGGCCGAAGGACGCCTGGGCCAGCGGCAGCGGCTCCGAACCCGACTCCCCCGATGTCACCTCGGTGCACGCGACCACGACGGGCGCGGTGACGTCGATCGCGACCGACCACGGCACGATCGTCATCGCAAGGGTCATCGGCACGGCCCTGCCCGAGGGCGAGAAGCTGACCGGTACGTGGACGGACGGCTCCGGAGTGCTCGCCGTCCTGCTGCCCGAACGCGCCTGAGGTACTGGCAGGGCCTGCCTGCACCGGGGACCGGCTGGCAGGATCGTGGGCGTGAAGACACTGGAGTTGCCACAGACGGACCTCACCGCATCCGACGTCGTCGTCGGCTTGATGCGGATCAACGACATGAGCGACGAGGACATCCGCGCGCTCTACCGCGCCTCGCGGGACGCGGGCGTGAACATGTTCGACCACGCCGCGGTGTACGGCGAGTGGCACGGTTGCGAGGAGCGGTTCGGTGCCGCCGTGACGCTGTCGCCGTCGGAGCGTGCCGAGATCGTGCTGCAGACCAAGGTCGGCATCCGTCCGACCCCGAACGGCGCGTACTTCGACTTCTCGTACGAGCACATCCTCGAGTCGGTCGAGGAATCGCTCACCGCGCTGCAGACCGAGTACATCGACGTCCTGCTCCTGCACCGCCCCGACGCCCTGGTGGAGCCGGAAGAGGTCGCGAAGGCCTTCGACGAGCTGCACGCCGCCGGCAAGGTGCACCACTTCGGGGTCTCGAACCACACCCCCGGTCAGGTCGACCTGCTCAAGAAGCACGTCCAGCAGCCCCTCGCGTTCAACCAGGTGCAGCTGAGCATCACGCACGCCAATGTCATCTCGCAGGGCCTCACGGCGAACATGGGCGGCCTCGACCAGTCGATCTCCCGCGACAACGACATCCTCAACTACTCGCGGATCAACGACATCACGCTGCAGGCCTGGTCGCCGTTCCAGAAGGGGTTCTTCGACGGCGTCTTCCTCGGCGACCGCGAACAGTACGCCGACCTCAACGACGTCCTCGAGGACGTCGCCGCCGCGCACGGGGTCACCCCGACCGGCATCGCCGTCGCCTGGATCACCCGGCACCCCGCGCACTTCCAGGTCGTCCTCGGCACGACGAACCCGCAGCGCGTGCGCGACTCGGCGGCCGGCTCGGACGTCGAGCTGTCGCGCGAGGAGTGGTACCGCATCTTCACCGCCGCGGGGCACACCGTCCCGTGAGTCCATCGGGCAGGGTGGAGTCGTGCTCCACGACCTCACCCTGCCCGTCCGCCTGTCCGCCCGCGCCGGTTCGGTGGTGGTGCGGAACGCGGCCGACGGCGACCTCGACGCCCTGATGGCGCTGTTGTCCGACGACCCGATCAGTGCCGCCCGCGGCGATGTCGCCGCCCCGGAGGACCGCCCGCAGTACGCCGCGGCCCTTCGATCGATCACCGAGGACCCGACGAACTCGCTGCTGGTCGCCGAGGACGAGTCCAGTCGACTCGTCGGCACCTTGCAGCTCACCCGGATCCCGGGCATGGCTCGCCGGGGTTCGACGCGGCTGCTCGTCGAGGCCGTCCGCGTGAGCAGTGCGCTCCGCTCCGGCGGCATCGGCAGCGCGCTGATGCGCTGGGTGACAGACGTCGCAGCGCCGGACCTCGGGACCCCGCTCGTGCAGCTCACCTCGGACGCCGCCCGGACGGATGCGCACCGGTTCTACGAGCGCCTCGGCTTCACCGGCTCGCACGTCGGCTTCAAGTACCGCGTCCCAGACTCTTCCGCGCGCTGACGTTCTTTCCCAGAGCGCGCGCGATGCAAGACGGTTTCGGGCGTACCTGGTCGAAACTTCCGACCAGGTACGCCCGATTCGACCAGGTACGCCTCAGTCGGAGGACGCCGGGGTCCCCGACGACGGGACGCGCACGTCGACCGGGGACACCGCGGCGGGGTCGGCGGAGGCACCACCCACGACGTCGAAGGAGATCCCGAGCATCGCCGGGTCCTCGTCGAGCTCCAGCCCGTCCTCGCGGACCTGGTCCTCCGGGATTGCACGGCCACCAGACGGGTCCCACGAGTTCGCGATCGACATGCCGTCGAGCATGCCGGGCGACCTTGAGTGACGCCTCTGAATCGCCGTAGAGCGAGCGATCAGTCGCGGTGGCCGGCGGTCAGGAACGATCCGCCGCGATCAGCTCGAGCTGCGTCAACCCGACGTCGGTACCCGCCGTGAACACGAACGACGAGCCGCCGCCGATGATCCGGAACACCCGGGTCTGCCCGGGCCAGGTGAACTCGGCGCCGTCGACGGCCGTGACGGTCTCACCGAGGGACACCTGCCACGAGTACGACCCCGGAGTCGCCACCGTCACCGTGTACAGCGACGCGGCGGGGCAGTCCACGTCGAACGAGACCGACTCCCCCGTGGCGACCGCCGTGAGGGTCCGCCCGGTGTCGTCGACCAGTGGCGACGAGCCCTCCGACGACATCCCGACGGGCAGCAGGTCGACGGGGGCGTCCCGGTAGCCGTGGACCTCGGAGGCCGACACCGGCCGCGTGTCCGATGCCCAGCCCTGCGGTTCGGACGACAGCGTGAAGACGATGCGCGACGCCGACACCACCACGTGGTGCGGGATGCTGACCGATGTCCAGGGCGAGCCGTCGACCGTCACCGACGCCACGTAGGCACCTGCGGAACCGTCGGCGATCTCGATGACGGTGGGCGTTCCTCCCGGCTGCTGCAGCACCGTCCTGCGGACCGACGGCGGCACGAGCACGTAGGTGCCCGTGGACGGCGCCAGCGGGTACAGGCCGATCGTCGCGAAGACGTACCAGGCGCTCATCTCGCCGTTGTCCTCGTCACCGGGGTAGCCCTGGCCGAGGTCGGAGCCGACGAACAGCCGCTCGAGCGATTCGCGCACGATGCGGTGGGCGTCGTCGTGCCGACCGGTGAACATCGGGAAGAACGGGATGTGGTGCGCCGGCTGGTTGGACAGGCCGAGCATGCCCATCCGGACGTCGCGGGCCTCGGTCATCTCGTGGATGGGGAAGCCGTACGCGCCGGAGCGGACGGTCGCGCCGGTCTCGGGTGTCGCGAAGAAGGCGTCGATCGTGGCGTCGAACCGGGCCGGTCCGCCGTGCAGGTCCACGATGCCGGCACCGTCGTGGGGTGCGGTGAAGGCCGTACCCCACGCGTTCGTCTCGGTGTAGTCGTCGCCCCAGTCGCGCGGGTCGAACTCGGTGCCGACCCGCCACGAGCCGTCGGGGTCGCGGCCGATGAAGAAGCCCCGCTCGGAGTCGAACACGTGCCGGTACTGCAGCGATCGACGGGCGAACCACTCCGCCTCGGCCTCGTACCGGGACAGGTCGGCGGGCGTGCCCGCCCGCGACGCGAGCAGCCCCGCCATCACCGCGAGGCCCCAGTCGTTGATGGCGGCGTCGAGGGTCCAGGACATCCCCTCGGACGTCGCGGTGTCGACGTGGCCGCGGAAGGCGCCCGGGAGGCTCCCCTTGCGTCCGACGCGCTCGTCGCGCGGCGGGACGGTCGCGTTCCGCACGGCGCTCCGGTACGCCTCGGCAAGGTCGAACCCGGTGACGCCCTTCGCCGCGAGGTCCGCGAAGACGGTGTCGCTCGTGGTGCCCGTCATGCAGTCCTCGGCGCCGGGGGCGCTCCAGCGCGGGGTCCACCCGCCGTCGTGGTGGTGCTCGACGAAGCCCTGCGCGAGCTCGCCGGCGGTCTCCGGGGTGAGGAGTCCGAGGAGCGGCCAGGCGGTGCGGTAGGTGTCCCAGAACCCGTTCGTGGTGGTGAACGGCCCCTCGACGACCTCCGGCCCGGGCTCGTCGCGGATCGGGTCGGCGAGGACGGCTCCGTACGGGGAGCGGTGGTGCGGCGACCCGGTCAGGGCGGTCTCGCCGGCACGGTTCGGGTAGAGGAACAGCCGGTACAGGCCGGAGTACAGGCTCACCAGCTGGTCCGGGGTGGCTCCGTCGAACGACAGGGTCGCGAGCTTCTCCGTCCAGAGCGCCTCGGCGCGGGTGCACATGGCGTCGAAGGAGCCGGCGGCGTCGAGGTTCGCGCGGGCGTCCTCGATCGAGACGGTCGAGATGCCGAGCAGGACGTCGACCGCTCCGTCGCCGTCCACGGCCAGCCAGCCGCGCAGCTCGTGCTCGCCGGTGCTGGTGTGGTCCGCGGTCACGTGCGGGATCCGGACGTGCACGTGGTGCGGCGGGGTGCCGGGGCGGTCGTCGAGCAGGGCCTCGACCACGGCGGTACCGTCGGTCACGGTCACGGAGACGTCGGAGACCCACCCGTGGTGGTCGAGCACGATGCTGCGGGTGCCGGTGAACCGGAAGCCGAGGGCGAACTCCCCCGCGGTCATCTCGGCCGTCACACCCTGGTCGAGGGCGACCCGGTACCGGTGCGGACCGTCGATCTCGTCGTCGTGGTCGAAGCCGAGCGCGCGGGCGGCTCGGTCGACGTCGGGGGTGTCGAGCGGCGACGGCATGACCTGGAACACGCCGCGGTCCCCCATCCACGGCGACGGGATGTGGCTCGTCGCGAAGGCCTGGATCGCCGGTCGGACCCGCCCGTCGGCGTCGGCGCGCGCGTGCTCCTGGTACGCGTACGGCCAGCGGTTGCTCGACGCGTCGGTCATCGGCAGGCCGAAGACCCCGCCGTGCGGGATGCCGACGAGCGGCGCGTTGTTGCCGCGGGAGAACCGCGACGAAGCCTGCGTGCCGCGGGTCGTGCGGACGTGGTCGAGCGGCGTGACCGGTGCCGGGCGTGCCGGGGCGATCCGGACGTCGTCGAGCCAGCCGCGCAGGGCTGGACGCTCCCCGTCGGTGTCCGACAGCTGCGTGTCGGAGCCGAGCCGGGCCTCCAGTCGGTCGACGACCAGCCCCGCGAACGGCGTGAGGTCCACCGCGCGACGGTTCCACTGGTCGACCCACTGCTTGCGGGCTGCGTCTTGCGCCTCGGGCGTGAGCGCGTCGCCGTACTGGTCGCGGGCGTGTCCGCCGTGCGCGGCCGCGTGCTCGCTCAGTCGTGTGCCGTCGGTGAAGACGACGTCCACGGTGAAGGCCGTGGCGTCCCAGAAGTGCGGCAGGTCCGCCTCGGTGGGCTCGGTGGCGCCCTGCGGCAGCGTGCGTTCGGGGAACCAGACCCACGACAGTTCGTCGCCGGGTGCGACCACCCGGCCCCCGGCCCCGGGCACGAGCGCCACGACGGCGCCGTCACCCGCGGGTCGTTCGACCAGCCATCCCTCCGATGATCCGAAGCCGACACCGTTCCGCGCCGCGACGGCCGTCGTCGGCCCACCGCTCCGTTGCAGTTCTCGCACGGGTCCAGCGTATTTGGTCCAGCGTCTGGACGAAAACGCTCGGCGTGTCAGCCCTTGTTCTGCCCGGGCGCGTTCTCCGAGTTGCCCGGACCCGCGTCCGCTGACGTATCGGCCGACGTGTCGGTCGTCGTGTCGGCTGCGCCGTCGGCCGGGTCGGCGCCGTCCTGCGGCTCCTGCACCGGGTTCGAGACCGGCGCGCTCGGCTCCGGACCGACGGACGGCTCCTGGCTGGGCTCGGCGGGCTCGCTCGGCTGTTCAGCGGGCTCGGACGGCTGCTCGGCCGGCTCGGAGGGCTGCTGCTCAGCCGGCTCGCTCGGCTGCTGCTGCTCCTGGCTCGGCTGCTGCTCCTCGCTCGGCTGCTGCTCCTCGCTCGGCTGCTGCTCCGTCGGCGCGGTCGAGTTCGTGTCCGTCGGAGCCGGTGTGCCGTCGTCGTCGCCGTTCAGTGCGAACACTGCGACCCCGATGCCGACCAGCACCAGGACGACCACGACGATCGCCGTGATGATCGGCCCCTTGCGTCGCTTCTCGCGCTTCGCCGGGTCGTCACCGGAGCCCGGGCGGACGGGTAGAGCCGCGGGTGGCACCCCGCCTCCTCCGCCGGTCGGGCCGCCGGCTCCGCGCTGAGCACCGAGGACGGTGGTCGACACGTCGTCCGCGGCGTTCGGCTGCTGGGCGTCCATCACGCGGGTCGCGTCGTCCGCGCCCGGCTGTCCACCCGGACGGGAGGCAGCACTCGCCGGCATCACGCGGGTCGCGTCGTCCGCGTGCGCGGCCATCGGAGCCGTGGCTGCGGCGGCGGCACCGGCCGCGGCTGCTCCGGCTGCCGCGCCGGCACCGGCTGCCGTCAGCGTGCCCGGACCGCCGGGCAAGAGCTGCGTGGCGGGCCCGGGCTCGTCGCGGCCCAGGGCGCGGAGTCGTTCGGCTGCCTCGGCCGCGCTCGGGCGCTCGGACGGGTCCTGCGCGGTCATCACGTGCAGGAGCGTGCGCCAGGCCGTCGGCAGGTGCTGGTCGATCTCCGGGCTGCGGGTGAGTCGCGCGGTCGCGGACTCGATCGCGCTGCCCGGGAACGGCGTCCCGCCCGTCAGGCACTCGAGCAGCACCAACCCGAGCGCGTAGACGTCGGCCTTGCCGGTGATCTCCTGCGCCAGGACCTGCTCCGGCGCGAGGTACGCGGCCGTCCCCATCACGGTGCCCGTCCCCGTCACGCGGGAAGCGTCACGGAGCAGGGCGATGCCGAAGTCGGCGAGCTTGACGTGGCTGCCGTCACGCTCGAGCAGCACGTTGGCGGGCTTCACGTCGCGGTGGACGATGCCCTGGGCGTGCACGGCGCTCAATCCGTCGGCCACCTGTGCGCCGACGCGGGCGGCGGTCGTGGGGTCGAGCGGTCCTTCGCGCAGCCGAGTGGCCAGGTCGCTGCCGGGCACGAGCTCCATGACGAGGTACGAGTCCCCGTCCTCGTCGTCGAGGGCAGCGTCGTACAGGGTGACGAGGGCCGGGCTGCGCAGTGTCGCGAGCGTCTGGATCTCCGACTCGGCGCGGGCGCGTTCACCGTGGTCGACCGGTCCGATGCGGAACACCTTGACGGCGACCTCGCGGCCGAGCTGCTCGTCGACCGCCCGGTACACGGACGCCATGCCACCGTGTCCGAGCGTGCCCGTGACGCGGTACCTGCCGCCGAAGACCCGTTCTTCCATGACGGGCAACCTACCGGTAGCGGCTGACGGGGCTCTGCCCTCGGGGTGGTGTGGCCGTCGAGTGAGCAGAAGACGTCGAGTGCGCGAGGCTGACCCGACGTCTTCTGCTCACTGAGCGGGGCGACCCGAGTCCGGGGTGGGCTCGGCGCCGTGGCGGAGCGCCGTCAGGTACAGCCGGTGCGCCGTGATCACGAGGTCGAGCCAGGCGAGCCCCAGCGCCCACGCCGCGAGGACATCGGTGAGCCAGTGGTGCCCGAGGAACACCCGCGAGGCCCCGACCGACAGCACGAACAGGGTCCCGACGACGATCGTCCACACCCGCGTGACGACCCGCGACTGCCGCAGGAGCAACAGGTACACGATCGTGCCCACGATCACCGTCGCGTTGAGGGTGTGGCCGGACGGGAACGACGGCGAGTGCTCGTACGGCGGCACCGCGTCGGAGAGCGGCGGACGCGCTCGACCGATGAGGTCCTTGCCCGCGATCGTCATCAGCAGCGAGCCGCCACTCGCCGCGACGAGCAGCACCAACGGGGTCCACGCCCGACGCTGGATGGTGAACCCGACCAGGAACCCGAGGGCGACGATGGGCATGCCGATCGTGCCCGCGATGTCGGTCCACCACGTGACCAGGCGATCCCCCACGGGCGACCGGAGGGTGAGTGCCCAGTCGAGCACCGGGCGGTCGAGCACGGCGACGTCGTCGGCTTCGCGGACGGCGTCGTAGACCTCGGAGGCGAGCCAGGTCGCGACGACGGCGATGCCGATCCCGACGGCCAGCGTGAGCAGCAGGAGCGGCATCGCGCCGTACCGGTGGCCGAGCGTGGTCCACCCCTGCGCGGTCGCCCGGCCCGCGCGGGTGCGCCAGCGGGTGAGGTCGACCTCGCCGACGGTGCGGTCGGCGGCGTCCCCGCGTTCGGTGTCCATCCGTCCAGCCTGCCCGAAGCGCCCGGGAACCGCCGAGGCCGCGACTACTGCCTGCTCGCCCGGCGAGACCGCTGGAGGATGACGAGCCCGATGGTCACACCGACCGCGGTCATGAACGGGGTCATGAACCACGCGATGACGATCGGGACGGCCCGCTCCGCCGGCGCCTCGACGTGGAGCATCAACGACAGGGCGACGATCGGCAACGCGATCGTGGCCACCCAGCAGACCACCACCAGCACCGTGAGCAGTACGGCGGCACCCCGGTGGTCTGACCTTCGGTACGGAGTCGTCACGACACCATGCAACCAGGTACCGGTCAGTCCTTCGCCTCGGAGTACGCCCCCACCACCGCGACCGACAGCGGGAACGTCACCGGGAAGTCCTGGAACAACAGCCGACCGGCGTCGACCGCGGCCTCGCGGATCTGCGTCGCCACCCACTCGGCGTGCTCCTCCGGCGCGTGCACCACGATCTCGTCGTGCACGAAGAACACCAGGTGCGGCCCGTCCGTAACCGCCCCGGGGAACCGAGCGGTGAGCCGGGAGCGCAACGACCCCATCCACGCGAGCGCCCACTCGGCTGCGGTCCCCTGCACCACGAAGTTCCGGGTGAACCTCCCCCAGCTCCGCGCCCGGGACTCGACGGCACGCTGCATCGCCGGCGTCCCCTCGACCGTGTAGGCCTGGTTCCTGGCCTCGAACCACGACGACTCCGGAACGGGTGACGTCCGACCGAGCAACGTCGTGACGGCTTCGCCCCGCTCCCCCGCGCGTGCGGCGCGTTCGACCAGGTCGAGCGCACGCGGGAACGCCCGCACCAGGCGCGGGACGAGCCGACCACCCTCGCCCTGAGTGGCGCCGTACATCGCGCCCAGCATGGCCACCTTCGCCTGCTGCCGGGTCTCGACTGCGCCCGAGGCCACGACGCCGTCGTACAGGTCGCGTCCGTCGCCCGCGGAGGCCATCGCCCGGTCGCCGGCCATCGCGGCGAGCACGCGCGGTTCCAGCTGCGCAGCGTCGGCCACGACGAGCTTCCAGCCCGGGTCGGCGATGACGGCCCCGCGGATGCCCTTCGGCAGCTGCATCGCTCCCCCGCCGTCGGCTGCCCAGCGCCCGGTGACGACGCCGCCGACCACGTACTTCGGGTGGAACCGGCCGTCGCGCACCCAGTCGTCGAGCCACGTCCAACCGTTCGCCGTCAGGAGCCGCGCGAGTCGCTTGTACTCGAGCAGCGGTTCGATGACGGGGTGCTCGATCTCCTGCAGCTCCCACTTGCGGGTGCTCGTCACCATGAGCCCGGCACGGCGCAACGACCGCAGGACGTCGGCCGGCGAGTCCGGGTTGAGCGTCGGGTCGTCGAGGCGCTCGCGGACGACGGTGGCGATCTCCTCGAGCCGGCGCGGCCGCACGCCGTACGGGACGCGCGGTCCGAGCGTCTCCTCGAGCAAGCGTTCGTGCACGTCGGCACGCCACGGCAGCCCTGCGTGCAGCATCTCCGCCGCGACGAGGGCTCCGGCAGACTCCGCCGTCGTCAGCAGGCGGAGGGCACCGGGCGACGTCGACGTCGCGACCGCCGCGAGCTGGGCCCGGAACTCGGCGACCGGGTCGACGTCGTCGTCCGGCACCGAAGCGGTGAACAGGGCGTCGTCGAAGAGCTGGGCCTGCGTCGGCCGGACGACCCGGGCCTCCGCCACCGGAGCGTCGAGCGCGTCCGCCGGTGCCGCCGCGAGTGCGGAGCCACGCGCGGCCAGCGCTGCGCGGAGGATCCGTCGGCACAACCGCAGGTCGACGCAGCGCCCCACGCGTCCGCCGGCGGCGAGCACGGCCGGGTACCAGCGCGCGGTGTCGTCCCACACCCAGCGCACGCTCGGTGCGTCGTGCGCCGCGACGAAGGCTGGGAGGGCCGACTCGTCCACGCGCATCGGCTCACCGTCAGCGGTCCCCGAGTCGGTCAGGGGCGTCGCGAGGACGCCGCCGTCGACGCGGCGGAGGACGAGGTGCACGGAACGATCATGCCGTGCCCCACCGTCACCGGCTGACGGGGTGACGGATCAGGCGCGCTTCGGACCGCCGGGGCGCACGGCTGCGGTGTCGGCCACGTCGATGCGGACGTCACCGTCCTCGGCCCGGGACACCTCGACCCGGGGGTCGGCGTCGTGCGCGTCGGACCCGGACATGCGTCGGAAGGTGTCCTGGCGTCGTTCCTCGAACGTCATGTCCACGCCGTCGTCGAGGTGGTCGTGGTCGGGCTTCGTCATGCGCTGCACGGTACGCGCTGACTGCTGCGCGCGATCAGACGACGGGTGCGGTGCCGGTCCGTTCGGTCCAGTGCGCGCCCGCCGCCCACCGGTCGAGCACCGCCAGGGGCAGGCGACCGGACGCGTTCGAGGCGCGCGCCGTGGCCAGCGGCACACCGAACACGAACTTCGCCACGCTCTCGTCGCCCTCGGCGGCGTCGTGCGGGCCGGGTGGCGCGAGCCGGAACCGTCGGGCGAAGCGCACCAGGTTCGCGTCGGGGCCGAGCACCGCGGCCAGACCGGGATCGAGGATCCACGAGCGGCACTGCCACCGGTCGGCGGCGAGCGCCGGTGCGAGGGCGCGCAGGACCTCCGGCGCGCGGGCGAAGGACCGGTCGCAGGTGTCCGGATGGAGCGGCCCGGTCTCCGGGACGTGGACGCCCCAGGCCGGCTGGCCGTCGGGCAGGTGGTCGCCGAGTTCGTACTGGAGGCGCCCCACGGCCACCACGCGACCGGTCGCCACCGCGACGAGCCAGTCCACCCCCGTGCCACGCAGACCGTACCGGTCGAGTTTGCGGTCGACGTCCGCCACGGACGCCTCGGCGAGGCTGCGCGGGAGCCCCCGCGCCTCGAGCGCCGCGGCGTTGCCGGGCACGGCCGCGCGGAGCGCGGCGACCAGCAGGGCGTCCCGCTGGGCGGGCTCCGCGTCGGCCACGGTGGCGGCCAGTGCGGCCGCCACCGTGGCGGAGTCGTCCGGCGACCCCACGGCGGCGGCGAGGACCGCGACGGACGCGGGACGGGCCTCCTGGCCGGGGGTGTCGGCGGTCACTTCAGACCGGACGAGGCGAGCCCGTCCATCACCCGCCGCTGCAGGACGATGAACATGATGAGCACCGGGGCCATGGCCATCAGGCTCGCGGCCATGAGCACCGGGTAGTCGATCGTCCGGTCGCTCGACAGCGTCGCGAGTCCTGCGGCGAGGGGCATGTCCTCGGCACGAGTCGAGACGACGAGCGGCCAGAGCAGCTCGTTCCACGACCACAGCACCGTCGTGATCGCGAGCACGCTGATCGAGGGACGGGCGAGCGGCAGCATGATCCGCCAGAACGTCTGGAACGGGTTCGCGCCGTCCATGCGCGCAGCCTCTTCGAGCTCGGGCGGCATGTTCAGGAACGCCGTCCGCATCAGGAAGGTGCCGAACGCGCTGAACAGGCCCGGCGCGACGATCCCCATCAGGGTGTCGAGCCATCCGAGCCCCTGCACGATCTGGTACTGCGAGATCAGGTAGACCTGCGACGGCACGAGCAGGATCGACAGCACGATCGCGAGCAGGATCGCCCGGCCGCGGAACCGCATGCGGGCGAAGGCGTAGCCGGCGAGCGTGCAGAGCACGATCTGCGCGAGGGTGCGGATGATCGTGACGTACACGGACGTGCCGAGCTGGCTGAGGAACGGCAGACGCTCGAACACCTGCGCGTAGTTCTGCCACTGCAGCTCCCCCGGCCAGAACGTCGGGGTGACGGACTGCACCTGGGCGTTCGTGGACAGCGACATGATGATCTGCCAGACGAACGGGAACGCCATCGCGAAGCCGCCGACGCCGAGGACGACGTGGATCCACCAGTGACTGCCGCCGCGACGACCGGGCCGGCGTGCTGCCCGTGGCGGTGTGACGGTTGCGGTCATGCCTGCACCCACTTCCGTTGGACACGGAACTGCACGAGCGTGACGATGCCGATGAGCAGGAAGATCACCATGGCGATCGCGGCCGCGAAGCCCTTGTCGTTGTCGATGAACCCGGCGCTGTAGAAGTAGAAGACGAGCGACATCGTCTTCGGGATCACCGGGTTGGTGCTGCCGAGGATGGCGTAGAGCAGGTCGAACAGCTGGAAGCTCGAGATCGTCGTGACGATGACCACGAAGAAGATGCTCGGGCTGAGCAGCGGGACCGTGACGGAGCGGAACTGCCGCCAGCGGCTCGCGCCGTCGAGCTCGGCCGCCTCGTACAGCTCCGGTGGGATGTCCTTGAGGCCTGCGCCGAGGATGATCATCGAGAACCCGAGGGACGACCACAGGCCGACGAAGCTCACCGCGACGAGCGCGAACCCGGGCGTCGAGATCCAGTACGGACCGTCGATGCCGAACAGTCCGATGAACCAGTTCACGATGCCGTAGTCGCCGTTGAACATGATGCGCCAGACGAGGGCGATCGCGGCCGGCATGGCGACGTAGGGCAGGAAGAAGAGCACCCGGTAGAACTGCGCGAACCGCAGGCCCGGGGTGTTCAGCAGGCTGGCGAGCCACACCGCGATCGGGATCCCGGCCAGCACGATGACCGTGTAGACGATCGTGTTGAGCAGCGACTGGTACAGCTGCGGGTCACCGGCGAGCCGGACGTAGTTCGCGACGCCGCTGAACGTCGCACCGCCGAACACGCCCCAGCTGGTGAAGGAGTACCAGAACGTCTGGATGATCGGCCAGATGTAGAACGTGCCGACGCCGATGAGCAGCGGCAGGACGAACAGCCACGGCCACCAGCCGTCGGTCCGTCGGGGTGCGCGCTTGCCGCCGGCCGTCGGGCCGGGGGCGCCCCGCCCGGACGAACGCGTCGTCCGGGCGGGGGTGGAGGCGGCCTGCGGCCGCTCGGTGTTGATCGTCATCGGCTCGGGACTCACTGTTCCTTGGCGAGGGCGGCGTCCATCTTCTGCGCGAGCTGCTTCGCGACGTCGTCGACCGGGGTCGAACCGTCGAAGGCGTTCGGCAGGAGGTTGGTCTCGAGGGTGTTCCACGCGGCGGTGTTCTTCGACACCGGCAGGGGCTTGGCGTAGTCGACGGCGTCGAGGAACACCTGCAGGTCGGCGTCCGGCATCGTCTTCGTGAAGGCGGACTGCGTGCCCTCGTAGGCCGGGATGACGGCGCCCATGTCGCCCTGCTGCTGCTGGGCGGTCTTGCCGGCGAGGTAGACCTGGAGCGCCTGCGCCGCGGCCTTGTTCTTGCTCGCCTCGGACACGACGTTCGAGACACCGTGGATGACGGTCGCCTGCTCCTTGCCCTTCGGCAGGGGGTACACGACGATGTCCTTCTCCATCGCGGTGCCGGTCAGGGCCGAGCGGAACCAGCTGCCGCCCTGGTACATCGCGAGCTTGCCCGACGTGAACCACTGGTCGGCGGTGGTGTCGGTGAGCTGCTTCATCGACGGCGAAGCGCCCGAGTCGATCAGGTCCGTCCAGAACTGCAGACCCGCTTCCGATGCCTTCGAGGCGTACTCGGACTTCGTGCCGTCCGCGTTCACGACCGATCCCCCGGCCTGGAAGATCGTGTCGTAGTAGGTCGTCTGGCCGTCCATGCCGCCGGCCGCGCCGTACGCGCCGTCGGCCTTGAGCTTCTCGCTGAGCTCGGCGCCGGTCTTCTGGAAGTCGTCCCAGGTCCAGTCCTTCGACGGCAGGTCCATGCCGGCCTTCTCGAACAGGGCCTTGTTGACCCAGACGCCGATGGTGTCGAAGTCCTTCGGCACGCCGTACTGGGTGTCGTCGTACGTGTACAGGTCGTTCAGCGCGCTCGAGTACTTCGCGGGGTCGATGTCGCCGGCCTTGACCTCGCCGGTGATCGGCGCGAGCTTGCCGTTGGCCGCGTACAGCTGGAAGTTGGGGCCGTTCATCCAGAACAGGTCGGGCAGCGTGTTGCTCGAGCCCTGGGTCTGCAGCTTCGTCCAGTAGTTGGCGAACGGCGTGACGTCGACGCTGACCTTGATGTCCGGGTACTCCTCGTTGAAGCCCTTGAGGTTGGCCTTGATCGCCTTGACCTGGTTCTCGTCCCAGACGGCGTACGTCAGGTTCGCCTTGGTGTCCTTCGCGGCGGCGGTGTAGTCGCCGCCGGAGCTCGACGCCCCGGAGGACGTGGAGCACCCGGCGAGGAGTGCGGCCGCGCCGAGGGCGGCGACGGCGCCGACGAGGATCCGGCGGACGCCGGTTCCTCGGGCGGGGATGTGTGCGGTCATCGGGAGGTCCTTTCGCACGGCCGTCAGGAACCGACGGTCTGGGCGGGGTGGGTGGGGTGCGGAGCGGGTCGTGTGGAGGGTGTGGCGGGCCGGCTGAAGTGCGCGATCGTCTCGGCCGGCAGCGGCGGGACGTCGATGGGGACGGAACCGGTGCGCAGCGAACGGGTCGCCAGGGCACCGGCGGCGACCGCGGCGCGCGCCGCGATCGGGGACAGCTCCGTCGGTTCGCCGAGGGCGACGGACCGCAGGAACTCGGTCATGGTGATCAGGTCGGCATCGGCGTGGCCGTCCTCGACGCCGTCGATCGGGTACTCGCGGTCCCCCGCGGTGTCCCAGCCGCGACGGTGCGTCCAGACCTTCACGACGCCACCGCCGGTGTCGCCGATGTTCTCGAGGCGACCCTCGGTTCCGATGACCGTGTAGTTCCGCCAGTAGTCCGGGGTGAAGTGGCACTGCTCGTAGCTGGCCTGCACGCCGTTGTCGAGCGTCATCATCACCATCGAGACGTCCTCGACGTCGACGACCGGGTTCAGCCCCGTCTGGGCGAGCGGCGGCCAGTTGTCCTGCGAGAACCAGTCCCCCATCAGCTCGCCGCTGCGGTCCCGTCGGTCGGTGACGTCGCCGTAGACCGACAGCGACCCCATGCCCACGACGCGGCTGGTGTCCCCGCCGCCGAGTGCGTGGATGACGTCCAGGTCGTGGCTGGCCTTCTGCAGGAGCAGGGAGTTGACGTTCGCGCGGTCGGCGTGCCAGTCCTTGAAGTAGTAGTCCCCGCCGTTGCCGACGAAGTGGCGGCACCAGACGGCCTTGACCTCGCCGATCTCGCCGCGGTCGACGATCTCGCGCATCAGGCGGACGACGGCCGCGTGGCGGAAGTTGTGGCCGACGTAGAGCGGGGTGCCCGTCTCGGCGGCGGTGTTGAGGACCGCGTCGGCGTCCTCGACCGTGATGGCGAGGGGCTTCTCGAGGTAGACGGCGATGCCCGCGCGGAGCAGGTCGATCGCGATCTCGGCGTGCGTCCAGTCCGGCGTGGTCACGATCGCAGCGTCGACCTGGCCGGTGAGGTCCCGGTGGTGCTCGACCACCAGCGCATCGGGGTACTCGGCCCGCCCGCGCTCGCGGCCCGCTGCGGTGACGTCCGCCACGGCGACGACCTGCGCCCGCAGTGCCGGGTCCGCGCCGACCGCCTCGGCGACGTGCCCTGCGATGGCGGACCGCTGGCCCATCCCGATCACCGCGACGCGGAGGATCCCGTTGTCAACGCCCATGCTCATCTCGCTCCCTTGCGTGATTGTGACGCCCATGATGCCGAATCGATCATGAATGCACAATAGGCGCTCACGGATCGCTCATGGGTCCACGACGGGAGGGTTTTACACGATCGAAACGTCGCGCCCGGGATCCGGGCGCTCGTCCGTCGGCTCAGTCGGCGACGACGAGCTCAACGCCGGCGCTGGCGAGGTCGGCTGCGAAGGCCGGCGGGACGGGCTGGTCGGTGACCAGGACGTCGATGCGGTCCAACGGACAGATCCTGGCGAACGTCGACCGCTCGATCTTGGTCGAGTCGGCGACCACGATGACCCGTCGGCCGACCGAGGCGAAGTGCCGGCTGACCTCGGCCTCGCCCTCGTGCATGGTCGTGGCGCCGTACTGCCCCGTGAGCCCGTCCACCCCGAGGACCACGAGGTCGAGCGCGAACTCGTCGAGGGTGTCGCGGACGAGCGGGCCGACGAGCTCGTACGACTGCCGCCGCGCCACCCCGCCGGTGACCACGATCTTGACGTTGGCGCGGACGGACAGCTCGTACCCGACGTTGAGCGCGTTCGTCACGATGGTGATCCCGAACTCACCGTCGGCACGGATGAACCGCTCGCTCTTGCCGAGTTCTCGCGCGACCTCGGTCGTGGTGGTCCCACCGTTCAGCCCGACGGTCTCGCCCGGCTGCACCAGTCGCGCGGCGGCACGGGCGATGGCGGTCTTCGCCTCGGCCTGGCGCGCGATCTTGTACTGCAGGGGCAGTTCGTAGCCGGCCCCGAGCGCCGCGGCTCCGCCGTGCGTGCGCGTGACGAGCCGCTGGTCGGCGAGCGTCGTGAGGTCGCGTCGGGCCGTGGCGGCCGAGATCCCCAGCAGCTCGCCGATCTCGGCGATCGACACGTTGCCGCGTTCGCTCACCAGTTCGAGCAGGGCGTTCAGCCGCTGTTGGGGGGTCATGACGGCCATCCTACGGTGCCATCGCGACTGCTCGGTGATCGGAATTGACGCTTTGGTCTTCCATCGCGCACGATCGCTCGCTACGCTTCCTGATCATCGATCACCCGGATCGAACCGGACCGGAAGGCTCCCATGACCGACACCTTCGTGAGCGCCGAACTGGCCTCCCAGCCGGAGACCTGGCGCGCCGCCGCGGCACTCCTGCCGACCTTCTCGGACGCGCTCCCCCAGCCCGGTGAACGCGTCGCCGTGATCGGCTGCGGCACGAGCTGGTTCATCGCGATGAGCTACGCCGTCGCCCGTGAGCAGGCCGGCCTCGGGGTCACCGACGCCTTCGCCGGCTCCGAGTACCCCGCCTCTCGCGAGTACGACCGTGTGCTCACCATCAGCCGCTCGGGCACGACGACCGAGATCGTCGACCTGCTGCAGGCCCTGCCGTCGCAGCGCACCGTCCTGATCACGGCCGTCGCGGACAGTCCCGCCGCGGCCGTCGCCGACGACGTGGTCGCACTGCCCTTCGCCGACGAGCGCTCCGTCGTGCAGACGCGGTTCGCCACCACGGCGCTCGCCCTGCTGCGCGCGTCGATCGGCGACGACGTCGAGGCCCTCGCCGCCCAGGCCGAGATCGCGCTGACCCTGCCGATCGACGACCTGCTCGACGCCGAGCAGGTCTCCTTCGTGGGCCGCGGTGCCGCCGTCGGCCTGACGTTCGAGGCCGCACTGAAGACACGGGAGGCCGCGCAGTTCTGGGCAGAGTCCTACCCGGCGATGGACTACCGACACGGGCCGATCGCCATCGCGCAGCCCGGCCGGCTCGTCTGGTCGCTCGGTGCCGCACCGCAGGGGCTGGCCGACGAGGTCGCCGCCACCGGTGCGCGCTTCGTGCAGCACGACCTCGACCCGATCGCCGGCCTCGTCGTCGTGCACCGGTTCGCCGTCGCCCTGGCCGAGGGTCGTGGGCTGGACCCGGACAACCCCCGCTCGCTGACGCGGTCGGTCATCCTCACCTGATGGCGGGCGCAGGCACGGTGCTCGGGGTCGACGTCGGCGGCACGGGCACCAAGGCCCGGCTGACCGACGCCGACGGACTCGTCCTGGACGAGACCCGGGTCCCGACGCCCCGCGACGATCCGTCGGGGCTCCGACTGGCGGTGGCCGTCGCCGACCTGGCAGTGCGGGCGCTCGACCGCGGTCGGCTCGACGCCGTCGGGCTCGTCACGCCGGGTGTCGTCGACGAAGCCGCCGGCACCGTCGTCCTCGCGGTGAACCTCGGGTGGCGGGACGTGCCGGTCCGCGACCTCGTGCGGGCCGAGCTCGTCCGACGCGGTGTCGACGTCCCGATCGCCTTCGGCCACGACGTCCGTGCCGGCGCCCTCGCCGAGACCCACACCGGTGACCCGGCGCTGTCCCGCGGATCGGTCGCGTTCGTACCCGTCGGCACCGGCCTGGCCAGCGCGCTGGTCGTCGACGGCCAGGTCGTGTCCGGGGGCGGCTGGGCGGGGGAGATCGGCCAGGTGCTGATCCCGTCCGGACCGCACGCGGGGCTCCGGGTCGAGGAGATCGCATCGGCCGGGGGAGTCGCACGCCGCTCCGGGTCGGCATCAGCGCACGCAGCCATGCTCCGGGTGCGCGACGGCGACACCGTGGCGACCGCCGTCTGGGACGACTGCGTCGCCGTGCTCGCGGACGCCCTCGCCTGGACGACCGCGGTCGCCGGCTGCCACACCGTCATCGTCGGCGGGGGACTCGCCGAGTCCGGCCCGCTGCTGTTCGGGCCGCTCCGCACGGCGGTGGCCAAGCGGCTCGTCGGGGTCCGCGCACCGGAGATCCTGCCGGCCGCCCGCGGCGACGCCGCCGGAGCCATCGGCGCGGGCCTGCTCGCACGGCGGGTGCTCGAGAACGGGGTGCTGCTGTGACCACGCTCGTCCGCGCGCCACGCATCGTGACCGCCGCCCACGACCTGCACGACGGGTGGCTCGTCCTCGGCGACGACGCCACCGTGCTCGCGGTCGGTGCCGGCACACCGCCGCGCGCGGACTCCGCGGTCACCGTCGAGGGCACCGTCGTACCGGGCTTCGTCGACCTGCACGCCCACGGCGCACTCGGCCACGACTTCGCGACGTGTTCCGCCGCGGACGCCCGAGCGGCGGCCGCGCACCACCGGTCACGGGGGACCACGACCCTCGTCGCCTCGATCGCGACCGGGCGTCCCGACGACACCGTCGCAGCCCTCACGCGCCTGCGACCGCTCACCTCGGACGGCACGCTGGCGGGCCTGCACCTCGAAGGGCCGTGGTTGTCCCCGGCCCGCCGCGGAGCCCACCGGGTGGACCTGCTCCACGCCCCGGACCCGCTCGAGGTCGACGCGTACCTGGCGGCCGCCGACGGCGCGCTGCGGGTCGTGACACTCGCCCCCGAGCTCCCCGGCGCCCTCGACACCGTGGCGCGGTTCGTCGCCGACGGTGTCGTCGTGGCGATCGGGCACACCGATGCCACCGCCGAGCAGACCCGCCGGGCGATCGACGCCGGCGCCACGCTCGTCACGCACCTGTTCAACGGCATGCCACCGCTCCACCACCGCACACCGGGGCCGGCCGGGGTCGCCCTGACCGACGACCGCGTGCTGCTCGAGTGCATCGTCGACGGACACCACCTCGACCCGACCACGATCGGGCTCGTCCAGCGGAGTGCACCGGGCCGCCTGGTGCTCGTGTCCGATGCGATGTCGGCGACGGGCTGCCCCGACGGCGACCACACCATCGCCGGGTCCGCGGTCTCGGTCCGCGGCGGTGTCGCGATGCTCGCCGACGGGTCGTCGTTGGCGGGCAGCACGATCACCGTCGCCGACGCAGTGCGTGGGCTGCTGACGAGCGGGGTCGCGGTGCCCGAGGTCGTCGCGGCCTCCGCCACACGTGCGGCTCGGCTGCTCGGTCGCCCGGCGCCGCTCACGGTCGGCGCACCTGCCGACCTCCTCGTCCTCGACCCCGACACCGGTGCGGTGCGGAACCTCCTGCGGACGGCGGTGGTCTCGTGATCGTCGTCGTCACCCCGAACCCGGCCGTCGACGTCACGTACCGGGTCGCCGAACAGCGCATCGGCGAGACCCAGCGGGTCCTCGACGTCGCACGGCACCCGGGTGGCAAGGGCCTGAACGTCGGTCGGGTCCTGGCGGCGACGGGTGTCGCGACGCACGCCGTCCTGCCCCTCGGGGAGACGCCCGGCCGCTGGGTCTCGGACGCGCTCGACGATCTCGGCCTCGACCACACCGACGTCGTGGTGTCCGGCACGACCCGCACGACCGTCACCGTGGTCGACGACGTCGCCCACCCGACGATGTTCGGTGAGCCCGGCCCGGTGCTCACCGGCACCGAGTGGGACGCCGTCGCCGCAGCGGTCGACGGACTGCTCGGCCGCGCCGACGCCACCGCCCTCGTGGTGTCCGGTTCGCTGCCCGGCGGTGCCGCACCCGACGTCGTCGCGAGCTGGGTCGCCACGGCCCACGAGCACGGCGTCCTGAGCGTCGTGGACTGCTCCGGTGCCGCACTGCTGGCGGCGGCGAGCGCCGGTGCCACCGTCTGCAAGCCCAACCGCGAAGAGCTGCTCGAGGCCACGGGCGCCCCGGACGAACGCACCGCCGCCCTCCGGCTGCTGGAACGCGGCGCGGGCGTCGTCGTGGTCTCCCGCGGAGCGCACGGCATCGCCGCCCACACCACGGACCACGTGCTCGAGGTCCCAGCGGTGCCCGGCGTCTCGGGCAACCCGACCGGGGCGGGCGACGCGGCGACCGCCGGTCTGGTCGGTGCCCTGGTCCGCTCGGGTCACCAGCAGGGCACCGGCGGCCCCTTCGCCGACGACACCCTGCTCCGAGCACTCCGGGCCGCCGCTGCCCACGGCGCCGCCGCCGTCCTCCGCCCGGTGGCGGGCGAGGTCGACCCCGCCGACGTCCACCGCTTCCTGACCCACCCCGACCGAACGAGGACCCCAGCATGATCACCGACCTCGCCCTGACGGGCCTGCTCGACACCGCCCGCACGGCACACCGCGGCGTCGGCGCGTTCAACGTCGTGCTGCTCGAGCACGCCGAGGCCATCGTCACCGGGGCCGAGCGGGCCGGACTGCCCGTCATCCTGCAGATCAGCGAGAACTGCGTCCGGTACCACGGCGGTCTCGCACCGATCACGACCGCGACCCAGGCGATCGCCCGGGCCGCCGACGTCGACGTCCTGGTCCACCTCGACCACATCGAGGACCCGGACCTCGTCGCCGCCGGCATCGACCTGGGCGTGGACTCCGTCATGTACGACGGCTCGCACCTGGACTTCGCGGCGAACGTCGCCGCCACCCGTGACCTCGCGGTCCGGTGTCACGCCGCCGGCGTCGCCATCGAGGCCGAGCTCGGCGAGGTGGGCGGCAAGGACGGCGTGCACGCTCCGGGTGTCCGCACCGACCCCACCGACGCCGCCGCGTTCGTGACCGACACCGGGGTGGACGCCCTGGCCGTCGCCGTCGGGACCTCGCACGCGATGCAGACCCGCGAGGCCTCGGTCGACCGCGACCTGGTGGAACGCCTGCGTGCCGCGGTGCCGGTCCCGCTGGTCCTGCACGGTTCGTCGGGGCTGTCCGACGACGAACTGCGGGGCGCGGTGCAGGCCGGCATGACGAAGATCAACATCTCGACGCACCTGAACGGCCTGTTCACGCGTGCCCTGCGCACCGTGCTCGACGAGCGGCCCGACCTGGTCGACCCCCGGAAGTACGTGTCGGCCGGGCGCGAAGCGATCTCCACCGAGACCGCCCGGCTGCTGACACTCCTGCACGGCTGAGCGGTCGCCGCCCGGGCAACCGCAGTGCTCAGCAGAGCGGGACGTTCACCGCGAGCCCGCCCATCGCGGTCTCCTTGTACTTCGTCGACATGTCCGCCCCGGTCTGCCGCATCGTCTCGACGACCTGGTCGAGCGACACGTGGTGCACGCCGTCGCCACGCAGGGCCATCCGTGCGGCGTTGATCGCCTTGTTCGCCGCGATCGCGTTCCGCTCGATGCACGGGATCTGCACCAGGCCACCGATCGGGTCGCAGGTGAGCCCGAGGTTGTGCTCCATCGCGATCTCCGCGGCGTTCTCGACCTGTTCCGGGGTGCCCCCGAGGACCTCGGCGAGTCCGGCGGCCGCCATCGACGCGGCCGAGCCGACCTCGCCCTGGCAACCGACCTCGGCGCCGGAGATCGATGCGCGCTCCTTGTAGATCGACCCGACGGCGCCGGCTGTGAGCAGGAACCGCACGACGGCGTCGTCGCGGTCGGCAGCGGTGATCGCGGGGACGTAGGTGAGCGCGTAGTACAGCACCGCGGGGATGATGCCGGCGGCGCCGTTGGTGGGTGCGGTGACGACCCGGCCGCCGGTGGCGTTCTCCTCGTTCACCGCCATGGCGACGAGGTTCACCCACTCCATGGCGAACAGCGGGTCGTGGTGGGGGTCCTCGCGGGTGAGCTGCTCGTGCCACGTGGCTGCACGACGCCGGACATCGAGTCCGCCGGGCAGGCATCCGTCACGGCGGACGGAGCGGTCGACGCACGAGTCCATGACGGCGTGGATGTCGAGCAGCCCGGAGCGGACGTCGGCGTCGGTGCGGGTGACCGACTCGTTGGCGAGCGCCACTCCGCTGATCGGCAGACCGGAGGCAGCGCAGGCGGCCAGCAGCTCGGCGCCGCTGGAGAACGGGTACGGGACACGGTCGTCGACCGGGATCGCCGCCCCCGCGACCACGGCACCGTCGTCCACGGCACCGCCGTCCTCGCCGTCGCCGTCGCTGTCGCGAGCGATGAAGCCGCCGCCGATCGAGTAGTACGTCTCGTCGGCCAGGTCGGCACCGGCTCCGTCACGGGCTCGCAGCCGCATGGCGTTCGGGTGCCGGGGCAGCATGGTCAGGGGGTGCAGCACGATGTCGGCGAGCCGGAACGGCACGGTCGCCCCACCCTCGAGCCGGAGCAGGCCGTCGCGTTCGAGGGTGTCGAGCGCCGCGGACATCGCGTCCGGGTCGACGGTCTCGGGGTGGGACCCCATCAGGCCGGCGACCACGGCGCCGAGGGTGCCGTGGCCCTGTCCCGTCGACGCCAGTGAGCCGTACAGGTCGACGGCGACGGAGGCGACGGGCAGCCCGGCGACCAGGGACGCGAACTCGGCGCCGGCCCGCATCGGCCCGACGGTGTGCGAGCTCGAGGGACCGACACCCACGCTGAACAGATCGAAGACGGAGACCGGCACGCCGCCACACTAACCCGTCCGGACGGACCGGGCTCAGCCCCGTCCGGACGGACCGGGTCTCGAGCTGGCCGCGCCGAGTCTCGGGCTGAGCGACAGATCACGGACTCACGAGCGCGAGAACTGTCGCTCACCGCGAAACTCGGGCCCCCGGGCTCAGCGGCGGGTGTTGCCCTCCGCCGGCACCACGAACCACAGGACGACGTAGGCGATCCACAGCGGCCCGGGGAACAGGCTCAGGATCACCCAGCCGATGCGGACGAGGGTGCGGGACAGGCCGAAGCGATCGGCGAGGCCGGCGCAGACACCGGCGAGGATGCGGCCGTTGCGGGGGCGGGAGAGTGTGCTCATGGGGCCGACGCTACGCACCGGCGACGAGCAAGGGCATCCGGGCAGTACCCCGGAGAACGGTGGGGAAAACCCCCGAACGACCCCGAAGGCCCGCCCACGACCACCGATGCCCGATGCCCGATGCCCGATGCCCGATGCCCGATGCCCGTCAGGGGATCAGCACGATCTTCCCGCGGGTGTGCCGCTGCTCCAGCTGCTCGTACGCGTCCTGCACCCGGTCGAGCGGGAAGGTCGCCGCGATCGGCACCTCGACCTCGCCGTTCGCCACCTGCATCGCGAGGGCGCCGAGGATCTCCGGGTCGGCGGTGTCCGCACTGCCGGAGGCCTTCGCACCGACCTCGGCGGCAGCCTCGAACGCGATGATCGTCTCGATGCGGTCGACCGGCACGCCCAGGGCGATCCCCAGGTGCACGTACTCCGGACCGTGGGTGTCGATGACGGCGTCGATGCCGTTGGTGGCGAGCTCGGTGATGCGCTCCTGCAGGCCATCGCCGTACGCGACGGGCCGTGCACGCTTCGACCGGAGCCACTCGTGGTTCGCCTCGGACGCGATCGCGATCACGTCGATGCCCTCGTTCGTCAGCAGCTGCGTGACGAACCCGCCGACACCACCGGCGGCACCGGACACGACGACGGTCTCGCCGGGTCGGGGGTCGACGGCACGGACGGCTGCGGCAGCGGTCGTGGCGACGATGTCGAGCCCGCCGGCGACGGTCCAGTCGAGCAGCCGCGGCTTCTGCACGACCTGTTCGGCCGGCACCGAGACGTACTCGGCCTGGCTCGCGCGGTCCCACGACCACCCGAGGACCTCTTCGCCCTCGTCGACGCCGTCGACGCCCTCGCCGACGGCCACGACGATGCCGGCGAAGTCGGTGCCCTGCCCGGACGGCAGCGCGTCGGGGGACCCGCCGTCGAACAGCCCCTGGCGGATCGCCGACTCGCCCGGGTTGATGCCGGCGGCGCGGACGCGCACGAGCACCCGACCGGCGGTGGCCTCGGGGACGGGGACCTCGGCGACGTGCAGCACGGAGCGGTCACCCCACTCGTCGAAGCGGACGGCGCGCATGGTCTCCGGGATCTCAGTCATCGCGTCCGACGGTACCCCGAGCATGACGAACGGTCCGCGTGGACCGCTCCATCGGCACGACGGTGGGAGACTGGCTCCATGCCCATCCTCAACAAGGACATGCAGGTCTGCATGTCGCTCGCGGCCCGGCCGAGCAACATCGGCACCCGGTTCCACAACTTCCTGTACGACGAGCTCGGGCTCAACTTCCTGTACAAGGCGTTCACCACGACCGACCTGCCCGGCGCCGTGGCCGGCATCCGAGCGCTCGGCATCCGCGGCTGCTCGGTGTCGATGCCCTTCAAGGAGGCGATCATCCCGCTCGTCGACCACGTCGAGGAGTCCGCCACCGCCATCCAGTCGGTGAACACGGTCGTGAACGACGACGGCGTGCTCACCGCGTCGAACTCCGACTACGAGGCGATCGCCGCGCTGCTCGCCTCGCACGACGTGGACACTGCGTCCCGGGTACTGCTCCGCGGCTCCGGCGGCATGGCGAAGGCCGTGACCGCGGCGTTCCGCGGCGCCGGCTTCGACCGCCTGACGGTCGTCGCCCGCAACGAGCAGACCGGTACGGCGCTCGCGTCGCAGTACGGGTACGAGTGGATCGCCGAGGAGCGCGAGGCGGGGGAGTCCGACCTGGTGGTCAACGTCACGCCCCTCGGCATGCGGGGCGACCAGCAGGACGCGCTCGCCTTCGCGCAGGACCGGATCGAGGCGGCCCACACGGTCTTCGACGTGGTCGCGTTCCCGTCGGAGACCCCGCTGGTCCGTGCGGGACGGGACGCCGGCAAGCACGTCATCACCGGAGCCGAGGTCATCGCGCTGCAGGCGGCGCGCCAGTTCGAGCGGTACACGGGCGTCGCCCTGACGGACGACCAGGTGGCGCGCGCCAGCGAGTTCTCGCGCGCCGAGTAGTCGACGCGCCCAGAAGACGGACGGGAGGCGCGGTGCCAGCCGGCACCGCGCCTCCCGTCCGCCCTCGTGGGAACGTCTCAGGCGTTCGTCGCGCGTCCGACGGCCACCCACCCGAGCCGGCGCAGCGTCTCGTGGTTGCGGACCCAGATGAGCGGCTGCATGAGGAAGTCGGGGACCCAGGCCCCCGGACCGGCGACGGCGTTCTCGACGATCGTCACCTTGCAGCCCTTGCGGTGCGGCTCCACGGTCAGCTCCACGCGGGCCTCGCCGATCGGCCACCCCTTCGGCTGGATCACCATGCGGTGCGGCGGGTCCCACACCAACGAGGTCGTGACGTCGTCGATGACGAGCGGCCAGGCACCGAAGGAGTGGTGCAGGTGCGTGCCGACCTGCGGCCAACCGGCCTCCTGCTTCCGCATGCGCGAGGCGCCGACCACCCAGGTCGTGTAGAGCCAGCCGTCGCCGAGCACGTCGAAGACGTCCTCGGGAGCGCAGTGCAGGATGCGGACGTTCTTCGCCATGGTGATCAGCCTTCCGGGGTGAGGTCGACGTCGTCGGGCAGCCCGAAGGTGTGCCGGAGCGCGCTCTTCGCGGCACGCCAACCGGCCATGCCGTGCACACCGGGGCCGGGCGCGGCCGACTCGGAGCACAGGTACATGCCGCCGCCCATCCGCCACGGGTCGCTGGACAGCACCGGGCGCTTCACGAGCTGCCAGAAGCTCGCGGCACCGGCGGCGATGTCACCGCCGACGTAGTTCGGGTTGTGGTCCGACATGTGCGCGGCCGTCCGGCTCGACGTGTGCAGGATCGTGTCGCGGAACCCCGGCGCGAACCGTTCGACCTGGCGCGAGATCGCCTCGGTCTGGTCGACGTCGGACCCCGCCGGCACGTGCGCGTAGGCCCAGAAGACGTGCTTGCCCTTCGGCGCCCGGGTCGGGTCGACGACGGTCGGCTCGGAACCGAGCACGTACGGCCGTTCGGCGTGCTGGCCGCGCGCGACCGAGCCCTCCGCAGCGGCGATCTCGGCTCGTGTCCCGCCGATGTGCACCGTGCCGGCCCGGCGCAGCGCCTCGTTCGTCCACGGCACCGGATCGGACAGCGCGAAGTCGACCTTCGCGGCCGCGTTGCCGAACCGGAACCGGCGGAGCGCACCGCGCTTCGGCGTGGGGATCTGCGAGCCGGCGATCCGCAGCATTCCGGGGACACTCGTGTCGAAGAGCACCGCCTTCGCCGGGGTGAGGTCACCGAGCGACCGGACCTCGTGCCCGGTGACGATCCGTCCGCCGTGCGCGACGAGGTCGTCGGCGAGCGCGTCGATGATCGCCTGGCTGCCGCCGATCGGCACGGGCCAACCGCGGGCGTGTGCGTAGGCGCCGAGCGACAGCGCCGCGGCGGCCGTCGACAGCGAGGGCATGTGCTGGATGGAGTGCGCGGCGACGCCGGACACCATCGCCGGGGCGGCGTCCTGCCGGAAGCGGGCGTTCCAGGCGCTGCTGCCCTGCTCGAGTGCGCGCAGGCCGAACCGCAGCACCGTGAGCGGGTGCCGCGGCACGTGCAGGAGGGCGTCGGTGGCGAAGTCGGCGACCTGGTCGGCAGCGCGGGCGAGCGGGCCCATCAGGTTCCGGAAGGCCGGGCCGTCCACGCCGAGCTCGGCGGCCGTCCGCTCGAGGTCCTGGTACGCGATGCCCGCACGACCGCCGTCGAGCGGGTGCCCGTACTGCACCTCGGGCAGACGGAGCTCGATGCGCTCCTCCATCCGGAACAGCCGGAAGAACTCGGACTGCAGGGCCATCGGGTGCACCGCCGAGCAGACGTCGTGCAGGAACCCCGGCAGGGTGAGCTCGGCGGTGCGCGCACCACCGCCGATCGTGTCGTTCCGTTCGACCACCTCGACGGACAGGCCCGCACGGGCGAGCGTCACCGCCGCCGCGAGTCCGTTCGGTCCGGCCCCGACGACCACCGCATCAACCATGGTCCGAGCCTAGGGACTCGTGTCTGCGCGTGGTCCCGGTCAGGGGCGAGCGACGTCGGGGTCAGCAGGGTCGGAGCCGTCCTCGTCGCCGTCGGCGTCGTCGGGTTCGTCGGCGTCGACCGGGGTCGAGCCCACGGGGTGCTCGGCCAGCAACGTCGCGAAGTCCTCGTCGAGCATCTGCTGCAGACGGTCGTCGCGCCCGATCTCGTAGTCGTCGGCCGGACGCTGGGCCCAGCCGAGGCGCCCGACCACCGTGGTGCCGATGTCGTCCCAGGCTCGGGCGCGGGCGGCGAGCACGATGCCGTCGACGAAGTGCTGGTCGTCGCGGCGCTTGTCGAGCATCGTCGCGAGTTGCTCGTACGTCGCCTCGCGCGTGCGCAGCTTGAGGTCGTCACCCCGGCGGTAGTCGTGCTGGTGCCGTGAACGGCCCTTCGACTTGCTCGACGTCGACCGGATCTCCCGCATGCGCGCGGCGTCGCCCCGCTGCTCCTCGGCCATGCGGTGGAGCTCCTCGCGCGCGGCCTCGGCGATCAGCGCGTGGTCGAAGTACCCCTGGTCACGCAGCGCGTTCGTGATGATCCGGTTGCCGACCGCGATCGTGACCGCGGCCTTCGCGATGAGGAACCCCTCGTCGACGGCCCGCTTCAGTTCGACCTGGCTGATGGGTCGATCGCGCACGTCGTGGTTGCGTCGTCCGAACAAGGCCATGCTCCGACGATACCGGCGTCCGGTGACCATCCGTCGGCAGGTGGACCCGGATCACGCCCTGGAGGGACGACACGCCACGAGTGGTTCCGTAGCGTCGGGTGCATGGTCACGTACACGGAGTCCCCCCGCACCGGTCTCGGCACCGCGAGCCTCGTCCTCGGGATCTGCTCGCTGCTCGCCGGTTGGACGTTCGTCGCGCCGATCGTCGGGCTGTGCCTGGGCGTCGCGTCGCGCAGCCGGGAACCGCTCGCCCGTGGTCGCGCGGGCTGGGGGGTCTTCCTGAACCTCATCGCGCTCGCCGTCTGGATCCTGCTGCCCGTACTGGCGGTCGTCGGCGGTGTGTTCGCGGTCTGGCAGGGCGCGACGCAGGGCTCCTGACGCACGCGCATGCGCGCGGGGGCGGCGGGGAGACGCGCCTAGAGCAGCAGGCCGTAGACGGCGACGTCGGCGCGGACGGGCCCGAGCGGCAGCGCGCGCCGCAGGGTCCCCTCGAGGGCGAACCCGAGCCGTTCGGCGAGCGCGCGGCTGCGGACGTTGTCGACGCCGGTCCGGATCTCGAGCCGTGCGGTGCCGCGTGTCCGCGCGACCTCGACCAGGACCCCGGCGGCCCGCGCCGCGACACCGCGGCCCTCGTGTCCGGCGTCCACCCAGTAGCCGAGTGACGCCTGGCCCAGGTACGGGTCGAAGGTCAGCGACGCCACCCCGACGATGCGGTCGTCGGAACGGATGACGCAGGGGAGCGCGCGGTCCATCGCGAACTGGCCGAGCAGCCGTTCGGTGTGCAGTCCGATGGTCTCGCGGTCCTGCGGATCCCACGCCCATGGTTCGGCGGCCCGGAGCCGGTCGAGGTTCGCGCGCACGAGTTCGAGCACCGGGTCGACCGTGGTCAGGTCGCGCAGCGTGAGCGTGTACCCGTCCCCGAGGTCCCGCCCGAATGCCGCCACCCGTCAGAGACTATGCACGCCGGGCGCTACTCGTACCGGAGCGCCTCGATCGGGTTCTGCCGTGCGGCGCGGCGCGCGGGGAGGGTGCCGGCGAGGAACGCGATGAACATCACGACGAGGATGATCGTCGCCACCGAACTCGGCGCGAACTGCATGATCTGCAGGCCCGGCAGGTCCTTGAGCACCGTGCCCGCGAGCACGTTCGAGATGCCCGTCCCCAGCAGGATCGCGACACCGGCTCCGATCGCGCTGCCGAGGAACCCGATGAAGACCGCCTCGAGCGAGAACAGCGTGTAGACCTTGCCGCCGCCCATGCCCATCGCCTTCATCAGGCCGATCTCGCGGGTGCGCTCCTGCACGCTCATCAGCAGCGTGTTGATGATGCCGAAGCCCGCAGCCACCAGGGCGATGACGGCGAAGGCGTTCAAGACCCCGACGATGCCGCTGATGACGGTCTGGAACTGGCCGAGCTGGTCCTGGATGGTCTGCCCGAGGAACCCGTCGTCCGACAGCGCCTTCTTGACCGTGGTCGCGGAGGCCCCGGAGTCGAGCGTCGCGGTGGCGCTGGCGTACGAGGTCGCGATCGAGTCCGGCTTGCCGATCTCCTGCGCGGCCTGCATCGCGTCGGTGAGCGCGGCGTTCGCCCCGGCACCGCCCCCGAACAGCGACTCGTTCTGCACACCGACCACCGTCGCGGTGAGGGTGTGCTCCTTGCCCTGGTAGTCGTCCACCGCGAAGGTGAGCTCCTTGCCGACGGCGGCCTTCGCGCTGCCGAGTCCGAGGTTCTCCAGGTAGTTCGTCGGCAGGATCACCTGGTTCGCGTCGGTGTCGTCGTCGAGCTGCTTCCCGCTCGCCAGGTCGGCGTCGAGCTCCCCCGCGTTGGCGGTCAGGGAGACGACGTACTTGCCGTCGTCGCCGTGCTCGGCGTACTTCGGCGCCAGGGCGACCGCTGGACGGATGCTCTTGATGCCGTCGATCGCGCGGATGTCGTCGACGTCGGACTGCGACAGGTACGAGAACGACGCCGGACCGCGGTCGACGCTCTGGCCGGACTCGTCGGGGTCGTACTCCGCCGGCCCGCTGTCGGTCGACGTGGTGTCGACGGCCTTCGTGATGGTCAGGGAACCGGTGTCGCCGATCGACGAGACCTGGGTGTCGATGTAGTTGCTGACACCCGTACCGATCGCCGAGGTCAGCGTGATCGTGAAGGCGCCGATGAAGATCGCGATGACGGTCAGGGTCGTGCGCAGCTTCGACCGGAAGGTGTTCGAGACCGCGGTGCGGAGCAGGTCGAGGAAGTTCATGCGGAGTGCCTTCCGTGCGTGGCCTGCTGGTCGATGGCGGCACCGGCGGTGGGTGTGCCGTCCGATCCACCGACGATGAGTCCGTCGCGGACGTTGACGCTGCGGTCGCAGCGGGCGGCGAGTTCTTCGTCGTGGGTGACCACGACGAGCGTGATCCCGCGTTCGCGCTGCAGGCCGAAGAGCATGTCCTCGACCACCTGCCCGGTGTTCGTGTCGAGGTTGCCGGTCGGCTCGTCGGCGAAGATGACACTCGGCTCACCGACCAGCGCGCGTGCGATGACCACGCGCTGCTTCTGCCCGCCGGACAGGTCGTTGGCGTCGTTCTTCGCCTTGTCGGCCAGGCCGAGGGAGTCGAGCGCCGCCATGCCGCGGCGCTTCCGCTCGGCCCCGGAGACGCCCGCGATCTTGAGCGGCAGCACGACGTTGTCGAGGACCGAGGTCTTAGGGGTCAGGAAGAACTGCTGGAACACGAACCCGAAGGTGCTGTTGCGCGTGCGGTTCACCTGTCGGGCTCCGAGCGTCGCCGCGTCGGTGCCGTCGAGCAGGACCTGCCCGGTCGACGGCTTGTCGAGCAGTGCGAGCAGGTGCATGAGCGTCGACTTGCCCGATCCGGACTTGCCGACGATCGCCAGGCTCTCGCCCTGGTGCACCTGGAGTGACACCCCCTTGAGGGCGTCGAACCGCGTCGGGCCTCGGCCGTAGGTCCTGGCGAGGTCACGGGCCTCGAGCACGGGAGTGGTCATGGCCCCACCGTAGTGTCCGCTGCACGACTGCAAGTTTGCGTTTGCTGTAGATCATGTGACGTTCCGGTTACAGTCGGGCCATGCCCGACACCGCGCCCGCCACCGAGATGGGTCTGCGCGACCGCAAGCGCATCGAGACACGCCACCGCATCGCGGAGGCGGCTCGGTCCCTCGCGCTCGAGCAGGACATCGACCACACCACGATCGAACAGATCGCCGCACGCGCCGAGGTGTCACCGCGCACGTTCTTCAACTACTTCGAGAGCAAGGAGGACGCGGTCCTCGGGCACACCGAGCTCGACCTGGACGCCGAGACCCTGGCAGCGCACCTCGAGACCGTCGCGGGGGAGCCGGCTGCGCAGGCCGTGGTCGACCTGGCGTTCCTGGTGTTCGGCTCGTCGTTCGGCGACGAGCACGAGCGGCTCGCCCGGAAGGAGGTCATCGTGCGCTTCCCGCAGCTCATGCGCCGCCAGGTCAGCCGGATGACGACCGTGGCCGAGGCGATGACGGGTGCGGTGCGCACGATCCTCGAACGCGACCCGGCGTGGGGGCCGGACGCCGCGACCCCGCAGGCCGCCGAGATGCTGCTCGGCATGTGCATGACCGGCCTGCGGAGTTCGGCGCGGCACGAGGGTTCCGACCCGGAAGAGGTCCGCGCCCGCGTCGTCGCGTCGATCCGCGACACGGCTGCGCGCATCGCTGCGGCCTGAGACGCAACCACAAACGGACGGGAGGCCCGGTGCCACCCGGCACCGGGCCTCCCGTCCGTGACGTGGATGCGTCGAGAGCCGTCACGGCTTCGTGATGAAGCCCTCCTTCACCATCCAGTCGAACGCGACGTCGGCCGGCTCGCGCCCCTCGACGTCGACCTGACGGTTCAGCTCCTGCAGCACCGCATCGGTGAGCTTCGGCGAGATCTGGTCGTAGACGTCGGCGAGCTGCGGGTACTCCTTGAGCGTGGCCGAGTCGAGCACCGGCGCGACGTTGTACGCCGGGAAGAAGCCCTTGTCGTCCTCGAGCACGGTCAGGCCGAGCGACTTGATGCGGCCGTCGGTGGTGAAGACCTCGCCGAAGTTGCACTTGCCGCGGTCGGTGGCCGTGTAGACCGTGCCGGTGTCGAGGATGCTGACGTTGTCGCTCGGGATCCCGTTCTCCCCCGAGCCGCCGAGCTCCAAGCCGTACTTCTTGAGCATCGGCTTGAACCCGTCGGCTCGCGAGTTGAACTCCGACTCCACGCAGAAGGTGCGCTCGTCGACGGGCAGCTTCGCGATGTCGGAGAGGGTCTTGATGTCCCCGAGCTCCTTGACCGCTTCGTCCCGCACCGCGAACGCGTAGGTGTTGTTCATCGGCGCCGGGTTCAGCCACGTGAGCCCGTTGCCGGCGTCCTCCTTCTTGACCGCTTCCCACTGCTCGGTCTTGTCCGGGATCCCCTCGGCGTGGCCCATGAAGGTCAGCCAGGCGGTGCCGGTGTACTCGTACGTGAAGTCCGCACCGTGCGAGGTCATCAACTCGCGGACGGCGACGCTGCCCGGCACGTTGGTCTCGTCGGTGACGTCGAACCCAGCGGCCTTCGCGGCGAGGACCGCGATCTTGCCGAGCACGAGCTGCTCCGTGAAGTTCTTCGACGTCACGGTGATGTGGGCACCGTCCGGCAGGTCGTCGATGCGCTCGATGGTGCCCGGACCGGCCTCGGGGACGAAGGA
Organism: Curtobacterium sp. MWU13-2055; assembly: GCF_023242305.1. NCBI lineage: Bacteria > Bacillati > Actinomycetota > Actinomycetes > Micrococcales > Microbacteriaceae > Curtobacterium > Curtobacterium sp. MWU13-2055. The sequence continues at coordinate 436,030 of NZ_JALLIO010000003.1, forward strand.
CGTCGCGGGCTGCAGGCCGCAGCCGGCCAGGACGAGCGCGGTGGCACCGGCGAGGGCGACGGCGGCCCCGCGGCGGAGGCGGCGGGTACGGCGGTTCATCGGAGTCCCTTCGGACGTGCGACGGTCTCGACCACACGGCCGAGCCAGTCGATGGAGAGGGCGAGGAGCGCCACGAGCAGCGCCCCGGCGACGAGCACCTTCGGCAGGAACAGCGTCACGCCCGTGGTGATGAGGAGACCGAGACCACCGGCACCGACGAAGGTGGCCAGGCTCGCGGTGCCGACGAGCAGCACGAGCGCCGTCCGGATGCCGGACAGCATGACCGGCACCGCGAGGGGCAGCTCGACGCGCATCAGGACGCTGAACGCGCTCATGCCCATGCCACGGCCGGCCTCGACGAGGCGCGAGTCGACGCTCTGCACGCCGATCATGGTGTTCCGGAGGACCGGCAGGATCGCGTAGAGCACGAGCGCGACCACGGCGGACCAGCTGTTCAGGCCGAGCCACGCGGCGAGCAGCACGATCAGGCCGACAGCGGGGGCCGCCTGCCCGAAGTTCGCGACGGCGAGCACGTACGGGCTCGCCCGACGCAGCGGTCCGCGCGTGAGGACGATGCCGAGCGGGATACCGATCACGAGCACGAGCACCGTCGCCTGCAGGGTCAGCACGAGGTGCTGCCCGGTCAGGTCGAGGATGTCGGCCGGGTTGAGCGTCGTGCGTTCGGTGGGCGTGAGGTCGGCCGTGGCGAGCCAGACCGCGAACCCGGCGAGCACGACCAGGATCGCGATCGGCTGGAACAGCAGGCCCTTCCAGGACGTGCTGGCGCCGGTGGCGGGTCCGGCGGTGACAGCACTCACAGGTCTTCCCCGGAGGGCGCGATCACGGGCGCGGCCGGCGAGGACGGCAGCGTCTCGATCTGGTTGGTGTTCGTGCCGACCGGCGTGTACGCGCGGTCGTCGGCGGCCGCTGCACGCGACCGGGTGATGGCCTCCATGACGACCTCGACCGTGATGACACCGCGGAACGCCTCGCCACGACCGGTGACCAGTGCGGCCCCGGCGCTCGAGACGAGCATGGTGTCGAGGGCGTCGTTGAGCGTCGAGGCCTCGCCCACGATGGGCAGCTCCGGGTCGACGCCGTCCGGGATCCGGTCCAGGCGCTCGAGCTGTCGGCGGGACGGCCAGCCGATCGGCCGCTGCCGACGGTCGACCACGACGGCGTGCCCGTGGCCTCCGGCCTCCTGCATGCGCTGCAGGACGGCCTTCGCCTCTTCGCCGGGGGAGCAGGTCACCGCGGAGACGACCTCGACGTCGCGGACGCGGTTCAGGGTGAGCTGCTTCAGCCCGGCGCCCGAGCCGATGAAGTTCTCCACGAACTCGTTCGCCGGCTCCGCCAGGATCCGCTCCGGGGTGTCGTACTGCACGATGTGGGCGCCCTCGGTGAAGATGACGATCCAGTCGCCGAGCTTCACCGCCTCGTCGAAGTCGTGGCTGACGATGACGATCGTCTTGTGCAGCTCTTCCTGAATCCGCAGGAGCTCGTCCTGCAGGCGCTGCCGGGTGATCGGGTCGACCGCACCGAACGGCTCGTCCATCAGCAGGACGGGCGGGTCCGCGGCGAGCGCCCGGGCGACGCCGACGCGCTGCTGCTGCCCGCCGGAGAGTTCGCGGGGGTAGCGGTCGCGGTAGGTGGCGGGGTCGAGCGAGACGAGGTCGAGCAGCTCGTCGACGCGCGCCGCGATCTTCTCCTTCGACCAGCCGAGCATCTTCGGCACGATCGCGATGTTCGCCGCGACGGTCATGTGCGGGAAGAGCCCGCCGGCCTGGATCACGTAGCCCATCCGGCGGCGGAGCTCGTCGGCGTCGATGCCGGTCACGTCGTCGTCACCGACGACGATGCGGCCCTCGGTGGGCTCGATCAGGCGGTTGATCATCTTGAGGGTCGTCGTCTTGCCGCAGCCGGACGGGCCGACGAGCATGACGATCTTGCCGGCCGGGATCTCGAGGGTGATGCCGTCGACGGCGGGCTTCGACTGTCCGGGGTACCGCTTGGTGACCTCGTCGAGCAGGATGCTGCGGCCGGTGACGTCCCCGTCGGGCGCGGTGGTGGTGGCGGAGTCAGTGCTGGACACGGATACCTCTCGAGATGGTCAGGCGGCCGAGGCCGAGGAGGAGCAGGTCGAGGACGAGGGCGAGCAGGACGACGCCGACCACCCCGACGACCACGGAGTTGAGGGCGTTCGCGCCGCCGAGGCGCGAGAGTCCGGAGAAGATGAAGCCGCCGAGTCCGGGCCCGAGTGCGTAGGCGGCGATGGCGGCGATGCCCATCACCATCTGTGCGGACACCCGGACACCGCTGAGGATGATCGGCCAGGCCATCGGCAGTTCGATCTGCACGAGGGTCCGGAACCGGCTCATGCCGATGCCGCGGGCCGACTCGACCACGCTCGGCGGGATCTCGGCGAGGCCGACGACCGCGTTGCGCAGGATGGGCAGGGCGGCGAAGAAGACGACCGTCACGACGGACGGCAGCACGCCGAAGCCGAGCGGGACGATGAGCAGGCCGATGACCGCGAAGGACGGCAGGGTGAGGCCGATTGCGGACACCCCGTTCGCGACGGAGGTCAGGCGGGGACTGCGGTAGACGAGTGTGGCGAGCACCACGGCGATGACCGTGGCGAGCACCGTGCACTGGACCACCAGTGAGAAGTGTTGCCACGACGAGAACCAGATCTGGCTCCATCGCTCCACGACGTACTGGAACACAGGTGGGCGCTCCCCTTCCGGTCGGCCGAACTGCCCACGGGTCGGGGCACAAGCTGCGCCAAAGCTACGCAGGGCACGGACCGGTCGCACGTCGACGTGCAGCGGAAGCGATCGTTTCCTGTGCAGACGGCACGATGAGAACCCCTGGTCAGCGGCCAGTTCGACCGTCGAGCCTGAGAGAACGGTAACGATCGTGAGGGGCCGTCGGCTACATGGCCAGACCCCGCAGGCCGGACCGCTCGGCGATGTCGACGAGCTGCTCGCGCCAGAGGACCCACTCTTCCGGGCTCTTGTCGGCCAGGTTGCCGTCCCCGTCACCCGCCAGTCCGTCGAGCATCTCGCGCACGATGTCGGCGTGCCCTGCGTGCCGGGCTGTCTCGTACGCCATGTGCACCAGGACGCGGTGGAGCGTGACCTCGCGGAGCTCCTCCGGCCACCAGGGGACGGTGCCGCGGGCGTCGAGGTCGAGCGCTTCGATGGTCGCGTCGGTGTGCGCTGCACTGCGGTGGTGGAAGGCCACGACGTCGTCCAGGGTCTCGTCGAGCGTCGCGTACATGTCCTCGCCGTCCTCGGACTCGAGCCAGGCGGGCGGGTCCGGAAGCGGCCGACCGAACACCTCGCCGAAGTACCCGGCCTGCACACCGGCGACGTGCTTCACCAGCCCGAGCACGTTCGTGCCGGTCGGGGTCACCGGCCAGCGGGCCTGCCGCTCGGCCAGGCCGTCGAGCTTGCCGAGGAGCGCGGCGCGGTGCTTCTGCAGGTACCGGTGCAGCGTCCGCTTCACCGCAGCGGCCGAGGCCAGGGGATCGGTGTCCGACGACGCGCCCTCGTCCGACAGGGCCGAGTTCCCACTGGACGCGAGGCCGGTGGTCGTCGCGGGGTGGACCTCGGGGACGGCGTCGGTGCTGCTCATGCCCTCGATCGTGCCACCACGACGTCCTGCAGGCGTGCCGATTCCTGCACGGCCACTCGCTCCGCGGTGAGCAGCAGCCCGGCCACCTCGGCCGAGGTGCGCGCAGGGGCGTCGTTCCAGCTCGTGAGGTCACGCACGCGGCCCATCCGGACGTCGGGCGCCGGACACCAGAGCACCGGCGCGCCCTCGTCCACGGCGAGCGCGTGCCAGACCAGGTCGAGGGAGTGCTGGACCCGCGGCGAGTGCACGGCGTGCGGTCCGCCAGCGGCCGAGACGACCGCGCCGACCAGGCAGGCAGCGACGAGCGGTCGCCCCTGCACGTCCATCGCTGCGGCACTGGTGGCCTTCCGCATCCGGCCGTGCTCGTCGAGGTACGCGAACCAGGCGTGCTGGATCCAGCCGCGTTCGACGACGCCACGCGCGTCGGACAGCAGGTGCTCGAGCTCGCCGAGTTCCTGCAGCCGGGCTTCGACCCGTCGGACGCGTGCTGCGGCGCGGCGCTCGGCGAGGCGGTCGAGGAACCCGCGGAGGCCGGTTCGCTCGGATCGGGTGGGGGCGGGAGAGGCGTCGGTGGCGACGTCGTGCTGGACGCGGAACTCGAGGGTCATGAGGGCCCCTCCGATCGGCTGTGCACGGATGGTGCGGTCACGATAGCCCCGCGGGGTCTCAGCCGTCCAGCACCGCGTCGATGCTGCGCCGCGCGACGCTCCGGAAGGCGCGTTCGTCGGACGTCGCGAGCGCGGAGGCGAGCGCGATCGCCCACCCGCGCGCGCGTCCCCAGGTGACGTCCGGAGCGGCGACCAGCGTCCGGAACGCGTGGCGGGCCTCCCGGTCGAGCGTCAGCCAGGCGGTGGCGAGGTCGACGGCGGGGTCCCCCGAGGTCACGTCGCCGAAGTCGACGACCGCCGACAGGCGTTCGTCGCCGTCCGGCGTGCGGTCCACGAGCAGGTTGAACGGGTGCAGGTCGCCGTGCACCCAGACGGGAGGCCCGGTGTGCGTCGGCAGCGCCGCCGCGGTCCGCCAGACCGCTGCCAGCTCCACGGCCCGGGGCACGTCCTGCGTGGCGAGTCGCTTCAGGACGGCGTCGCTGCGCGTCGCCAGCGGCACCGCACGGAACGGGTTCGCCGGAGCATCCGCCGGAGCCGGCACGTGCAGCAGTCGCACGAACTCCGCGAGGGCCTCGGCGACCCGGACACCCGCAGCACGCTCACCGACGGGTGCTCCCGGGAGCCACGGGACGATGCTCCACGACCAGGGGTACCCGAGCGCCGGACGGCCCACGCGCACCGGAGCCGGCACCGGGACGACGGGTGCGACGCGGACGGCGATCTCCGGCAGCCACCGCTGCTCGTGCTCGACCAGGCGTGCCGCGAGCTCCCGACGCGGCAACCGCACGGCGTGCTCGTCGCCGAGTCGCACGATGACGTTGTCCCAGCCGTTCGCGACGACCACGAGCGTCAGGTCCGCCAGGTCGGGGTGCTGGGCGTGCAGCAGGGCCCGGACGAGCGGGACGTCGACGTCGACCTCTGCCGGTGGTGTGGGCACCGGCTCAGGCTAGTGGGCCGGTGGACACATGCCCGCGAACGGGGGCGGGTGCGGAAACCGACCGCTGGGTATCCTCGTGAAGCGGTGACGTGGGTGTTTCCCTGGGGGGACCCGCGTCATTCCGGCGCGATGATGGCGACGAGTCGCGGGACCTCTGGCCGGAGGCGTTCGGTGACGAGCGCGGCCAGCAGCACCGTCCAGAGTTCCCGCAGGCGTTCGTACAGGTCGGTGCGGTCGGCGAGCACGTCCGACACCGTCTGCACGCCCGTGTACGCGGGGATGACGACGCGTCCGACCATGTCCGGGTCCCACCGCGGGTCGACCTCGCCGGCGTCGATCGCCTGGCGGACGGTCTGTGCGATGAGCGCCATCCAGTCGGTGTACGGGTCCTGACGGGGGACGTCGTGCGTCGCGACCTCGGTCGACAGACGGATGCCGGCGCTCACGACGACCTCGGTGACCATCTGGGTCGCCAGTCCCTGCGACATCCACATGAGGGCTTCGAGCGGCGTCCGGCTCCGGGCGACCGCGGCCTCGCCGTAGCGCCGCGAGACCTCGTGCTGCTGCGCGATCACGGCACCGGCGAGGTCGGCCTTCGACGCGAAGTGGAAGTACAGCGCGCCCTTGGTCAGCCCGATCCGCTCGGCGACGCCGTCCATCGACGTGCCGAGGTACCCGCGCTCGTCGAACTCGGCGGCCGCGGCCCCGATGATCGCCGCGCGGGTCTCGAGCGCCCGCTGCTGCCGAGTGCGTCCGTCCTGCGCCATCACCTCCCGATCGTAGTCCCGCTCCGGGGCTGCGCACGGCCCGCGTTCGGGCGGGTGCCCTACGGTTGGCCGCCATGGACGGATGGCGGAACCCCGCGCGGTGGGCGCGGACCGGACGGTGGCTGCTGCTGCCGATCGCGGTGCTCGACTGGGTGGCCCTCGCGCCGCAGACCATCGTCGTGCTCGCGTTCCTGATCGCCGTCGTCGGCCTCGCCGGGATGGCAGCCGCGCTCGTCGTGCACATGCTCGGGCGCTCCCGCGGGGTGATGGCGCTGCTCGGTGTCGTCCTGCTGCTCGGCGGGCTCGTGGTGTTCGGCCTCGACCCGTTCCCCGCATCGTTCCCGCTCATCGACGCGTGGTGGCCCGAGTCGATCACGCAGCCGCAGGTGGTCGGCAGTGCCTACTGGCAGCTCGCCGGCCTCGGCATCGAGCTCGCGGGCTTCGGACTGCTGGCCACGCTGCTCGTCGTCGCGCTCACCGGCGCACCGCGATCACGGCAGGACCGCTTCCGCTCCTGACCGCGGCGCACGACTGCGGCAGCGACGTCGTCAGCGGACGGTGTTCAGCGCCGCCCGAGCACGACCAGCGTCACGTCGTGGGCTGCGCCGGCCGGCACGAGGGCGCGGACCCGTTCGACGACCGCGGCACCGGTCGGCTCGGCAGCGACCAGGGCGGCCAGGTCGTCGAGGTGGCTGATCCCCTCGAGCGCCAGGACGCCCTCGGTGCACACCACCAGCCGGTCGCCCGCCGCCAGGTCGAGCGTGGCGGGGGACCGCGGCACGGACTCCGGCTGCAGGCCGAGCGGCAGGTCGAGCGAGTGCAGCGCCCGGCTGGTGCCGTCGGCGCGGACGAGCACCGCGAGGCCGTGGCCGGCGTCCCCGAAGACGACGTGCCCCGACGTCGGGTCGAGCCGCAGGTGGAAGAGCGAGCCGACGGCGTCCGCAGCGGACAGGTCGGCGGTGATCTGGGCCTCCAGGCCGCCGATCGCGTCCTGCATGGCGGTCTCGGTGCGTGCGACGACGGCTCCGCGGACCGCGGAGGCCAACAGGCCGGACGCGCGTCCGGCCGCCGCGACGCTGCCCATGGTGACGTGCAGCGCACCGTCGGTGGCGAGTCGCCAGTCGGCGACGTCCCCGCCGCCGTCCTCGGTGCGGAGCACCAGGGTGTCGAGGTCGTGTCCGGGGACCTCGACGGGTCCGGGGACCAGGCCCTCGAGCACGCGGGTCACCCGATCGCGGTCGATCGCGTGGCCGAGTTCGCGCTCCGCCCACCGTGCGAGGTCACGCAGCAGGTCGAGGTCGGCCGCCGACAGCTCGCGCGGGGTCGCGTCCATGATGCAGAGCGTGCCGACACGGGTGCCGTCGAGCATCGACAACGGGGCTCCGGCGTAGAACCGGATGCCCTGCTCGGTGACCGCTGCCAGGTCGCGGAACCGGGGGTCCAGCAGCGCGTCCGGCACCACCATCGGCTCGTTCGTGAGCACCGTCGTCGAGCAGAAGACCTGCTCCGCCGGGGCGCTCCCGCCCTGCCGCCAGCCCTGCGTCGACTGCGCCGTCACGACGTTGCCGTGCACCAGGTTCAGGAACGTCAGCGGGACCCCGAACGCCTCTTGGGTCATGCGGGTGATGCGGTCGAACCGCTCCTCCGGGCCACTGCCGAGGACACCGAGTGCCTCGACGACGGCGGTCCGGTGCGCGGCGGGGTCCAGCTGGGTCATGCGCCCTGTCTACCCGCACCCTCCGTCAGGAACCAGTCCCGCGGGTGCTGGTCGGCCGTCAACTCGCGTCGCTCGGACACCGGAGCGGCCCACGCCGCCGCGTTCGACAGCACGCGCTGGATGTCCGGGTGGTGGTAGACGGGGTACTCCTGGTCGCCGGGGGAGAAGTAGAAGACCTTCCCCAGACCGCGGCGGTAGGCGACCCCGGACCGGAAGACCTCGCCGCCGGCGAAGGTCGACAGGAAGACCTCTTCGTCGGGGCGCGGGATGTCGAAGAACTCGCCGTACATCTCCTGCCGGTCGATCACGATCGGGTGCGGCACCCCGGCGGCGATCGGGTGCTCCGGCGCGATCGTCCAGACGAGTTCGCGCTCGCCGTCGTTGCGCCACTTCAGCGAGCAGGTGGTGCCCATCAGGCGCTTGAACGGCTTCGAGTAGTGCCCGGAGTGCAGCACCACCAGGCCCATGCCGGCGTGCACGGCGTCGACGACCAGGTCGACCACGGCGTCGCTGACGTCGTCGTGGGCGGCGTGGCCCCACCAGAACAGGACGTCGGTCGTGGCCAGGCGCTCGGCGGTGATGCCGTGGTCGGGCTCCTGCAGCGTGGCGGTGCTCACGGTGGCGTCGGGGTGGTGCTCGCGGAGCGCTGCCGCGATCACGGTGTGCATGCCGTCGGGGTAGTGCCCGATGACCGTCGCGTCACCGCGGGTCTCGTGCACGTTCTCGTTCCAGACGACGATGTTCAGGGGACGGTTCTCGGTCGGCACTGACATGGCTCCAACGCTAGCCTCCCCGGGCGTCGAATCGATACGACCACCGGAGTGTCGGGGGTTTCCCGGGACACGTCCGCGACGATGTGGGCATGACTCCCCGCTCCCTGTTCCGTGCCGCCGCGGTCGCCGAACTCGTGACCTGGACCATGCTCATCGCCGGGATGGTGCTCAAGTACGGCCTGGACGCCGGCGACTGGGGCGTCCGGATCGGCGGCGGAGTGCACGGCTTCGTGTTCCTGGCCTACCTCGTCGTGACGACCGTCGTCGCGGTCAACCAGCGCTGGACCCTCGGGGCACTCGTGCTCGGCTGGGCGAGTGCCGTCGTGCCGTACGCCACGGTGCCGTTCGAGGTCGCGGTCGCCCGACGCGGCATGCTCGAGGGCCCGTGGCGCCGCTCACCCGACGCGCGCTCGGGCTTCTGGGACCGTCTGCTGTTCTTCGTGGTGCGTCGCCCGGCGGTCGCGGTCGTCATCGGGGTCGTGGCGGTCGCTCTGGTCTTCGTGGTGCTGCTGGCGGCGGGCCCGCCCCGCGTGACTTCGTGAGCAGAAATGGTCGGGTTCGTGATGCGGACCCGACCATTTCTGCTCACGATGCGCGGCCCTGGTCGCGACCACGGACGGACGGGAGGCCCGGTGCCAGCTGGCACCGGGCCTCCCGTCCGTCAGGTGCGTGCGTCTAGAGCGCGGCGAGCGTCGCGTTCAACGTGGCGGACGGGCGCATGACCGCGCTCGTCTTGGCGTCGTCGGGGCGGTAGTAGCCGCCGATGTCGGCCGGGTGGCCCTGCACGCCGTTCAACTCCTCGACGATCTGCTGCTCCTGCGCGTCGAGCTTGCCCGCGATCTCGGCGAACGACGCTGCGAGCTCGGTGTCCGTCGTCTGCGCTGCGAGCTCTTCGGCCCAGTACTTCGCCAGGTAGAAGTGGCTGCCGCGGTTGTCGATCGAGCCGAGCTTGCGGCCTGGGGACTTGTCCTGCTCGAGGAAGGTCCCGGTGGCACGGTCGAGCGTCTCACCGAGGACCTTCGCCCGCTCGTTGCCCGTCACGCCGGCGAGGTGCTCGAGGCTGACCGCCAGGGCCAGGAACTCGCCGAGGCTGTCCCAGCGCAGGTAGTTCTGCTGCACGAGCTGCTGGACGTGCTTCGGGGCGGAGCCGCCGGCACCGGTCTCGAACAGGCCGCCGCCACCGAGCAGCGGGACGACGGAGAGCATCTTCGCCGAGGTGCCGAGCTCCATGATCGGGAACAGGTCGGTCAGGTAGTCGCGCAGGACGTTGCCCGTGACGGAGATGGTGTCCTCGCCGCGGCGGATGCGCTCGAGCGAGAAGCGCATGGCGTCCTCCGGCGAGAGGATCTCGATCTGCAGGCCCTCGGTGTCGAGCTCGCCCAGGTACTGGCGGACCAGACCGATCAGGTTCGCATCGTGCGCCCGGGTCTCGTCGAGCCAGAACACGGCCGGGGTCTCCGAGGCGCGAGCACGGGTGACCGCGAGCTTGACCCAGTCGCGGATGGCGATGTCCTTGGTCTGGCAGGCGCGCCAGATGTCACCGGGCTCGACGTCGTGCTCGATGACGACGTCACCGGCGGCGTTCGTCACGCGGACGGCGCCGGTGCCGGGGACCTCGAAGGTCTTGTCGTGCGAGCCGTACTCCTCGGCCTTCAGCGCCATGAGCCCGACGTTGGGCACGGAGCCCATCGTCGCCGGGTCGAAGGCACCGTTGACGCGGCAGTCGTCGATCACGGTCTGGTAGATGCCGGCGTAGCTCGAGTCCGGGATCACGGCGAGGGTGTCGTGCTCGTCGCCGTCCGGACCCCACATGTGGCCGGAGGTGCGGATCATCGCGGGCATCGAGGCGTCCACGATGACGTCGCTCGGGACGTGCAGGTTCGTGATGCCCTTGTCCGAGTCGACCATCGCGAGCTCGGGACCCGCGGCGATGCCGTCGGTGAAGGCCTGCTTGATCTCCGCGCCGTTCGGCAGGGCGTCGAGCCCCGCGAGGATCGAACCGAGGCCGTCGTTCGGGGTGAGTCCGGCGGCGGCCAGGTCGGCACCGAAGCGCTCGAACACCGACGGGAAGAACGCCTTGATGACGTGGCCGAAGATGATCGGGTCGGAGACCTTCATCATCGTCGCCTTGAGGTGCACGGAGAACAGGATGTCCTCGGCTGCGGCGCGCTGGATCTGGTCCTGCAGGAAGGCCTCGAGTGCGGCGACGTGCAGCACGGTGCCGTCGACGACCTCGCCCTGCACGACGGGGATCGACTGCTTGAGGACCTGGGTCTCGCCGCCCTCGGCGACGAACGTGATCGTCAGGACGTCGTCGGCGGGGGCGATCCAGGACTTCTCGTTCGAGCGGAAGTCGTCGACGCCCATCGTGACGACGTTCGTCTTCGAGTCGCTGCTCCACGCACCCATGCGGTGCGGGTGCTTCCGGGCGTAGTTCTTGACGGACAGGGGCGCGCGGCGGTCGGAGTTGCCCTCGCGCAGCACGGGGTTGACAGCGCTGCCCTGGACGCGGCCGTAGCGGGCGCGGGCGTCGCGCTGCTCGTCCGTCGTGGGCTCGTCCGGGTAGTCCGGCAGGTCGTAGCCCTGCGACTGCAGTTCCTTGATCGCGACCTTGAGCTGCGGGATCGACGCCGAGATGTTCGGCAGCTTGATGATGTTCGCTTCGGGGGTCTTCGCGAGCTCGCCGAGCTCGGCCAGGGCATCGTCCACGCGCTGCTCGTCGGTGAGCCGCTCCGGGAACTGGGCGATGATCCGGCCGGCGAGCGAGATGTCGCGGGTCTCGACGTCGACACCAGCGGTGCCGGCGAAGGCCTGGATGACCGGGAGGAAGGAGTGGGTGGCGAGGAACGGCGCCTCGTCCGTGAGGGTGTAGATGATCTTGGCCATGCTGGCGGGTACTCCCTTGTTCGACCGTCGGTACGTCCACGCTACTCGTGGTGCGGGATGTCTCGACATCAAGATACATGGTCCGGCCTGCGTCCGGCAGGTACTCGGCAGACGTCCTGGAGGCGCACTGTCGGCTCATAGGAACGCTCGGTGGACTGGTCTTCCGCAGTTCCAGAGCCGCAGGAGGGCGATCATGGCGACGACACGTGTGACACCGGAGGACTTCGGGTGGACCGCGGAAGACCTCCGCTCGGCCTACGCCTCGGACGGCAGCGGCCCGTACCGGTACGCGCCGGATGGCTCGGGGCCGTTCTCTTACGACGTCGACGGTTCCGGACCGTGGCTCGTCGGGCCGGAGCCCCGCCGCGGACTGGCCCGGTTCGCCCCGCGTGACCGCGGTGGACGCTCCCGACTCCGCCGCATCGGCACAGCGGTGAGCGCCGGGGCGCTGGCGCTCGTGCTCGCCGTCGGCAGCGTCGCGGTCGTCGCCCACACCGCTCCTCCACACCCTTCGGTCCAGGCGGGGTCTCTCCACAGCGGTGAGCCCGACAGGACCTGAACGCCCGGGCGGTCGCGCCCACCGCACCGTGTCGGCCCCGCCGCGCGGTGCGCGGGTGACCACCGCGTGCGCGCCTACTGCGCCGCACGGAACCGCCAACCGCGCACGGGATGACGACGCACGCACGGTGGTGCCACGCTGGACCGGTGACCGAACTCCTCGTCGTGGGCGTGATCGCCCTGATCGCCATCGCCGGTGCCGCCGTGCTCGGGCCCCGCATCGGGGTCGCGGCACCGCTCGTGCTCGTCGTCGTCGGGATCATCGCGAGCCTGCTGCCGTTCATCCCGGACGCGAAGATCGAGCCGGAGTGGATCCTCGCCGGGGTCCTACCGCCGCTGTTGTACTCGTCGGCGGTCTCGATGCCGTCGATGAACTTCCGGCGCGAGTTCGGCGCCATCAGTGGCCTGTCGGTGCTGCTCGTCATCGCGTCGAGCCTGGTGCTCGGCCTGTTCTTCGCCTGGGTGGTGCCGGACCTCGGCTTCTGGTGGGGGATCGCCCTCGGGGCGATCGTCAGTCCCACCGACGCCGTCGCCACGTCGATCGTCAAGCAGACCTCGGTGTCGCGCCGGGCGATCTCGATCCTCGACGGTGAATCGCTCCTCAACGACGCCACCGCACTGGTGCTCCTGCGGACGGCCATCGTGGCCGCTGCCGCGTCGTTCTCGTTCTGGGGAGCGCTCGGCGACTTCGCGGGCGCCGTGGCCATCGCGGTGGTCATCGGCTGGTTCGTCGGCTGGCTGAACGTGTTCGTGCGCTCCCGGGTGCCGAGCGCAGCGGTGAACACGGCGCTGTCCTTCGCGGTGCCGTTCGTCGCCGCGGTACCGACCGAGCACTTCGGCGGGTCAGGACTCGTCGCCGCTGTCGTCGCGGGGCTGTTCACCGGCATCGTCGGACCGCGCAAGCTCCCGCCGGGGCACCGACTGTCCGACGCGCAGAACTGGCAGACCATCGAGCTCGTGCTCGAGGGCGCGGTGTTCCTGACGATGGGGCTCGAACTCGCGACGATCCTCCGCGACGTGCAGGAGGACCACTCCGGCATCGGCCCGGCGCTGCTCATCGCCGTCGGCGCCCTCGTGCTCACCGTGCTCGTCCGGACCGCGTACGTCGTGCCGCTCCTGTTCGCGCTGTCGGCGGCCGCCAAGCGCGGTGAGCGGATGCAGGACCGCTTCGCCGAGATGCACGCCGGCGACCGCGACGCGATGAGCGAGGTGATCCGCGAGCACCGACCGGGCAACCGGGCGCCGTCGGAACGCGAACTCGACCGGTTCACGACACGCGTCCGGCGAACCCTGGCGGACATCGCGTACTACACGACGGCACCGCTGGGCTGGCGCGAGGGCACGGCGGTGGTCTGGGCGGGCATGCGCGGCGCGGTGACCGTCGCGGCGGCGCAGACCCTGCCGACGGACACTCCGGAACGGTCGCTCCTGGTGTTCGTCGCGTTCGCGGTGGCCCTGCTCTCGCTCGTCGTGCAGGGCAGCACGATCGGCCCGCTGCTCCGTCGGATCGCCGCACCGGCACCGGACACCGCCGCGAAGGACACCGAGGAGCGCAAGCGGCTGCTCGAGCTCATGCGGACGGCGGCCGAGGACGTCCCCGGCACTCGCGAGGCCGGCCCTCGTGCGCGCGAAGAGCTCGAGGCAGCCGACCCGGCCGAGCTCCGGGCGTGGATGGGACGCGAGAAGGCCCGACGGCTCGCGGTGCTCGAGGCGCAGCGTGCGGCGATCCTCGACGCCCGCGACGACGGTTCCTTCGACGCCGAGGTGCTCGAGTCGATGCTGCAGAACCTCGACGCCGAGCAGATCGCCCTCGAGCTCCGTGGGGCACCTGCCCGCTGACGGCAGTCCCGCCGGTCAGGTGCCGATCGACACGCGGAACACCCGGACGCCGGCGGCCCGGAGTGCTGCGAGCCCGAGCCGCATCCGCATGCTGCGGAACGGCCGCTCGAACCCCGACGGCGCCGATGCGGCGTCGATCTGGTGGAGCACCTCGGACGTCAGGGTGCGCTCGACCTTGGGCGCGAGCCGTGTCAGTCCCGAGACCGTCACCACGATCCGGACGGCGTGCTGCACGAGCAGCGGATCGATGAGCTCAGCGGCCGCCTGCGCACGGTGGAACGCGGGGTCGTCACCGGGGCGCCGGATCGCGATGACCGCGAGTTCGGCGTCCCAGGTCTCCTCCGGGTCCGGCAGGTCGTCGACCCCGATGACCCGCATGCGTGCGGCATCGATGCCCGCGCGCACCGCGGCGGCGCGGAGCACGGGCAGGAGTTCCTGGGTGCCGGCGAGCACGACGTCGGCGGTGCCGAGGTCGACCTGCGCGGGCCGCTCTCGCGGCGATCGGGCCATGGTGCGGGTCCTTCCGTCGCTTTCCCACGACGCTACCGATGTCGGACGGTCGGGGGACGTCGGGGCCCGCGGTGATCAGGTGCCTCCCAGCCCCGCGGTAACGAAAAGATCACGGTGGGGCCTGTACAAAGCGACAGAGTCGTGCAGAATGGTGGGCGGCCATGACGACTGCACCCGAACTCGACCAGCACCCGGAGACCCCGGTGGTGCACCTGTCCCGTCGCGCTGCCCTCGAGGCCGAGCGTGCCGCAGCCCGGAAGCCCCAGCGCCGAGCGGAGAAGCCCGCCAAGGCAGTGAAGGTCGCGAAGCCGGCCAAGGTCGCGAAGCCCGTCGGCCGCCGCGCCACCGCAGCCCGCGCGACGACCGAGCACGTCGACACCCGCATCACGCGCGTGGTCCGCCGCCCCGCTGCCACCGTGACGAGCGTCGCGAAGGCCCCACGGGCCTCCCGGTCCGGTCGTGCCGGACGGATCACCCTGACCAGCGCTGCTGCGGCGATCGCGATGTTCGCCGCCTCGGCGATGCCCGCCCACGCCAGCGCCGGCACCTCGATGGCGACCTCGACCATCGCGCCGATCGTGCGCACCCAGGACTACGCGGTCACCCAGGCGGTCACCGCGACCGGGCTCGACCGCGACGGGTTCACCGTCGGCGGCGGTACGACGCGCCGGATCGTCACCACAGGCGGCACGGCCGACACGAGTGGCATCGCGGGCGAAGCCGTCTCGTACGGCGGCGCGGTCCGCTCCCCGTTCCCCGGCCCGGTGCAGATGAGCTCGGGCTTCGGCTACCGCTCGGCACCGTGCGGCGCGTGCTCCTCGCTGCATCAGGGCCTCGACTTCACGCCCGGTATGGGCACGGCCATCGGTGCCGTCGCCGCGGGCACCGTCCGGATCTCGGGCACGTACTTCTCGTACGGCAACGCCGTGATCATCGACCACGAGATCGACGGCCGCCAGGTGTCGACGCTGTACGGGCACATGATCCCGGGGTCGTCGCCGCTCAAGGTCGGGGACCAGGTCGAGGCCGGCGAGTTCATCGGGCTCGTGGGTTCCTCCGGTGTCTCGACCGGCGCGCACCTGCACCTCGAGGTCCTGATGGACGGCGTGACCCCGATCGACCCCGAGGCGTGGCTCGAAGCCCGCATCGGCCGCTCGCTCACGACCTAGCACCGCACCACGCATCCCGGACGCACAGCAGACGTCGAGCGCTGGTGGGGTGACGTCCCAGCTGCCCTGTGCAGACTCACAGGCATGGACGATCACCACAGACCGCCCGCCCGTCGTCGATCCGAGGAAGCTGCCCGCTGATGGGCGCCGACACCTGGATCGCCTTCGGGCTCGTCATCCTCTTCGTGCTCGTCGGCGGAGTGTTCGCCGCCGCCGAGATCGCACTCGTCTCGCTCCGCGAGTCGCAACTGCAGCAACTCGAACGCCGGGGCTCCCGTGGCCTGCGGGTCGCCGAACTCGGGCGTGACCCGAACCGGTTCCTCGCGGCCGTGCAGATCGGCGTGACCGTCGCCGGGTTCTTCTCCGCCGCGTACGGCGCCTCGTCGATCGCGCCCGACGTCGCACCCGTGTTCACCGGGCTCGGACTCGGCCAGGGAGCCGCCGAGACGGTCGCCCTCGTGTTGATGACCCTCGTCATCGCCTACCTGTCGCTCGTGTTCGGCGAGCTCGTGCCGAAGCGACTCGCCCTGCAGCGCGCCGAGGGCTTCTCGATGCTCGTCGCACCGACCCTCGACCGCTTCGCGACCCTGATGCGCCCGGTGATCTGGGTGCTGTCGGCCTCGACGAACCTGGTCGTCCGCGCACTCGGTGGCGACCCGAACGCCCGCAGCGAGTCGATGAGCACCGAGGAGCTCCGCGGCCTCGTCGACGAGCACACCGGCGTCGACGAACAGGGCCGCCGGATCGCCCGGAGTGCGCTGGACGCCGGTGACCGGATCCTGCGCGAGTCGATGCGCCCCTGGTACGACGTGTCCACGATCGACGCCGCGCTGACCATCGCCGAGGCCACCGACCACGCGATCGAGGTCGGGCACACCCGGTACCTCGTGACCTCCGGCGGGCGCGACGAGGTCGACGGCTTCGTGCACCTCCGCGACCTGCTCCGTCCGAGCGACCCGTCCGCACCGGTGTCGACCCTGGTACGCCCGGTGCTGGCACTGCCGGAGACGAAGTCGCTGTCGAGCGCGATCGCGGACATGCGGACCGACGGGCACCAGATCGCCCTGGTGGTGGACGAGTACGGCGGCAGTGCGGGCATGGTCACGCTCGAGGCGCTGCTCGAGGACCTCGTCGGCCGTATTCGCGACGAGTACGACGAACCCACGGCCGAGCACGACGGCGTGGACGGGTCCACGGTGCTCGAGGACCTCGTCGCCGACGGCGGTCCGGCGCTGCCCGACGGTGACTACGAGACCGTCGGCGGCCTCGTCCAGGTCCACCTGGACCGCGTGCCGGAAGTCGGCGACGTCGTCGCTGCCGGTGGACACCGCCTCGAGGTGACCGCCATGGACGGTCACCGCGTGGCGCGCGTCCGGATCACGGCCGACGTCACGCTCTGAACTCCGCGCAGCTGACCTGGAGGCCCGTGGCGGCGCCGCCACGGGCCTCCCGTCCGCCCGGCGGGTACCGCCAGTGCCTGCCGGACGGACAGCGCCGCCACGTACGCTCTCCCCATGGGTATCGACGTGCGCAACGAGATCCGCGACTTCCTGTCCTCCCGGCGAGCGCGGCTCACCCCCGAGCAGGTCGGCATGCCGTCGTTCGGCGGCGGGGTCCGACGCGTCCCCGGGCTGCGGCGGCACGAGGTCGCGATGCTCGCCGGCGTGAGCGTCGACTACTACACACGGCTCGAGCGCGGATCGCTCAAGGGGGTCTCGGACAGCGTGCTCGAGGGCCTCGCGAGCGCCCTGCAGCTCGACGAGGACGAGCGCGTCCACCTGTGGGACCTCACCCGACTGGCCAACTCCGGCGTCAAGACGATGCACCGCACCGTCCCCACCCGGGTCCGCCCCGGCGTCCAGCGCCTGCTCGACGCCATCACCGGCGCGCCTGCCTGGGTGCGGAACGAACGCGGTGACGTCGTCGCGACGAACGAGCTCGGTCGCGCGCTGTACTCGCCCATGTTCGCCGGCCCGGGGCGCCCCGTGAACACCGCACGCTTCACGTTCCTCGACCCCGCGGCCCGAGACTTCTTCCCGGACTGGGCGCAGACCGCGAAGGACGCCGTCGCCGTGCTCCGGGCAGCCGCGGTGTCGAACCCGTGCGAGCCCGGACTCATCACCCTGGTCGGGGAGCTCTCCACGCGCAGCGAGGAGTTCCGCGGCTGGTGGGCCGCGCACGACGTCCGGCTGCAGCGCGCCGGCGGGAAGCGCATCGACCACCCGATCGTCGGCGAGCTGCGCCTGGCGTACGAGGCGCTCGACCTGGTCGCCGACCCCGGCCTGACGTTGTTCACGTACTCGGCCGAGCCGGGCAGCGAGTCCGAGCGGTCACTGGCCCTGCTCGGCACCTGGGCCGCGACGGAACGGGCCGAGCAGTACGCGGCCCTGCGCGCGGCGGAGTCCGAGTCCGAGTCGGTCGACTGAACCGCTGGTCGGCCCGGCGCACGGTTCGTAGGCTGGGGACGTGACCAGGACGACGGACGGATCAGCGGGGGACGCCGACTACGCCCGCATCGGGCAGGACTACCGGCAGTACCGGCGCCCCGAACCGACGTTCGCCCGGGCGATCGCGAAGGCCCTCGGCGACGCCCGCACCGTCCTCAACGTGGGTGCCGATGCCGGATCCTACGAGCCGACCGATCGCGACGTCACGGCCGTCGAACCCTCGACGTCGATGCGCGCCCAACGACCGGACACCCTGTCGACGGCGATCGACGCCACCGCCGAGGACCTGCCCTTCGACGACGACACGTTCGACGCCGCGATGACGACGTTCTCGGTGCACCAGTGGGGCGACCTCGAGCGCGGGCTGGCCGAGCTGCGCCGGGTGACCCGGGGTCCGATCGTGATCCTGACGTGCGACCCGGCCCGCGTCGAGGACTTCTGGCTCGCCGAGTACGCACCAGAGGTGATGGCGACCGAGGCCCGGCGCTACCCGGCGCTCGACCGCATCGCCGCCGCACTGGGCGACGACACCGTCACGAACACCCCGCTGCCGATCCCGTTCACGTGCGTCGACGGCTTCTCCGAGGCGTACTACGCCCGGCCGGAGCGCCTGCTCGACCCGGGCGCCCGGAAGGCGAACTCGGCGTGGAGCTTCGTCGACGAGCTCACCGCACGGCGATCGGTGGCCGCCCTCCGTACCGCGCTCGACTCCGGCGAGTGGGACCGGCGGCACGGGGCGCTGCGGATCCGGCCGACCTACGAGGGCGCCCTCGTCCTGGTGACGGCCGTCCCCACCGCTTGACACGTCGACGTAGGCTGGGCGCGTGAGCTTCCAGGAGGTGGTCGGCGCCCGTAGCGCCGGCATCAGGGCGTGAGGCCCCCGGTCGTGCCCGCAGGCACGGCCGCCCTCGTCGAACCCTGACCTCCTTCCGCCCGGTGCGGTGTGCGTCCGCACGCCCCGGGCCCGCTCGAAAGCGATGCACCATGCTCCCCATCACGGAGAAGACCCTCCGCACGTCCTTCGTCAACGCCTCCCGCAAGGAGACGACCGACATCACGCTGCCCGCCGACTTCGAGACGATCGACTGGGACGCGCTCGACTTCCTGGGCTGGCGCGACCCGAAGATCGGTCGGCGTGCGTACGCCGTCGTGCCGACGCTCGAGGGAACGCTCGTCGGCATCGTGTTCCGGCAGGCCGAGGCCTCGTCGCGCTCGCGCGCCCAGTGCTCGTGGTGCCAGGACGTCAAGCTGCCGAACGACGTCGTGTTCTACAGCGCGAAGCGGTCCGGCAAGGCGGGGCGGAACGGCGACACCGTCGGCACGCTCGTCTGCCAGGACTTCCAGTGCTCGCGGAACGTCCGGAAGCTGCCGCCGCCCGCCTACGAGGGCTACGACGTCGAGGCCGCACGCCTGCGGCGCATCGAGGACCTGCAGCTGCGCGCAGCGTCCTTCGCCACGGAGGTCTGAGCCGCCGAGGTCTGAGCCGCCGGCGTCTCGCGTCCGCAACGCGACGGACGGCGGACGGGAGGCGCGGGGCGGGGCCGCCACGGGCCTCCCGTCCGGCAGACGCGACCGTTTCAGGGCCGCGGGTCGCGTTGCGGGGGAAACCGCCCGGTAACGCGGGTGAAACGGTCGTTCCGTAGCCTCGGCACATGGACCTCGGCGACCTCGGCGACCTCGACGACGCGACCGCCCCCGACGCTGCCGCGGTGATCCGGGGATGGGCCGACGTGCCCGCGTGGGTCGACGCCCTGGTGGCCGCGCGCCCGTTCGGCACCGTGTCGGCGCTGCTCGACCGGGCACGTGCCGAGTCGGCGTCGTGGGGTGCGCCGGAGCTCGACCACGCCCTCGCGCAGCACCCGCGGATCGGTGAGCGGACGACCGATGCCTCATCGGCTCGTGAACAGTCGTCGATGCGCACCGCCGGCGACGAGGTGGCCGGCCGGATCGCCGACGGCAACGTCGCGTACGAACAGCGGTTCGGCCGCGTGTTCCTGGTGCGGGCCGCCGGACGGACGCCCGAGGAGCTGCTGGCCGAGCTCGACCGGCGCCTCGCGGGCGACCCGGCGGTCGAGACGCGTGAGGCCGCCGCTGCCCTGTCCGACATCGCCCTGCACCGCATCCGTGCGACCTTCGCCGTGCCGCACCTGACCACGCACGTGCTCGACGCCACCACCGGCACCCCGGCGGTCGGCGTCGGCCTGACGCTCAGCACCGTGGACGGTGACGTCGTCGCGACCGGCTCGACCGATACCGACGGCCGTGCGGCACTCGGCCCCGACGTGCTCGCGCGCACCGACCACGTGCTGCGCTTCGACACCGGCCCGTACTTCGCCGCCGCCGGGGTGCCGACCTTCCACCCGTTCGTGACCGTGGCGTTCCGCGTCACGGGAACCGAGCACCTGCACGTCCCGCTGCTGCTGAGCCCCTTCGCCTACAGCACCTACCGAGGGAGTTGACCGCCATGTCGGAGACCACCGTCCACCTGGGACCGAACAAGTACGGCAAGGCCGAGAACCGCCTGGTGCGGGTGACCCGGCACGGGGACCGGCACGAGATCGCCGACCTGACCGTGACGTCGCAGCTCATCGGCGAGGCGTTCGCCGGGTCGTTCACCAGCGGCGACAACTCCCGGATCGTCGCGACGGACACCCAGAAGAACACCGTGTTCGCCCTGTCGAAGGAGCACGGCGTCGGAGCTCCGGAGGACTTCCTCGCCCTGCTCGCCGACCAGTTCACGAGCGAGTTCGACTGGGTCGAGGGCGGGCTCTGGCAGGCGGAGGTGCACCCGTGGGAACGCATCACGGTCGACGGACAGCCGCACGACCACTCGTTCCGACGCACCGGCACGGGCACCCGCCTGGCGACGGTGCACGTCGAGGGCGGCGAGCGCCACGTCACCGGCGGGGTCAAGGACCTGGTCGTCCTGAAGTCGACCGGCTCCGAGTTCCACGGGTTCCCGCGGTCGCGGTTCACGACCCTGCCGGAGACGACGGACCGGATCATGGCGACCGAGGTCACGGCGCGGTGGCGGTACCTGCCGTCCGCCGTCGAGGCCGGGATCGACTACGACGCCCTGTACGAGGAGGTCGTCGCCGTGATGCTCGAGCAGTTCGCCACGGTGCACTCGCTCGCCCTGCAGCAGACGCTGTGGGAGATGGGGCGGGCGGCGATCGAACTGCGGCCCGAACTCGCCGAGGTGCGGTTCGCGATGCCGAACAAGCACCACTTCGTCGTGGACCTGTCGCCGTTCGACCTGACGAACGAGAACGAGGTGTTCATCGCGGCCGACCGTCCCTACGGGCTGATCGAGGGGACGGTCGTCCGCGACGGCGTGGCCGAGGCGCCCCGTGCGTGGGAGAACCTGCCCGCCTTCGTCTAGGCCGAGGGCTCCTCGCGCGGCAGCGCGATCGGCGCCGTCGACCGCACCCCGTCGTACGAACCGACCGCCGGGTCCTCGCCGTACCGCTCGGCGACCGAGCGGGACCCGAGCAGCAGGTTGAGCAGGATCGCCGCGACGGCGCCGGCCGAGATCCCCGAGTCGAACACCAGCGTGAACCAGGTCGGGAACTGCCCGTAGATGTCCGGGGCGACGGTCGGCAGCAGCGCGATGCCGAGCGGCAGCGCCACCACGAGGACGTTCCGGTTGTCGAACCGCACCTTCGACAGCGTCCTGATGCCCGACGCCGCGACCATGCCGAACAGCGCGACACCGGCACCGCCGAGCACCGCGTGCGGGATCGCCTCGACCACCGCGGCCACCTTCGGCACCAGGCCGAGCACGACGAGGATGCCGCCGGCCGCCGTCGCCACGTACCGGGAGCGAACGCCGGTCAGTGCGACGAGCCCGACGTTCTGCGCGAACGCCGTGTACGGGAACGTGTTGAACACCCCGCCGACGACGGTGCCGAGTCCGTCCGCGCGCAGACCGTCGGCGAGCGTGCGCTTCGACACCGGGCGGCCGGTGACCTCGCCGACCGCGATCATGTCGCCGGTGGTCTCGGTCATGATCACCAGCCCGACGACGAGCATCGACACGATCGAGGCGAGGTCGAACGTCGGCAACCCGAAGTGGAACGGGGTCACGAACGCGAACCAGCCCGCGTCACCGATGCCCGACCCGTCGACCATGCCGGGGACGAACAGCGCCACGACTGTGCCGAGCAGCAGTCCGATCAGCACCGAGACCCGGGCGAGACCGCGCGGGGCGAACCGTTCGACCAGGACGATCGCGAGCAGGACCCCGGCGGCGAACGCGACGTCGAGCGGGTCGGCAGCGCCGTCCTTCCCGCCGTCGGTGACCCAGCCGGCGGCGACGCTCATGAGCGACAGGCCGATGATCAGGATGACCGTGCCGGTGACGATCGGTGGGAACAGGCGGACGAGCTGCGCGAACCACGGTGCGACGACCACCATGAAGACACCGCAGGCGATCGTCGCCCCGTAGACGGCGGTGATGCCGTGCTCGGTGCCGATCGCGATCATCGGGCCGACCGCGGCGAAGGTGACGCCCTGCACGAGCGGCAGCCGGACCCCGAACCGCCAGAAGCCGACGGACTGCACGATCGTCGCGAGGCCCGCGACGAACAGGTCCGCGCTGATGAGGAACGCCAGGTCGGCACTGTCGAAGCCGAGCGCACCGCCGACGATGAGCGGGACGGCGATCGCGCCCGCGTACATCGCGAGCACGTGCTGCAGGCCGAGCGGCAGGAGTCTCGCAAGTGGTGGGACGGAGTCCACTCCGCCGTCACTCCGGGTCGTGCGCGGTGTCTTCTCGGTCGTCATGGCGTCCCCTTCGAGCGGTGGTTTCCCTGTGCTCCGGACGCTATGCAGCCCGTGTTTCCCCGGGATGACGGACGTGGGTCGCGTCGGTCACCGGGCTCCGGCCCGAAACGCACGCCGAGACGGACGGGAGGCCCGTGGCGGATGCGCCACGGGCCTCCCGTTTCGAACGATGTCGCGTCTACCGACCGATGGTCGACATGTCGGGGTAGCGGTCACCGGTCGGGACCGGCAGCGCCGACAGGCGCGCGACCTGGTCCGCGGTGAGGGTCAGGTCGGCGGCGCCGACGTTCTCCTCGAGGCGGGAGACCCGCTTCGTGCCGGGGATCGGCACGATGTCGTCGCCCTGGGCGAGCAGCCAGGCGAGCGACACCTGCGCCGGGGTCGCGTCGGCCTCGGTCGCGATCTCCTTGACCGCGTCGACGATCCGCATGTTCAGCGCGAACGCCGCTTCCTGGAAACGCGGGTTCGCCAGGCGGAAGTCGTCGGAGTCCAGGTCGGACGGCTTCGTGATCGCACCGGTCAGGAAGCCGCGGCCGAGCGGCGAGTACGGCACGAGGCCGATCCCGAGCTCACGCAGGGTGTCGAGCACGTCGCCCTCGGGGTCGCGCGTCCACAGCGAGTACTCGCTCTGCAGGGCGGTGATCGGGTGCACCGCGTGGGCCTTGCGGATGGTCTCCGGACCCGCCTCGGACAGGCCGATGTGCCGGATCTTGCCCTCCTGCACGAAGCCGGCGAGCTGGCCGATGACGTCCTCGATCGGGACGGCCGGGTCGACGCGGTGCTGGTAGTACAGGTCGATGTGGTCGGTGCCGAGGCGCCGCAGGGACCCCTCGAGGGCCTCGCGCACGGACTCCGGTGCGGAGCTGATGCCGCGGCCGGTGGCGGGCGTCTCCTCACCGGCGGTGTGGGTGATGAGTCCGAACTTCGTCGCGATCACGACGTCGTCGCGGCGGTCGGCGAGGGCCCGGCGGAGCAGGTCCTCGTTCGTGTAGGGGCCGTACGCCTCGGCCGTGTCGAACAGGGTGACGCCGAGGTCGATTGCGCGGTGGATGGTGCGGATCGACTCCGCGTCGTCGGTGCCGGCGCCCGTGTAGAAGGCGCTCATGCCCATGGTGCCGAGGCCGACGGGTCCGACCTCGAGGTCTGCGAGCTTGCGTGTCTGCATGGTGCAGGTCTACTCCGGGAGCACCGCTCGGAGGAAGGCACTGCCTGTGCCGGTCAGACACGGGCACCGTTCGTGTGGATCCTCCAAGGTCCACGCGGGGCAGCGCGGCCTTCTGGTGTGATCGGGGCGTGAACCTGTACTTCCGGCTGTTCCTGTTGCGCCTGCGTGTCCGGCTCCGCCCGACGACGGGTGGACGGCGGCCGTCGCTCTGGGACGAGGCACGCACACCGTTCCGCGTGACCCTGACCGACCTCGACCCGCTGCGGCACGTCAACAACGGGAAGTACCTGTCGATGCTCGACCTCGGGCGGCTCGACCTGATGCTGCGGTCGGGGTTCTGGGGGGCGATCGCGGAGCGCGGCTGGTACCCGGTCGTCTCGGCGCAGACCATCACGTACAAGCGGTCCCTGACACTCGGGCAGCGGTTCGAGCTCGTGACCCGGGTGCTCGGCGTCGACGACCGGGCCGTGTACCTGGAGCAGACCTTCGTCCGTCGCGGAGCCGTCGTCGCCCGTGCCGTCGTGCAGGCGCGGTTCCTGCGACGCTCCGGCGGGACCGTCCCGATGACGGACCTGCTCGACGCCGTGGGCGGAGCACCGGCCGACCGCGAACTGCCCGCGTGGGTGCACGGGTGGGCGGGCGCCGTTCGGATCAGCAGCGCGGCGTAGTCACGGCGGCGGTACGCTCGGAGGCCGGGGTGGATGCCCCGGGACGGAAGGGGAACGTCATGGTCGTCATGTGGATCGTCATCGGAGTGGTCGTGGCCATCGCCGCGCTGCTCACCGTGCTCGAGGTGCAGAACCGCCGTCGCGCGAAGCGCCTCGCCCACCTCGAACCCGTCGACCCGACCCTCGGAGCCCGATCCCTCGCCGACGCCGAGGCGGCGCACTCGATGACCGAGGGCCTCGCGAAGTCCGCACACCCCGGCATCACCGGTGCCAGCGGGGGACTCGCCGGCTCGTGAGCCGCACGTCGACCCGGCGCGCCCTGCTCGCCGGGGGCGTCGGACTCGGGCTCGCCGGGGTCCTGGCAGCGTGCAGCCGGCCGGGTCCCGCTCCGTCGGGTTCGCCGAGACCGACCGCCAGCAGCTCGCCCGAGCCGACGAGCACGCCGACACCCGGTGGCCCCGACTCGTGGCACGCCCTCGCCGCCGCCGTCTCCGGCACGGTGCTCCGGTCCGGGTCGAACGGCTGGGACAGCGCGCGCGTGCTCGAGAACCCGCGGTACGACGACGCCGACCCGCAGGGCATCCTGCGCGTCGCCGGGGTCGCGGACGTGCAGGCCGGTCTCGCCTTCGCGCGGAACACCCGCACACCCGTCGCACTGCGAGCGGGCGGGCACTCGTACACCGGCTGGTCGGCCGGCGGCGCACCCGGGACCGACGTCCCGCGGTCGCTCGTGATCAGCACGCAGGACCTCGACGGCATCGAACTGCACGACGACGACACCGTCACGATCGGCCCGGGCGCGCAGCTCGGGGACGTCTACGCCGCGCTGGCGAAGGCCGGACGAGCGATCGGCGCCGGCTCCTGTCCGACCGTCGGCATCGGCGGGCTCACCCTCGGCGGTGGGGTCGGCGTGCTCGTCCGCTCGTTCGGGCTGACCTGCGACCAGCTCACCGGCGTGACGCTCGTCACTCCGGACGGCGCCGTGCACGAGGTCTCGACGTCCAGCGAACCGGACCTGTTCTGGGCCTGCCGCGGTGGGGGCGGTGGAACCGTCGGCGTCGTGACCGCACTGACGTACCGGACGCAGGCCGCGCCTCCCGTCCTGCTCTTCAGCATCACGTTCGCGTGGTCGGCCGCCGCTGCCGTGGTGCGCGCCTGGCAGGACTGGGCGCCCACCGCCGACCCGAAGCTGTGGTCGACGCTCAAGCTGCTGAACGGCAGTCGGCACACCGCGCCGACGGTCACCGTGACCGGCGTGTGGACCGGATCGAAGACCGGCGCCGACACCTCCGTCGACGGTTTCATCGCCGCCACCGGTGCGAAGCCCCTCGCCCACACCGGGCAGGTGCTCACCTACGGTGCCGCGATGTCGGCGCTGGCGGGGAAGCCGCAGCGGGTGTCCGAGGCAGCGACGTCGTCGATCGGATCGGCGAAGCTCACCGACGCGCAGATCGACGTGCTCGTCGCCCGGGCGGCCGCGGCGGGCGACGTCGACGGCAACCTCGAGGGCGGGGTCGCGCTCGACGCCCTCGGCGGCGTCGTGGCGGACATCGGCCGGACCGACTCGGCGTTCCCGTGGCGATCCGCGCTCATGACCGTGCAGTACACCGCGGTCTTCGCCGACGGCGCGGACCCCGCACCGTTCGACGCGTACGTGCGGGGGTTCCGACGGGCCATGCGGCCGGCGTGGGGCGACGCGGCGTACGCGAACTACTGCGACGCGGCCATCACGGACCCGTCGGCGTACTTCGGGGACAACACCTCGCGTCTGCACCGCATCGCCGAGCAGGCCGATCCGACGGGCGTGCTCGACCAGCCGAACTGGGTCTGACGCACGGTCCGGGGACGGCGCGCGGTCCGGGTTTCGGCCCCAGCGACACTTCACGCGTCCGGCACCCCGTGAACTGTCGCTCAGCGCGAAACTCGACCGGGCCCACGGCCGGCCGACCGCGTCCTACGATGACCGCATGGACATCGTCGACCTGGTGCTGCCGGACGTCGCCGCGTGGCGCGCCTGGCTCGACCTGCACGAGGACGACGCCGACGGGGTGTGGCTCGTGCTCGCGAAGAAGGGCGTCACCGAGCCGACGACCCTGACCTACGACACCGCCCTCGACGAGGCACTGTGCTCCGGGTGGATCGACGGGCAGAAGCGCGGCCGCGACGAGGCGACCTTCCGCCAGCGCTTCACCCCGCGGCGGAAGGCGTCGCTCTGGTCGCAGCGGAACATCGGACTCGTCGCGACGCTCATCGCCGACGGCCGGATGCGCGACCGCGGTCAGGCCGAGATCGACCGGGCCAAGGGCGACGGCCGGTGGGACCGCGCGTACGCCGGCGCCGCGACCGCCACCGTCCCCGACGACCTGCAGGCGGCACTCGACGCCTCGCCCGCGGCCGCCGCCCTGTTCGCCGAGCTCGACGGCACGAACCGGTACGCCGTGCTGCACCGGATCACGACCGCGCCGAGCGCCACGGCCCGGACGAACCGGCTGACGAAGCTCGTCTCCGGGTTGGCGCGTGGCGAGACGCCGTACCCGCGTCCGGACCGGTCGGAGCGCCGGGGGACACCGACTCAGGGACCGGCAACGCCTCCGGCGTAGACCGGGGACATGACCACTGACACCGACACCACGAACCGCCCGGCCGCGGCCTCCGGCACCTTCCGCATCGGTGGCGACCTCGAGGTCCACCGCCTCGGCTACGGCACCATGCAGCTCACCGGCCCCGGCGTCTGGGGACCCCCGAAGGACCACGACGAGGCCGTTCGCGTGCTGCGGCGCGCCGTCGAGCTCGGCGTCGACTTCTTCGACACCGCCGACTCGTACGGCCCCTACGTCGCCGAGGAGCTCCTGCACGAGGCGCTCCACCCCTACGGCGACGACGTCGTCATCGCGACGAAGGCCGGACTCACCCGGACCGGCCCGAACGAGTGGCCGCCGGTCGGCCGTCCGGAGTACCTGCGTCAGGAGGCCGAGATGAGCCTCCGCCGCCTGGGGCTCGAGCGCATCGACCTGTTCCAGCTGCACCGCATCGACCCGAAGGTCCCGCTCGAGGATCAGGTCGGCGAGCTCAAGAAGCTGCAGGACGAGGGCAAGATCCGGCACATCGGCCTGTCCGAGGTGTCGGTCGACGACGTCAAGGCGGCCCAGGAGATCGCGACGATCGTTTCCGTGCAGAACCTGTACAACCTGCAGAAGCGCGACGCCGAGGAGCTCCTCGACTGGTCGACCGACCAGGGCATCGCGTTCATCCCGTGGTTCCCGCTCGCGACCGGCGGGCTGACCGGTGAGGACTCTCCGCTCACCGAGATCGCGTCGCGGAAGGGTGCTTCCCCGGCGCAGCTCGCCCTCGCCTGGCTGCTCAAGCGCTCGCCCGTCGTGCTCCCGATCCCCGGCACCTCGAGCGTCTCGCACCTGGAGGACAACCTGCAGGGCGCGACCATCGAGCTGACCGACGACGAGTTCGAGGAGTTGTCGAAGCTGGGTTCCTGACCCTTCGGTCGCGGACGCGACCGAACGGCGGACGGGAGGCACGGTGCCAGCTGGCACCGTGCCTCCCGTCCGTCTCCCGCGCTCTCCACCACCGCGCTTGCGCATGCATACTTGGTATGGGCATACTCGGTATGTCCATGGTGGACGAGAGACGGGGGAAGTGTCATGAGCGTACGGATGGGCGTACTCGCGCTGCTGGTGGGGGGACCCGGGTACGGGTACCAGCTCCGGGGGGAGTTCGAGCACCGCACCGGCGGGAGCTGGCCGCTGAACATCGGCCAGGTCTACACGACACTCGACCGCCTGGAACGCGACGGCCTCGTGGCCCGCGGCGACACCGATGACGACGGCCACGTCGTCTACACGGTGACCGACGCGGGTCGCGGGGAAGTGGCGCGCTGGTTCAGCGAGCCGGTGCCCGCCAAGCGCGGGCGTGACGAACTCGCCATCAAGTTCGCGCTCGCCGTGACGGTGCCCGGCGTCGACGTCGCGCGCCTGGTGCAGGTGCAGCGCGGTGCCGCCATCCGGAACCTGCAGGACCTGACCCGGCTCAAGCGCACGACCGATCCCGCGACGGACCTGGCGTGGTCGCTCGTGCTCGAGTCGATGGTGTTCCAGGCCGAGGCCGAGGTGCGCTGGCTCGACCACGTGGAGTCGACCGTGGCGCGGTACCGGCCGGACGAGCACCCGGCGGCTGACGCCGACTCCTCGTCCCCGACCGCTGCCGACGTCGCGCGGAGTGCACGGTGAGCGCCGCACCGCTCCTGCAGCTCGACGCCGTCAGCGTGCACTACGGCTCCGGCGCCAAGGCCGTCACGGCGCTGGCCGGCATCGACCTGGCCGTCCAGCGCGGCGAGATGGTCGCCGTGATGGGGACCTCGGGCTCCGGCAAGTCGACGCTGCTCGCCTGCGCCGGCACCCTGCTGCCGCCCACGAGCGGCGAGGTCCTGATCGACGGCGCGTTCGTGTCCGATCGGCCCGCCAAGGAACTCGCGGCCCTGCGCCGTCGCCTCATCGGGTTCGTGTTCCAGGACTTCAACCTGATCCCCTCGCTCACCGCCGTCGAGAACGTGGCGCTGCCGCTCGAACTCGACGGATGGAAGGCCTCGCAGGCCCGCCGCGCCGCGGAACTGGCGCTCGACAACGTCGAACTCGCACACCGCGCCGACGCCTACCCGGACGACCTGTCCGGCGGGCAGCAGCAGCGCGTCGCGATCGCCCGGGGCGTGGTCGGCGAACGTCGGCTCGTGCTGGCCGACGAGCCGACCGGCGCACTCGACTCCCAGACCGGCGAGGTCGTGCTCCGCATGCTCCGACGACACGTGGACGCCGGAGCCGGCGCGCTGCTCGTCACCCACGACGCCCGGCACGCGGCCTGGGCGGACCGGATCGTCTTCCTGCGCGACGGTCGCGTGGTCGACGAGACCGTGTACTCGGGCGTCGAACTCGCCCTGGCGGACCGGAACGCGTCGTGAGCCGGCGTCGGCGTCCCGGTACCGGCCGGACGCCGTTCGCCCTCCGACCGGCGCTCCGTCTGGGGCGTCGACTGGCCTTCGCGAAGGCCGGTCGGGCGGCGCTGATCATCGCGCTCATCGGCATCCCGACCGCCGGGTTCGCCGCAGTGGCGGTCGTCGTGCAGTCGACACAGCCCACGGTCGAGGAGTCACTGGACTACGACCTCGGCAACGCGGCGGCGCAGATGCGGGTGTCCGGACCGGACCTGCCCGGCATGCGGCAGGACCCGGTGCAGTGGCAGTTCACCGACTCGAAGCGGAACAGCCCGGTCACGAAGGCCGACGAGGACGCCCCGTTCGCGAACGTCCTCGCCCACGTGCCGGACGGTGCCCTGTCGATCCCGGTCGGCAGCACCCCCGTCGTGGTGCAGGGTCCGCGGGGCCCGGTGGGTCTGGCCGCGGTGGAGGGCAGCGTCTGGGACCCGTCCCTCGAGGGGCACTGGCGCGTCCTCGACGGCTCGGCTCCGACCGCACGCAACCAGCTCATGGTCACGCCCGCGACCCTCGACCGGCTCGGTGCGCACATCGGTGACACCGTCGACCTCACCGACCCCGTCACGAAGCGGTTCACGATCACCGGGACGATGCGCGACCTCGGCTCGGCACCGAGCGAGCAGGGGGTGTTCCTGCCCTGGGGGACGACGCTGTCGACGACCGACACCACCGACGACGTCGGCCTGACCGACGTCACCGTCTACCTGCCGTCGGACGCCCCGACCTGGTCGGAGATCCGGCAGCTCAACGCGCACGGCATCGTCGTGCAGTCACGCCCCGTGGTCCTCGACCCGCCGGACGCCCGCCTGCCCGGCGGCCAGATGAGCTCCTCGCTCCTGTGGTACCTCGGTGCGATGGCGCTGCTCGGTGTCTTCGCGATGTTCGAGGTCGCACTGCTCGCCGGGGCCGCGTTCCTGGTCGGGACCCGGGCGGACACCCGTTCGTACGCGATCGTGACGAGCGTCGGCGGGGACAAGCGGTTCGTCCGGACGATCGTCGCCGGCTCCGGCCTCGTGCTCGGGTCGATCGGCGCCGTCCTCGGCGTCGCGGCGGGCACCGGGCTCGGCGTCGTGGTGTTCCGCCTGATCGACAACGGCGACGTCGTGTCGTTCCCGGGCCTGCACGTGCCCCCGCTCCTGCTGCTCGTGGTCGCGGCCGCCGGCATCCTGGCCGGGCTGGTCTCCGCCCTCGTCGCCGCTCGGGCCGCCACGCGCATCAACGTGCTCGCGGCGCTGCGGGGTTCACTCCGACCCGCGCCCGTCGACCGTCCTGCTCGTCGTCGGCGACGCATCTGGGGGCCGGTGCTCATCATCGCGGGTGCCGTGATGACGCTGGCCTGCGGCGCCGGGGTGCTCATGCTCAACGACCGCCGGGTGCAGGACGACCACTGGGCCTGGGTGGTCGGTGCCGGGGTCGCGCTCGGTCCGTGTCTGATGCAGCTCGGCATCGCGATCTGCTCGCCGTGGCTCCTCGCCCTCGTCACGCGGCTGTCGTCGCGCCTCGGGTTGTCGGCGCGTCTCGCCGCCCGCGATGCCCGGCGCAACCCGGTCCGGACGGTGCCGGTGCTCGCGAGCGTGATGAGCGTCGTGTTCGTCGCGTCGGTGGTGATCACGTGGAGTGCGTCGAGCCACGCCCAGTACGTCCGTGGGTACGAGTACCGCACGGCCGTCGGGGTGGCGACGACCGAGGTGCAGCTGTCCAGCAAGGACGGCGCCTCCAGCGGTCACGACGCGGCGTTGACGGCACACGCGGCGAAGGTCGTGGCCCGGGTGTTCGACCACGACCGGATCCGGGTGCTCGGCGTGGCCGAGGGCTGGGCGGGCGACACCCCGTCGTCCGTGACGGTGCCGCACCGGTGGACGGACTTCGACTGCCCCGCGAACGACACCACCGGCTGCGCGTACTACCTCGACACCGCTGACGCGAGTACGCCGCACATCTGGACGGGCACCGTCGACGACTATGCCGTGCTCACCGGCCACCGCCCGTCGGCTGCCGTGCGGGATGCGCTCGAGGGCGGCGAGGCGGTGTCCCTGTGGCCGGAGTACGCCCACGACGGCGCGGTCCGCATCGACACGTTCCACGACCGCACGTGGGAGAGCCCGACGATCACGACGAGGACGAAGCCGGACGCCAGCGTGTCCATCCCTGCGGTGCTCGACGTGCAGTCGCCGCGGATCCAGGTCGGTGTCTTCATGACGAAGGCGACCGCTGCGCAGTACGGGGTCCCCGCCGTCGACGGCATGCTCGTCACGACGCTGCCCGGGGACATCGCCCCCGAACAGTGGGACGAGCTGAGTTCCGCCTGGCAGAGCTTCGGCGGCGCGGACCGAGCCCGGTGGGACGGCCCGCAGTTCGCCTACGAGGCCGGTCCGGTCGACAACGGCGCGCTCATCCGCGCGATCGTGCTCGCGCTGGCCGCGGCCGTGACGATCGGTGCGACTGCGGTGGCCATCGGGCTCGCGCGGTCCGACGGGCGCCGAGACGACGAGGTGCTCGACGCGATCGGTGCTGCACCGCGGCTCCGGCGGCGGGTGTCGACCTGGCAGGCGGCGATCCTGGCCTCGGTGGGCGCGGTGATCGGCACCCTGCTGGGGCTGCTGCCGATGCGGGCGCTCACCCTGCGGTTCACGGAGCCCGTGGTGGGGACGAACCACATGCCGTTCGTTCCAGACTGGTCGATGCTGGCCCTGCTGGCGATCGGGCTGCCGCTGGTCGTGACCGCGGGGGCGTGGCTCACCGCGCACGGCCGACGCCGGGTGGCGGTGCGGCGGGCGCACTGAGGTGTGGGGCGGCGCTGCACGTGGCGCCGTCCCGGTGCAGCCTGGTCAGGCGCCGGGCTGCACCACCATGAGCACGGCGACGACGACCCACACCAGGTTGAACAGGCCGACCAGGGCAGCGAGCTTCCGCGGCGAGCGCTCGGTCCCGTTCCCGCGCAGGACCTCGCGCTGTTCCGGTAGGACCCCGAGCGCGAGGATCCCCGCAGCCACCGCGGTCAGACCGATCGAGACGAGCAGCCACGCCTCGTCGAGTGCCCCGACCTCGAACGCCAGGGCCGTACCGAAGGTCGGAACCGCGAGCGAGATGATCGAGTACACGTGGCAGATCCGGTGCAGGACCCTGGCGACCGCTCGGGCCCCCTGGTCGCCCGGATCGACGACGAGCGCGCGGGCCGGCTTCGGGAACATGCTCCCGGCGACCGCGACGGGCCCGAGGGTGAGCAGCGCCGCCACGACGTGCACGGTGAGGAGGACGCTGGACATCCCTTCCAGCCTAGGACGCGGTACTTCGTGAGCAGAAATGGTCGGGTCGCCGTCGGCGGACTCGACCATTTCTGCTCACGAAGTGGTCACACGTTCGGGATCGGCACCTCGGCCAGCACGACCTCGTCGTCCATCGGGATCGGACCGCGCACCCGGGGGAGACCGTCGACCCACTCGACCGGCACCCCCGCAGCCGCGAGCCCCTCGACGCTCAGGTCGATCCGGAGCAACGGCAGTGCCAGGTCGCCGTACCGCTCGGCGACGACCTCGGACACCCGGTCGGGCGTGGTGGCGCGGACGTACCCGCCCGGCTCGAGCGGCACCCCGCGAGTGGACACCTCGTACTCGCCGAACCCGCGGCTCATCTCCCAGTCGTCGGCGATCGCCACGTGACAGACCACATCGGTCATGGACCCTCCTCGGTAATGAAACGGGAGCGTATCATTACCGCTAGGATGGGTCCGTGAGCAAGCGTGGACGTCCGACCGCCGACGAACGGATCGCCCGTGACGAGCGGATCCTCGACGTCGCGACCAAGCTGTTCCTGGAGCACGGGTTCGCGGGCGTCGCACTCGACCGCGTCGCCGCCGAGGCCGGGGTCACGAAGCGCACGCTCTACACGGCGTTCGGCGACAAGCCCGCGATCCTCCGAGCGGTCGTCCGGCGGCAGCACCAGTACGCCGACCAGCCCGCCGCGGACCTCGTGTCCACGGCCACAGCGATCGGCAGCGCGTTGCTCTCGGACCGTGCGGTCGCCCTGCACCGACTCGTCATCGCCGAGTCGACGCGGTCACCCGAGCTCGCCCGCGAGTTCCACGAGGCCGGACCGCTCGCCGCGCAGCAGGCCCTGGTCCGCGCCGGAGCCACTCCGGAGACCGCCGCCGAACTCTTCACCCTGCTGCTGGGAGAGCTCCACCGCGAGCGCCTGCTCGGCCTGGCTCCGGCCCCGACGGCCGCGGTGGTCGCCGCACGCGCCGCGTGTGCCGTCGCACTGCTCTCGACGTGACCCCAGGGCGGACGGGAGGCCCGTGGCCAGCTGGCACCGGGCCTCCCGTCCGCCACATGGTGAGCAGAAATGGTCGGGTGGCCGACGCGGACCCGACCATTCCTGCTCACGAAGCGGCGAGCGATGCGGCACGAACCGCGCTCAAGCGGGGTCGGGCAACGCCTCCGCGTACGTGCGGAACTCGCCGCGCTCCGAGTGGATCGCCCACAGACGATCCGCGATGGACTCGCCGGAGTGCTCCGGCTGCCCGTCGTCGATGCCGAACGGGATGATGAGCTGACCGACGTGGACCTGCTCGTCGCGCACGGCGTCGTGCAGGAGCTGGGCGTAGGCGCTCTCGGCAGCGAAGGCGACCGAGGTGCCGGTGACCCGGGCGCCGGGCCGCACCGCACTGCCACCGTTCACGAACAGGACCGTGCCGTGGCCGATCGCGCGCATGCCGGGCAGCACCTGGCGGACCGCGTTGACCGAGCCGTAGACCGAGAACTCGATCGGGCCGACCAGGTCGTCCGCGGTGGTCTCGAGCACCGGACGCATGTACTCCTTGGCGGGGAGCGGGCTGTACTGCAGCACCTCGATGGGACCGAGCTGCTCGGTCGCACGCTCGAGGGCGCTCCGGAGCGAATCGCCGTCACGGACGTTCGCGGCGAACCCGGCGGCCGTGATGCCCTGCTCGCGCAGCGACGCGGCGAGGCCGTCCAGGCGGTCCTGGTTGCGGGAGACGAGGGCGATCGAGAAGCCCTCGCGGCCGAAGCGTTCGGCGACGGCGAGACCGAGGCCCTTGCCGGCCCCGATGATGGCAATGGTGGTCATGCGGAGTACTCCTCGTCGGTGACGTGCTCGAGCCAGGTGGTGGTGGTCGCCGGGTCGTCGGCGAGGTCGAGCATCGCGAGGTGCTCCATGTAGTCCGTCGGGGTCGCACCGTGCCAGTGCTCCTCACCCGCAGGCGTGTAGACGGTCTGGCCCGGCTGGACCTCGATCACGCCGCCGTCACGGGTGCCCATGCGCGCG
The DNA here is from genome assembly GCF_023242305.1 of Curtobacterium sp. MWU13-2055. Taxonomy (NCBI): domain Bacteria; kingdom Bacillati; phylum Actinomycetota; class Actinomycetes; order Micrococcales; family Microbacteriaceae; genus Curtobacterium; species Curtobacterium sp. MWU13-2055. The sequence continues at coordinate 470,819 of NZ_JALLIO010000003.1, forward strand.
ACGCCCTCGGTGACGTGCAGGGTCTGGCCGTTGGCGTGCGAGTGCCAGGCGGTGCGGGCGCCGGGCAGGAACCGGACCTTCGCGACGGTCATCGACTGGCCGGCTTCCTTCGGGCTGGCGATGGCGTCGAGGTACACGTCACCGGTGAACTGCGCGGCCGGGTTCTTGACGGTCGGCTGCTTCGGTTGGATCTCCATGGCCCCGACGGTAGGCCGATGTGCGCACCGGAGGGAGGTGCCGGTCGTACCCCTCAGCCGTTTCCCGAACACGACGTGTGTGATCGACGCACGATCCGGGAGGACCACCGTGGACAGCAGCGAACACCCGAACCCGCACCCGAGCCCGAACCCCACCCGAGCCCGACGCGCCTGGTCCGCGGCGGGCATCGCCGCGGTGGCCGCACTCGCCCTGGGCGGCTGTGCCGATGCCGCACCGGACGACGACCGCGGCTCGTCGGCGAGCGCCCGCGCCACCGCCCCCGCCGACCTGCCCACCGGGCAGGTCGCGCTCGACGGCGACACCAGCGACGTGGTCACCGGGCTCGAGGCACCGTGGTCGGTCGTCCGCACCGGCGACGACGGCGACGCCCTGGTCAGCGAACGCGACTCCGCGAAGGTCCTCGAGCTGCAGGACGACGGCACGACGCGCGAGGTCGGCACCGTCGACGGCGTCAGCCACGGCGGCGAGGGCGGCCTGCTCGGGCTGGCCCTGCACGACGACGACCTGTTCGTGTACTCGACGGCCGACGACGGCAACCGGATCCAGCGGTTCGACCTGACGGGCAGCGCCGGGTCGTGGGCGCTCGGCGACGCCACGACGATCATCGACGGGCTGCCGTCGAACACGTTCCACGACGGCGGCCGCATCGCGTTCGGCCCCGACGACATGCTCTACGCCAGCGTCGGGGACGCCGGCACGAGCAGTGACGCGCAGGACGAGGACTCGCTCGCGGGCAAGATCCTGCGGCTCACCCCGGACGGCGACGTGCCGGACGACAACCCGTTCGACGGGTCACCCGTCTGGAGCCTCGGGCACCGCAACGTGCAGGGGTTGGGATGGTCATCGGACGGCACGATGTTCGCGTCGGAGTTCGGCGAGAACACCCTCGACGAGCTGAACGTGATCGAGGCGGGCGAGAACTACGGCTGGCCCGAGGTCGAGGGCGAGGGCGGCGAGGACCAGGGCTTCGTCGACCCGGTCCAGCAGTGGTCGACGGACGAGGCGTCCCCGAGCGGCCTGACGGTCGTCGACGACACCGTGTTCGTGGCCAACCTGCGCGGCGAGGTGCTCCGGGCGATCCCGGCGGACGACCCGGGGACGTCGACCGAGTACTTCCCGGGCGACTTCGGCCGGATCCGGACCGTGCTCGAGGGGCCGGCGGACACCCTCTGGTTCGTCACGAACAACACCGACGGCCGTGGTGACCCCGCAGCGGGGGACGATCGCATCGTCTCGGTCCCGCTCACGCGGTCGTGACGACCCCACAGGGGTTCCGGCAGCCCCTCGCTCGCACGCTGCCCAGCCGGTTAGCGTGACGGCATGAACCACCGCGACGAAGCCCGCGACTTCCTGTCCAGCCGTCGCGCCCGCATCACCCCCGAGCAGGCCGGGGTGGAGACGTTCGGCACCCGCCGTCGGGTCACCGGGCTCCGGCGCGAAGAGGTCGCACGGCTGGCAGGCGTCAGCATCGACTACTACACGCGGCTGGAGCGGGGGAACCTGCAGGGCGTCTCGGACAGCGTGCTCGAGGCCGTCGCCGGCGCACTGCAGCTCGACGCCGCCGAGCTCGAGCACCTGCGCGACCTGTCCCGGCACCAGAACGCGACACCGCGGCGCGCGGGCAAGGTGGTGCCGGTGGCGGCCGTCCGCCCGGAGCTGCAGTACCTGCTCGACGTCATCACCGATGCGCCGGCGATGATCATCAACAACCGGCAGGACATCGTCGCCGCCAACGCGCTCGGCTACGCGATGCACTCCGACCTGGTGGCGGCACCGGCCCGGCCGATGAACTTCTCGCGCTTCATCTTCCTCGACCCGCAGGCCCGGAACTTCTACCAGGACTGGCAGCGGGCGGCGCACACGAACGTCGCGATCCTGCGGCGCGAGGCCGGGCGTACACCGAACGACCGCGACCTCGCAGCCCTCATCGGCGAGCTGTCGATGCGGAGCGACGACTTCCGCGCGCTCTGGGCGGCGCACGACGTCCGCCGCCACTACGCCGGCGTGAAGTCCTTCCGGCACGCCGTCGTCGGCCCGCTCGAGCTGCACTTCCAGACGCTCGAACTCGCCGAGGACCCCGGGCTCGCGCTCACGATCTACCCGGCGACCCCGGGCAGCCCGACCGCCGACGCGCTCCGCCTGCTCGCCTCGTGGGCGGCGACGGAGCAGATCGCGGAACGTGCGCGCAGCGCGGTCAGCCCCGGATGAGCGGTGCCCCGCGGAGCGTCAGCCCCGGATGATGTCGTCCGCGATCCGTGCGGCATCGTCGATGGGCACCGCGAAGCCGATGCCGATGTTGCCGGAGGAGTAGCCGAGCGTCGCGATCGACGTGTTCACCCCCACGACGCGGCCGTCGAGCCCGACGAGCGGCCCGCCGGAGTTGCCGGGGTTGATCGACGCGTCGGTCTGCACGAGCGGCTGCGCCGATCGCTGCGAGGTCCGTTCGAGGGCGCTGATGATGCCCGAGGTGACGGTGCCGTTCAGGCCGAGCGGGGACCCGACCGCGATGACGGACTCGCCGATCCGCAGGTCGGCGCTGCGTCCGAGGTCGGCTGCGGGCACGGTCAGGCCGGTCGCCTCGATGACCGCGATGTCGCTGTCCTCGTCGCTGCCGACGACCCGGCCGTCGGTGCTGGTGCCGTCGGGCAGTACGAGCCGGACGGCCGACGAACCGTCGACGACGTGGTGGTTCGTCATGACGTGTCCGGCGTCGTCGATGACGAAGCCGGAGCCGCTCCCGCCGGTCGTGCGGACCTGCACGACGCTCTGCAGCATCCGCTGGGCGGCGTCCTCGGCGTCGGTCGCAGTACCGCCGGACGAGCCGGACGTCCCCGACGAGCCGGACGTGCCGGACTGCTGCCGCCCGGCCACCGGGGCGCTGACCGGGGAGTCCGGGGTGACGAGCAGGGCGCCGGTGACCCCCGCGGTGCCGCCGAGGACGAGCGCGGCGACGAGGACGGTCGCGGTCCGGCCGCCGCCCCGCCGCTCGCGGCGCGGTGCCGGCTCGTCGAACTCGGACCGGCGGGTGGCCGGGTCCGGTGGGGGGCCCTGGACGGGCGTGGGGACGGACGGGAGGCCCGTTGCGAGCTGGTCCCGGGCCTCCCGTCCGCCGTCTGGTCGCGCAGATCGCTCGGGCGGTGCGCCGGTGGACCAGTGCTGTGGACCTGCGGGCCGGCCGATGCCGGGAGGGGTGTCACTCATGGTCGTGTCCTCGTGTTCAGACGATGCGGGCGAACCAGCGGAGGGAGAGCGCGCCGGCGGTGAGGGCGAGGAGCATGCTGAGCAGGGCGAGCCACGGCGTGATCTCGACGGGTTCCTCGTGCCAACCGATCGACGAGCCGATGTCCTGGTAGACCTCGCGGAGTTCGTCGGTGCTGGACGCCCGGTAGAACCGTCCGTCGGTCTCGTCCGCGAGCTGGCGGAGCGAGGTCTCGTCGACGGGGACGGCCTGCTGCGTCCCCCAGAGGTTCGCGACCCCGGAGTCGGTGCCGTAGGCGATGGTGGAGACGGGCATGCCGGCTTCGCGAGCTGCTTCGGCGGCCGCGGCGGGTTCGCGCCCGGTGGTGTTCGCGCCGTCGGAGAGCAGCACGAGTCGCGCCGGGATGCGCTCCGGTTCCCCGGACCCGCCGGGGGTCGGGGACGGCGACGCCGAGCCGGTGGCACCGTCGTCGCCGAGGCGGTCGACCTCGCCGACCGCCTCGAAGACGGCCTCGCCGATCGCCGTCCCACCGCCGCCGTCGTCCATGCCGGCGATGGCCTCCCGGACCGCTTCGTGGTCGCGGGTGGCCGGAGCCAGGACGTCCGCGCCGCCGGCGAAGGCGATCGCCCCGACGTTGAACGTCTCCGGCATCTCGGCGACGAAGGACTCGGCGGCGGACTTGGCCGCCTCGAGCCGGTTCGGGTCGACGTCGTCGGCCTGCATCGAGCCGGACGTGTCGATCGCGACGATCACCGTGGCACGCTCGTACGGCACCCGGACGTCGATCTCGGGGCGCGCACCGGCGAAGCCGAGGGCGGTCAGGCCGACCAGGACGAGCGCCGCGGGCAGGTGCCGACGCCACCGGGGCTGCTTCGGGACGAGCTTGTCGAGCATCGGCAGGGTCGCGAAGCGCACGGCGTACCGCCGGCGTCGGCGCTGGACGAGCAGGTACGCGACGGCGAGCGCCGCCACCGGCACCAGGGCGAGCAGGAACCAAGGTGTGAGGAAGGTCATCGGGTCCTCCGTGCCGATCGGGCGGGCGTGCGGTGCCGGCGGTGGATGAAGCGGGTGAGTTCGCGGCCGAGGTCATCGTCGGTGCGCAGGACCAGGTGGTCGGCCCCGGCGGCGCGGACGGCGGTGGCGGTGGCCGCGCGGTGGGCGGCTGCTCCGGCGGCGTACGCGGTGCGGAGTGCCCGGTCCGAGGTGGCGACGACGCGTTGGGCGCCGGACTCCGGGTCGACGAAGACGACGTCGCCGACGTCGGGCAGGTCGAGCTCGCGGGGGTCGAGCACCTCGACGACGATGACCTCGTGGCGTGCCGACAGCCGACGCAGGGCGGGTTCCCACGGCAGCCGCGCGCTGTCGGTCGCCGGCTGGTCGAGCAGGTCACTGATGACGACCCGCAGACCGCGGCGGGGCGCCTGGGCGGCGAACACGCGGAGCGCTGCGGCCAGGTCGGTCGTCGGGACGCCGTCGCGGGGGCCCGGATCGGCACGGAGCACGCGGCGGGCGGTGGTGCGACCGGCGCCCGGAGGGGTCCAGCGGATCCCCTCGGTGCCGACGACGCCGAGTCCCACCCGGTCACCCGCGCCGGTGGTGAGCAGGCCGATCGCCGCCGCCGTCCAGGTGGCGACGTCGGCCTTCTCACGGTCGGTGGTGCCGAAGGCCATGCTCGGCGAACGGTCGACCAGCACCCACGTCTCGAGCGCGTGCTCAGCGCGGGTGAGCCAGACGTACGGTTCGCCGGCGCGAGCCGTGGCGTTCCAGTCGATCCGGCGGACGTCGTGCCCGGGCTGGTAGCGCACGAGTTCCTCGGGGTCGCTGCCCGTGCCGAGGGACAGGCCCTGGTGGTCGCCGTGCACCGTGCCGTCGACACGGCGCCGGACGGTGAGCTCGAGGCGGCGGAGCCGTGCGTCGTCGCTCACGGCGTCGCCTCGTACGGGGTGGAAGCGGCCGCGGCGGGGGTCGGTGCGGCTGGGGGGTACCGCACGTCACCGCCCGCCGCGACCGCGCTCGGGTCCTCGGACGCCGCGATCCGAGGCTGCGGGACGGCCGCGAGCACGGCCTCCACAGCGGTCCTGGGGTCGACGCCGTCGGCGACGGCGTCGAAGGTGAGCACGAGGCGGTGCGCGAGCACGTCGGAGGCGACGTCCGCGATGTCACCGGGCAGCACGTAGTCGCGGCCCCGGAGGAGCGCGAGCGCACGGGCCGCGGCGACCAGGCCGAGCGACCCGCGGGCACTGACGCCGTACTCGAGCACTCCGTCGAGGGTGTGCACGCCGTAGCGGTGTGGGTTGCGGGTCGCCATCACGAGTTGCACGGCGTACATCGCGACGGCGTGATGCACGAAGACCTGCTCGGCTTCGGCCTGCAGCCGGACGATGTCCGGCACCGTCAGGATCTGCTGCGCGCGTGGCCGGTCGGCGCTCATCCGCTGCACGATGGTCAGTTCCCCGAGCTCGTCGGCGTGATCCACGTCGACCTTGAGCAGGAAGCGGTCGCGCTGCGCTTCGGGGAGCGCGTACACGCCGTCGTTCTCGATCGGGTTCTGGGTGGCGAGCACGATGAAGGGGTCGGGGAGCCGGTGGGTCTGCCCACCGATCGAGACCTGCTGCTCGGCCATCGCCTCGAGCAGCGCCGACTGCACCTTGGCGGGAGCGCGGTTGATCTCGTCCGCGAGCACGAGGTTGGCGAACACCGGTCCGGGTTCGACGTCGAAGGTCTCGGTGGACGGCCGCCAGACCCGCGTGCCGACGATGTCGGACGGCATCAGGTCGGGGGTGAACTGCAGGCGGACGAAGTCCCCGCCGACGACGGTGGCCAGGGTGCGCACCGCGAGGGTCTTCGCGACGCCGGGGACGCCCTCGAGCAGCACGTGGCCCCGGGCGAGCAGCCCGATCATCATCCGTTCGACCATGGCGTCCTGGCCGACGACCACGTGCTTGACCTCGAACAGTGCGCGTTCGAGGACGGCTGACGCGGACGGCGTCGTGTACGGGTCGGCGTGGGCGGCTTCGGTCATGGTGTCCTCCTGTCGTTCGGGTGCGTCCCACTCCAGTCGCCAGGGGCGAAAACGACGGGAAGCCGGATCGAAACCAGACCGAAAAGGGGGAACGGACAGTACCTGTCAGTCGCCCAGCCGCCCTGGTTACCGTGAGGCATGCGTGTGCTGATGGTGGAGGACGAAGCCGGTCTGGTGACCGCGTTGCGCGTCGCCCTGCAGCGTGAGGGGTACGCGGTCGACGCCGCCGGCACGCTCGGGGACGCCCGCGGGAAGCTCGCCGTCACGGACTACGACATCGTCCTGCTCGACGTGAACCTGCCGGACGGGGACGGCTTCGAGCTCGCCGGCGAACTCCGGTCGACCGGCGAACCCGGTGGGTCCGGTGGCCCCGGCCCACGGATCCTCATGCTCACCGCCCGCGGCCAGCTGCGCGATCGGGTCCGCGGGCTCGACCTCGGTGCCGACGACTACCTGGTGAAACCGTTCGCGCTCGTCGAGCTCACCGCCCGGATGCGCGCACTCACCCGGCGCTCGGGCGAGGCCGCGTCCTCCGTGCTCGTCGACGGCCCGATCGTCGTCGACACCGCGCGGCAGCTCGCGCGCCGTGGCGACCGCGAACTCGCGCTGACCCTGAAGGAGTTCGGGGTGCTCCGGTACCTGCTCGGCCGTGTCGGCTACGTGGTGTCGGCAGAGGAACTGCTCGAGCACGTGTGGGACGAGAACGCCGACCCGTTCACGCAGACCGTCCGGGTCACGGTGGGCACGCTCCGCCGGAAGCTCAGCGTCGCGGACGAAGAGCCGGCGATCGAGACCGTCGTCGGCCGCGGGTACCGGCTCCGGGAACTCACCGAGGACGGCACCGGGGACTCGTCGACGCTCGGAGCGCCAGCCGCGCCGGTACGGGCGGTCGGCGCGGCCGGCGCGGCGTCGTGAGCGCGCTCGACCGCGCCAGGCGCGAGGTCGGCCACCGCCGGTTCCTCCGCCTGCCAGCCTGGGCGCGCACGATCCGGATGCGCCTGACCCTGACGTACAGCGCCGTCCTGTTCGGGATCACCGCACTCGCTCTCGCCGCCGTCTACGTCGCCCTGTCGAGCACGGTCAGCGCCGAGCCCCTCAACCCCGTCACGGTGAAGAAGTTCTACAAGGCCGCCGACGGCACGATCGTCTACAAGCCCGGCGAGCAGTTCCAGGTCGCCGACCTCGAGACGGTGCAGCGCGCCGTCAACTACACGTCCCTGCAGTCGCTGCAGCAGTACTCGATCATCGCCCTCGTCGTGATGTTCGTCCTGAGCCTGGCGATCGGCTGGTGGGTCGCCGGCCGCGCGCTCCGCCCCGTCGGTGCGATCACCCGGGCGACGCAGGAGATCACCGCGACCGACCTGTCACGCCGCATCGACGCGTCAGGACCTCCCGACGAGCTGCACACCCTCGCCGACACCATCGACGGGATGCTCGACCGGCTCGACCGCGCGTTCCGGGCCGAACGGATGCTCGTCGAGGACGTCTCCCACGAACTGCGGAACCCCGTCGCCGTCGTGCAGTCGAACGTCGAGGCCGTCCTCGCGGACGACGCCGCCACCCCGGCCGAACGGCAGGCGTCAGCCGACGTCGTGCTGCAGTCCACCCGGCGGATGAGCCGCCTGCTCGAGGACCTGCTCGCGACCGCCCGCACCCGGTCCGAGGCCTTCACCGACCGCGACGTCGACGTCGCGCGGCTGGCCGCGTCCGCTGCTGCGGAGTACGGGATCCTGGCGAGCCGCCGCGACCTCACGATCCGCGAGCGGATCCACGGCGGCCCGGTGGTGTTCGCCGATCCCGACGCCCTGTCGCGCGCACTCGGCAACCTGCTCTCGAACGCCGTCCGGCTCGCACCCGTCGGCTCCACCGTGACGATCGGCGTCGGGAGCGTCCGCGGGTGGGCGTGGCTCGCGGTGCGTGACGAGGGCCCCGGCATCGGCGACGATGCCCGGCCACGGGTGTTCGACCGCTTCTACCGGGAGTCCTCGGACGCCTCCACCGGCAGCGGCCTCGGGCTGTCGATCGCGCGCCAGATCGTGGAGAGCCACGAGGGCCGCCTCCGCCTCGAGAGTCGCGGCTCCGACGGGTCGACCTTCGTCATCTGGTTGCCGGAGCGCGCCGTGCCGGGCGCGCCGACGAGGACGGACGAGCCGCCGGACGGCGACCCGCTCGCCTGAGTGCCGACCCCGTGACGGCCAGGAGGCCCGTGGCGGCGCCGCCACGGGCCTCCTGGCCGTCTCCTGGTCGCGTCAGGCCTCCGGGATCACCCGCTCGAAGCGGCTCGTGTCCGCACCGTCGGGGTCCGGGCCGTTCCGGCGGCCCGTGTCGAGCTCGTCCAGGGCCCTGAGGTCGTCGTCGGACAGCACGAAGTCGAAGACGTCGAAGTTCTCCGCGATCCGTCCGGGGTTCGTCGACTTCGGGATCGCGTTCCGCCCCTGCTGCACGTGCCAGCGGAGCATCACCTGCGCCGGCGTCTTGCCGTGCGTCTGGGCGATGGTCCGGATCGTCGGGTCGTCCATCACGCTGACCCGCTCGTCACCCCAGCCCGGGTAGAAGGTGATCCCGCCGATGGGGGACCACGCCTGGTCGAGGACCCCGTGCTCCGCGTCGGCGCGCTGCACGTCCGGCTGCGTGAAGTACGGGTGCAGCTCGACCTGGTTGAGCGCCGGGATGACGTCGGTCGCGTCGAGCAGCGACTGCAGGTGGTGCGGCATGAAGTTGCTCACGCCGATCGCTCCGACCCGACCGTCGGCGTACAGCGTCTCGAGCGCCTTGTACGCCTGCACCGTCCGTTCGAAGCGGTCCGGCGCGGGCTGGTGCAGGATCAGCACGTCGACGCGGTCGAACCCGAGCTTGCCGGTGGCCTTCTCGAACGCGTGCAGGGTCTCGTCGTAGCCGTAGTCGGAGACCCAGATCTTCGTCTCGACCACGATCTCGTCGCGGTCGACGCCAGAGGCGCGGATGCCCTCGCCGACCTCGCGTTCGTTGCCGTACGCGGCGGCGGTGTCGATGTGGCGGTACCCGGTCTCCAGTGCCGTGCGGACCGCGTCCACGGTCTCGTCGGGTGCGCTCTGGAACACGCCGAAGCCGATCGCGGGGATCTCGAGTCCGTTGTTGAGGGTGAGTGTGTCCATGCCCACGACGCTAGGCCGGTGCCCCTGACCCTGACGGGTACCAGCAACCCCTTCTTCCCCGCCCGGCACCGTCCTACCGTGGACGCATGGACACCAGAAGCGAAGTGCGCGACTTCCTCCGCACCCGCCGCGAGCGCGTCACGCCGCAGCAGGTCGGGCTGCCCGACTTCGGTGGCGCCCGACGGGTCAAGGGTCTCCGCCGCGAGGAGCTCGCGCTCGTCGCCGGCATGAGCGTCGACTACTACATCCGCCTCGAGCGCGGGAACCTCACCGGCGTCTCGGAGAGCGTGCTCGAGTCGCTGTCGCGCGCGTTGCGCCTCGACGACGCCGAGCACGCGCACCTGTTCGACCTGGCCCGCGTGCAGAACGCCTCGGCGACCACGCGGCGGAAGACCCCGACGTCGAAGGTCCGACCGAACGTGCAGCGCATGCTGGACGGCATGACGATGCCCGCGTGGGTGCGCAACGGCCGCTCGGACTTCCTGGCCGGCAACGCCCTGGCACGTGCGCTCTACTCGCCGCTCTTCCTCGACCCCGCCGGCACCCCGAACACCGCTCGCTTCGCGTTCCTCGACCCACGCGGTCAGGAGTTCTGGCGCGACTGGGACGTCGTCGCGAGCGACATGGTGGCGGTGCTCCGTGCCGAGGCCGCCCGGTCGCCGTACGACAAGGGGCTGACCGACCTGATCGGCGAGCTCTCCACCCGCAGCGAGGAGTTCCGGCAGCGCTGGGCCGCGCACGGCGTCATGCGGCACCTGAACGGCTCGAAGCGGGTGCACCACCCGGAGGTCGGCGACCTCGACCTGACGTACGAGACGATGGAGCTCGCGACCGACACCGGTCTGACGCTCATCGCCTACGGCACCGAGCCGGGCTCACCGTCCGAGGAACGCCTGCAGCTGCTCGCGAACCTCGTCGCCACGACGGCCGCAGCCGTCCCGGAACCGGAGGACGCATGAGCGAGACCGAGTCCGTCCCGACGACCGCAGCCGCCGCGCCGCTCGGGTTCCTGGGCCGGTTGCGGTTCCGCTGGCGCGCTGAGCAGGAGATCCACGATCTGACCCGCGACCGTGCGCTCGAGGAGCGCGTGCGTGCCGAGGCCGCTGTGCGGCTCGCGCCCGGCCCGTGGCACCTCGGCGAGCTGTTCCGACGCCGCTGACGCGCTGCGGCGCAGCGCCGCACAACCAAAGTCACCCCGAACCACGTGATCGCGTGGTTCGGGGTGACTTGCGCTGTGCGCGTGCCCAGATGGCGGACGGGAGGCGCGTGGCCAGCTGGCCACGGGCCTCCCGTCCGTCAGCCGGTCGCGCTCACCGGCGACGTGCGGCGGGCACCAGGGTGTGCTGCCCGTAGCTGTTGTCGTCGGGGTTGATCGTGACGCCCGGTGCGACGAGCTCGTCGATGCGGTCCAGGACCTCGTCGCTGAGCACGCGGTCAGCGGCGGGGAGCTGCGACTCGAGCTGCTCCATGGTGCGCGGGCCGATGATCGCGCTCGTGACGCCGGGGTGCCGGATCACCCACGCCAGCGACATCTCGATGAGGGACATGTCCTGCGACTCGGCCAGGAGTGCGAGTTCCTCGACGATGTCGAGCTTCCGCTGGTTCGCGGGCGTCGACATGTCGAACCGGGCCGCGGGGCGGTGCTTCGCCGTCGGGGTGCCGGGAGCGTCCTTGCGCCAGCGGCCACTGAGCCAGCCGCCGCCGAGCGGGCTGTAGACGAGGGTGCCCATGCCGTAGCGCTGCGTGGTCGGCAGGACGTCCTCCTCGATGCCACGCACCAGGATCGAGTACGGCGGCTGCTCGGTGCGGAAGCGCTCCAGGCCACGGCGCTCCGAGGTCCACTGGGCCTCGACGATCTCGGCGCCCGAGTACGACGACGATCCGATGTTCCGGACCTTGCCCTGGCGGACCAGGTCGGTCAGGGCGCCCAGGGTCTCCTCGACGTCCGTCGTCGGGGACGGACGGTGCACCTGGTACAGGTCGATGTGGTCGGTGCCGAGGCGGCGCAGGGAGTTCTCGACCTCCTGCACGATCCAGCGTCGCGAGCCCCCGGAGCGGTTCGGGCCCTCACCCATCGGCATGAAGAACTTGGTGGCGAGCACGACGTCGTCACGGCGGTCCTTGATGGCCTTGCCGACGATCTCCTCGGAGACGCCGTCCGAGTAGGCGTCGGCGGTGTCGACGAAGTTGATGCCCGCGTCGAGGGCGCGGTGGATGATCCGGATCGAGTCGTCGACGTCGGCGTTCGCCCACGGGCCGAACATCATGGTGCCCAGAGCGAGCGGGCTCACCTCGACGCCGGTGCGTCCGAGCTGGCGGTACTCCATGGTTTCCTCTCCGTGCCCGCGGGTCTCGCCGGGCACGGCTGCCACGCTAGGCCGGTCACCCACGGCGAAAGGGGGGAGGCCCTTACCTCCCTCGGCCGGCGGAGCGGTCGTAGCGTCGGGGACATGACGTTCGCCGAGACCGACCCCGAGTTCGCCCAGTACCACGCCGACTTCGTGGACGAGACGCTGCAGTACGCGTCGCTCAGCAGCCACGACCGCGCGGTCGTGCAGCTCGGCGCGATGATCGCCGCCGGCACGCAGACCGCCTTCCGACAGCAGCTCGGCACCGCGCTCGACGAGTCATTGACCCCGGTCGAGGCGAAGGAGATCGGCTACCAGGCCGTCGCCTACGTCGGGTCCGCGCGCGCCTCGGACTTCCTCACGATCACCAACGACGTGCTGATCGCGCGCGGTGTCGAGCTCCCGCTGCCGGGCCAGTCGACGACCACCCCCGACGACCGACTCGAACGGGGCCGTGCGGTCCAGAGCGCCGTCGTCGGCGCCGGACGTGTCGACGCGATGTACGAGAACGCGGCCGACGACACCGTGCACTTCCAGCGGTTCCTGTCCGGCAACTGCTTCGGCGACACCGTCGGACGGGACGGGCTCGACCTGCCGACGCGTGAGCTGCTGACGTTCGCGGTCCTCGTCGCGCTCGGCGGTGCGGACGCGCAGGTCACGGGACACGTCGCGGGCAACCTGCACGTCGGGAACACCCGGCAGCAGCTGCTCGACGTGCTCACCGTCCTGGTGCCCGTGATCGGCTACCCGCGGACGCTCAACGGGCTCGCCGCCGTGAACGAGGGTGCGCCCGCCGCTTGAGGTCGCGGCCGGTCCCTCAGGCGACGAGGGGGCCAGCGACCTCGAGCTCGTCGTGGTCGACCTGCCAGCGGACGGCGTCGAGCACCGTCTGTTCGGCGGTGAACCCGGGCGCGTAACCGAGCAGGCGGCGGGCCTTCTCGACGCTGAACACCTGGCTGCGTGACAGGTGCTCCCAGCTGGCGCCAGCGTGCTCTGGAGTGGTGGTCTCGCGGAACCGGTCCCAGCTGACGGACTCGAGCCGGGCCTCCTGGCCGAACCACGAAGCTGCCAGGTGGGCGTACCCACGCACGGTGAGCGCCGTCGGGGCCGTGATGAAGAAGTCCTCGCCGACCGCCGCCTCGCGGCGTTCGACGGCGAGCTGGAAGGCCTGCGCGACGTCGTCCGCGTGCACGTGGGCCATGGTCTCGGCGCCGAGACCGGGGACCTCGATCGCCTCGCCGGCGGACAGCCTCGTCAGCACCGACGGGTCGAGGTTGCCGAGCGGACCGATCGGCATCCAGCCCGGACCGCTGATGTGACCCGGGTGCAGCGTCGTCGTCGCCAAACCCCCTGACGCGGTTTCTTCCTTGAGCATCCGGGCAATCGCATCCTTCTGCACGCCGTAGTCGCCGAAGGGCGGCGTGAAGTCGTCCTCGGTGATCGGCAGCACACGGGATGCACCCGCGCGCCAGATCGAGCCGCAGTGCACGAGGTGCGTCCCCGTACCGCGGAGCGCTTCGACGAGGGCGGCGGCGGACGACTCGGTGAAGCCGACGAGGTCGACGACGGCGTCAGCGCCGAGCGCGGCGATCCGCGTGCCGAACGTGCCCTCGCGGTCCTCCTGCTCGCGGTCCGCGGTGACGCGCTCGACCCGTTGCCACTCGGGGGAGTCGGCGTAGGGGGCGCTGGTGCCGCGACTGATGGCGACGACCTCGTGACCGGCGCGGACGAGGCGGGGGACGAGGAACGTGCCGATGTGGCCGGTGGCTCCGATGACGACGATGCGCATGCGGCACACGGTAGGCCGATCCGCTTCGGATCGTGAGCAGGAATGGTCGGGTTCCGATGGGGGATCCGACCGTTCCTGCTCACGAAGAGCGCGCGGCGCAGTACCTCCGACCGCTACGCGGAGGGCTCCGCGACGACGGCGCGCATCGCAGCCTCGGTCGCGGCGGCGAGTGCTTCAGCGGGCTCCGACAGCAGACCCTTCACGAAGTGGGAGTCATCGTCGGCGAGGACCTCGAACACACCGGCGACGGCGCCCTCGTAAGCCTGGGCGACAACGTCTTCCGGGCGGGACTTCGGGACGTCGAACCGGGCACCCATCGCCGTGTCGACCATCCCGACGATGAGTCCCGTGACCGTGGTGCCCTGTGGTGCGAGCTCCACCCGGAGCCCGCTGGTCGCGGACCAGGCGGCCGCCTTGGAGGCGGCGTACACGGTGGGGATCGGGGTCCACGCGGCGAGCGACAGGACGTTGAGGACCGCACCACCGCCGTTGGCCGCCAGGATCGGTGCGAACGCGGCCGACATCCGGATGGTGCCGAAGGTGTTGGTCGCGAAGACCCGCTCGAGCGACTCGTCCGACGGTGCAGCGATGGAGGCGTCCGTCGCAGGCGCGATGCCGGCGTTGTTCACCAGGAGGTCGACGTCCCACGCCGCCGCCGCTGCGGCGACGATCGACGACGGATCGGTGAGGTCGAGCACGAGCGGGTGGACGCGGTCGTCCTCCCACACGCGCGGCGAGCGAGCCGCCGCGTAGACCCGGCGCGCGCCACCGTCGAGCGCCTGCCGCACGAACTCGGTTCCGAGGCCCCCGTTGGCGCCGGTGACGAGGACGGTGCGGTTCTCGAGCTTGTTGGACATGATCACTCCTGCAGTAGGCTGACGAAACGGGGAAGATCCCCGGATCATTATGTGGGGACGTTCCCCATTTACGTCAAGTCAGGAGTGCACATGCGCGCGGATGCCCAGCGGAACCAGGATGCGATCCTCGCCGCGGCGCGCGAGGCGTTCGACGCCGACGGCATCCTCGCGCCAATCGACGGCATCGCCACCCGGGCCGGGGTGGGGAACGCGACGTTCTACCGGAACTTCCCGACCCGCGACGACCTGCTCGCGGCAGTGATGGAGGACAGCGTCCGCGCGATCATCGACGAGTCGACGGAACTGGATGCCCTCGACGCCGACTCGGCGCTGCGCGAGTGGATGTTCCGGCTGACCTGGCAGCTGCGCGTGTGGCAGAACCTGCCGTCGTGCATCGCCGACGGCATCGAGGACGAGGATTCGCCGATCCGGACGATGTGCGCGCGACTCACGGCACGCACCGCTGAGTTGCTGGATCGTGCTCGGGCGGCGGGGGCCGCGTCCGCGGTGGAGGCCGCTGCGGTGTTCGAACTGCTGACGACGGTGTCGTGGGGGGTCGACCGATTCGGGGACGACGAAGAGCGGGCCCGGGAACGTGTCCGGCTCGCGACCGCCGGAGTGCTCGCCGCGCGGTGAGGCGTGCCGCCCGCCGCCTCGCGCCGATCAGTCGGCGGTGATGACCTTCACGGAGCCGGCGATGGTCGCGGCGTCCTCGGCGAGCGCCACGACCGGGTCGGGCAGGCGGGTGGTGGCACCGACGAGCTTGCGGGCACCCCACCCGACGAACGACCCGACGATCGCACCGACGCCGCCGAGGATCGCGCCCTCGATGCGCAGGTCGCGCTTGCCGGTCGTGCCGAGTGCTGCGCCGACGAGCGCACCGGACCCGATGCGGCCGATCAGGCCGGCGGGGGAGATGCGGTTCGGGGTCATCGGCAGCTTGTCGCCGATGAGTTCACCGACGGCCGAGGCGACGAGGAGTCCGCGGCCGAGCGGGGTGCTGAAGACCTTCCAGTCCTGCCACGACCCCTTCAGCGAGGACCGGTCGTGGTTCAGCGCCAGCACCGCGAGTGGGGTGGCACTGCGGCCACCGCTCAGGATGCCGAGCACCAGGGTGCGGACCAGGGTGTGCTGCTCGTGCTGCTTGCTCATCGTGTCTCCAGTCGTGATCAGGTCCGACCGTACGCACGCGGGCCGCGAGCGCTCCGAGGGTCCTCACGGACTGCGGGTACTGAGCCGGCCCGAGTAGCGTCCGCCCCATGAGCAACGTCATCGTCTTCGGCGGCCACGGCAAGGTCGCACTCCTCACCACCCGCATCCTCAGCGACCGCGGCCACTCGGTCACCTCGGTCATCCGCGACGCGGGCCAGTCCGACGAGATCCGTGCCCACGGCGGCGAACCCCGTGTCGCGGACATCCAGCAGCAGTCCCTGACCGACTTCGCGGAGCTCGTCCACGGGCACGACGCCGTGGTCTGGTCGGCCGGTGCCGGCGGCGGGTCCGCCGACCGCACGTGGGCGATCGACCGCGACGCCGCGATCCTGTCGGTGCAGGGCGCGAAGCAGGCCGGCGTCGACCGCTACGTCATGGTGTCGTGGTCCGGGTCGCAGCTCGACCACGGGGTACCGCAGGACAACGACTTCTTCGCCTACGCGCAGTCGAAGGCGATCGCCGACGCCGTGGTGCGCGACTCCGGTCTGCAGTGGACCATCGTGGCGCCGAGCACCCTGACGGACGACGACGCCACCGGTTCGGTCGACTGGGCGGGCTCGTCGAGCGACGTGCCGCGCGGCGACGTCGCACACGTGATCGCCGACGTGCTCGAGACCCCCAGCACGGCGGGCAACACCATCCGGTTCAACTCGGGATCGACCCCGATCGCGGACTTCCTGCGCGCCGACGCGGTCTGACGACGGGGCGCGGTCTGACGACGGGGCGCGGCGCGCAGCCGCGCTTCAGTAGATCGCTGCGATGCCGGTCATGTCGCCGAGCCCGAGCGTGCGTGAGCCGGTGTCGCAGTACCCGCCGGACGGCTCCATGACCTGTCCGGTCCCGGTCTTGACGTGGCCGAGTCCGTACAGGTGTCCCCACTCGTGGGTGGCGACGGCCTGGGTGTCGAACCGTGCGCCCGAGCAGGTGGTCGTCGAGCTCCACTTGTAGCTGGTGGCGTACCGCTGGTCGGACTCCTTCGCGACGCCGTTGCCGTCGTACCAGACGCACGTCACGCCGAGGGTGCCGGAGGGCAGCTTGCCCCATCCGACGACGCTGTAGCCGTTGCTCCCCGAGCAGCCGCCCTTGTCGGTGAGCCCGGGCACCTGGGTCGCCAGGCGCACGTAGGAGTTCCGGGCCGACGATGTCACGGTGCGGTCGCACGACGCGATCGTGCCGGTCCACGCGTTCGCCGCCTTGCGCAGGGCGTCCTTGGCGTACGACGACTTCTGGCCGGACTCGTTGTAGTACCACTGCACCGTGCTCGACCAGCGGTACGGGTTCCGTTCGTTGGCCGTGCTGGTGCACTTGGTGGTGGCCGCGGTCGTGGCGGCCGGCGCTGCGGGTGCGCCGGCGGCACCGCTGGCTGCCGCGCTCCTCGCCTGCTCGCGGCGCACGGCGGGCGCCGAACCGCTCCAGGTCTCGTCGATGCGGACCGCGACACCGCCGGTGCCGGTGTTCGCGATGACGACCTCCGCCAGCTCCGGAGCACCCGGCGCCGCCGAGCTGCTGGCCATCACGCTCTCACCGGGCGCCGGCACGGCGAACGTGCGGCCGTCCGGCAGCGCGACCGTGCCCGACGAGACCGTGCACCCCGACCGGAGCGTCTGCACCGAGAGCGTCCCCGTGGCGCAGCGGGTACCGGCCCCCGGCGTCGCTGCCCCCGGCGTCGCCGCCTGCGCGGGTGCCGCCGTCGCGGTGAGGCCGACGACGAGTGCGATGACCGCCCCGGTGGTGAGCGTGTTCCTGACAGGACGCATGGTTGCCCTTCCCGCGGTGGGCCCCTGTGCCCGCCGTCCCTGATCGGGTCCATGCTCGCCGATGAGCCCCCGTCAGGTCCAGGGCTGCGCCAACAGGACAGGAAGCGCCCAGCCGTCGCGGTCGATCAGCGCAGCCGCTCGACCATCGGACACGCAAACGGGTCGCGAGCCGCCAGACCGACCTCGTTGAGGTAGCGGACCACGATGACGTAGGAGTGCACCAGCGTCGTCTCGGTGTACGGCACGCCCTGGTCCGCGCAGTACTTCCGGACCATGTCCCGAGCGGCCCGCAGGTTCGGTCGGGCCATGCTCGGGAACAGGTGGTGCTCGACCTGGTGGTTCAGGCCGCCCATGAAGTACTCGACCCAGGCGCCACCACCGATGTCGCGCGAGGTCAGGACCTGGCGCGAGAAGAAGTCCACGCGGCGGCCGGGTTCGATGACGGGCATGCCCTTGTGGTTCGGCGCGAACGCGATCCCCATGAGGAACCCGAACACGGCGAGCTGGACACCGAGGAACGCGAAGGCCAAGCCGACCGGCAGGAACCAGAAGACGACACCCAGGTAGAGCACGAACCGGCCGACGAAGACCGATCCCTCGGCCCACCGCCGCTTCACCGGGCCACGGCTCGTGTACGTGCGGATCGACTGCCAGTGCAGGTTCACGCCCTCGACCAGGAGCATCGGGAAGAACGCGTACCCCTGCACGCGGACGAGCACACGCAGGAACCCGGTCCGGCTGGCAGCGTCCTCGGGTCGGAACGAGATCGCGTCGAACGAGATGTCGGGGTCCTTGCCGACGGTGTTCGGGTTGGCGTGGTGCCGGGTGTGCTTGTTCATCCACCACGCGTAGCTGATGCCGGTCAGGAACGTGCCGGCGTACCGGGCTGCTCGGTCGTTCCAGTGGTGCGACGCGAAGACCTGTCGGTGGGCGGCCTCGTGCGACAGGAACGCGAACTGCGTGAACAGTGCGCCCAGCACCCCGGCGACGATCAACTGGTACCAGGAGCCGCCGAGCACGGCGAACGCCCCGCCGGTGATGCCGAGCAGCGCAGCGAGCACTGCGATGAGGCCCCAGTACCAGCCCGTGCGGCGACCGAGCAGCCCGGCGGTGCGGACCTGCGCGAGCAGCGCGGTGTACGTCGAGGTGGTGTCGGTCCGAGCCGACCGCCGTTCGGTCTTCCGGTAGCCCGTCGGTACGACCAGTTCGTCGCCCATGCTTTCCTCCTGGATCCAGTGCTGCGCCTGCAACCGGGGTCCGGGGCTACGACTTGCTCGTGATCGTACGCCGGCCCGGACCGGGGACACACGGGATCAGGCGGGGAGGACCAGGCGGCGTTCGACGATGGCCCGGGCGACGTCGGCGAGGCGCTCCTGGTTCGACCGCGCGTACTGCCGCAGCAGTTCGAACGCCGCCTCGGTGTCGACCGAGTGCGTGTACGCCACGAACCCCTTGGCCTGCTCGATCACGACCCGGCTGTCGAGGGCTCGCTGCAACTGCGCCTGCGTCAGCGCCGCGTGTTGCAGGGTCCGCTGCTGCAGGATGCTGATGGTCGCGACGTCGGTCAGGGCCTGTGCTGCCAGGGCGTCATCTCCGTTCAGCGCCCCCTCGGTCTCGCGGAACAGGTTCAGCGACCCGAGCGTGGTGTCCCGCAACCGCATCGGGATCGCGTGCACCGACGCGTACCCCGACTCGGCGGACGCGGCCGCGAACGTCGGCCACCGGCGTTGCATCTCCGCCTGGTCGCTCACCGACACCGGACGACCGGTTGCGAAGCACTCCACGCACGGCCCTTCGCCAGCGTCGAGCTGCAGGAGTCCGACGAAGCTAGACCGCTCACTGGTCGACGCCACGACCTCGAGTTCCTGGTGCTGGTTGGCCAGCAGGATGCCGGCCGCCGAGGCGTCGAAGATGTCGACGACACTGTCGACCAGGTTCTGCAGCAGGTCGACGACGTCGTACTCGTCGACGAGGGTGTCGGTCAGCGTGACGAAGGTGTCGATGAGCCGGCGCTCGCGGGTCGGTGCCATGGTGCGTGCTCCTCAGTTCTCGGAACCGTACGGCCGGGCGAGGTCGATGCGGCGAGCGATGACGTCGTTCGAGACGTCGCGGACGGTGCGTTCGGTGGCGAAGGCGTGCGCCTGCAGCACGAGGAGGGCGTCGGTGACGTCCACCCCGAGCTGTGCTGCGACCATGCCGGTCGCCTGGTGCACCTCTCGTCGGGAGTAGCGGCTGGTACCCATGTCGGCACGGCCGTCGGCGGCCGCGGCGAGCAACGCCCCACGGAGCACCCGACGGGCCGCGACCTCGGTGAGCTCCACGGCGCCGCGGATCTGCCCCACGGTCAGGGTGCGCTCGCTGTCCACGGAAAGGTCGACGGCGCCGACGGGGATCGTCCCGATGCGCATCGGGAACGAGAACACCGCCCCGACCCCGGCGCGCAGGAGTTCCTCGAGCGCGAGCGGCCAGTCGGTGTTCGTCGTGCCGGACAGGTCGGACTCCAGGACCGGGCGGCGGGTCGTCAACGCCTGCCAGCACGGGCCCTCGCCGAGGTCGAACTGGATCTCGTCGATCCGCGCGGCGCGCGCGTCGCTCGCGCACACCGTCGCCGACCCGAGCGGGTTGCCGAGGGTGGAGATGCCGACCCCGGTGACGGGCAGCGTCGTCAGGAACGGCGGGCACATGTCGGCGCCGTCGGGTGCGGCCTGCAGTGCGGAGACTGCCGTCGTGAAGTCGTTCATCGCGAGGAAACCATCCGGGTCCGTGAACACGGGGCTGATCCGGTCCCCGCGTGCTGCAACGCTAGCGCAGTGCCCCGCTGGCGTCGCCCGCCGGGCACGTCGACCCGCGCGGACACGGTCAGCCCGCGCTGACGCGCGACGGCTCCGGCACGAAGTGGATCCGCTCCGCCGCCCGCGTGACCTCGCGGGCCCGGGCCGTGCGGTCGTCGAACTCGATGCGCGCTGCGTCACGGACCTGCTCCTTGTCGAACAACGACGCCCGGCTCACGACGTCGACGATCGTCGCGACCACCGTGGCGAGACCGCGTTCGAGCTGTCCGAGGTTCGTGTTGCCGATGACGAGACGCCGGTCCTGCACGTCGAGCGTGACGTCGGGGTAGCCGGCCGTCACGAGCTGCGCGTGTCCGTCGGCACCGCGCAGGCCGGCCATCTCGGCTGCGTCGGGTCGGCGGTTGAACACCGCCGGGACGTCGTAGTACTTCGCCGCCGTGGGCTTGCCGAGCTCGGTGGGCAGGCCGGAGGCCACCACACTCGTGAGCGCGAGCGGCGTCGAGGCCGCCTCGGACTGGTCCGTCATGATGACTCCCTTGGCGGATCCCCGCGGGAGCTCGAGAGGATCTCGGACTCGGTACGGCGACACCGTGGCGTCAGTGTGGGACCCGCGGATGTGAGCACTCCCAGCCGCGGCCCGACGCCGGGGCTCCACCACGCCCCGGCGCCACCCCGCTCAGGCGAACTGCGCGTAGAACGCCGACGGGTCCTGCGACAGCGACGCCTTCACCGCACTGCTCCACTCGTCGACGACGACCTCGGCCGCGCCCCGCTCGACGCCGTCCAGCGCGGCCCGCGCCACGTCGGCCGGGTCGACCTTCGGCCCCTCGTAGCCGTCCATCATGTCCGTGTCCGCCGCCCCGAGGTGCAGCCCCTGCACGCTGATCCCCTTGCCGGCGAGCTCCAACCGGACGGCGTTCGTCAGGTTCCACTCGGCGGCCTTCGCCGCCGCGTACGCGCCGGATCCCGGGTAGACGAACCAGGACAGTGCGGACAGGACGTTCACGATGCCGCCGCCGCCGTTCCGCTCGATCACCGGCGCGAACGCCCGGATCATCGCGAGGTTCCCCCAGTAGTGCGTGTCCATCTCGCGGCGTGCGTCCGTCAGGTCGTCGGTGAGCAGCGAGCCCGTCGTCGAGATGCCCGCGTTGTTCACGAGCAGGGTGACGTCGCCGGCGGCTGCGGCCGCCGCCTCGACCGACGCCGGGTCGGTGATGTCGAGCGGCAGCGCCACGACGCCCTCGATGTCCACGAGCTCGGGTCGGCGTGCGGTCGCGTAGACCTTGGTGGCGCCGCGCTCCAGCAGCTGCAGGGCGAAGCGGCGTCCGATGCCCCGGTTCGAGCCGGTGACGAGTGCGACCGATCCAGCGATGTCCATGGTGTCTCCTCCTGCCGCGCGGGTGTCTCCCGCAGCGGCTCGGTTACGCTAAGACCTCACATCCATGTCAGGGGCAAGCCCCGGATCGGAGACCGCATGCGGATCGGCGACCTCGCCGCAGAGACGGGCGCCAGCGTGCGCTCGCTGCGGTACTACGAAGAGCAGGGACTGCTCACCGCGTCGCGGACCACCAGCGGGCAGCGCGTCTACGACACCCCGGCGGTCGAGCGCGTCCAGCTCGTGCAGCAGCTGTTCGCCGCCGGCCTGCCGAGCCGCACCATCGTGCAGCTGTTGCCGTGCGTGGACAGCGGGCACGCGACGCCGGAGTCGTTCGCGCTGCTCGTGGCCGAGCGCGACCGGATCACGGCGCAGATGGCGGAGCTCGAGGCCGCGCGTGGCCGGCTCGACGAGGTCATCGCCATCAGCGAGCACCCGACTGCCGAGCACTGCCCGGCCCTGCGTGAGCCGACAGACGGAGCGGTCGCGGCCTGAGACGTGGTGCGGGACGGACCGGAGGCGCGGGACCGACCCGACCCGCGCCTCCAGACCGTCACTGGGTCGCCGACAGGGCCGCTGCCACGGCTCGTTCCTGCCGCGCATGCGCGGCGAAGGCGTCGGCGACCGGGTTGCGACGGCGGTCGAGCCCGCCGTCGCCGTCTTCGACGAGGTCGAAGAGGCCCATCGTGAGCAGGTGCTCCTGGCGGGGTGCGTCCGTGTGCCGCCAGGTCCACTCGTACATGTCGAACAGCGGCCACCAGGTGTACCCGACCACCGGGACGCCCTCGGCACGGAGCTCGTGCACGGCGGCCACGGAGTCGTCGAGCCAGCCGATGCGTTCGTCGACGGACCCGGTGACGCACGTCTCGGTCAGCATGACCGGGGCGCCGTACCGCTCGGCGTACGTCGTCAGCACGTCGCGGAGTCCCTCGGCCCCCGTGTCCCGGTACGGACGCGGGTCCGCGAAGCCGCCGCCGTGGTGGACACCGGCCTCGAAGACCTCGGTGGAGTGCAGGGGGTAGTAGTTGACGCCCATCACGTCCGGCCGGACCGCGTGCTGGTGGAACCAGTCCAGGTCAGCGTCGGTGACCCCGCCGGAGCGCAGCCGTCCGACGAGCGGGTGGTGGTCGTCGACGCCGCCGGTCACGAGGTCCTCGACCAGGAACGTCTGGGCGCGGAGCCGCGCCACGGTGTCGCGGTGCTCGGGGGCATCGACGTCGCCGACGTACCGGATGCCGGCGTCGACGTGCACGAAGGTGGCGGCGTCTCCGAGTTCACGGGCGATCGCGTGCTGGGTGGAGACGAACCCCTTCGCCAGCGCCGAGGCGATCCGGGCAGAACCCTCGGCACCGGTCAGGTACGGGGGCCAGTACCCGTACTCACCCGAGAACAGGGCGTGGATGACGGGCTCGTTGACGGGCGTGTAGTCGGTCGCGACGTCGCCGTACCGGGCGGCGAACCGGGCGGCGTACTCCGTGACGTGCGCGGGGTAGTCTGGGTTCGCGAACTGACCGTCGAGCCAGAGCGGTGTGCCGTAGTGCAGCAGGTCGATGACGGGCCGGAGGCCGGTCTCACGGAAGCGCTGCATGACACCGTCGACCCACGACCAGTCCCACACACCGGGCTCCGGGGCGACCCGGTACCAGGGCACACCCCAGCGGAGCAGCTCGGCACCCACGTCGACGGCCAGGCCGAGATCGGCGCCGTACTGCCGGTAGTGGTCGGTGAGTTCGTACTCGTCGATGGGGCGCTCACCCGGCCGGGCCTGCGGGACGAAGGTGTCCTCGATGCCCAGGGCGAAGTGCAGCCGTCCGTCGTCGGACCAGTGCATGGTGTCTCGTTTCGTGGTGGGCGCGTCCCCGAGGGGACCGCGCGGTGTCGTCGTCACTTGAGCCCGGTGCTGGCGACGCTCTCGATGAAGCGGCGTTGCACGAGCAGGAACATGACGGCGAGGGGCAGCACGGCGATCAGGGCGCCGGCCATCATCACGCCCTGCGGGATGATGCCGCCGGGTCCGGTCAGCAGGGTCAGCCCGGAGGTGATGGTCCCCATGTCCTGGTCCGTGGTGAACACCAGCGGCCAGAGCAGGTCGTTCCAGTTGTTGACGAAGGTGAAGATGCCGAGGGTGAGCAGTGCCGGTACGGCGTTCGGCAGGATGATGCTCCGGAAGATCCGCCACTCGGACGCACCGTCGATGCGCGCCGCGTTGTCGAGGTCGCGGGGGAGCGACACGAAGAACTGCCGGAGGAAGAAGATGCCGAAGGCGTCCGCCGCCCGCGGTGCGATGAGGCCGGCGAAGGTGTTCACCCACCCGAGGTCGGACACGAGCTGGTAGATCGGGATCAGGGTGGCCTGGAACGGGATCATCAGGCTGGCGATGATCACGATGAGCAGGACCTTGCTGCCCCGGAAGTCGAGCCGGGCCAGCGCGTAGGCGGCGAGCGCGTCGAACGCCAGCGCGAAGACCGTCACCCCGCCGGCGAAGGCGAAGCTGTTCAGGATGAGCCGGCCGAACGGCAGCTGTGTGAAGATCGCCCGGAAGTTGTCGAGCGTCCACGTGTGCGGGAACAGCGTCGGCGGGTAGGCGTTCACCTCGCTCGCCGGCTTGAACGCCGTGAACACGATGACGAGCACGGGGAGCAGCACCGCGAGGGTGACGATGAGCACCGCGGCGAAGCCGAGCCAGCGCATCGAGGGTGGGCGACGGGCCACGGTCCTGCGCCGGACCGCGGTGGCCGGACGGGGGAGTGCGGTCATGATGCGGTGTCCTCTCCGCGCTTGCCGAAGAACAGGAACTGCACGAGGCTCAGCAGCAGGGTCGCGATGAGCAGCACGTACGCCAGCGCGGACGCGAAGCCGAGGTCGAGGTCCTTGAACCCGGACTGGTAGATCTGCATGACGATCGTCTCGGTGGACCGGTACGGCCCGCCGCCGGTCAGGACGTAGATCTGGTCGAACGCCTGCAGTGCGGCGATGAGCGCGACGATGACGACGAACGCCATGGTGTTGCTGAGCATCGGGAACGTCACGTTCGCGAACCGCTGGCGGCCGTTCGCGCCGTCCAGCTGCGCCGCCTCGTACAGGCTGGTCGGGATCTCCTGCAGCCCCGCCAGGAAGATGACCATGTAGAAGCCGAAGTTCTTCCAGACCGCGACGAGCACCACGGTCGGCATCGCCAGGGCCGGGTCCTGCAGGACGTTGCCGAGCCGGATGCCGCCCACCTGGAGCCAGTGGTTCAGCAGGCCGATCTGCGGGTCGAGCAGGTACGACCACGCGAACGCGGCGACCGCCAGGGACACGATGAACGGCAGGAACAGCGCCGAGCGGAAGAAGCCGCGGAACGGCAACGCCGGGTGGTTGAGCGCCAGGGCCAGCACCAGCGCCACGGCGATCGCGACCGGGGTGAACAGCACCGAGTACAGCGCCGTGTTGCCGATCGAGCGGACCACGTCCGGGTCGGTGAAGACCCGGACGTAGTTCGCGAAGCCGACCCAGCTCGGGTCACCGAAGCCGCTGGCGTCCGTGAAGGACAGCCGCAGTGCCGAGAGCATCGGCCAGAGGACGAACGCCCCGAGGATGACGATCGCGGGTGCGAGGAAGCCGACGACGGTCGCACGGCGGCGGAAGGTCCCGTTCAGGGGCGTCCGGCCGCCGAGCTGTCCCGGGGGACGGTACCGACGGCGTCGGCCGAGTTGCTGCGTGGTCATCGTGGTCCTCTACTTCAGGGCTGACTGCACGTCGGTGTCTGCGGTGCCGAGGAGCGACTCCGGGTCGCCGCCCGCGATCGACTTCTGCGTCGCGGTGTCGAGCGCGGTGAGCACGTCACCGCTGTTCACGACGCCCGGGAGGAGCGGGATCGTCGTGCCGGGCAGACCGGTCAGCGCCGCGACGGTGGGGTTCGCGTCGACGTCGGCGGCGGTCACGTCGGTGCGCAGGGACGGCCAACCCGACCCGAGCGCCCACTTGGTCGCGACGTTCTTCTCGTTGAAGTACCGCAGGAAGTCCTCGGCAGCGGCCTGCTTCGGGTCGTCGGTCTGTGCGGTCACGCCGAGCGAGATGCCGATGGCGGAGGCCACCTGCGCCTTCGGCCCAGCCGGGATCGCGGCGATCCCGTAGTCGATGTCGGACGCCTTCGCGACGCCGGCCATCCACGGGCCGCCGATCTCCATGGCGGTCTTGCCGGCGGTGAAGAGCTTGTCGGCCGCGATGCCGTCGACACCGGTCGGCGAGATCTTGTCCTGCCGGATCGCCTTCGCCCAGTACTCGAGCGTCTCGACGTTCGCAGCGGAGTCGATCGTCGACTTCGTGCCGGCGTCGTTCGTGATCGAGCCGCCGTTGCCCGCGAACAGGCTCGGCCAGATGCCGTTGCCGACCGTCTGGTGGTCCGGCAGCACGAGCCCGTACTGCTCCGGGGTGCCGTCGCCGTTCTCGTCCTTCGTCAGCTTCTTCGCGTCGGCGACCCACTCGTCCCACGTCGTCGGGAACGCGTCGATGCCGGCCTCGGCGAAGAGCTTCTTGTTGTAGATCACGGACAGGGGCACGAAGCCGCTCGGGACGCCGTACTCCTTGCCGTCGACCTGCTCCATCGCGACGGCCTGCTCCTTGAGCTCGCCGGTGTTGCTGGTGTCGTCGTCGTAGAAGTCGCTCAGGTCGACGAGGGCCTTCTTCTCGGCGTAGACGGGCAGTCGGTCCGAGGTCATCGCGACGATGTCCGGGCCCTTCTTCGCCGTCAGCGCGGGGAGCATCGTGTCGTCGATGACCGCCCACGTCTTCGTCTGGGTCGTGATCGTGACCTTGTCCTGCGACTCGTTGAAGTCCTTGACGATGCCGTCCAGGACCTTGCCGTCGGCCTCGGTGTACCCGTGCCAGAACGTCAGGTCGACGTGGGCGTTCGCGGACGATCCGGGGGAGCCGGCGCACCCGGCCAAGGAGATCGCCGCCGCTGTTGCGAGCGCGACGACCGCGATGTGCTTCTTCATCGAAAACCTGCCATCCGTCCCGCACTTCGGTGTGCGGGACCTCGTCCATGCCGGATTTACACCGGTGTAAATCTGGACAGTAGTCCGTGCTCGACGGGCAGGTCAAGACCTCAGGCGGAGACCGTGCGTTCCGCGGCGACGGGCGCCGACGACGCCCGCACGACCAGCGCATGCGGCGAGCGCAGCACGCCCGGACCGACGGCCGCGTCCTCCTCGAGCTGCTCGACGAGGACCCCGACCGCCGTCGCCGCGACCCGGTCCAGGTCGGCCGACACCGTGGTCAGCGCGGGCGTCGCGTACGCCGACTCCTCGATGTCGTCGAAGCCGACGACCGCGACGTCGTCCGGCACGGTCCGACCGGCGAGCTGCAACGCGCTCATCGCCCCGAGCGCCAGGGCGTCGTTGCAGCAGACGATCCCGTCGACCTCGACGCCGGAGTCGAGCAGCGCCCGCGCCGCCGCTGCCCCCTCGGCCCGGTGCCAGAGCGCCGTGGGGACGACGAGTTCGGGTCGGAACGCCACGCCCTGCTCGGCGAGCGCCTCGCGGTACCCGCGGAGCCGCTCCTGCGCCGTCCGTACCGGCCCCGACGGTTCGGAACCGATGAAGGCGATCGAACGACGGCCCGCGTCGAGCAGGTGCGCCGTCGCGTCGTGCAGCGCGTCCGCGTTCGACATCGTGATGAACGTGACCGGGCTGTCCGGGATCGGCTCGCCGAGCACCACGAGGGGGAACTTCACCTCGAGCGCGGGAGCATCGCTCGACCGCACCGTCAGCGGGCTGTAGATGATGCCGTCGATCGAGTGTTCACGCATCCGGGTGATCGCGTCCGCCTCGCGCACACCGCTCGCGGTCTGCTCGATGAGCACCGTGTAGCCCACGGCACCGGCAGCGCGGATGACGGCGTCGGCGAGCTCGGCGAAGTACGCCTGCCGCAGCTCCGGCACCGCCAGGCCGATGACCTTCGACCGGCCGGCGCGGAAGTTCCGGGCCGAGACGTTGAGCTCGTAGCCGAGTTCGTCCACCGCGGCCATCACGCGATCGTGGGTGCGAGCGGAGACGTGTTCGTAGCCCGACAGGACGTTCGAGACGGTCTTCTTCGAGACGCCGGCGACGGCTGCGACGTCGCTCATCGTGGGGGGCGAGCGGTGTCCCTGGGCCATCCGCGTCCCCTCTCTCGCGTCCGGAATGCGTTGGGCAGGAACCTACCGCACCAGCGTGGTGCGGCCCGGACGGGAGGCCCGTGGCGGCCTGGCCACGGGCCTCCCGTCCGCCACGCCGACCGTCGCACCACCGCGACCCGCCTGGTCAGGCCGGCTGGCGGTCCGATCCGCGCCGCAGGGCGCGCCCGATGCCCAGCAGCACCAGCGCGAGCACGGCGAGCGCCACGATCAGGGCGAGCAGGTACAGGACCAGCCCGCCCACGCCACCGACCTTGTCGGCGTCGTAGAACGGGTACGGGTACCAGTCGACGATCGCGCCTCGGATCAACGAGTAGACGCTGTAGACCACCGGGAACACCAGCGCGATCCACGCGTCTCGCCAGCCCAGGCGCACCCGGGGAGCGAGCACCAGCCAGTCCACCAGCACCGCCACCGGCATCAGCATGTGCAGGACGACGTTCACCCACGGGTAGAGCGGGCCGAGGTCGAACCCGGCGAGCAGCGTGTTGAACACCAGCCCGACGAACACCATGTTCACCACGGAGCAGAACCGCACGAGGGCCCACGTCCGGCTGTCCGGCACCCCGCGGGCGAGTCGGACGGCGCCGACGATGAACACCACCACCGCGATGAGGTTGCCGAGGTTCGTGAAGTACGAGAAGAAGTTCACGACCCCGAGGTCGAGCCGGATCGACACCCCGAACTGTGCGATCTGCGCAACGAGCACGAGCACTGCGAAGGCCAGGCGGTACACGAGCATCACGCGCGTCGTCGTCATGACCAGACCGTATCCGATGAACGCGGCCTACCCGAGGTGCGAGTAGTCCGGCAGGTCGATCGCGTCGGCCGGCGGCGTGAAGAACCGGTCGCCGAGCCGACCGATGAACGGGGTGGAGGCGACCCGGACCGCAGCACCGAACGCGGCGATGCCGAGCCGGCTCTTCGGGTTCGCGACCCGCGGCACCCCCGGCGGCAGCTGCTGCGCCTGGGCGACGTACGGCCGCATGATGCGCTCGTAACCGCGGAATGCATCGCGGTGGTCGACGTGTGCGGCGAGTTCACCGGCCAACACGTACGCCCCGGTGAGCGACAGGCTCGTGCCCATGCCACTGACCGGTGAGGCGCAGTAGGCGGCGTCGCCGACGAGCGCGATCCGACCCTCGGACCACCGCGGCGCGCGGACCTGCCCGATCGACTCGGAGTACAGGTCGTCGGCGTCGTCGATGCCCGCGAGCACACGATGCGCTTCCCAGCCGGCGTCGGCGAAGACCTCGTGCAGTCGGCGACGCTGCTCCTCGATGGATCGTCGCTCGGAGCCGGCGCGCTCCCGGGTCCGGTCGGTCACGAACGACAGCGTCGCCCGGATCGTGCCGTGCGGGTCCGGGCGCAGCGTCACCGATCGCCCACCCGGTGCGTTGTACCAGCGCCACCAGTCGTCGTCCGCGTCGGTGCGGGGGATCGTCGCGTAGGAGGTCTCGAGGCCGAGGGACCGGATCTCGGGCTCGTCGCCGAAGACCAGTCGCCGGGTGCTCGACCCGATGCCGTCCGCCGCCACCACCAGGTCGAACCGCTCGTCGGCGGCGTGCTCGAACTGCACGGTCACGCCGTCGCCGGCGCCGCCGTCGTCGTCCGCCATGCCGGTGATGCGGTCGCCGAACCGGTACTCGGTGGTGTCGGTGGTCCGGCCGACCAGCAGCTGCGCGAGGTCACCGCGCAGGATCTCGAGCTCCGCGGTGGCGCCGCCCGAGTCCGTGGTTCCGGCCGGGAACTCCGCGATGACCGAACCGGAGCGGCCGATGAACCGCGTGCCGACCTCACCGGTGGTGGCGGCACGGATGTCGTCCTCGATCCCCATCCGCCGCGAGACCTCGCGCCCGGCGCCCCGCACGTCGACGTTCTGGCCACCGGTCCGGAGTTCCGGCGCGCGCTCGACGATCGTCGTGTCGTAGCCGTACCGGTGCAGCCAGTAGGCCAGGGCGGGTCCGGCGATGCTCGCACCGGAGATGAGGACGCGCTTGCGGTCGGTCGACATGTTGCCTCGAATCTTGATTACCAATGAGATTGGCAATCTACACGACTACCATCGACCTCGTGCCGCACGACGAACCGACAGCGCCCACCGACGGAAAACGAGACCGCGACGCCCGGAGCGACCGCGACGACCGACGCGACCGCGAAGCCGCCCGTCGCGACGGACGACCGCTGCCCGACGACGACATCCGCGCACGGGTCCAACAGGTCGGGGTCCGCCAGCAGCGGTTCGAGCGACACCTGGCCCGGGCACTCGACGTCGACGCGGCCGGGCTCGAGGCGATGGACCACCTCATCACCCACGGACGGTCCACCCCGACCGAGCTCGCGCGGCGACTGGAGATCTCCACCGCCGCCATGACCCTCGTGCTCAACCGACTCGAGTCCGCCGGCCACGTCACGCGGGAGCGGCACCCCAGCGACGGCCGGAAGCTCGTGGTCACCGCAGCCGAGCGGTCGTCCGACCGTGCGTACGACCTGGTGCTGCCGCTGATCGAGGGGATCGAGGACGTCGTCGCCGACATGGACGTCAGCGAGCGCGCCACGGTGCAGGCGTTCCTGGACCGTCTGATCGGGATCTACGACGACGCGATGGACTGATCAGTCGACTCCGTCGGGTGACCACGGTCGCTCACCGAGGCTCCACCGCGCCATCGCCTCGACCTGTGCCTTCGCGCTCTCCAGGCTCGTGTGGTCGCCGAAGACCTCGCCCGACCACCCACGGACCTCGTACCGGTTCGTGAAGACGACGGTTCCGATGTGGGACCGGCCGGAGCGGGCTTCCCACCGGCCGACCTCGAGCGCGGTCCAGCTCGTCGGGTCGTGCTGGTGTGGGAGATCGGTCTGCGAGGAGGACATGGCGTTTCCGGTCGGCATCGGACGAAGAGATCGTGCCGGCAGCCGGGGGCCTGGGTCACCTGCGGTCGACGGTAGTCCCCGGCCGACACAACGGCTCAGGTTCGTCCGCCGGTCTGTGCGATCAGTGCGCCACGCGCGTGAACGTGCGGTGCACGACCCCCGACGGCGACGCGACCGTCTCGACGTCGAAGCGCTCCTCGATCCCCTCGAGTCCGTCCCAGAGCCGCTCGCCGCGGCCGAGCACGATCGGCACCTCGACCAGGTGCAGGTGGTCGACCAGGTCGGCCTGCAGGAACTCGCGGACGGTCTCGACCCCGCCGCCGATCCGGACGTCCCGGCCCGGTGCGGCCTGGCGGGCGAGCTCGAGCGCTTCCGCCGGGGTGGCGTCGACGAAGTGGAAGGTCGTCCCGCCCGCCATCTCGAGGGGCTCGCGCGGGTGGTGGGTGAGCACGAACACGGGCGTGTGGAACGGCGGTTCGTCGCCCCACCACCCGGTCCAGCCGTCGTCGGGCCACGGTCCGCGCTGGGGTCCGAACTTGTTCCGCCCCATGATCTCGACACCGATCTCCGGTCCCCAGGCGCGAGCGAACTCGTCGTCGACATCGGTGGTCCCGCCGGACGCTCCCTGCATCGCACGGAAGGTGGCGGTGGCGGCGAACCACCCCATGAGTCGGCCGTCGGCGTGCCCGAACGGACGGTCGACGGACTGGTCGGCTCCGGCGCCGTACCCGTCGAGCGAGATCGCGAAGTTGTGGACCCTGACCGTCGACATGGTGCTCCTGTCCTGCTTCAGAGGGTGATGCCCGTCGCCGTCGCGAGGGCGTCGATGAGTTGGCGGCGGAACTGCGGGTCAGCGACCGCCTGGTGCGGCTCCTGCCGCTGTCCGTGGAACCAGTAACCGCCGCTGAGGGTTGCGTCGGGGTCGGTCACGAGGGCCTCTTGGGTACGGTGCCCGAGCTCGAGGTCGTCCGACGCCCCCGCGCCGCCCATCTTGGTCGGGACCCAACCCGGGTCGACGGCGTTGCTCAGGACACCGGGCCGGCGCTCGGCGACCTCGGCGGCGAGCGCGGTCACGAAGAGCTTGGTGTCCGAGTACGTGTTGGTCGCCGCGATGCCGTCCCAGTCGACGCCGTCCAGTCGGGGGCGGCCGCCGCGGTGCATCCCACTGCTCAGGTACACGTGCCGGGTCGGCGCGTGGAGCAGCGCGGTGAACAGGTACGGCGCGACGACGTTGACGGGGATGAGCGCACGGCCGGAGATCACGCCGGCGTTGTGCACGACCGCGTCGATCGGGTCGCCGGCGTCGAGGTCGCGCGCAGCGGCGATCACGGCGTCGCGGTCGGACAGGTCGGCGACGACGAGCGTGGTACCACGGTCGAGCAGGTCGGCGACTGCCTCCGCCCGTGCCGTGCTCCGGGCGTGCACGACGACCTCGTGCCCGTCGCGGAGCAGGGTGTCGGCGGTCGCCCGCCCGAGGCCGTCGGTCGATCCGGTGACGAGGATGCGGGACATGCGTTCATCATGCGCCGGGTGGCGGGGGCGTGTGCGGCGCGACACCGCCGACGTCAGCCGATGACGCCCGTGTGCTCGAGCACGATGTTCACGCCGATCAGGATGAGCACCACACCGCCGGCGATCTCGGCCGGCTTGCCGAACCGGGCTCCGACACGGCGCCCGACGACCACGCCGGCGAAGGACAGCACCGCCGTCGTCACACCGATGAGCAGCACCGCGCCGCCGATCGACACCGGCAGGAACGCCAACGTGACGCCGACGGCCAGGGCGTCGATGCTCGTCGCGATCGCCAGGACCAGGAGCTCACGGATCGGCAGGCGGTCGGTGTCCTGCTCGGTGTCCTCGTGCTTCGAGAACGCCTCCCACAGCATCTTGCCGCCGATCAGCGCGAGCAGCCCGAACGCGACCCAGTGGTCGAAGGCGGCGATGTACTGCGCGAACGCCGAACCGAGCAGCCACCCGAGCAGGGGCATGAGCGCCTGGAACGCACCGAACGTCAACGCGATGACGAGGGCGTGCCGCACGTCGAAGCGCTTCATGTGCAGGCCCTTGCCGAGGGCGACGGCGAAGGCGTCTGCGGAGACACCGAGCGCGATGAGGAAGAGGGCCCAGAACGACATGGGGGCGGCGCCTTTCGAGACGGTCGGACGGAGACGCCGACGTCTCAGGACCTGTCGATCCTGGCATGGTTCCGAGGACGAAAAGGCCTGATCAGAGGGATTCGGCGGGCCGAATCCGGGGGTTGGTGCACCCGCCCCGGTTCCTGACGGAAGGCTCGCGGCGGTGTCGGGCTGCGCGAGGTTCCACGACACCCCGCCCGCGTGCCGCCGAGGTTCCGATCGGGGCGCTGCACGCGCGCGAGGTTCCGAGATCTCGGAACCTCGC
>NZ_JALLIO010000004.1:0-314389 GCF_023242305.1 Curtobacterium sp. MWU13-2055
GGCCCGCCGCGGGGCGGCGAAATGCCCCCCCCGACGACCAGTCCCGACCGGCGGGCACGCACGGGGGGGGGGGGGGGGCGGGGGGCGCGCCCGCCCGCCCGCCGCGAGATTTCGCGCTCAGCGACAGCTCACGGCCGCCCGGTCCCGTGAACTGTCGCACAGCCCGAAACGTGACCACGACCGGACCGGAGGCGCGGCGCCAGCCCGCGCCGCGCCTCCAGTCCGACCGGCCCGCGGCCTACGCCCGCGCCAGCATCCCGAGCGTGTCGACCACGCGGTTCGAGAAGCCCCACTCGTTGTCGTACCAGGCGACGACCTTCACGTGCCGGCCCTCGTCGACGCGGGTGAGCAGCGAGTCGAAGATGCTCGACTCCGGCCGCCCGGTGATGTCCGTCGACACGAGCGGGTCGACCGTGAACGCCAGGACCCCGGCGAGCGGACCGGCAGCCGCGGCGCGGTAGGCCTCGTTCACCTCGTCCACGGTCACGTCCCGCGACACGACGGTGTTCAGCTCGACGATCGACCCGACGGGCACCGGCACGCGGATGGCGTCACCGGACAGCTTGCCCTCCAGGCGGGGCAGCACCAGCCCGATGGCCTTGGCAGCCCCGGTCGTCGTCGGCACGATGTTCACGCCGGCAGCGCGGGCCCGACGCAGATCACGGTGCGGCCCGTCCTGCAGGTTCTGCTCCTGCGTGTACGCGTGCACGGTGGTCATGAACCCGTGTTCGATGCCCGCCAGGTCGTCGAGCACCGACGCCAGGGGTGCGAGCGCGTTGGTCGTGCACGATGCGTTCGAGATCACTGTGTGCACGGCCGGGTCGAACGTGTCTGAGTTCACGCCGTACGCGATGGTGGCGTCCGCTCCGGTGGCCGGCGCACTGATGAGGACCCGTCGGGCGCCGGCGGTCAGGTGCCCGGCTGCCGCGTCGCGTGCGGTGAAGCGTCCGGTGGACTCGAGGACGACCTCGACGCCGAGTTCGGCCCAGGGCAGGTCCGCCGGCGACGTCGATGCGAGCACGCGGACGCGGCGGCCGTCGATGACGAGCGTGTCGCCGTCGACCTCGACGGTGCCGTCGAACGGCCCGAGGGCGGAGTCGTAGCGGAACAGGTGTGCGAGTGTGTCGGGGGCGGTCAGGTCGTTCACGGCGACGACCTCGAGGTCGTCACCGCCCCGTGCGAGCAGGGCGCGGAGCGTGTTGCGGCCGATGCGGCCGAAGCCGTTGATGGCGATGCGGGTCATGTGGGGTTCCTTTCGTTCCGTGGTCCATGCTCACGGGCCGGGAGGCACGGCTCCAGTGGCAGGGAAGCCAGCGTCCGAAAGGATGTCGCCACCACCGCCGCGTCGGCGCGGTCAGTCCTGGAACGTCCGGCGGTACTCGGTGGGCGAGGTCCCGAGGATCCGCCGGAAGTGCGTCCGCAGGTTCGCGTCGGAACCGAGGCCCGCGCGCTCGGCCACCTGGTCGACGCCGAGGTCGGACTGCTCCAGGAGCTCCCGCGCGAGGTCGACGCGCGCCCGCAGCACCCACTGCATCGGCGTGTACCCGGTGTCCTCCACGAACCGGCGTGAGAACGTCCGGGTCGACACCGTGGCGTTCCGCGCGAGCGCTTCGAGCGTGAGCGGCTCGGCGAGGTGCCGGAGCGCCCACTCCCGGGTGTCGGCGAACACGTCGCCGAGCGGTTCGGGAACGCTCCGCGGTACGTACTGCGCCTGGCCGCCGCTGCGGTACGGGGCACTGACGAGCCGTCGGGCGACGTGGTTCGACAGTGCCACGCCGTGGTCCTGTCGGACGATGTGCAGACACAGGTCGATCCCGCTCGCGGCGCCGGCGCTGGTCAGCACCGAGCCGGCGTCGACGAACAGCACGTCCTCGTCGACGTCCACCTCGGGGTACCGCTCACGGAGCACCCGCGCGTAGTGCCAGTGCGTCGTCGCCCGGCGGCCGTCGAGCAGCCCGGCTGCCGCGAGCGCGAACGCCCCGGTGGAGATCGCCGCGATGCGGACGCCGCGCTCGTGGGCCCGCGCGAGTGCCGTGACGACGTCGGCCGGCGGCGCCGAGTCCGACGGACGACGGTAGCCGGGCACGAAGACGGTCTCCGCCCAGTCCAGTGCCTCCAGCCCGTGGTCGACCGCGTAGGCCAACCCGTCGCCGCCGGTGATCCGACCGGCCCGGGGGCCGCACACCCGCACCTCGTAGGGCATGCTCGGCCGGTTCGAGAACACCTGCGCGGGGATCCCGACGTCGAGCGGTTTCGCGCCGTCGAGCACCAGGACCGCGACGCGGTGCAGTGGGGTCCGGGCCATACCGGCGACGCTAGCCG
Source organism: Curtobacterium sp. MWU13-2055 (assembly GCF_023242305.1). NCBI lineage: Bacteria > Bacillati > Actinomycetota > Actinomycetes > Micrococcales > Microbacteriaceae > Curtobacterium > Curtobacterium sp. MWU13-2055. The sequence continues at coordinate 2,323 of NZ_JALLIO010000004.1, forward strand.
AACACGTCACCCTCGCGTTCTCCACAGATCTGTCAGCCCCCTCCCCTAGGATCAGCACACCACGTACGCTCCGTACGTGCCGTACTCACCGGAGGCCCTCGTGCCCATCGCAGCCGACTACCCCACGTACTCGCGCGCCCGCGAGCACTTCAAGGACATGCTCGACGCCACCGCGACCGGCCGCACCGTGACGGTCGCCCGCGACGGCGCCGTCTCCGCGATGCTGCCCGTCGACCGGCTTCGCGACTACTTCTTCCGGACCGTCTCCCCGCGGGTCAGTGTCTTCCGCGAGGCCGGCGCGGTCGTCGCCCTCATGGAGGGGCGCCCGTTCGTCGCCCAGGGAACGGACGTCGACGACGCACTCGACGACCTCGCCCTGTCGCTGCGGGAGTACGCGGTCGACTGGGAAGACCGTCTCCAGCACGCCCCGAACCACCACGACGCGTGGGCGCTCGTCCAGCTGGTCAAGCTGTCCACGGACGCCGAACTGCGCGACTGGTTGGAGCGCGGCGGTGAGTAGCCCGAGGCACCCTGCTCCGAACCGCGAGCACCACGACACGTTCTGCACGACCGAGCGCTGGACACTGGTGCGCGGCGCCACCGGTCAGCCCGTCCGGCACCATCGCACCTACGAGCTCGTGCTCTGGGACGCACGCGTCCTGCGCACCCGGATCTCGAAGCCCGTCGACCGGTCGACCTACGGTGCGCGCATGTGGGCGCACGTCCTGCGCCACCAGCTGCAGGTCGATGCACCGGCCTTCTGGCGCTGCGTCGACGACGGCACGCTGCCGGACCGGGGCAGCCCCGTGCACCCGGCGCCCGCGAACGCCCTCCCGCTGTACCTGGTGCGGGCACTCCACGACCTCGGTGTGCCCGAGTCGGAGATCCTCGACCTCGGACCCGCCGGCGCTGCCGGACTCCACGCCGAGCTCCTGCGCCGGGCGGCCGAGCCGTCCTGATCGTCAGGCGTCGCGGACGGCCAGCACCCGGTGCGGCGATGCCCGTTCCGCTCGCCACCCGGTCGGCAGCGTGTCCCGCAGTTCCGCCAGGGTGAAGGACCGACGGATCGACCGCAGGCCGTCGACCCGGACGAAGGTCCCCGCGGACACCAGCGGCGACGCCAGCGCGTACGCCCGGTAGGCCTCGCGCGACCGACGGATGTCCGAGTGCACGCTGCGACCCGACGCGAGCGCCTCCGAGTCCGCCAGGAACCCGTTCCGCTCGTCGTCGCCCAGGTGGTGCAGGACGTGGTTCGACACCACGACGTCGAACCGCTCGCCCGCCGTGACCAGGTCACCGCTCGACTGCTGCCGGAAGGTGACACCCCGCGGTGCCCGTCGGTTCGCCGCGTCGATCGCCCGCGGGTCCGGGTCGACCCCGACGACCTCGACGTCGAACCCGTCGCTCGCCGCCCACCGAACGACGGCCCGGGCCAGGTCGCCGCCGCCGCACCCGAGGTCGAGGACCCGGGCGCGGCCGTTCACCGGCAGGGCCGGTACGACGTGGGTCCGCCACGCCGAACGCCAGCCGCTCACCAGGGCGTTGACGAGCGCGAAGCGCCGGAAAGTCCGCGCGAGCGCGCGCGGGTCGCAGTCCGGGTCGTCCATGAGTTCGGTCAGGTCGACCGCGCGCGTGCGCAGGTCGAGGACCGGGAGGCCCGTGGAACCGCCGTCGGGACGGCTCACGTGCGCACCATGGTCAGTCGCGCACTCTCGACCGTGAGACCGGGGCCGAAGGCGAGCGCCACGACGGCGGCTCCTTCCGGGATCCCGGCGTCGAGGGCCTCGCGGAGCACGAACAGCACGGTCGCGCTCGACATGTTCCCGTGGTCGCGCAGCACCGTCCGGCTCGCCGCGATCGCCGTGTCCGGCAGGTCGAGCGCCTGCTGCGTGCGGTCGAGGATCGCACGTCCACCGGGGTGCACGGCCCACACCGGCACGTCGGCGGCCGGTCCGTCGAGCAGCGACGCGACGGCCTCGGCGACGCTGCTGCCGACGAGCTTGGGGACCGTGGTGCTCAGGACCATCTCGTAGCCCTCGTCGCCGATGTTCCAGGCCATCTCGCCGGCGCTCTCGGGCACGACGGCGGTGGCGAACGCGTCGAGGCGCAGGCCGGGGCCGTCGGCGGTGACCACGACGGCGGCGGCACCGTCCCCGAAGACGCTGTTCGCGACGATCTGGTCCGGGTCGTCGCTCGCGCGGACGTGCAGGGTGCAGAGCTCGGCGCAGACGACCAGCACGACCGCGGCCGGGTCGGCCTCGGCGAACGCGGCCGCGATCCGGAGCGCCGGGAACGCCGCGCAGCACCCCATGAACCCGATGTGGTGGCGGAAGACGTCACGGCGCAGGCGGAGCTCGGTCACGATGTCCAGGTCCGGGCCGGGCTGCGTGAAGCCGGTGCACGACACCGTGACGACGTGCGTGACGGAGTCCGCGTCGACGGCCGCGCGGTCCAGAGCGTCACGAGCAGCCTCGACGAAGAGCGGCGGCGCGAGCTCGCGGTAGCGGTCGTTGCGGGTGCCCGTCGAGGGCGAGTGCAGCGCGCCGTCCGTGTCGCGGAACGCGCCCGCTGGACGGCTCCGGTCGAGTTCGGCCAGCACGGTGTGCCGGTGCTCGACCGCCGAGGCGTCGAAGGCTGCGGGGACGAGCCGCCGGCCGAGACGACCGAGCTCGGGCTGCGCAGCGAAGAGGTCTCGCACCGCAGCCTGCTCGAGCGTCGTCTCCGGGACGGCGGTTCCGATGGCGCGGATCGTTGCGGACACGACTCATCCTGTCACCGGGTCGCTGACGCGTCCCCAGGTTCTCCCACACCGCGGAACGGACACAGCACCGTGGTTTCCCACGGTGCTGTGTCCGGAACCTGGTTCCGCGGAACGGAACTGCACGGAACGGCGACTACGCCTGCTGCGCGCGCTCCAGCACCAGCTCACGGACGCGGGCGGCGTCCGCCTGGCCCTTCATGGCCTTCATGACGGCACCGATGATGGCGCCGGCGGCCTGGACCTTGCCGTCCTTGATCTTCGCGAGCACGTCCGGCTGGCCGGCGAGTGCCTCGTCGACCGCGGCGGTGAGCGCCGAGTCGTCGGACACGACCTTGAGCCCGCGGGCCTCGACGACCTGGGCCGGCGAGCCCTCGCCGGCGATGACGCCCTCGAGCACCTGGCGTGCCAGGCGGTCGGTCAGGTCGCCGGACTCGACGAGCGCGATGACCTCGGCGACGTGCTGCGGCGACACGAGGTCGCCGGGCTCGGCGTCCTGCGCGTTCGCGACCCGGCTGATCTCGCCGGTCCACCACTTGCGGGCCGCCTGCGGCGCAGCGCCGGCGGCGACGGTGCCCTCGACCTGGTCGAGCAGCCCGCCGTTGACGACGTCCTGGAACTCCAGGTCGGCGAAGCCCCAGTCACCCTTGAGGCGACGGCGGCGAGCCACCGGGGCCTCGGGCAGGGACGCACGGAGCTCTTCGACGACCGCGGGGTCGGGCACGACCGGCAGCAGGTCGGGCTCGGGGAAGTAGCGGTAGTCGTCGGCGTCCGACTTCGGACGGCCGGCCGAGGTCCGGCCGGTGTCCTCGTGCCAGTGACGGGTCTCCTGCGTGATCGAGCCGCCGTCGGCCAGGATCGCGGCCTGGCGCTGGATCTCGTAGCGGATCGCACGCTCGACGGCACGGAACGAGTTGACGTTCTTCGTCTCGGTGCGGGTGCCGAGCTTCTCCTGGCCGCGGGGGCGCAGCGAGATGTTGGCGTCGCAGCGCAGGTTGCCGCGCTCCATGCGGGCCTCGGAGACACCGAGTGCGCGCACGAGGTCGCGGATGACCTGCACGTACGCGGCACCGAGCTCGGGGGCACGGTGCTCGGCACCGAAGATCGGCTTCGTGACGATCTCGACGAGCGGCACACCGGCGCGGTTGTAGTCGACGAGCGAGTACTCGGCACCCTGGATGCGGCCGGTGGCACCACCGACGTGCGTCAGCTTGCCGGCGTCCTCTTCCATGTGGGCGCGTTCGATCGGGATGTTGAAGATCGTGCCGTCGGCCAGTTCGACCTCGACCTCGCCCTCGAACGCGATCGGCTCGTCGAACTGCGAGACCTGGTAGTTCTTCGGGTTGTCCGGGTAGAAGTAGTTCTTCCGGGCGAACCGCGACGACTCGGCGATCGAGCAGCCGAGCGCGAGCCCGAGCTGGATCGAGTACCGGACGGCCTGCGCGTTGACGACGGGCAGCGACCCGGGCAGCCCGAGGTCGACCGGCGTCACGTTCGTGTTCGGCTCGCCACCGAAGAAGTTCGGCGCGTCCGAGAACATCTTGGTCTTCGTCGCGAGCTCGACGTGCACCTCGAAGCCGAGCACCGGCTCGTAGCGCTCCAGTGCCTCGTCGAAGTCCATGAGCGCGTCCTTCTGCGCCATCAGATCACACCTTCCTGCGCAGCCGACTGCTGACTCTGGTCGAGGTCCGGGATCCGGTCGATGAGCGGGGCTCCCCACTGCTGTTCGAGCAGACGCTCGAGTGCCGCACCGTAGCGGTACAGGCGGGCGTCCTCGCGCTGCGGGGCCATCAGCTGGACGCCGACGGGCAGGCCGTCCTCGGGTGCGAGGCCGTTCGGGATGCTCATGCCGGGCACGCCCGCCAGGTTCGCCGGGATCGTGGTGAGGTCGTTGAGGTACATCGCGAGCGGGTCGTCGATGCGCTCACCGATCGGGAACGCGGTCGTCGGGGCCGACGGGCTGATGAGCAGGTCGACCTGGTCGAACGCGGCCTGGAAGTCGCGCTGCACGAGCGTGCGGACCTTCTGCGCCGAGCCGTAGTACGCGTCGTAGTACCCGGCGCTCAGGGCGTAGGTGCCGAGGATGATGCGACGCTTCACCTCGGGACCGAACCCGGCTTCGCGCGTGGCGGCCATGACGTCCTCGACCGTCGCACCGTTCTCCGGCGTGACGCGCAGGCCGAAGCGCACCGAGTCGAACTTCGCCAGGTTCGACGAGGCCTCGGCCGGCAGGATCAGGTAGTAGGCGCTGATCGCGTAGGCGAACGACGGGGCGTCGATCTCGACGACGACCGCACCGGCCGACTCGAGCAGCGCGACGGTCTCCTGGAAGCGCTGGGTGACCCCGGCCTGGAAGCCGTCGCCCCCGGCGAGCTCCTTCACCACGCCGACGCGCAGACCGCGCAGCGTGTCCGCCTGCAGTCCTTCGCGGGCGGCGGCGGCCATCGAGGGCCAGGCGTCGGGGATCGAGGTGGAGTCGCGCGGGTCGTGCCCGCCGATGACGTCGTGCAGGAGCGCGGCGTCGAGGACGGTGCGGGCGACCGGGCCGATCTGGTCGAGGCTGGACGCCAGGGCGATCGCGCCGTAGCGGCTGACCCCGCCGTAGGTCGGCTTCACACCGACGGTGCCGGTGACGGCGCCGGGCTGACGGATCGAGCCACCGGTGTCGGAGCCGAGGGCGATGGGTGCCTCGTGCGCGGCGACGGCAGCGGCCGAGCCACCGCCGGACCCGCCGGGGATGCGGTCGAGGTCCCACGGGTTGTGCGTCGGTCCGTACGCCGAGAACTCGGTGGTCGAGCCCATCGCGAATTCGTCCATGTTGGTCTTGCCGAGCGGCACGAGGCCGGCGGCGCGGAGCTTCGCGACCGGGGTGGCGTCGTACGGCGGCATCCACCCTTCGAGGATCTTCGAGCCCGAGGTGGTCGGCATGTCCTGCGTGCACAGGACGTCCTTGATCGCGATCGGGACACCGGCGAGGGGCCCGAGGTCGTCGCCGGCCGAGCGACGCGAGTCGATCGACTTCGCGACGGCGATGGCGTTCTGGTTGACGTGCAGGAAGGCGTGCACGTCGCCGTCGACGGCCGCGATGCGGTCGAGGTGGGCCTGCGTGGCCTCGACGCTCGAGACGTCGCGCGCCACGAGGGCGTCGGCGAGCGCCGCGGCGCTCATCCGCGTGATGTCGGTCACTGTTCTTCTCCCAGGATGGCGGTCACTCGGAACCGTTCGCCGTCGGAGTCCGGCGCTCCGGAGAGCGCCTGCTCCTGCGTCAGCGTCTGGCCGACGACGTCGGGTCGGGTGACGTTGCCGAGCGGCACGGGGTGGCTCGTCAGCGGGACGTCGTCGGTCGCGACCTCGGCGACCTTGGCGACGCTCTCGACGATGTGCGACAGCTCCCCGGTCAGCTTCTCGATCTCGTCGGGCGTGAGTGCGATACGTGCGAGGTTCGCCAGGTGCGCGACCTGCTCGCTCGTGATGTCAGGCATGGTGCTCCGTCGATCGGTTCGTGGACGTCCGACAGTCTATTGGCTGCGGTCGATCACGCAGGCGCGGCTGTGGACGGCTGCCTGGAGGCCCGTCACCGGTCCGGCGGACCGGTGACGGGCCTCCAGGCGGCGTGGACCCGAGCCGTCACTTCCCGTTCTGGTCACCCGCTGCCGGAGCCGCCGTGGCGGCGGGCGCAGCCGGTTCCGCCGGCGCCGCCGGAGCAGCCGGTGCAGCGGGTGCAGCGGGTGCAGCGGTCTGCGTCGGCGTGGTCGGCGTCGATTGGTCGGCCTGCGACGCACCGGATCCCGACGACGCCGAGGACTGCGACTGCGACGACTGCGACGAGTGGCTCGCCTGCCCGATCATCGCCTGGCTCGGCGTGGGCAGGGCGTCCCCGCCGACCGTCCGGTCCAGGTACGCCATCATCGACTTCCCGACCCCGAACTTCGCGCTGTACCCGGTGGTGCCCTGCAGGAACGGCCAGTTCGCAAGGCTCACGCTCCCCTGCACGTTCCCGATCCAGGTGGCGTTCGTGTACTTCGTCGACGACGCGACGAGCCAGTTCTGCACGTCGCCGTCGGTGGTGCCGGTCTTCGCGAACTTCGGCACGCTGTCGCCGGGGTTCGCACTCGCGGCGGTGCCGGAGCCCGACAGCACGCCCTGCAGCGCGTAGTCGACGGTGCCGGCGACGTCCGCCGAGACCCCCTGCGTGCAGGACGACGGCGTCGGGGTGATCTTCGTGCCGTCCGACTCGGTGACCGAGTCGATCGCGGTCGGCGTGCAGACGACGCCGCCGTTCGCGAAGCCCGCGTAGGCCTCGGCCAGGTCGATCGGCGACAGCTCGTTGACGCCGAGGATCGACGAGGGGGTCTGCCCGAGGGCACCGCCGTCGGCGCGGTGGATCCCCATCGACTGCGCGAGCTGCGCGATCTTGCAGAGGTCGAGCTGCTTGCCCATCGCGCCGAAGGCGGTGTTGATCGACTCGACGGTGGCGGCCTGCACGGTCATCGACGCCGGCACGGACTCGGCGTTCGCGACCGGCCACGTCCCGCCGCTGACGTTCTGGCAGGAGTTCGTGAACTCCGAGTTCTGGAACGTGTGCTCGGTGGTCGACACCGACTCGGAGAGCGTGTGGCCGGTCGCGAGCCACTCGGCCAGGGTGAACACCTTGTAGGTGGAGCCGGTCTGGAACCCGCCGGAGTTGCCGTAGCCGGAGTCCGCGCTGTAGTCCACCGCGGTCGACCCCGCTGCAGCGTTGTCGCCCTGCGTGTACGACGTGTTCTGCACCATCGACATGATGCGTCCGGTGCCGGGCTCGACGGTGACGTTGGAGCCGCCGACGTCGACGCCGGCCATCGTGGCCGGCACGTAGGTCGACAGTGCGGTCTGCGCCTGGCCCTGCAGGTCGAGGTCGAGCGAGGTGTGGATCTGCAGGCCCTTGGTGTCGAGCGTCGCGATGCGCGCCGCGGCGGTCTTGCCGAACGCCGGGTCCTGCAGCACCTGGTCGCGGACGTAGTCGCAGAAGTAGCCGGCGTCGTAGTTCGTCGCCGCGGTCGAGCAGCCGTTCGCGGTCTCGGTGATCTTCGGCGTGACCGGGGTCGCGATGGCCTTCGTCATCTCGGCCTTCGTGATCGACCCGTGCGCCTGCATGCGGCGGAGCACGTAGTCGCGTCGCTCCTTGGTGAGCGCGTAGCCGTTCGCCTGGCCGTTCGCCTTGTCACCGGGCACGTCGATGCGCAGGTTCGAGGGGTTGTTGAGGATCGCCACGAGCGTGGCCGACTGCACGAGCGACAGGTCCTTCGCGTGCACGCCGAAGTAGTACTCGGCACCGGCCTCGGCGCCGTACACCCGACCGCCGAGCCCGACGATGTTCAGGTACCCGGTCAGGATGTCGTCCTTCGAGTACTTCTTGTTCACCGCGATCGCGTACCGCATCTCCTGCAGCTTCCGCTGCGGGGTGACGCCGGCTGCGTCCTCGTAGCAGGCCTCCACCTTCTTCGCCGTGGCGGCCTGGTCCTTGCCGGTGAGTTCCTCGCACTGCTGCACGAGGACGTTCTTGACGTACTGCTGCGTGATGCTCGATCCGCCCTGGACGTCGCCGCCGACGACGGTGGCGGCGACTCCGCGCAGCGTGCCGAGGACGTCGATGCCGCCCTCGTCGTAGTAGCGGGGGTCCTCGGTGTCGATGGCGGCCTGCTTGAGCGTGTCCGCCATCTGGTCGGCCGTGACGTTCGTCCGGTTCTCGGCGTAGAACGACGCGATCTTGACCTGCTTGCCGCCCTTCGTCGCGTACACCGACGAGACCTGCTGCGGCGTCTGCACGTCGAGGTAGCTCGGGAGGTCCTCGAAGAACGCGACCGCACCCGAGGTGCCCTCACCCGCGACGGCGACCGCGGGCGTCACCGCGACGGCGACGAGCATGCCGGCGAGCACGGACATCACCACGAACATCAGGAGAGCACCAGGCCATCGCACCACACGCATGCCCCGAACCGTAGGGAGGCGGGCTGTACTGGTTCTGCCGTGGAACCGACTGAGGCTGCGCCGTCGCTCAGGTTGCCGCACAGGCAACACCTGTCGCGGGTCGCGATCCGCGCGGGGTCGCGGATCCGGCCGGGAGGCCCGGTGCGGCCCCGGCACGTCGGCCGCCGGTCACGATCCGGTCACGCCCAGGGCCTCGCCCCGTCAGTCGCGCGGCTGCAGGTCCTGCGGACGGACCAGGTACATGTCGACCGACGCACCGACGACACCGTCGTCACCGGTGCTGCCGCGTCGGACCTGCTCGCGGACGAGGTCACCGCGGCCGATCCCGATCAGGGCGACGTCGTGCAGCGATGCGGTCCCCGGCTTGAGGTAGTCGTTGTGCCCGACCGGACGGCGGAACAGGTCGCCGGCGGCCAGCGCGTCGGCACCGCCGGCCAGGTTCATCACGGTGGCGCCGAACGACGAACCACCCGGGTCCGTGCCGTAGTACCCGGACCCGGCGATCGGGTCGCTGTGCGCCACACCGACGAACACCTCGTCCGAGGCGACGTCCAGGTCCGCCGCCGACCGGACGTCGCTGCCCGGTGACCCGAGCACGGTGAGGGTGTCGGCGCTCATCCGTCCGGAGGCGAGCGCCATGAGCGCCGTCGTCGACCCGTACGAGTGCGCCACGATGTTCAGCCGGGGCTGGTCGCCGTCGCGGATCTGCCGCAGGCCGTCGACGGCGCGCTCGAGTCGCTGCGCCCCGGAGTCGGCGAGGCTGAGCGACATGATGTTCGACAGGTCGGGCGTGCGGTAGCCCATCCACGCCACGACGGCGACGCCCGTCCCGTCGCCGGAGCCACCGGCCGCCAGCGGCGCGAGGGTCGCCTGTTCGCTCGCCAGGTCGTTGGCGGTGTTCGTGAAGTCGGCCATCTGCCCGGTCACGGTGAAGAACATCCCGGGGACGATGACGGTGACGTCCGCCGCGGTGTCGAGGTCACCGATGCTGATCGCCGCTCGACCCGCCGCCCGGGTGTCGAGCGTGATGAGGAACCGCTGCGGGTCACCGGGTTCGCGCCGCAACGAGTCCCGCACCTGTCCGAGCATCGCGGCGTGCGCGGCTCCGGTGTCGGGGTCGGCGAGTCCGGTGGTCAGGGTCGACCGGTTCGCGCGGTCGCGGACGGCGTACGGCACGCCCTCGAGGTTGCCGATGATCGACGGCGCGTGGACCAGGAGCGTGCCCTGTTCGTCGGCGCCGAGTCCCGCCCACCACTGCGCGACGACGGCCGCCGCGGGCGGGTCGTCCTGCGCGGTCGCCACGACACGGCGGTCGTCGGCAGCGCGGCGCAGGTCACCGGCGCCGAGGACCCCGAGGTCGTCGAGGAACGCCCGACCGTGCGCGTCGGCGACGGTGTCGACGTCGATCTGTCCCCCGGTCATGACCGGCTGGGGCACCGCGTGGCGCTCGGAGACGAGCGCGACCGTCACGGTGGCCGTGGCGGCATGGGTCGGAGGCGCGACGGGGGCCTCGATCACTCCGAGCGAGTGCATCGAGGCGGTGAGCAGAGCCGCGGCGATGAGCAGCAATCGGGTCTCCCCCTGGAAGGCCGTCCCGCCGTCTCCCTGCAGACGACGGGTGATGCTCTGTCGAGTGTAAGGAGAATGCCCGAGGATCGGTCATGCGCGATGCAACTTGTCCCCCGAACTGGGTGCGTCGCACGGCGCGCCGCAGCGTGCGGCCACATCGCGGTCGTGCTCGTCGCCCCGACTCAGCTCTCGGGCGCGGGCACCTCCGGCTCGGGGAGCGCGCTCGGCCCCTCGGTCACGAGCAGGTGGAACTGCTCGGCGTCGATGATCCGGAGCCCCAGCTGCTCGGCCTTCGTGAGCTTCGACCCGGCCCCGGGACCCGCGGCCACGAAGTCGGTCTTCTTGCTGACGCTCGACGCCGCCTTGCCGCCGGCGGTGATGATCGCCTCGAGCGCGCCCTCTCGCGTGTACCCCTCGAGGGACCCGGTCGCCACGACCGTGACGCCGCTCAGGACACCGCCCTCGATCGCCGCGCCCCCGGGGCCGGGGTGGTCCGGCGTGGTGAACTGCACGCCCGCCGTCGTCCAGCGGTCGATGATCTCGCGGTGCCAGTCGACCTCGAACCACGCGAGCAGAGCGTCGGCGATGATCCCGCCGACCCCGTCGACCGCCGCGAGTTCCTCGCGCGAGGCGCTGCGGATCCGGTCGAGCGACCCGAAGTGGTTCGCGAGCGCCCGCGCCGCGACCGGTCCGACGTGGCGGATGCTCAGCCCCACCATGATGCGCCAGAGCGGTTTCGTCTTCGCCGCGTCGATGTTCGCGAGCATCTCGAACGCGTTCTTCGACGGGAAGCGGCTCGGCTCGCCGGTGTAGTCCGCACCGCGTGCTTCGGGGTCGAACGGCGGGTCGGTCTTCTTGCGCGCGCGGCTGAACGGGGTCACGCGCTTCGGGGCACCGGCGTCGTCGACCTTCTCCATGCCGGTCTCGGCGTCGCGGACGATCACCTCGATCGGGACGATGTCCTGCATCGTCAGGTCGAACAACCCGGCCTCGGTCACGAGCGGCGGGGTCTCCGGGTGCAGCGGCTGCGTGAGCGCTGCGGCTGCGACCTCGCCGAGGCCCTCGATGTCGAGGGAACCGCGCGATGCGATGTGCTCGACACGACCGCGGACCTGCGCGGGGCAGCTCTTCGCGTTCGGGCAGCGGAGGTCGATGTCGCCTTCCTTCGCAGGGGCGAGCTCGGTGCCGCACTCCGGGCAGTGCGTCGGCATCACGAACTCGCGCTCCGTGCCGTCGCGCAGGTCGACGACCGGCCCCAGGACCTCGGGGATGACGTCGCCGGCCTTCCGCAGCACGACGGTGTCGCCGATCAGGACGCCCTTCGCCTTGACCACCTGCTGGTTGTGCAGGGTGGCCTGGCGGACGACCGACCCGGCGACCTCGGCCGGGGCCATCACCGCAAACGGGGTCGCACGCCCGGTCCGCCCGACGCTGACCACGATGTCGACGAGCTTGGTGTGGACTTCTTCCGGCGGGTACTTGTACGCGATCGCCCACCGGGGTGCACGAGACGTCGAGCCGAGTTCTTCGTGCAGGGCGAGGTCGTCGACCTTGATGACGACGCCGTCGATCTGGTGCTCGACCGAGGCGCGGCGGTCGCCCGTGGAGCGGACGAAGGCGTTCACCTCGTCGATCGTGTCGAAGACCCGGTAGTGGCTGCTCGTCGGCAGGCCCCAGGTCTCGAGCAGCTCGTACACCTCGGACTGCGAGCGGACGTCGGTCTCCTGCTCGAGCTCGCGCACGGGCCACGCGCCGATGCCGTGCACGAGCATCCGCAAGCGCCGGAGGCGGTCGACCATGAGCGCGCGCTTCGCCTCGGACTTGCCCTCTTCCTTCTGGCGGAGGGACCCGGCGGCGGCGTTGCGCGGGTTGGCGAAGACGCGCTCCCCCGCCTCGCGCTGGTTCGCGTTGAGCTCGTCGAACTCGGCGACCGGGAAGAAGATCTCGCCGCGGACCTCGACCAGGGGCGGGTGGCCCGTCCCCGACAGCCGGTCCGGGATCGTGCCCATCGTCCGGACGTTGCCGGTGACGTCCTCGCCCACGACGCCGTCACCACGGGTCGCCGCCGACACCAACCGGCCGTGCTCGTAGCGCAGGTTGATCGCGAGGCCGTCGATCTTCAGCTCGGTCAGGAACCGGACACGCTCGGCACCGGCGTCGCGCTGCACCTTGACGGCCCACTCGGTGAGCTCGTCCGGGCTGAACACGTTGTCGAGCGACAGCATCCGCTCGGCGTGCTCGACCGGCGCGAACTGCGTGGTCTGCGCCTGCCCGCCGACGGTCTGGGTCGGGCTGTCCTCGGTCAGGAGCTCCGGGAACCGCTGCTCGATCGCGGCGAGCCGTCGGACCAGCACGTCGTAGTCGGCATCGGCTTCCGGTGATCCGTTGTCGCCCTGGTAGTACGCCTGTCGCAGCTCGTTGATACGGGCCCGCAGCCGGTCGACCTCGCGCCCGGCCTGGGCGGCGTCGAGCCCGTCGGGGTCGATGGTCTCGAACGTGGCGTCGGTCTCGCTCATGCCATCAGTTCTACCGTGTGCCACCGACGGCGCGTGCAGCGGACCCACCGCCCGGGAGCGGCGGTCTCAGGCGTCGACGGGGACGGCGCTGACGGTGCTGTCGATCGTGCACTGTCCGAGCACCCGGGTGCCGACGTAGACCACGGCCGTCTGCCCGGGGGCGACCCCGTGCAGCGGCTCGTCGACGTCGATCACGAGCACGTCGTCCTGCACCCGCGCGGTCGCCGGCACCGGGTCGGCGTGTGCCCGGATCTGCACGTCGCACGCGAACGGCGTCTGCGGGTCGGCGGGTGCGGTGCCGGCCCACGTGAAGCGGGAGCCCGACATCGACGACACGGCCAGGGCCTCCTTCGGACCGACCACGACGGTGTTGTCCTTCGGGCGGATCTCGAGCACGAACCGCGGCTTGCCGTCGGCGGCGGGGCGCCCGAGCGACAGTCCGCGGCGCTGCCCGACCGTGTAGCCGTGCGCGCCGTCGTGGGAACCGACGACGGTGCCGTCGCGCTCCACGACGTCGCCGGTCTCGCTGCCGACACGGTCGGCGAGCCAGCCGCGGGTGTCGCCGTCGGGGATGAAGCAGATGTCGTAGGAGTCGGGCTTCTGGGCGACGGTCAGCCCACGCTCGGCGGCCTCGGCCCGGACCTCGTCCTTCGACGGGGTCGCCCCGAGCGGGAACATCGCGTGCTGCAGCTGCTCGGCGGTCAGGACCCCGAGCACGTAGGACTGGTCCTTCGCCCACGCGGCCGACCGGTGGAGTTCGCGGGAGCCGTCCGGGCCGGTGACGATCGAGGCGTAGTGCCCGGTCGCGACGGCGTCGAAGCCCAGGGCCAGCGCCTTCTCGAGCAGCGCCGCGAACTTGATCCGCTCGTTGCACCGCATGCAGGGGTTCGGGGTGCGGCCGGCTTGGTACTCGGCGACGAAGTCGTCGACGACGTCCTCCTTGAACCGGGCCGAGAAGTCCCACACGTAGTAGGGGATGCCGAGGGCGGACGCGGCGCGCTGGGCGTCCATCGAGTCCTCGATCGTGCAGCACCCGCGACTGCCGGTGCGGAGCGTGCCCGGCATCCGGCTCAACGCCAGGTGCACACCGACCACGTCGTGCCCGGCGTCGACCGCCCGGGCAGCAGCCACCGCCGAGTCGACCCCACCGCTCATCGCCGCCAGAACACGCATGCCTCCAGGGTAACCCGCCGACGAACCCGTACCGCTGGCGTACCGTTGGTCGAGCGATGGCCACGACGGGGAACGACTCATTCGACTTCCGGTCCGTCCTGTTGTCCGGGTTCCTGCCCGCGGCACTGTTCGCCATCGGCGAGGGCGCGATCATCCCGATCATCCCGATCGCCGCGGACTCCCTCGGCGCGACCCTGGCGTTCGCGGGCTTCGTCGCGTCGCTCATCCTGGTCGGCGAACTCATCGGCGACGTGCCGTCCGGCATCGTCGTCGCGCGGATCGGCGAGCGGAACGCGATGATCGGCGCCGCCCTGGTGTCGGTCGGTGGCCTGGTCGTCTGCACGACCGCGTCGAACGCGTGGGTGCTCGCGCTCGGGGTGTTCCTGGTCGGTGTCTCGACCGCGGTGTTCGCCCTGGCACGGCACGCCTACATGACCACGGCGATCCCCGTCCGCATCCGAGCCCGGGCGCTGTCGAGCCTGGGCGGGGTGTTCCGCTTCGGGTACTTCGTCGGACCGTTCCTCGCCGCCGGTGTGATCCACCTGACCGGCACCACCGCGAGCGCCTTCTGGATCCACGTCGTGTGTTGCCTGGCGGCGGCGACCGTGCTCCTGGTGCTGCGCGACCCGGCGACGGGCGCACGCGGTCTACGGTTGCCGCCACGGGCCTCCCGGTCGGGGTCGGACGCGACCGGCGTGACCGAGCCGTCCACCGACACCGGAGCGGTCTTCGTCGGCAAGGAGGCACACGGCCTCTTCCGCACCCTGCGCACGAACCGGGCCGTGCTGCTGCGGCTCGGCAGCGGCGCCGCGCTCATCGGCGCGATGCGCGCCGGACGCCAGGTGATCCTGCCGCTGTGGGCGGTCAGTGTCGGGCTGAACGACTCGACGGCCGCGTTGATCATCGGCATCGCCGGTGCCGTCGACTTCGCGCTGTTCTACACGAGCGGCCAGATCATGGACCGCTGGGGACGGTTGGCGAGCGCACTCCCCTGCATGCTCGGGCTGAGCATCAGCTACTTCCTGCTCGCCTGGAGCGGGCACCTCGACGCGCGGGTCGGCTGGTTCGTCGGGATCGCGATGGGGATGTCGCTCGCCAACGGCGTCGGCTCCGGCATCCTCATGACGCTCGGCGCCGACCTCGCCCCGCGCGACGACCCGGCGCCGTTCCTCGGGGCCTGGCGGTTCACCGGCGACTTCGGGTCGGCAGCGGCACCGCTCGTGATCTCCGGGGTGACGGCCGTCGCGACGATCGCGGTGGCCAGCGGCGTGATGGGCGTGCTCGGCCTGATCGGTGCCGGTGTGCTGCTGCGGTACGTGCCGCGGTACCTGCCGCGCCAGCTGCGCTGACGCGCGCGGGGCGCTGACGCCGCGCGCGCCGCGGCCGGCGCACGGTGCGCGTCCCGCCGATCCGTGCGAGGTTCCCCGCTCCGTGCGCACCTGCCGCGGCGCACGAAGCGGCCAAACCCGCACCAGGTGACGTCCGGCGCACCGTGCGCACGTGCGCACCACCACTGCCCGGGAGGCCCGGCGCACCCCGCCACGAACACCGCACCGTGTCGACACGGTCACCCACAACGCCGCTGGCCGCTCCGTGCGCACCTGCTGCGGCGCACGAAGCGGGCAAGTCCGCACCAAGTGGCGTCCGGCGCACCGTGCGCACGTGCGCGCCACCAACGCCCGGGAGGCCCGGCGCACCCCCGCCACGAACACCGCACGGTGCCGACACGGTCACCCCCACGGCGTTTGGTCGCTCCGTGCGCGCTTGCTGCGCCGCACCGAGCGGGCAACCCCGCACCGAGTGACGACCGGCGCACCGTGCGCACGCACCGACGTCCGCCGACCAGGGACCGCTCGGTAGACTGCCGCTGCTCGCGGGAGTGGTGGAATCGGTAGACACGCAGGATTTAGGTTCCTGTGCCCCAGGCGTGAGGGTTCGAGTCCCTCCTTCCGCACCGACCGTTGCGTGCTCGCGCATCTCATACCACCGAGGGACGTTCCGGTCACGCGCGGACGGTACCCTCGTCGTGCGGGTGACCCTCCCGTCACCGCATCTGCACGACCGGAAGAGACATGCACTCCGTCGCACTCGCCCTGATCCCATGGCTGGATCCGCAGTACATCCTCGACCACTTCGGGGCGGTCGCAGTGCTCGTCGTCTGTGCGATCGTCTTCGCCGAGACCGGTCTGCTGATCGGCTTCATCTTCCCGGGCGACAGCCTGCTCGTCATCACCGGCCTGTTCGCGTTCGACCGCGGCGGCGAGATCGGCGGCATCCCGATCTGGGTCGCTGCCCTGATGATCGGCGCTGCGGCGTTCCTCGGTGGGGAGCTCGGCTACTACATCGGCAAGAAGGCCGGCCCGCCGATCTTCGAGCGCAAGGAGAGCGGTCTGTTCTCCAAGGCGAACGTCGAGCGGACCAACGCGTTCTTCCACCGGTTCGGCCCGCTCGCGGTGATCCTGGCGCGCTTCGTGCCGGTCGTCCGCACCTTCGCGCCGATCGCCGCCGGCGTCGGCCGCATGGACTACAAGAAGTACTCGCTCTACAACGCGATCGGCGCCGTCGTCTGGGGTGTCGGCGTGACGTTCCTCGGGTACTTCATCGGGCACATCCCGTTCGTCGCCCACATCGTGCGCGAGTACATCGACATCATCCTGCTCGCCGCCGTCCTGGTCACCGTCGTGCCGATGGCGCTGACGTACATCCGGAACGCCCGCAAGGCGAAGAAGCGCGAGCACCAGGCCGAGTCGACGGCCGTCGACCCGCAGCTGTAGCGGCACGCCGGACCGAACATGACAGGCCCACACCGTTCGGTGTGGGCCTGTCGTCGTCGCAGGTGGGCAGTTCAGAGCCCGAAGTGCTCCCGCACGACCGGCGCGATGCCCCGGAACGCCTTGCTGCGGTGCGACAGGGCGTTCTTCTCGTCGCGGGTGAGCTCGGCCGACGAGCGGTCGGCGTCGTCCGGCCGGAACACCGGGTCGTAGCCGTGTCCGCCGTCGCCGACCGGCGCGGTCAGCACCTCGCCGTTCCACACCGCCTCGACCACGTGCTCGAACCCGTCGGGCGTGACGAACGCGGCCGCGCACACGAAGGCGGCGGTCCGCTCCACGACGCCGTCGAGGTTCTGCAGCAGCAGCGCGATGTTGTCGGCGTCCGACCGGGTGCCCGCGTACCGCGCCGAGTGGATGCCCGGGGCACCGTCGAGCGCGTCGACCGCGATGCCGGAGTCGTCGGCGAGCGCCGGCAGCCCCGTGTGGGCGACCGCGGCACGGGCCTTGATCAGGGCGTTCGCGGCGTAGGTGTCGCCGTCCTCGACCGGCTCGGGGCCGTCGTACCCGACCAGCTCGACACCCTCGCCCAGCGCCGACCCGAGGATCTCGCGCAGTTCCACGACCTTGCCCTGGTTGTGGGTGGCCAGGACGACGGTGCCGGTCACACCAGCCCCAGCACGGTCTTCTGGATCGCCGCGAGCGACTGGTTGCCGGCCAGGCCCAGGTCGAGCAGGACGTTCAGCTCGTCGCGGTCGAACGGCGCGTGCTCGGCGGTCCCCTGCACCTCGATGAACTTGCCCGACCCGGTCGTGACGATGTTCATGTCGGTGTCGGCGGCGGAGTCCTCGGTGTACGCCAGGTCGAGCATCGGTTCCCCCTTGACGATGCCGACCGAGATCGCCTGCACGCTGTCGGTGAGCGGGGTGGCCTTCTTGCCGATGAAGCCCTTGCCGCGGCCCCACTCGATCGCGTCGACCATCGCCACGTAGGCGCCGGTGATCGACGCCGTGCGGGTGCCGCCGTCGGCCTGCAGCACGTCGCAGTCGATGACCAGGGTGTTCTCCCCGAGGGCCTTCGTGTCGACCACGGCGCGGAGCGAACGCCCGATCAGCCGGGAGATCTCGTGGGTGCGGCCACCGACCTTGCCCTTGATCGACTCGCGCTGCATGCGCTCGTTCGTCGACCGCGGCAGCATCGAGTACTCGGCGGTGACCCAGCCGGCGCCCTTGCCGGCGAGCCAACGGGGCACGCCGTTCGTGAACGAGGCGGTGCAGAGCACCCTGGTGTTGCCGAACGAGATGAGCGCGCTGCCCTCGGCCTGCGTGCTCCACCCCCGCTCGATGGTGACGGGACGGTGTTCCTCGGCCTGGCGGCCGTCGATGCGGGTGGTCATGGTGTCCTTTCGGTCCGGCCTGGAGGCGCGGTGCGGGTCATCGGGGCGGGCGGCGGCTGGCGGCTGGTCGCCGCTCAGGCCCGCCCACGGGGCAGCGTGATGGCGCCGGTCTCGAGGTGGCCGACGCGGACGATCTCGGGGCCGAGGAACCGGCGGGCGAGCCGCAGGAACCCGTCCTCGTCGTCGCCGGTCGACTCGAACGAGTACGTCGGGGCGGTGGTGGAGGTGCGTTCGAGGCCGTGCTCGACGAGCCGGCGGTACACGTCGCTGGCGGTCTCCTCGGCACTCGACACCAGGGTGACGTCCTGGCCCATCACGTACTGGATGGCGGCGGACATCAGCGGGTAGTGGGTGCAGCCGAGCACGAGGGTGTCGACGTCGGCGGCGCGGATCGGGTCGAGGTACCCGGCGGCGACCTCGCGCAGCTCGGGTGACGAGGTGTCCCCCGCCTCGACGAACTCGACGAACCGCGGGCACGCCGCCAGGGTCAGGCTGACGTCGGAGGCCACCGCGAAGGCGTCCTCGTAGGCGCGCGAGGTGATGGTGCCGACCGTGCCGATGACGCCGATGCGCCCGGTCCGGGTCTGCTTCACGGCGGCGCGGGCGGCGGGCTGGATGACCTCGACCACCGGGATGCCGTACGCCTGCTCGTACCGTTCGCGGGCGTCGCGGAGCACGGCCGACGACGCGGTGTTGCAGGCGATGACGAGGGCCTTGACGCCGAGTTCGACCAGGTCGTCCATGACCTCGAGCGCGTAGCGGCGGACGTCGGCGATGGGCTTCGGGCCGTACGGCGAGTGCACGGTGTCGCCGACGTACCGGATGCTCTCGCGCGGCAGTTGGTCGATGATCGCGCGGGCCACCGTGAGCCCGCCGACCCCGCTGTCGAAGACTCCGATCGGTGCATCCGTCACGGTGACCAGCGTAGCGACGCTCGCAGTAGTGTCGGGGAGGTGACCAGCGCGCTCCTGACGGACCAGTACGAACTCACCATGGTCGACGCGGCCCTGAAGGACGGCACCGCCCACCGGCGCTGCGTCTTCGAGGTGTTCGCCCGGCGACTGCCCGACGGTCGTCGCTACGGCGTCGCGGCCGGCCTCGGGCGGTTCCTGACCGCCCTCGGCGACTTCCGCTTCGGCGACGACGAGATCGGGTTCCTGCGCGACCGCGGGGTCATCGACGAGGGCACCGCGGCGTTCCTCGCCGACTACCGGTTCACGGGGGACGTCCGGGCGTACCGCGAGGGTGAGGTGTACTTCCCCAACTCCCCGATCCTGCAGGTCGAGGGCACGTTCGCCGAGGCCGTCGTGCTCGAGACGCTCGCCCTGTCGGTCTTCAACGCCGACTCCGCCATCGCCTCGGCCGCCGCGCGCATGGTCTCCGCCGCCGACGGGCGTCCGCTCGCCGAGATGGGCTCCCGCCGCACCGGCGAGTGGAACGCCGTCGCCGCAGCACGGGCCGCGTACATCGCCGGGTTCGGCGCGACGAGCAACCTCGAGGCCGGCCGCACCTGGGGCATCCCGACGATGGGCACCGCGGCGCACGCGTTCACCCTGCTGCACGACTCCGAGGAAGCGGCGTTCCGGTCGCAGCTCGACGCCCTCGGCAACGGCACGACGCTGCTCGTCGACACCTACGACATCGAGCAGGCCGTCGAGACCGCCGTCCGGCTGACCGACGGCAAGCTCGGCGGTGTCCGCATCGACAGCGGCGACCTGCCCTCGGTCGTCGCGGCCGTCCGGGCGCAGCTCGACCGGCTCGGCGCGACCGACACGAAGATCACGGTCACGAACGACCTGGACGAGTACACGATCGCGGCCCTCCGTGCGGCCCCGGTCGACTCGTACGGCGTCGGCACCTCGGTGGTCTCCGGCTCGGGGCACCCGGCCGCCGGCATGGTCTTCAAGCTCGTGGCGCACCAGTCCGCCGACGGCGACGACTGGGTCGCCGTGGCGAAGAAGTCGGCGGACAAGGCCTCGATCGGCGGGCGCAAGGAAGCCGGCCGACGCCTGCGCAACGGTGTCGCCACGGCCGAGGTCGTGCTCACCGCCGGACAGGTCGGCCCCGACGAGCGCGCCCTGCTCGTGCCCGTGGTCACCGGCGGCGTGGTCGATCCGGCGTTCCTCGGAGCACAGGGCGTCGAGGCCGCGCGGGCGCACCACAAGCGGGCGAAGGCCGAGCTGCCGGCGGACGCCGCGCGCATCGGTCGCGGCGACCCCGCGATCCCCACCCTGGTGATCTAGCGCGCCGCAGCGCCGCTGCGCCGCTGCGCATCGCTTGGTGAGCAGAAATGGTCGGGTCCCCGAAGGCGACCCGACCATTTCTGCTCACGATGCGCAGGCTGCGCCTACTCGGACTTCATCTTCTCGTAGATGGCCTTGCAGTCCGGGCACACCGGGAACTTCTCCGGGTCGCGGCCCGGGATCCACTTCTTGCCGCACAGCGCCTTGACCGGCTTGCCGGACAGGGCGGACTGCAGGATCTTGTCCTTCTTGACGTAGTGCGAGAACCGCTCGTGGTCGCCGGGTTCGATCGCTTCGTCTTCGAGGAGCTTCTCGAGCTCCCGGTCCATCACGTCGAGGCCGCCGCCTGGTTCCGTCATGCTCATGGGTCCAGGGTACGACGGTCTGCGCACGTTGGTCTGCGCACCTCGAGTTCGTTCCGGAACGCTAGTTGCGCTGCGCCGCGGCCAGCAGGTCCGGGCCGCGCCGGTCGAACAGCCGCCCGCCCGCGAAGATCCCGATGACGAGCACGACCGCGCCGACCCCGATGCCCACCGCGAGCGTCAGCATCGACCACGGCTCAGCGCCGCGGACGAAGGCCAGCACCGCGAGCCACGCCGCCGGGACGGTGCAGAGCACGATGCCGATCACCATCATCGACTGCGCGACCGTCGCCGTCACACCCGCGGCCTGCGGCTGCTGGAACGGGTGGTCGCCCGGCCGCACGGTCGGGTAGGGCAGCAGCACGGACACGACGCTCGACAGCCCGAGTCCGGACAGCAGGGCGCTGGCGCTCACGCCGATCAGCAGCGGGAACACCGTCCAGTCGTCGAACAACCAGGCGGACACCGCCGAGCCGGCCACGATCGCCGGCGCACCGACGACGAGCACAGGGACGACACGGCCTAGACGGTCGCTCCACCCGGGAGCCCCGGAGGCGACGTGCAACCACACCGCGGTGTTGTCGTACGAGACGTCGTTGTGCGGCAGGAACCCGGCGATCAGCGCCATGAGCGGCAACGGCACGAGCGCGGTCCAGTGCCACGGCACCCCGGCGACCCCGAGCGGGATGACGACGAGCGGGACGAACAGGATGATCAGGTACGAGGTGCGGTACCGCGGGTCGCGCACCCAGTAGGTCAGGGCGCGGGCGGCGACGGCGGCGACCGGAGTCGAGCCGAGCCGGTCGAACCAGCCGAGCCCCTGGTAGCGCCGGGTCCGGGTGCGACCGTCGACGGTGTCGAGCGCCCGACCGACGAGCGCCCACCACGCCCAGGCCAGCAGGGCGACGACGGCGATCGCGACGAGCAGCTTGAGGAACCCGGTGCCGACGTGGCCGCTGGCGACCTCGGCGGGCACGGCCCAGGCAGCGCCCCACGGCGTCCACCCCGCGACGTCCGCGACGCGCTGCATCTCGGCGCCCTCGGGGTCGAGCCAGTCGACGCGGAGCAGCAGCGAGACCGCCGGGATCGCGAGCACGATGATCACGAGCGCGACGAGCCACCCGGCGTCGCGGGACCTGTGCGGACCGATCAGCCGCGAGCCGACGGTGCAGCACACGCGGACCAGGAGCGCGCAGGTGGCGATCGCGAGCAGGCCGCCGATCACCGCGAGCACACCGGTCCCGGCGTCACGCGCCCAGGCGATCGACTGGGCGACGGCCACGACGACGACCCCGATCACCGGGATACCGATCAGCCCGGCGACGACGAGGCCGATCGCGAGCCCGCGACGGCCGATGCCGAACACCGCGAAGCGCCGCGGGTCGAGCTGGTCGCTCCGTCCGACGACGAGCGGGACGACGGTGAACGCGAACGCGATGAGCGTGCCGACCGGCACGGTGACCGCGCGGGCCGTGTCGGGGTCGGCGGAACGCAGCGCGACCGTCTGCGTCGCGACGAACACGGCGGCGAGGAGCCCGACGAGGCTGCCGAGCACGACGAGCACGGACCGGCGGGCGCTGCCGCGGACCTCGCCCGCGAGCAGGTCGGCCCTCAGCCGGAGAAGCTGTGCAACCATTCCATGCTCTCTGCCACGACGCGGCCGCCCGCGAGTTCGACGAACTTGTCCTCGAGGCTCTTGCGACCGCGCACCTGGGCCATGGTCCCCGAGGCGAGGACCTTGCCGCCGACGATGATGGCGACGGAGTCGCAGGTGCGCTGCACGAGCTCCATGGAGTGGCTGGAGAGCACGACGGTGCCGCCACCGCGCGTGTAGCGGCGCAGGATGTCGGTGATGGTCGCGGCGCTCACGGGGTCGACCGACTCGAACGGTTCGTCGAGCACGAGGACCCGCGGCGAGTGGATGAGCGTGGCGGCCAGGGCGATCTTCTTCGCCATGCCCACCGAGTAGTCGGCGACCTGGCGACCGAGCGCCTCGCCGAGCCCGAACGCCTCGGCCAGGTCGGTGCTGCGCTCACGAGCCGTGGCGCCGTCGAGACCGCGCAGGGTGGCCGAGTAGTAGAGCAGCTGCGCACCGGTGAGGCGGTCGAACAGCCGCAGGCGGTCCGGCAGCACGCCGAGGCTGCGCTTGGCGGCCGTGGGGTCGGCCCAGACGTCGTGGTCCAGGACCGTCACGGACCCGGCGTCGGGACGCAGCAGACCGGTGATCATCGACAGGGTGGTCGTCTTGCCGGCGCCGTTCGGGCCGACCACGCCGAAGATCGAGCCCTGGCGGATCTCGAGGTCGACCTCGTCGACGGCGAGGGTCTGCCCGTACCGCTTGACGAGGCCGTCGGCGGCGAGCACGACGGGCTGCAGCTTCTGCGGGGCCTTGGGCGCGGTGGCCCGGGGAGCACGCTTCTTCGCGGCGGGGCTCGTCGCGGCGTCCGCCTCCGGTGCGCCCGCCTCCGGTGCGCCCTGCGCTGCGTGCGCGGTCGCGTCCGTCGCGGACGTCGCGTCGCTCGCCGTGGGGCCGGGAGGCACGGTGCCGGTCGTGCCGGCGGCCTTCGCCGGTCGCTTGGTGCGTTGCTTCGTGGTGCGCGCCTTGGCGGGTCGGGCGCCGGTGGTCGTCGTCGGGGCCGCGGCTGCGGCACGGGCCGCGGGACCGGCCACTGCGGTACCGGGCACTGCGTCCGACTGCGGCTCGGTGACCGGATCGGTGTCGGCGGCCGTGGTGTCGGCAGCCGTGGTGTCGTCGGTCATCTCGTCATCAACGGAGGCGTCGCGCGCATCCGGTTCCCCCATGTCGTCGTCGTCGGCGTCGTCCCCCGCCGCGGCGTCCACCCGGTCGGCGGCACGCTCGTCGGCGTCCTGCTCGTCGGTGTCACTCGCTTCGGTCATCCAGGCAGCGTCGGTCGTGGCGTACACGTCCTCGTTCTCTGCTCTGGCGGCCATCGCCCAACCGTACCAACGCTCTCCGGACAGCGGGGAACCGCCCGCTCCAGTGTCACGAAATGAGTACGAAGCGCGGCAGACCTACCCCTTGAGCGGGTGTTTCCGTATCATTCACCAGGGCACGAAGGAGTGTTCACCACTTGGAAACCTGCTCCGGCGGGCTCTCCGACACCGCGCAGCAGCCGGCCCCCGTGGCCAGCGGCGTCCGGTTCTCGGCGAACTCGGACGTTCCGCGAGCAGACTCGACGAGGCCCGCCCGTGCCCCAGGGCGCGCGGGCGGACACCAGAAGGGACCAGCATGACCACGCAGATCGTGATCCTCGCAGCGGGGATGGGCAGCCGGCTCGGCCGAAGCCTGCCGAAGCCGCTCACGGAGCTCAGTGACGGCCGCACCATCATGCAGCAGCAGTTCGACAACATCCGCGCCGCGTTCGGTTCGAGCGCCCGCGTGACGATCGTCGTCGGCTACAAGTCGGAGCACATCGTCGAGGCCTTCCCCGACGCGTCCTTCGTCTACAACGAGTCCTACGACTCCACCAACACCTCGAAGAGCCTGCTGCGCGCCCTCAAGGCGACCGGCAAGAGCGGTGTCCTCTGGATGAACGGCGACGTGGTCTTCGACCCGATGGCGCTCGTCCGTGCGGCCGACATGATCGACGAGGACCACTCGTTCGTCAGCGTCAACACCGACAAGGTCTCCGACGAAGAGGTCAAGTACACCGTCGACGCCGAGGGCTTCATCCACAAGCTCTCGAAGCAGGTCGTCGGCGGGCTCGGCGAAGCCGTCGGCATCAACTACGTGTCGGCGAACGACAAGCAGGCCCTCATCCGTCAGCTCGGTCGCGTCGACGACCAGGAGTACTTCGAGGGCGGCATCGAGGCTGCCATCGCCGAGGACGGGCTACGCTGGTCCCCGATCGACATCTCCGACCTGTACGCGGTCGAGATCGACTTCGCCGAGGACCTCGAGCGCGCGAACAACCTGTTCGCCTGAACCTCCGTCAGGACCCCTTCGGCGGTTCCGCCCGAAGGGAAACCGTGACCACAGCGAGCGCGCCGACCGTGTCCGCGGCTGCCGCACCAGCGGCGACCCGGAGCGCCGGTCGGCGCTATCGTCATGCCCTCTGGCTGCTGACCGTCCGCGACCTCCGGGTCCGGTACTCGACGTCGGCGCTCGGGTACGTCTGGTCGATCCTCGACCCGCTCGTGATGTCGGCGATCTACTGGTTCGTCTTCACCCAGGTGTTCCACCGCGGCTCGGTCGGTGAAGACCCGTACATCGTCTTCCTGCTCTCCGCGCTGCTGCCGTGGATGTGGTTCACCGGGGGCGTCTCGGACTCCACGCGGGCGTTCATCAAGGAGTCGAAGCTCATCCGCTCGACGACGATCCCCCGCACCATCTGGGTCGCGCGGATCGACGCGTCGAAGGGCATCGAGTTCCTGCTGAGCCTGCCGGTGCTGGCGGCGTTCGCGATCGCGACGGGTGCGCACCTGCACTGGCAGGTCGTCTTCTTCCCGCTGGCGATCGTGCTGCAGTGCGCGCTGGTGTACGGCCTCGGCCTGATCGTCGCGCCGCTCGTCGTCTTCTTCCGCGACCTCGAGCGGGCGACCAAGCTCGTCCTGCGCTTCCTGTTCTACGCATCGCCGATCATCTACGGCACGCACGCGCTGCCCGACGCCCTGCGCCCCATCGCCGCGGTCAACCCGCTCACCGGCATCTTCGGGATGTACCGCGCCGCGTTCTTCCCGAGCCAGCTCGACTGGCTCGAGGTCGGGGCGTCGGTGGTCATCACGGGCATCGTCCTGGTCATCGGCTTCGCGGTGTTCCGACGCAGCGAGCACCGCGTGCTGAAGGAGCTGTGATGACCGCCACCGACCAGACCCGACGTACCGAGACCGTCGCGCCGGTGATCACCGTGCGCGACGCCGGCATCTGCTTCAAACGCAACCGACGGGCGAGCCGCAACTTCAAGGACCTCTTCGGCGGACGCGGCCGCCGCAAGCGTGCCGACGAGTTCTGGGCGCTCCGCAACGTGTCGTTCGACGTCCGTCCGGGCGAGGCGATCGGCGTCGTCGGTCGCAACGGTCAGGGCAAGTCCACGCTCCTGAAGCTCGTGGCGCAGGTGATGCTGCCGGACGAAGGCCGGATCGACGTCGGGGCCGGCGTCGCGCCGCTCATCGAGATCACCGGTGGGTTCGTCGGCGACCTGTCCGTCCGCGACAACGTCTACCTGACCGCCGGCCTGCACGGCATGTCGCGCGCCGAGATCCGTGCCGCCTTCGACGAGATCATCGACTTCGCCGAGATCGCGGACTTCGTCGACACCCCGTACAAGCACCTGTCGAGCGGCATGAAGGTGCGCATCGCGTTCGCGGTGATCTCGCGGCTCGACGAGCCCGTCATCCTGGTGGACGAGGTCCTCGCCGTCGGCGACAAAGCCTTCCGCGAGAAGTGCTACAAGCGGATCGAGGAGCTCCTGGCCGGCGGTCGGACGCTCTTCTTCGTGTCCCACAGCGACAAGGACCTGCGCCGCTTCTGCGACCGCGGTCTGTACCTCGACAAGGGCCGGCTGCAGCTCGACGGCACCATCGAGGAAGCGCTGGCGCAGTACTCCGCCGACTACGGCGTCTGACCGGTCGGGTACTCCCCCTCCACAACCAGGGCACCACGCTGCCCCCTCCACAGCGACGGGTTCCCGGGTGCTGCGCCGGGGGCCCACCGTCGGACCCTCCCCCTAGCGTTCCCCCCATGCACCACCCAGCACCCGCGTACGCCGTCCCGTTCACCATCGACCGCTCGCAGGCCCCGCGCCGCTACGACCTCGTCAACACCGGGGACGAACCGGTCGACGGCCTGACCCTCACCCACCTCGGCAACGGCTACAGCCCGCCGCTGGCGGTGCACCGGCTCGAACCGGGTCGACGTCTGTCCGTCGCCGTGTTCGGCGCGGATCCGCAGGACACCGGCGTCGTGATCGTCCGCTGGCGCCGTCCGGACCGCTCCGAGTACGTGTGGCGGATGTCACTGGTCGGTCAGGGGCTGCACCCGTGACCGTGTCCGGACGGGGCTCAGCGTTCGCCGCGCTCGGCAGCGACGGTGCGCCAGCGCTCCAGCAGCCACTCGACGGCAGCGTGGAACCGGGCCGTCGCGGCACCGGGCGTGGTGTCGCCGAAGTAGCGCGCCACCCACTGCTGCAGCTTGGCGAGCTCGGCGGCGTCCCCCACGGCGGCGTCGATCCGCGTGAGCACCGACGGCGCGTCGGCCGCGGTCAGCCAGTTGGCGTCGCTCAGGTAGCCGCGTTCGTCCACGTCGGCCTCCGGCGACACCGGGCGGGTCACGATCAGGGGCTTCCCAACCGCCAGGCGGTCGTAGATCATCGCGCTGATGTCGGTGATCGCCACGTCGGCGTCGGCCAGCTGCCAGCCGAGCTCGCCGCCCTCGTCGTGGACGTGGTGCGCGGTGGGGTCGGCCGCGTTCGCCGCCGTGATCGCCGCGACGATCCGCTCGTGTGCCGTTCGGTACGCCGGGTCGAGCACGCCGCTCCGCGGGTGCGGGCGGTACACCAGGCGGTGGCGGGGCGACGCGAGCACCTGCTCGGCGATGGTGGTGCCGTGGGACGCGATCGAGCCGTACGCCGCGGCGCCGCGGTCGCCCTCCCACGTCGGTGCGTACAGCACGACGGTCCGGTCGTCGTCGGGGTACGGTGCCGCGCCGGCGAAGTGGTCGGCCTGGGGGCGGCCGATCGCGATGGTCCGGGCGTCGAGGTCGTAGTCCCACAGCGCCTCGGCGAGCCGACCACGCGCGGCGTCCCCGGCGATCAACGCGTAGTCGTACGCCTTGAACTGGTTCGTCGTCATGTACATCTTGTCGCTCTCGCCGTGGTTGACGAAGACGTGCCACATGCGCCCGTACCGCATCATCTGGAAGTTGCGGGCGTTCTGGTTGACGTAGAGCACCACCTTCGGCGCCTGGGTCTCGACGAACTGCTCCAGGTCGACGACCTGACGGGCGTACACGGCGGGGACCGGCGACTCGTCGATGAGCGTGGTCATCGTGCCCGGGCTGCGCGCGATGATCGCGACCGGGTGCGTCTTCGCCAGTTCGGCCAGCGGCGCGTACCACTGGCGCACCTGGTACATGTTCACGGGGCCGTCGGCGAAGTAGACCGCGATCTCGATCGTGCCGGGCGCCGGCGCCGCGACCGACGGCAGGCGACGGGCGAGCTCCCGGCGGCTCCGGCGCGAGGCGAGCAGGCGCTGGGCCAGGCGCACGGCGGTCCGCACGTCACTGGTGATCGGCATGGACTGTCTCCCGTTCTGCGGTGGCGATGGGGTTCGGAGTGGTCAGACGACGGGCGGGCGCCCGGCGAGCGTCATCCGGGCGACGGTCAGCCAGCTCATCGGTCGGGTCGGCCCGCAGTCGGTGGTCCGTCCTTCGCGGATGCCGGCGAACCACGTCGTCAGGCGTCGCGGGTGTCGCCACCAGCGTGCGACCTGGATCGCGGCCCACGAGCCGACGTAGAGCGGCCGGAGCGGTGCCGGCAGGTTTCGTCGGGCCAGCCAGACGCGGTTGCGGGCGTTCAGGCGGTAGTACTCCGTGTGCCGGGCCGGGTCGATGGCCGGGTGGTGTGCGACCAGGTCGCCGGCGTACCAGGCACGTCGACCGGCGTCCCACACGCGCCACGCGAGTTCGATGCCCTCGTGCGCGTAGAAGTACTCCGCTCCCCAGCCCCCGACGACCCGGTACACGTCCATCGGCAGCACGACGGCGCCCTCCCACACCGAGAACACCGGCGACGAGTGGTCCGGCTCGCCCTTGCGGATGCGCGGGACCCAGCGCCGCGGGTTGGCGGCGCCGGTCGGGTCGACCACGCGCGGCTGGAGCAGTCCGAGCGAGGGGTCGCGTTCGAAGCGGCCGACGGCGTCCTGCAGGAACGTCACCGAGGGGATCGAGGCGTCGTCGTCCAGGAAGAACACGTAGTCCCCGTCGACGACCTCGGCACCGGCGTTGCGGCCGGCCGGGATCCCGAGGTTCTCCGGCAGCGCCAGCGTCCGCACCCCGTCCGGCAGGCCGGTCGGCTCCCAGCCGTTGCCGACGCAGACCACGTCGAGTTCGACGCCCTGCTGCGCGAGCACGCTGTCGAGCCCGCGGCGCAGGTCGTCGGGCCGGGTGCCCTGCGACAGGCTCACGACGGCGACACGGGGTCGCTTCGGGTGCGCGACCGCGTGGCGACGAACGGTGCTCGGGGTCACGGTGCCATCGGTCACCGCGTCGTCGGGCACCGCGTCGTGGGGCACCGCGTCGTCGGGCACCGCGTCGTCGGGCACCGCGTCGTCGGGCACCGCGTCGTCGGGCACCGCGTCGTCGGGCACCGCGTCGTCGGTCACGCCTTGACCCGCTTGGACGCGATGATCGCCAGGAAGTGCCCGACGGTCGCCAGCACGGCCAGCGGCAGCAGCGCGCCGACCAGGATCCGGCTGGCGAGCGCGTCGCCGATCGCCAGTCCGATGAGCGCGAACAGGAACGCGAGCATGCTCAGCTCGACCGAGTGGTACAGGCGGTGGAACGGCAGGAACCGCGCCAGGCGGCGGAGCGAGGCGAGCTTCCGGCCGGACGGCGCGGTCGAGGCGTCGCGTCGGTCGACGAGCTTGTCGAGCCCCGCGTTCGCCCGGGCGACGTGCACCATGTCGTTGAGGGCCTTGTTCAGCACGATGACCAGACCGAGTGCGCAGCCGATCGTGGTCCACATCCAGTCGGCGCCGTGGATCGGCCAGGTGGCGGCTCGGATGCCCAGCGCCACCGGGATCAGTCCCTCGGTCGTGTAGTGCCCGACCTTGTCCAGGAACACCCCGGCGGGCGAGCGGGTGCCACGCCACCGTGCGACCTCGCCGTCGCAGCAGTCCACGAGCATCTGCAGCTGTCCGAGCACCAGGGCGAGCGCTGCGCCCCAGATGCCGGGGATGAGCAGGGCCGCGGCGATGCTCCACCCGACCAGGATCATCAGGCCGGTCACCTGGTTGGCGCTGACGCGGGTCTTCAGCAGCACCCAGGTCAGGTACGGCGAGACGTCGCGCAGGTACAGCGACGCCGTCCAGTGCTCGGCGTTGGCGCGGGCGCGGACCTCGTCCGGCTGGGCGACGGCCCGCAGCTCGGCGATCGACGTCGGGCGTGCGGATCCGCGGCCGTGGGTGGCGGGGTCGGTCATGGGGTCACCGTCCGGTGTGGGTGGTCAGCTCGGAGGTACGGGTGAGGAACCCGATGATGAAACCGAGCCCCCATCCCACGTGGATGCAGGGCAGCACCACGAGCAACCAGAGAAAGGTCGCCACCCCGGACCGGCGCGCGACGGCGACCGACCCGAGGACGACGAAGAGCAGGTACACGGCGGGCACGGCGAACCCGAGGAGCGCCCAGGCGACCGGGCTGCCGAGGGCCGCGCCGACGACACCGACGATGCCGGCGAGGATCCCGACGGCCATGGCGGCGACCATCGCGGGCGGCACGAAGTACCGCAGGCCGTTGTTCGCGGGGAACCGACGGGCGAGCTCGCCTCGCCACAACCCGGTGGCGACGAACTGCCGCACCAGGCGCTTCAGGCTCGGTCGCGGGCGGTACGTGACGACCAGCTCGGGCGTGAACCACACCGTGCCGCCGGTCTGGCGCAGGCGTCGGTTGAGCTCCCAGTCCTGGCCGCGCTTGATGCCCTCGTCGAACAGGCCGACCTCGAACAGGCGGTCGCGACGGAAGACGCCGAGGTACGCGGTCTCGGCGGGGCCGGCGGTCCCACCGACGTGGTGCGGGGTGCCGCCGAGGCCGACGCGGCTGCCGTACGCCAACGCGACGGCCCGCTCGAACGGGCTGCGGCCCTCGGCGCGCATGATGCCGCCGACGTTGTCCGCACCGGACTCGAGCAGGGTGCGGACGGCGATGCGCGTGTAGTCCGGTGGCAGCACCGAGTGCGCGTCGACGCGGACCACCACGGGGTGCACCGACGCCGTGATCGCGACGTTCAGGCCGGCCGGCGTGGACCCGACCGGGTTGTCGATCGCCCGGATGCGCGGGTCGGCCGCGCTCATCTCGGCCACGAGTTCGTTCGTGCCGTCGATCGAGGGGCCGAGCGCGAGGATGACCTCGAACACGCCGGTGTAGTCCTGGTCGAGCAGGCTGGCGACCGCAGCGCGGACCTCGGTGACCTCGTTGAGCACGGGCATCACGTACGAGACGCCCGGCAGGGGCTGTCCGTCTGTCTGCATGCGTACCTCGGGGTGCTGGCTGGGTGCACGGGACGCACCGGGGCGGTGCCGCCCCGCAGAGCGACCATGAGCCTATCAAGACCCGAACCCGGAACCTGCGGGGTGCCCGCGACGCGACCCGCAGACGGACGGGAGGCCCGGCGCACGTCGTGCACCGGGCCTCCCGTCCTGTCCGTGGTGGCGTCAGCCCTTGCTGTCGTACGTGCCCAGGGTCACCTCCGCCTCGCGGGACTGCCCGTTCCGGAGGTAACTGATCGTCGTCGACGCGCCGCCCGCGAAGTACCGGACCTGTGCCGTCAGGTCGGTGGCGTCCGAGACGGTCGCCGAACCGATCTTCGTGACGACGTCACCCTTCTGCAGACCGGCCTTCGCCGCCGCACCGCCGGACGAGACCGACTTGATCAGCGCACCCATCTGGGTCGCGCTCGCGTTCTCCGAGGCGTCGCCGACCGTGGCACCGAGCAGGCCGTGCGTGGCCGAGCCCTTGTCCTTGATCTCGTTCGCGACGCGCTTCACCAGGTTCGACGGGATCGAGAAGCCCACGCCGATGCTGCCGGCCGCCGAGTCGGACGACGACGAGCTGCCGGCCGAGGCGATGGCCACGTTGATGCCGATCAGCTTGCCCTTCGCGTCGAGCAGGGCACCACCGGAGTTTCCCGGGTTGATCGACGCGTCGGTCTGGATGACGGGCAGCGAGACCGTGGTGTTCGCGGACGAGCTGCTCCCGTTGTCGCCGTTGCCCCAGAAGTCGAACGGGCCGCTGCCGCCGTTGCCGCCCTCGTTCGAGTCGCCGCCCTCGCTGGGAGCGCTCGACGTGACCTGGATGCTGCGGTTCAGGGTCGAGACGATGCCGTCCGTGACCGTGTTCGACAGGCCCAGGGGCGCACCGATCGCGACCGCGGTGTCACCGACGTTGAGCTTCGTGGAATCGGCGAACTCCATCGGCTTGAGGTCGGTCGCGTCGATCTTGATGACCGCGAGGTCCACCGTCGGGTCGGTGCCGATGAGCTTGCCCTCGTAGATCTTGCCGTTCGAGGTCGTCACGGTGATCGAACCGTTCGAGCTGTCGCCGTCGAGCGTCACCACGTGGGTGTTCGTGACGATGTAGCCGTCCTTGCTCATCACGACGCCCGAACCGGTGCCGGCCTCGTTGCTGGAGGACACGTTGATCGTCACGACCGACGGCGTCGCCTGAGCAGCGACCGCGGTGACGACCGTCGCGGAGTCGTAGTCGTTGACCGTGAGGTTGCCGCCCTGCGACGAACCGGACGACGACGTGACGGTGCCGCCCTGCGACGACCCGGCGAGCCACCCGGCGCCGCCGCCGACCAGACCCGCGACGACCAGTCCGGCGATGATCGGCAGGACGAGCTTGCTGCGCCCGGAACGGGTGGTGGTCGTGGTGGCCGCTGCACCCGCGGTTCCGTCGGCGAAGTAGTGGCCGTTGCGCTGGTTCGCGCCGTCCACGTCGCCGAAGGCGCTCGTGGCGGACTGCGGCGCCTGGGCCGACGCCGTCGCGTACTCCGACGAGGACGCGGGGGCAGCGGCGGAGGCCGGCTGGGCGTACTCGCCGTACCGCGGCTGGCCCGCGGTCGGCTGCTGGCCGTACTGCGGCTGCTGGGCCTGGCCGTACTGGCCCTGCTGGCCGTACTGCGACTGCTGACCGTACTGGGACTGCTGGTTCGGCTGGCTCTGGCCGTACTGGGACTGCTGGCTCTGGCCGTACTGGCCCTGCTGGCTCTGGCCGTACTGGGACTGCTGGCCGTACGGGCTCTGCTGGGCCTGGCCGTACTGCGGCTGCTGGTTCTGGCCGTACTGGCTCTGCTGGGCCTGCCCGTACTGGCTCGTCTGGTCTGCGGCGGGCTGCTGGCCGTACTGGGACGCCTGCCCGTACGGGGAGGTCTGCTGGCCGTACCCGGCCGGCTGCTGGCCGGCATCGCGCTGCTGGTCGCCCGAGAGCGTCGGGTACGGGGCCGTGTAGCGGTCCGTGGGGTGGTCGGTCGCCGACGGGATCACGTCGGTGTGGTCGGCGCTCGTGGCGTCGTCGGACGGAGCCGCGTGCTGCGCGGCGTCGTCGGACCGCTCGGCGTTCTCGGGCTGCTCGGCGTCGTTGAACTGCTCGGAGTCGTTCGGCATCGACGTGTTCCCCTTCGTGGCCGCTGCGGCGGCGTCCTCACTGGCGGCAGGCGATGCCGCATCGTCCGGACGGCGGTCGTCGCCCTGCCCGTTGGGCGTGGTGTCGGTCATGCTGGACGTGCTCCTTTCAAGCTCGTGCAGTCTGTCGCAACCACCTGAGCGGTGCTTCTGGCGACGCTGGAAGCATCCTCTGCCGATCTTATGCGTGGGCTGTGGGTCCGTCCCCGGATCGCCGTCGGACGGCCAGCTAGGTTGGGGTCCGTTCAGCGCGACACGTCGTCGCCGTCACCGGAGGGAACCACATGCGGCAGGCAGGACCCTGGTTGCGAGCAGCCGAGGGAGCGATGCTCCTGGGACCCGACGGCGTCCCCGCGCCCACCGTCTTCGCCGAGATGAGCGCCCTCGCCGCGAGCACCGGCGCGATCAACCTCGGGCAGGGCTTCCCCGACCAGGACGGCCCTGCCGAGGTGCTCGAAGCCGCGGTCCGCGCCATCCGGGACGGCGTCAACCAGTACCCGCCCGGACGCGGGACGGTCGACCTCCGCACCGCCGTGGCCGAACACCAGCAGCGGTGGTACGGCCTCGAGGTCGACCCTGACCGGCAGGTCCTGGTCACCGCCGGCGCCACCGAAGCCCTCGCCGCGACGCTCCTCGCCCTGGTCGAACCGGGCGACGAGGTCATCACGTTCGAACCGTTCTACGACGCCTACGGTGCGCTCGTCCGGCTCGCCGGCGGCACCCACGTCACCGTGCCCCTCACTGCTCCGGACTTCCTGCCGGACGAGGACACCCTGCGCGCCGCGTTCACCGACCGCACCCGCGTCGTGCTCGTCAACACGCCGCACAACCCGACCGGCCGGGTCCTGCCCGACGAGGTCCTGCGCACGATCGTGGAACTCGCGACGCGGTACGACGCCCTCATCGTCACCGACGAGGTCTACGAGCACCTGACGTTCACCGTCCCGCACACGCCGATCGCGACACTGCCCGGAGCCGCCGAGCGGACGGTCTCGATCTCGAGCGCCGGCAAGACCTTCAGCACCACCGGTTGGAAGATCGGTTGGCTCACCGCTCCCCCGACGCTCGTCGACGCGATCACGACGGTGAAGCAGTACCTGACCTTCGTCAACGGCGCACCGTTCCAACCGGCCGTCGCCGTCGGACTGCGGTTGCCCGACGCCGTCTTCGCCGGGATCGCCGCCGAACTCGCCGCCAAGCACGAACTGCTCGCCTCGGGGCTCCGGTCAGCGGGCTTCGACGTCATGCGGCCGGACGGCGGGTACTTCGTGATCGCCGACACCGCGCCGCTCGGGTACGACGATGCGCGGGCCTTCTGCCTCGAACTGCCCGCCCTGGCCGGGGTCGTCGGCGTACCGGTGTCGGCCTTCGTCCGGCCCGACCACGCCGCGGGCTACCGGTCCCTCGTGCGCTTCGCATTCTGCAAGCGGCGTTCCGTCCTCGAGGACGCCGCCGGCCGCCTGGCAAGCCTCCACGCGCCGTCCTGAGCCCGATCCCGCCACCGGCGCAGTCGCGACCACGGATCGGACGGGACCTGCCGGTCAGGGGCGAGCCGTGCCTCCAGGCCGGGCGCGCAGCGCGACGTCGTACCGGCGGAGTGCCAGCGACGGGTTGACCTGCCGGACCGCCTCGGTCACAGCGGTGTCGACGGTCGCGACGAGCGTGCCGGGCGCAGAGCCGGCCGACGCCACGGCGACACCGGAGGGGTCGAGCACCACCGAGGCCCCGATGCCGATCGGCGGCGTCTGGCCGACACCGACGACCCAGACGGTGTTCTCGATCGCCCGCGCGGTGAGCAGGGTCCGCCAGTGGTGTTCCTTGCCGGGGCCACGCACCCACTCGGCCGGCAGCACGACGACGTCGGCCGCACCGTGCTCGGGCGCTGCCAGCCGGCGGGTGACCTCGGGGAAACGCAGGTCGTAACAGGTCTCGAGCCCGATCCGGAGGCCTTCGAACTCGAAGACCGGCAGCTGCTCCGGGTCGCCGGACTCGATGCGGTCGGACTCCCGCGACCCGAAGGCGTCGTAGAGGTGCACCTTCCGGTAGGTCGCCGCAAGCTCGCCGGTGGGGAGCACTGCCACCAGGGTGTTGCGGAAGCGCGTGGGTTCGTCCGCGGTCGCTGCGTCGGTCGTCGCTGTTTCCGTCGACTCGGCGTCGGTCGTCTCGGCGTCGGTCGTCTCGGCGATCCCGACGATCAGTGCGACACCGGTGTCGCGGGCGATGTCGCGCAGCCCTGACACGAAGGGGCCGTCGAGCGGCTGCGCTGCGGCGACGAACCGGTCGTCGATGTCGGCGGTGAAGTACGACGAGTACTCCGGCGTGACGAGCAGCGCCGCTCCCCGCGCCGCTGCGTCGACCGCCGCGGTCCGGACGGTCTCGAGGTTGGCCACCGGGTCGTCCACGGGAGCGAACTGCGCGGCGGCGATCGTGAGGGTGCCCATCCGCCGAGCGTACCGGCGCACTGCGGAGCGTTCCGGCGTGGAGGATCCCGGGAACGAGGAAAGCCCCGGTCCTTTCGGACCGGGGCTTTCGTGTGACGCTTGGTTGCGGGGGCAGGATTTGAACCTACGACCTCTGGGTTATGAGCCCAGCGAGCTACCGAACTGCTCCACCCCGCGGCACATTGAATAGCCTACACACGGTCGTGGCGGGGCACAAATCGTGTGCCCCGCCACGGCGTGTCAGCTGCCGTCTTCGGCTGCGGTCGCGGCCTCGATCGCCTCTTGCAGGCGCTTGTCGGCCTCGGCTGCAGCGACCAGGTCGTTGTCGGCGTAGGCCTGCTGACGGTCCTGCAGGGCGTCGTTCGCGTCGGACAGCGCCTGCTGCAGTGCGTCGTTGTCCGTGGTGCCCGAACCGGTCGAGCCACCGGTCGACCCGGAGCCCGAGTCGGAACCGGAGTCGGACGAGCCCGACCCGGACGAACCGGAGTCGCTCCCCGAACCACTGGCATCGGAGTCTCCGGCAGCAGCACCCGAGTCACCGCCGAACAGCGAGTTGAGTGCCTCGTCGAGGGTGTCCTCGAACGCGATCTTGTCGCCGAACGCGACGAGCACCTTCTGCAGCAGCGGGTACGAACCGCTCGACGTCGACTGCACGTACACGGGCTGCACGTACAGGAAGCCGCCGCCGACCGGAAGGGTGAGCAGGTTGCCCTGCTTCACCGTCGAGTTGCCGCGCTTCAGGATGTTCAGCTCCTGCGACACCGTGGTGTCCGAGTTGAACAGGTTCTGCACCTGCGCCGGGCCCGGGATGTTGTCGGTCTTCGGCATCGTCAACAACGTGAGCTTGCCGTAGCCCGACGCCTTCTTGCCCTTGCCCGCACCTCCCGCGTCGGAGTCGGCGGCCAGGTAGCCGGTCAGCACGTTGCGGTTGTTCGCACCGGCGGACTGCTGGGGGATGTAGGTCGTGTACAGGTTGTACGCGGTCTCCTGCCCCGGCACCTTCATCGTCAGGTAGTACGGATCCTGCAGGTTCGCCTTGCTCGCGGTCGTCGTCGTTTGCGCGCCCAGGGCGTTGGTGGTCGTCGACGTGTCGGCGGCGCTCGCATCCGTGTCGGTCGACCCCGTGGTGGTGGGCTCCTGTGGTGTGTTCCACGCGTCGTCACCCGAGTAGAACGAGTTCGCGTTCGTCACGTGGTAGGTGCCGAGGATCGACCGCTGCACCTTGAACAGGTCCGTCGGGTAGCGGACGTGGTCCAGCAGCTCGGCGCTCATGCTCGACACCGACTTGACCGACGTCGGGAAGATCTTCTCCCACGTCTTCAGCACCGGGTCCTTGGTGTCCCACGCGTAGAGGGTCACCTTGCCCGTGTAGGCGTCGACCGTGGCCTTCACCGAGTTGCGGATGTAGTTGACCTGGTCGGTGCGGTACGCCGAGGACTCCGAACCGGCGATGCTGTCCGACAGGCTCTGGCTCTGCGAGTACGGGTAGGCGTCGCTCGTCGTGTAGCCGTCGACGACCCACTGGATGCGGTGGTCGACGATCGCCGGGTAGGCGTCGCTGTCGACCGTCAGGTACGGCGCGACCTTCTGGACACGCGTGATCGGGTCGCGGTCGTAGAGGATCTGCGAGTCCTTGTTGACCGCGTCCGACAGCAGGACCTGCTCCGACTGGAACTTCGCCGCGTAGACGAGTCGGTTGAAGAAGTTGCCCACACTCGGTCCGCCGTCGCCGGAGTACGTCGTGGTGGCGTTGCCGCCGTTGTCGTCGTCGGATCCGGACGGGTAGTCGAGCTCGACGTCCTTCGAACCCTTCGGCGCGCCGACGATCGAGTACGCCGGCGAGGTCTCGCCGAAGTACACGCGCTGCTGGAAGTCACCCAGCGCACCGTTCGAGGGGATGCCCGACTCGAGGAAGACCGGCTTGCCGTCGCTCGCGCGCTGGTTGCCGAAGGCCGCGGTCACGCCGTAGCCGTGGGTGTACACGAACGCCCGGTTGTACTGGGTGTTCGCGGCCGAGCTCAGACCGTCGAGGTCGATGTCGCGCACCGCGATGACGGTGTCCTCGGTCTCGCCCTTGACGTCGTACCGGTCGACGTCGAGCTCGTCCGGGAACTGGTAGTACTGCCGGTACTGCTGCAGCTGACTGAAGGTGTCGGAGACGATCTTCGGGTCGATGAGGCGGATGTTCGCCGTCGTCTGGGCGTCCTGCGCGAGGGCGCCGGAGCTGGCCTCGGTCGTGGCGTCGTAGTTCTGTTCCTTGACGTCGGAGACACCGTAGGCGTCCCGCGTGGCCTTGATGTTCCGCTCGATGTACGCGGACTCGTAGGTACGCTCCGAGGGCTTGACCTGCAGGCGCTGGACGATCCAGGGGTAGATGCCCCCGATGACGATCGCGGCGACGAGCAGCAGGCCGGTGCCGACGATCGAGATGCGCCAGCGGCCGATGACCGCGGTGACGATGAACAGGATCGCGACGATCGCCGCGATGCCCGCCATGATCTCGCGACCCGGGATGACCGCGTTGACCTCGGTGTACTGCGCACCGGTGATGAGCGAGTTCGACTTGGTGAGCGCCGCGTACTGGTCGAGCCACAGGCTGACGGCCTGCAGCGCGATGTAGAGCGCAGCGGTGACGGCGAGCTGGATGCGCGCGGCACGGGAGATCCGGACTTCACGTCCCCCGAAGCGCAGCGCGCCGTACAGGTAGCAGGCGGCGAGGGCGGCGAGCCCCGCGATCAGCACCACGGCCGACGAGTACGCCACGATCGAGCGCCAGAACGGCAGCTCGAAGACGTAGAAGCCGATGTCCAGGCCGAACTGCGGGTCCGTCTTGCCGAACGGGGTCCGGTTGAAGTACTCGAGCACCATGCTCCAGCGCCCCGAGGTCGACAGCCCGGCGAAGATGCCGAGCACCACCGGGATGCCGATCATGACGGCGCGGCGCAGCGGTTCGATGACCTGCTGGTACCGGTCCAGCTGCGAGTTGAGCTTCGCGTAGACCGGGCGGTACCGGAAGGCCAGTCCGATGCTCAGGAAGACCGGGATCGCCATTCCCAGGAAGCCCGCGAGGAACATCACGGTCCCTGCGATCCACCGCGTCGTGAGGACCTGCTGGAACCCGAGCTGCGCGAACCACGCGTAGTCGGTGTACAGGCTGGCGAAGATGAAGAAGCCGATCACCAGTGCGGCCAGCACGATGATCGTGACCACGATCGGGACCCGCGGCGAACGCCGCCCCGAGGTGGACGAGGTTGTCGTCACTTGATGTGCTCCAGACGTGTCGGACCGGCGGGCCCGGCTCGCGGCGGGCCGTCAGTGCACTGATCCTATTGGACCGGGCGGACTGTGAAACTGTGCGAGGACTCAGGAACCCGGTCAGGAACCGCAGCGGGCGAGCTTCGCGGTGCTCTTCCCGTCGGCGATCGTCTGCAGGTCGGTGACGGCCTGGTCGAGCGTCGACACCTTGTAGACGTCGAGCCCGTCCGGCACGTGCCCGACGACCTCGCCGCAGTTGTCGGCCGGGGCGAGGAACACCGTCGCCCCCGCTTCCCGCGCTCCGTAGAGCTTCTGCCGGATGCCGCCGATGGCTCCGACCTCGCCGTCGGCGGTGATCGTGCCCGTCCCCGCGACGTGCTTGCCGCCGTTGAGCTTGCCGGGTGTGATCTCGTCGATGATCCCGAGCGCGAACATCATGCCGGCCGAGGGGCCACCGACGTCCTGCAGCTTGATCGAGACGTCGAACGGGAAGTCGTACTTCTCCGTGACGCCGACGCCCAGGAGCGCGGTGCCCTGCTCGTCGCGCGGGGTCACCCGGACGTCCTTCGTCGCACCGTCGCGCTCGATGGTGACGGTGGCCGGGGTCGACGTGCCGTGCTTCGCGACGAGCTCCCGCAGCGAGGTGGCGTCGGCGTTCGTCGTGAGCGAGGTGCCGTCGAAGGCCGTGATGACGTCGCCCTTCTCGATCGGGCCGTCGGCAGCCGAGCCGGGCTGCACGGTACCGACCTCGAGTTCGGTCGGCAGGTCGTTCCCCTGCTGGATCAGTGCTGCGGCCACCGCGGACTGCTGCGACGCCTGCATGTCGGCGGAGTCCTGCTGGTTCACCTGCTCGGTCGTCGTGCCGGTCGGGTAGATCGCCTCGACCGGGATCACGGCCTCGGACTTCGTGAAGATCGCCCGGACGACGCTGGTCCACGACGGGCGGTTCGTCGCGTCGCCCTGGATGCCGACCGTCAGCATGTCGAGCGCACCGGCGGTGGGGTAGGTCTCGTGCCCGGAGACCTGGATCAGCTTGACGTCCTTCGCGTCCTTGCCCGTCCCCTGCTTCTGGGTCCCGATGGTGTTGTAGACCGGTCCGGGGACCTCGATCAGGTACGGGCTCGGCAGCACGCTCGCCAGGATCCCCAGCACGACGGCACCGATCACGAACGCCCACCCGACGGTCCTGGCACGCGAACGACGACGGGGCGCGGGGGTGAAGAGGGTCACGCGGGGTCCTTCCAGGGGCGGTCGCCGGGCCTGACGGCGGGGCGGTCGTCCGCGCCGTGCGGCGGGACTGTTCGCCCTCGGCGCAGCGGTTCGGGCGTTCCCACGGGGGCATCCCAGGTGCGGCCCCGTGAGCAGCGATTAGCGTAGTCGGCATGCCTGATGAACCACAGCCGGGGCCGGACGACGACTTCCAGGAGATGCTGCGCAAGCTGCTCTCGGGCGAGGGCCAGATCGACCCGTCGCAGCTCGCCGGTGCAGCCGGCCTGCCGAACGACCCGGCCTTCGTCGCGAACCTGATGAGCCAGCTGCAGCGTGCCGCGCAGTCCGGCGGCGACGGCATCGACTTCTCCGCGACCGCCGAGCGCGCCACCGCGATCGCCCGGGAGGGCGGCCACGCCGTCGACCCGGTGGCCTCGCAGGCGGCCGACCAGGCGTTCCAGGTCGCAGCCCTCTGGTTGGACGAGGTCACGACCGTGGCCGAGCTCACCGCCACCCCGAGCCTGTACACGCGGGAGCAGTGGGCGAAGGCGACGGTTCCGGTGTGGACCCAGATCGCCGAGCCCGTCGCGTTCAGCATCGCCGATGCGCTGACCGAGGCCATCGACCAGCGTGCTCCCGAAGAACTCAAGGCGATGCTCGGTGACGTCTCGAAGGCGATGCGCGGCGTCGGCGGTGCCCTCTTCGCCATCCAGCTCGGCCAGGTCGTCGGCCAGCTGTCGAAGGAGGTCGTGTCCGGCGGCGACGTCGGTGTCCCGCTGCTGGACGAGCAGGTCGCCGCACTCCTGCCGCAGAACGTGGCCGAGTTCGCCGAGGGACTCGACGTCTCCGAGGACGAGGTCCGCATCTACCTGGCGGTCCGCGAACTCGCCCACGCACGGCTCTTCCGCTCGGCACGGTGGCTGCGACTGCACATCATCTCGTCGATCACGGAATACGCACGGGGCATCCACATCCCCTTCGACCGCGTCGAGGAGCTCGCCGCGGACATCGACCCGACCAACCAGGAGCAGCTGCGGGACGCGCTCGCCTCGGGCGCGCTCATCCCGCCGCGCACGCCCGAGCAGGATGCTGCGCTGGCACGACTCGAGACCATGCTCGCGCTCGTCGAGGGCTGGGTCGACACGGTGACCGCCGCCGCCACCGTCCGGCTGCCGAAGAGCGGTGCCATCGCCGAGATGGTCCGTCGTCGCCGTGCAGCCGGAGGACCCGCCGAGTCCGCGTTCGCGACGCTCGTCGGCCTCGAACTGCGACCCCGCCGTCTACGCGAGGCCGCCGCGATGTGGCAGCGGGTGACGGACGAGCTCGGAGCCGAGCAGCGTGACGCACTCTGGTCGCACTTCGACCTGGTCCCCACGTCCGACGACGTCGACGCACCCGACGCCCTGGTCGCCCGTCTGCGGAACCCCGCGCAGACCGAGGAGGACGACGCGTTCGACAAGGCGCTCGAGGACCTGCTCAACGACGCCACCGGCGCCCGTCCGCACGAGGACGAGTCCGGCCGGATCGACGACGGCGCCCCGGGCACCGACGAGACAGGCACCGGCGAGACGGGCACCGACGGAAGGGGCACCGACGAGACAGGCACCGACGAGGACCGCCCCGGCGACCAGCCCCGCTGAGTCCGGCACCGCCGAGTTCTCCACAGATCCACCACCCGGCCCCACGCGTGCCCCCGACTCGGGCACCGTGGGGTCATGGGCATCCGCATCGATCCGACACTCGAGTTCGTCTGGCGCGACCCGACGACGGTGCAGCTCGGAGTCGATCCGCCTCGTGCCGTCGTCGACGTCCCGACCACGGGCGAGGAACGGTTCCTCAGTGCCCTGCGGCGCGAGACGGGGCGCGAAGCGCTGAACGGCCTCGCCGTCACCTCGGGCTGCCCACCGGACGTCGCCGCGCGCGTGCTCGGTGCGGCGTCCCCCGCGGTGATCGACGTCCTGCCCGAACCGCTCGAACGGGTCGAGGTGCACGGGGCCGGCGGGTTGGCGGACACGATCGCGGCGCACCTGTCCGGCGAGGGCGTGACCGTCGCCCGGACCTCGTCCCCGCGGGGCGGCCCCGTCGACCTGCCGGAGCACGAACCCCGGCTCGCCGTGGTGGTCGCCGACCACGTCGTCGACCCGGCGCTCCGCGCCGCCTGGACCCGCAGGGGCGTGCCGCACCTGGCGGTCGTGGTGGGCGACGGCCGCATCCGCCTCGGGCCGTTCGTGGTCCCGGGGGCCGGCCCGTGCCTCCAGTGCGCCGAGTTCGCACGCGTGGACGACGACCCGGCGTGGCCGGCGATCGCGTCGCAGCTGTGGGGACGACCACCGGCGCCGCTGTCACCGTGGCGGTCCGCCGCGGTGGCCGCGGCCACCACCCGGCTGCTCGTGCAGCGCCTGCCGCTCCGGTCGCAACGTGCCGACCCGGACCAGGTGGTGTTCGACCGCGACGACCTGGCCGTCAGCCGGTGGTCGGTGCCGCCCCATCCGCGGTGCGCGTGCCGAGCGCTGCCAGGAACCGACTCGGAGCGCGGGCTCCCCCACGCGTGGAACCCTGTCTCGACCACGTGATCGTCACGGTCCGCCGGGCGCGGGTCAGGCCGACGTAGAACAGGCGACGTTCCTCGTCCACCTCGGTGTCGGTGGTGGCGTGCGAGATCGGCAAGAGGCCCTCGGCGGCGCCGGCGATGACCACGTTCGGCCACTCGAGCCCTTTGGACGAGTGCAGGGTCGCCAGGGTCACGGCGTCGACCTCGGGCTCGTGGTGGGTCGCGGCACGGTCCACCAGGTCCTGGGTGAACTGCTGCATGGTCGTGCCGGCGGGGGCGTCCTCGGCCAGGCCCATGATCGCCTGCAGGGCTTCCCACTGCTCGCGGACGGCACCGGTGCCCTCGGGGGCGGTCGACGTCCACCCGCTGACCTGCAGCACGAGGCGGACACGGCGGGTCAGTTCGTCGTCGGTCTGCCGGATCGCCTCGCCGCGCATGTGGTGCACCGCGAGCTTGACCTCGGGCCGGTTGAAGAAGCGCGTGCCGCCCTGCACCCGGTAGGGGATGCCGTTGCGGCCGAGCGCGGACTCGAGGGCCGCGGACTGGGCGCCGACGCGGAACAGCACCGCGCAGTCGCCGTACGACGCTCCGCCGGCGACGAGTTCCGCGATCCGTCGGGCGATGGTCTGCGCCTCGTCGCCGTCGTGCACGCACGGCACCACGACGGGGTCGGGACCGGACTCTTCCGTCTGGGCGACCAGGTCGAGCGCGCCCGGTTGCCCGCGCATCAGGGCGTTGGCGGCGTGCACGACCTCGCGGGTGGAGCGGTAGTTCCGCTCGAGTCGCACGACCGAGCCGCGGGGGAACTCCGAGCCGAAGCCGAGCAGGTAGTCACTCGACGCACCGGCGAACGAGTAGATCGTCTGGCTGGCGTCGCCGACGACGCACAGGTCGTCGCGGCCGCCGAGCCAGGCCCGCAGCAGGTCGTGCTGCACGGGCGAGACGTCCTGGTACTCGTCGACGACGAAGAACCGGTACTGCTGCCGCACG
Organism: Curtobacterium sp. MWU13-2055; assembly: GCF_023242305.1. Lineage (NCBI taxonomy): Bacteria > Bacillati > Actinomycetota > Actinomycetes > Micrococcales > Microbacteriaceae > Curtobacterium > Curtobacterium sp. MWU13-2055. Next base: position 45,881 of record NZ_JALLIO010000004.1, read on the forward strand.
TAGGACGCCACCCGCGGCTCCGACTCGACCATGCCGAGCGTGGCGAGCAGGACGTCCTCGAAGTCGAGCTGTCGGCGGTCGTCCTTCAGGCGCTCGTAGGCCTTCATCAGGTCGATCACCCGGCGCGGCGAGGTGTCGCGCGGCATCACCCGTTCGGCGGCGGCGGCCTCGTACTCCTCGAGCGAGAGCATCTGCACCTTGCGCCACTCGACCTCGGCGGCCAGGTCGCGCAGCACCGGGGTGTCGACCGACATCCCGACGGTGTCCGCGGCGTGCGCGATCATCCGGCCCTTGGACTCGACGATCTTCGGCGCGTGCCCGCCGACGGTGTCCGGCCAGAAGTAGCTGAGCTGCGCCATCGCCGCAGCGTGGAAGGTGCGCGCCTGCACCGTGCCGGCGCCGAGCGAGCGGAGTCGCGACCGCAGCTCCCCGGCGGCGCGGGTGGTGAACGTCAGCGCGAGGACGTGGTTCGGTGCGTAGGTGCCGGTCGCGACGCCGTAGGCGATGCGGTGGGTGATCGCACGGGTCTTGCCGGTGCCGGCGCCCGCCAGGACCGCGACGGGGCCGAGCAGGGTCCGGGCGACGGTGCGCTGCTCGGTGTCGAGAGCGGCGAGGAGTTCATCGGGCGACGGCGGACGGACCTCGGCCGAACCGGCCGAACCGGCCGAACCGGCCGAACCGGCCGAACCGCTCGAACCGCCCGGACCAGCGCCAGCCGGCACCGGCCCACCACCAGCACTGCTCACGGCAGGTCCAGCGGCCCGCCGTACCACTCCTCGATGATGGCGCGGGCGATCGAGGTCCGACCGGGCAGCAGCAGGGTGTCCCCCGCGCGCTCCCGGATGTCCTCGCGCGAGAACCAGCGCACGTCGAGGATCTCGACGCCGTCGGGCCGGGCAGTGGACGGGTCGCCGTCCACTGCGCGGGCACGGAAGCCGACCATCAGCGACGCGGGGAACGGCCACGGCTGCGAGCCGAGGTACTCGGGCTCCTCGACGTGCACGCCGGACTCCTCGAAGACCTCGCGGCGGACGGCGTCCTCGAGCGACTCCCCCGGTTCGACGAACCCGGCGAGCAGCGAGTAGCGGTCGGCGTCCCACGCGGCGTTCGAGCCGAGCAGGATGCGGTCGTCGGCGTCGACGACACCGACGATGATCGCGGCGTCGGTACGCGGGAAGTGCTCGTGTCCTTCAGGGTCGCGGCGCACCCACCCGCCGGTGACGACGTCGGTCGCGGACCCGGTGCGGGGCGAGAAGCCGTGGACGGCGTGCCAGTTCGCCATCGCCACGGCCTCGACGGCCAGGCCCTGGTCGCGCGGGGACAGCTCGGTGCCGAACATGCGCAGGCTCTCCCACGCGTCGTCGGACGGTTCGATGGCCGACGCGGTGGCGTCGTCGACGAGGGCCGCGACGAAGCGGGTGCCGGCGGGGGCGTCGGCAGCGTCGGACACGGCGCGGCCGAGGTACAGCGTCACGGTGCCGTCCGGCACGTCGGCCGCGATCACGAACCGCAGGGTTCCGTCGGCGTTCCGGAGCATCTCCGAGCCGTGCACCGGCAGGTACCGGGTCGCGGAGTCCTCGCGCAGGACCCGGTCGAGGTCCGGCGTCGTGCGAAACTCGGCGTCGCGGTCGAGTTCGTTGCGGGACAGCGGGAGCCGGGAGGCGAACTCGACGGTCACGGCAGAGGGCTCCTCGGTTCAGGTGCAGGCGAGGCCTGCGGGCGGGGCGTGCGGGCGGGGCGTGCGGCAAGGCGTACTGGGAAGGCTTCGGGAACAGCGTGGCGTGCACCGGTGCAGGCGTCACGCACCTACCCTGAGGGGCATGGCGGGATCCCAGTTCACTCTAGCCGCGTTGGCGACGACGGCCGTGCCCGGTCTCGTCGTCACGGGCACGCGCACGCTCGGCTCGGCCGCGGCCGGCGACTACGAGTCGGCTCTCCTCCGCGACGCCGACGGCGCCCTGACGGTCATCCGACGTCCCCGGAACCAGCGGGCGGAAGCCCGGCAGTCGGCCGACCTCGTCGCGATCCGTGCGCTGAGCGCCGGGATCCGCACGCGCCTCCCGTTCGGTGTGGCCGAGTACCGCGGTCAGGCGCCGATCGGATCGACCCGCGCCATCGTCACCACCCGGCTGCCGGGCGCGCACCCGACGCTCGCGTCGTTCGCCGAGCGCCCCGAGCTCGCCACGAGCGTCGGCCGCGCCCTCGCCGCGATCCACCAGCTGCCGACGAGCTTCGTCTCGGACGCCGGCCTGCCGTCGCTCACCCCGTTCGAGGTGCTGCGCTCCGCCGTGTCCGTGATGGACCGCGCCGTCGCCACCAAGCTCGTGCCCGCCGCCCTGGTCGAACGGTGGGAGGGTGCCGCGCGCGACCAGCAGCTGTGGCAGTTCACCCCCACCGTCGTGCACGGATCGATCGGCACCGGCGTGCTGCTCGTCGACGGCGACTCCGTCAGCGGGATCCTCGACTGGGGCGAGCTCCGACTCGGCGACCCGGCGAAGGACCTCGCCTGGGTGCTCGCCGGCCGACGCGACGCCTTCGACACCGTCCTGAGCGCCTACGAGGCGAACGGCGGCGGACGCGACCGTCAGCTCGCACAGCGCGCCCGGGTGCACCACGAACTCGAGACGGCGCACTGGCTGCTGCACGGCGTCCAGGCGAAGAGCACCGAGGTCGTCGACGACGCGGTCGCCATGATGCACCGGCTGGTCGACGCGGTGCACGCGCCGAGCGCGGAACCGCTGCAGTCGGTGTCCCCCGAGACGATGGAGATCGGCGAGGTCGAGCAGTTGCTGTCGTCGACCGAACGCCGACACGGCTGACCCCCGCTCCGACGTTCCGGCTCGTGTACCGCGCTCACCTCTGCCGAGCGGTCACGCAACGTCGTCCGCCCCGTGTTCGAGCGACCGTCCACGACCAGTCCGCATCCGCCGACGGGCTGTCGTGACCAGTGGCGGTCGCGCTGGGCGGTGGGCGCGACTGCCTGGAGGCCCAGGGCCGGTCCGCGAGACCGGCACCGGGCCTCCAGGGTGGCTGGCTGGGCGCGGCGCGCTCCCCGCCGGCGTCCGGCACCGAGCGGTCACGACTCCCTGCCATCCGAGCACCGACCGGCCACGAACCGTCGGCCGTCGAGCCTCGCGCTGACTGCCTGTGACCGGTCGCCGTGCACGCCGCGGGGTGTCGCGACCCCTCGTCCGTCAGCCGATCGCGGCCGTCCAGGCGCGCTCGAGTCCAGCACGGTCGAGCAGCTCGGTCGGGCGCACCTCGAGGTCGTCCGCGACGAAGTAGAACACGGCGTCGACCTGGTCGAGCGGTCGACCGGTGAACTCGGCGTAGGCCACCCGGTACAGGGCGAGCTGCAGCGTCCGTCGGGCCAGGTCGTCGGCACCGGACGGCGCCTTGCCCGTCTTCCAGTCGACGACCTCGGCACGCCCGTCGATCTCGTAGACGGCGTCGAGCTTGCAGACGACGCTGTGCCCGAGGAACGGGATGTGGATCTCGCGCTCGACCTCGACCGGCGTGCGGCCGGCCCACCGTGAGCGGGCGAAGGTGGCCTGGAAGTCGGCCAGTCGTCGGGCGTCGTCGTCCGTGACCACTGCGTCCGGCGAGGCGTCGACCAGGTCGTCGGCGTCGAGGTCGAGCTCGTCGCCCCACACGTCGAGCGTCTCGAGCGACCCGCCCGTCCGGGCACGCTGCTCCACCCACTGGTGGAAGAGCGTGCCGAGCCGGGTCGCTCGGTACGGACGCTCCGGCATCGGCCGCCGCAGGCGTTCGGCCACCGTGTCCGGCTCGGTGAGGTAGTCCTTGAAGCCGGAGGCCGGCACGCGGTGCGGGACCACGACCGCGTGCTTCGCGTTCCGGGTCGCACGTCGTTCGGCGAGCAGCAGGTCGATGTCGGCCGCGTACCGGCCGGAGGCACCGGGGTTGGCGTTCCGGACCCGCTCGGCCGCCGCCAGCACCCGGGGCGCCCGCTGCCCGAACGGCACGTGCGGCCAGAGCTGCTGGGCGCCGTCCTCGCCGAGGGGGTTCTCGTCGTGCACGGTGGTCTCCGGGATCGCGGTGCCGTCGACGACCCCGGCCTCGACCAGGTCGTGCAGGTACCGGCTCGGCTCGGTGGGGCGCACGCCGCCGGCCCAGAACGAACCGGACACGAGCAGGTCGTGGCGGGCACGGGTCAGCGCGACGTACGTGAGTCGGCGTTCCTCGTCCTCGTTGCGGGCCTTCACCTGCTCCTTGAAGGCGTCGATCGCGGTCGTGACGTCCTTCTGGGTCTCCTGCCCGCGCCACGCCAGGCTCGGCAGCTCGGCGCCGTCCCCCCGGAACTCGTACGGCAACCGGCCGAAGCCGAGCCACCCGGACGAGCCCTCCTGCGGCCGCGCGGGCAGTCCGCCCTCGACCATGCGCGGCACCGCGACGGCGTCCCACTCGAGGCCCTTCGACCCGTGGATCGTCAGGATCTGGACCGTGCCGGCTTCGGGTTCCTCGGAGCGCGGGCCCATGTCGTCACGGCGGGCGGCGGCGTCGATCCACCCCAGGAAGGAGCCGAGGTCGGCACGGTCGTCGGTGGACACGAACCCGGCGAGCTCGTCGATGAAGGCGTCGAGGTACGCCCCGCTGCCCTGCTCGTGCGCCGCGACCTCGATGTCGAGCCGCATCTCCTGCACCACGAGCGTCACGAAGTCGACCAGGTCGCTGCCGGCCCGCGACCGCAGCATCGCGAGCTGCGTGCCCAGCGCCCGCATCCGGCTGCGGCCGGCGGGCGTGATGCCCTCGAGCGCGCCGTGCTCGTCCGGTGCGGTCGCCACGAAGTCCAGGGCGTCGACGATCGAACCGTGCTCGCCCGCAGCCACCGAGGCGCGGAACGCCGCCGTCAGCTCGTCGTCGAGCCGCTGCTGCGTGTGGTCGCGCTGGAACAGCCACCGCGCGAGGTGGTGCAGGGCGACGACGTCCGCCGCGCCCACCCGCCACCGGGCACCCGCGAGCAACCGGATGAGGTCGTTGCCGGCAGCCGGGTCGTGCAGCACCCGCAGGCACGCGACCAGGTCCACGATCTCGGGGCGCTGGAGCAGACCGCCGGTGCCGAGCACGTGGAAGGGCACCGCGCGCGCTCCGAGCGCCGCGGTGAACGACGCCAGGTCCTTGCGGGCACGGAGCAGCAGGGCCATCGACCCGGTCGGGTTCCGCTTCCGGTGGCCTTGGAACCAGGCGGCGACCTCGTCGGCCTCTTCTGGCAGGGTCTCCGGGAACACCGCCCGGACCGTCCCGGCGTCCGCACCGGGTCGCGGTGACAGGCGCTCGACGTCGACCTCGGATGCCTCGGACAGCGGCGCCACGATCGCGTTCGCTCCCGCGAGGACGTCGACCGGGTTCCGCCAGCTCGTCGACAGCGCGAACGTCACGGGCCGGACCGCATCCGGCTCGGTGCCGCCGAAGTCGTGCGGGAAGCGTGCGAGGTTCGCGGCGCTCGCACCGCGGAACCCGTAGATCGACTGGTGCGGGTCGCCCACGGCCATCACCGAGTGCCCGCGGAACAGCCGGGCGAGGAACCGGGTCTGCACCACCGAGGTGTCCTGGTACTCGTCGAGCAGCACGACGCCGAACCGCTGCCGCAGGTCCGTGACCACCCGCGGCGCGGACTCGGCCGCGGCGAGCGCCAGGGCGATCTGGTCGGAGAACTCGACGAAGCCGCGGTCGACCTTCTGCCGTCGGAACTCCGCGACCAGGTCGGCCAGGGGCTCCAGCGCACCGATCGCAGCGACGGCGTCGGTGATCGCCTTGTACGGCTTGCCACGGTTGCCGGGCAGTTCGAGCAGGTCGGAGAACTCGACGGCGAACCGGCGGAGGTCCTCGGGTTCGACGAGGTGCTCGGACGTGGCCCCGGCGAGCGCCACGACGGCCGCCGTGAGCGTGTCGACGTCGCGGTCGAGTCCGGCCAGTCGGTCGTCACGCGCGGCCACCACGACGCGGCGGGCCAGCTGCCAGGCGGACGGTTCGGTCAGGACCTGGGACTCGCCGTCGCGGCCGACGAGCAGGGCGTTCTCGCGGAAGACGGCGTTCGCGAACGCGTTGTAGGTCGACACCGTGGGCGCTTCGAAGGCGTCGCCCGGGGTGATCAGGCCGACGTCCTCGAGTGCACGGATGCGGTCGTTGATGCGCACCGAGAGCTCGCCGGCGGCCTTGCGGGTGAAGGTCAGGCCGAGGACCTCGTCGGGGCGGACCATGCCGTTCGCGAGCAGCCAGACCACCCGCGACGCCATCGTCTCGGTCTTGCCGCTGCCGGCTCCGGCGACGACCAGGGCGGGGGTGAGCGGGGACTCGATGACGGCGCGCTGCTGTGCGGTCGGGCGCGGGCGGCCGAGGGCGTCGGCGATGGCGTCGGCGCCGTGCCGGACCACAGGCGCAACGAGGACGTCCGTCGTGCCCGTCGAGCCCGTCGCGTCGGTCGTGCCGGTCGTGTCGGTCACCAGGTCACCTCCGAGACCACGTGGATGCGGCACTCGACGCCGGTCCGGGCCTTCTCGCAGTGGTCGTCCACGTTCGCCAGGAAGGTCCGTCCGGCCATGCCGCGCGCGACCCCGTGCAGGCGCTCCCGGTAGGCGTCGCGCGCCTCGGCGTCGAACGCGTGCTGGGTGCGCTCCGAGTAGGCCTGCCCGCCGCGGGGGTTCTGCACGAACACGAGTCGGGCGTCCGTCATGGGCGAGCCGGCCGGAACACCCTCGACCGCGCCGTCCTCGATCGCCAGCTGGTACGCGCCGAGCTGCGGGTGCTCCGGCATGTCGTTCTTCTCGCTCGGCATCGAGCGTCCGGTCTTGAGGTCCACGACGCTGACGCGGCCCTCGGGGTCGACCTCGATGCGGTCGATGCTGCCGCGCATCCGGGCGGGGCCGGTAACCAGGGCGAACGAGGTCTCGGCGCCGAGCAACCGGCGGCCGGCGCCCGCGAAGGTCCGCAGGTAGTCGCTGAGCCCCTCGATCATGCGGCGGGTGCGTGCGCGTTCCCGATCGGCCACCCACGGCGACTCGAAGGTCAGTTCGTCCCACCGGGCCTCGACCCGCTCCCACAGCGACTCGACGTCGATCTCGGTCGCGTGCTCCATCGCCTCGTGCACGATCGTGCCGATCCCCATCGCCGGACTCGGCGCACCGCCGCCGAAGGTCTGCACGAACCAGTGCACCGGGCACTCCTCGAACGTGCCGATGCGCGACGGCGAGACGGACACGGTCGGGGCGACGGGTTCGCCGCCCTCGACCTCGGGCACCGGCTCGGCGTCGAGGTCGACCAGCGGCTCGTCGGTGGTGGGCTCGGCGAGGCCGTACCAGTCGTCCGGTGCGGCCCCGGGGACCTCGGCCTCGGCCAACCGGGCCAACGCCGAGGCGGCCTCGTGGTCGCCGGACAGGACGACCCGACGTCGCAGGGACCCGGCCAGTCCGCGCAGGGACAGCGGGTGCACGGTCGGCTGCCGGTCCGGCGGCACCGGCACCAGGCGGACGAACGGCGACGGGGACTCGTCGTCGTTGGCGACGGTGCCGATCACGACCTGCGTGGTCGCGCGGGAGACGGCGCGGGCGAACAAGCGGAGTTCGTCGGCGACCACCGCGGCGCGGTCGTCGATCGGCGAACGCTCGGCCCCCGACGCTGCACGGACCAGGCCGTCCGGATCGAGCAGACTGCCGCGCACCCGGGTGTTCGGCCACACGCCGTCCTGCAGCCCGAGCACCACGACGACGTCGCACTCGAGTCCGATCGTCGCCGAGGGGGCGAGCACCCGGACCCGGCCGGCGGTGCGGTCGGGGCCGATGGAGTCCTCGGGCAGGTCGGCGCCGAGCAGGTCGTCGACGAACACCCGGGCCGGGGCGTCCGGGGTGCGCTCGACGAACCGTTTGGCGGCGGTGAACAGGCCGACGACGGCGTCGAGGTGCCGGTCCGCTTCGCCGGCACCGACCCCGCCGGCTGCGGACTGGCCGCCCCACGACTTCGCGAGGCCGCTGCGCTCCCACAAGCCCCAGAGGATCTCCTCGATGCTCGATCCGGCCTCGGCGTCGGCGTGTGCCTGCACCAGACTGCGCGCGAGTCGGGTCGCCCGTCTGGCGAAGCCCGCGTCGACCGTGGCCAGACGTTCCGGGGCACCGAGCGCGTCGATCAGGAGTTCGTCGGCCGTGCGGGTGCCGTCGCCGGCGAGCTCTTCGCGCCGCAGGGCGAGCCGCAGCCGGCGCATCGCCAGGGTGTCGAGTCCGCCGAGCGGCCCGGTGGCGAACGCGGTGGCCAGGGCGGCGTCGAGGGGAAGGACCCCGAGGGCGACCGCCGCGGCGTCGAGCAGTGCCCGCGCCGCCGAGTCGTCACGGGGGCGGACGGGCGCGGCACCGGCGGTCGCGGGGACCTCGGCCACCGAGAGCGCACGCACGAGCTCGGGGATCGCGGCGCCGCTGCGGGTGACGACGGCCATCCGGTGCCACGGCACACCGTCGAGCAGGCGGTGCTCCCGGAGCCTCCGCGCGACGGCCACGAGCAGCGCCGACCGGCTCGCCGCCTCGAGGTGCACGACGGCGTCGGCTCGGGCGTCCTCGTCGCTCGCCGTCGCCGCGCGCTGCCGACCGGCCGCTGCCGTGCCGATGCGCCCCGTGATCCCGGAGACCAACGACCGGATCGGCGCGGGGTACCGGTGCACGGTGCCGAGGAAGAGTTCGTCGACGCGGTCCACGCCGAGCCGCACGGCCAGGCGCCCGAGCACGTCCGGTTCGGCCCCGCGGAACGCCGAGGCGGCGATGTCCGGGTCGCCGAACGCGACGACCTGCACGCCGGACCGGGCGAGCGCACCGAGCAGTGCCACCTCGCCCTCGACGAGTTCCTGGGTGTCGTCGACCACGATGAGTCCGAGGGCGGCGATGCTCGCCGGGAGTTCCCCGCGCAGCACGGCGGCGGTGGCGAACGCGACGAGCTCACCGGAGTCGAGGCTGGTCGCGCGGAACGCGGTGACCGAGGCCCGGTACTCGTCGACGAAGTCACCGACGGCCCGCCACTCGGGTCGACCGCCCTCGTCGCCGAGCTCGCGCATGTCCTCGGGCTCGACGCCCGCCGCGACCGCACGCATCATGACGTCGCGCAGCGCGGTCCGGAACCCGGCGCGCTCGCGCACCACCGCGGTGATGGGTTCGGGCCAGTTCGGACCGGTGCCGTCGAGCTCGTGACCGGCGAGCAGGTCGGCGATGATGCGGTCCTGCTCGCCACCGGTCAGCAGCGTGGGCGCTTCCTGCCCCTGGACCGCGGCGGCGTGCGCGACGATCTGGAAGGCCAACGAGTTCACGGTCCGGGCGAGCGCTCCGGGCACCACGCGGTCGACGGCGGCGGCGAGGCGGTCACGGAGGGCCGTGGCAGCGGTCCGCGACGAGGTCAGCGCGAGCACGGTGGCGTGCCCGTCGGGGCTGATCGCGTCCGGTCGGCGCAACCGGTCGGCGACGAGCCGGGCGAGCGTGGTCGTCTTGCCCGTGCCGGGAGCGCCGATGACCGCCGCGTGCCGGCCGTCGGGCAGCGCGAGCACGGCGGTCTGGGACGGGTCGTCGACCAGGGCGCGTGCGACGCCGACGTCTGCGGGGGCTGGCGTCAGCGTGGTCTGCGGCACGCTCGTACGGTACCCACGACCGCCGACACCACCCGGCCCGACGCGGGCGCGGCGCGCACCCGGGCCGCAGAGTGCGCCCGCGGCGAACGTCCGATGTCCTCCGGGACCGCTCGGATACGCTGTGCTCGTGGACATCAAGATCGGCATCATCAACAGCCCGCGCGAGATCGCGTTCGAGACCGCCCAGACCGCCGACGAGATCGAGAAGGCCGTGTCTGAGGCCCTCGCGTCGAAGGCGACGCACCTGTCGCTCCAGGACGAGAAGGGCCGTCGCTTCATCGTTCCGGTCGCCGCCCTGGCGTACGTCGAGGTCGGCGCGGAAGAGGCACGCCGCATCGGCTTCGTCGCCTGACGACGTGGAACTGCTCTTCGCCGTCCTCGGCGGCCTGATCATCGGCGGGATCGCGCACGTGGTCCTGCCGTGGCGTGCCAGTCGTGGCGTCCTGATCGGGCCCGCCGTGGGCGGCATCGCCGCTGCCGTGCTGTGGGAGGCGCTGACCTGGGCCGGATGGCGGTACGACGCCACCTGGATCTGGGTCGTGGCCCTGGTCGGTGCGGGCGTCGTCGCCCTCGTCGTCGAGTGGCTGCTCGGGAGGCGCCGCGACAAGAGCGACGTCGAGTACTACGAACGACTCAAGGCCCGCGGGGCCTAGGCCGTCAGGCCGAGCGCGTCCATTCGACGGGTGTGCGCCGCGATCAGTTCGGTCCAGACCGGCTCGAGCCGCTCCTGGTCCTCGCGCGCGTGCGACGCCAGTGCCGACCGCGCCACGAGCAGGGTGTCGCCGACCAGACGCCGGCCCCACATCGCCAAGCGCGAACCGACCTCGGGGTCGTCCTCGATGCGGGCGGTCAGTTCCTCGACGACCGCGGGTTCCTCACGCGCGTCGAACACGGAGCGCAACCGCTGCCGCACGTCGTTCGGCAGCGACCGCAGCAGGTTGCCGAACAGGTCGTTCAGGATGCCGGCCGTGACGTAGCCGGTCAGCATCGACTCGTACCAGTCGGCGCCGCTCGTGCGCTCGAGGAACCGGTCGATCGCCTCGCGGTGCGGCGCCATCAGTTCCGCCGGGTCCGACCCGTTGCGTTCGATCTCGGCGACGATCGTGCGGTGCCGGTCGAGCGCCGTCGTCGCGAGCACACCCGTCACCAAGCGACCGGACAGCGTCGGCGCCGAGGCACCGGCACGACCCATCGTCTCGTAGACGGAGAGCTGCAGGTACGCGGCCTGGCCCAGGTAGACGTCGAGCTCGGGGGTGACGTCGTCGAGCGCCAGACGCTTGACCTGGCTTGCGTTGCGCGGGTTCCGCGACGCGAGCCACGCTGCTGCGAGCTGCGCCGCGCGCTTCCGGTTCCACCACGACACCACCCGGAGAGCATAGCGGGAACCGCCTCGCGCCCCGCTCCACCCGCCCATCGGTAGACTGGCCCGGACTTCCACCAGAACTAAGGTGATTCTTTGACTTTCGCAGACCTCTCCATCGAGCAGGACATCGTCGACGCGCTCGCGGGCAAGGGCATCCTCGAGCCCTTCCCGATCCAGCAGCAGACGATCCCGCTCGCCCTCACCGGCCAGGACATCATCGGCCAGGCCAAGACCGGTACCGGCAAGACCTTCGGGTTCGGCCTCCCCCTCATCCAGCGCCTCGGCGCCGACCCGGCGCCCGGCGTCAAGGCCCTCGTCGTCGTCCCGACCCGCGAACTCGCGGTCCAGGTGACCGAGGACCTCGAGGTCGCCACCTCGAACCGCCCGACCACCGTCGCGGCGATCTACGGCGGCAAGGCGTACGAGGGCCAGATCGAGCAGCTCAAGGCCGGCGCCCAGATCGTCGTCGGCACGCCCGGGCGCCTCATCGACCTGCAGCGCCAGCGACTCCTCGACCTGTCCCACGTGCAGGAAGTCGTCCTCGACGAGGCCGACCGCATGCTCGACCTGGGCTTCCTGTCGGACATCGAGCGCATCTTCCAGGCCATCCCCGAGGTGCGGCACACGATGCTGTTCTCGGCCACGATGCCCGCGCCGATCGTCGCCCTCGCCCGCCGGTTCATGAGCCGTCCGGTGCACATCCGGGCGACCGACCCGGACGAGGGCCTCATGCAGGCCAACATCAAGCACCTCATCTACCGCGCGCACTCCCTGGACAAGGACGAGGTCATCGCCCGCATCCTCCAGGCCGAGGGCCGCGGCAAGACCGTGATCTTCACCCGCACCAAGCGTGCGGCGGCGAAGCTCGTCGAGGAGCTCAAGGACCGCGGGTTCAACGCCGCAGCGGTGCACGGTGACCTCAACCAGGAGCAGCGCGAGCGCGCGATGGCCGCCTTCAAGGCCGGCAAGCGTGATGTGCTCATCGCCACCGACGTCGCCGCCCGCGGCATCGACGTGGACGACGTCACGCACGTCATCAACCACACGATCCCGGACGACCCGGACACCTACCTGCACCGCGCCGGTCGTACCGGCCGTGCCGGCAAGACCGGCATCGCGGTCACGTTCGTCGACTGGGACGACCTGCACAAGTGGACGCTGATCGACAAGGCCCTCGAGTTCGGCATCCCCGAGCCCGTCGAGACCTACTCGTCGTCGCCGCACCTGTTCGAGGAACTCGACATCCCGAAGGGCACCAAGGGCCGTCTGCCCGGTGCCTCGTCGCACGCCGCGTCGGCCGGTGCCCCCGCCGAGAAGCGCAGCAGCGACCGTCCGGCCTCCGGTCCGCGTGACGCGTCGCGTTCGCGGTCGCGCAGCCGCACCCGGTCAGGAGGCTCGGAGCAGCCCGCCTCGCAGGCTCCCGCCACCGAGTCCGCGGCTCCGACCTCCGCGCCCACCGACGACTCGTCGGCCACCGAGGGCGGGACCACCGACGGCGCCGCGAAGCGTCGCCGCCGTCGCCGCCGTCGCGGAGCCGGCACCGGCGATGCCTCGGCGACCGCCTCGGCACCGCAGGGTTCGTCGGACGGCGAGTAGCGCCTCCAGACCGAAGGGTCCGTCGCTGACGCGACGGGCCCTTCGTCGTCCTCACCTGCCGACTGCCCCCGCGAAAGCGACAGATTGCCGCGAACCGTCGGCGGGAATCTGTCGCTTTCGCGGAGGGGTCAGGCCGCGCCGAGCGAGAACTGTCGCTTCGGTGGGGACGAGCCTCGGGTCAGGACAGGCGCGAGCCGGGGCCGACCACGGGGGCGCTGCCGGTGGCCTCGGACAGGATGGCGTCGAACGCGACCCGCGCCGTCCGGTGCTCGCCGAGCCGGTTCGGCTTGCCCGTGCCGTGGTAGTCGCTCGAACCGGTGACGAACAGGCCGTAGCGCGACGCCCAGTCGAGCAGGGTGCGCTTGCCGTGCGCCAGGTTCTCGCGGTGGTCGACCTCGAGCCCGCCGAGCCCGGCGTCGACGAGGTCGCGGAGCATCGGCTCGTCGATGACGATCCCCCGCGACGAGGCTGCCGGGTGCGCGATGACCGGCACACCGCCCGCCTGTCGGATGAGTTCGACGCCGCGCAGGGGCGACGGTGCCTCGTGCGGTTCGTAGTAGCCGGACGCCGGGTGCAGGATGCCGCGGAACGCCGCGCTCCGGTCGGACTCGAGGCCCCGCGCGACGAGCGCGTCGGCGATGTGCGGGCGGCCGATGGTGGCCCCGGGGCTCGCCTGGGCCAGGACGTCGGCCCAGGTGATCGGGTGGTCCTCGCCGATGCGGTCGACCATGCGGTGCGCGCGGGAGAGGCGGCCGGAGCGGATGCGGTCCGTCTCCTCGACCAGGCCCGGGTCGTGTGGATCGACCAGGTAGCCGAGGACGTGCACGCTCCGGAAACCGATGCGCGTGCTGAGCTCGAGACCCGGCAGGAGCGTCAGCGGCAGCTCGCGGGCGGACCCGGACGCGTCGGCCCAGCCGGCGGTCGTGTCGTGGTCGGTCAGCGCGACGGCGTCCAGGCCGGCGGCCGCGGCCGCTCGGACGAGCTCCGCGGGTCGCTCGGTGCCGTCGGAGACACTCGAGTGCGCGTGCAGGTCGATGAACGGGTCGGGCACGTCGACAATGCTATCCACAGGTGAGGGGCCGCACAGGACGCCGGTGCAGCGCGGTGCGATGATGGGGGCATGGCCGACACGACTCCCCGCGCGACGAGCAACCGATCCACGACCCCCGGGTCCTCGACCTTCAAGGACTTCATCGGGTCGCAGTGGGCCGACCGCGAGCAGACGATCCCCGAGCCCCGCGAGCAGGCCGCCTTCGCTGCCGAGCGTCGGGCCCGCATCTCCGAGCTGCACCCGGGCCGCACGATCGTCGTCCCCGCCGGACAGGCCAAGGTCCGCTCGAACGACTGCGACTACCCCTTCCGCCCGCACTCCACGTTCGCGCACCTGACCGGGTGGGGCACCGACACCGTCGTCGGCTCCGTCCTCGTGATGACGCCGAACGGCTCCGGGCACGACGCCACGCTCTACTTCCGTGCCACGGCCGGTCGTGAGTCGGAAGAGTTCTACGCGAACCCCGAGATCGGCGAGTTCTGGGTCGGCCCGCGTCCCTCGCTCGACGCCGTCGCCGCCGACCTCGGGCTGGCCACGGCCGACCTCGGTGCCTTCTCGGACGTCGCCGACGGGCTCGACGCCTCGGCGCTGCTCGTGCGCGAGGCCGACGACGACCTGACCCGCACCCTCGACGCACGACTCGGCAGCGCCGTCGGCGGCGCGCCGGAGACCGACGACGCACCGGCGACCGACGACGTCCTCGCCCGCGACCTGTCCGAGCAGCGCCTGGTGAAGGACGCGTACGAGGTGGGCGAGCTCCGCAAGGCCGTCGACGCGACGAAGCACGGCTTCGACGACGTGATCGCCGACTTCGACGCCGTCCTGGCACACCAGCGGGGCGAGCGCATCGTCGAGGGCACCTTCAACCGCCGGGCTCGTGCCGACGGCAACACGGTCGGCTACGACACGATCGCCGCCTCGGGCCACCACGCCTGCATCCTGCACTGGACCCGGAACGACGGCGCCGTGCAGCCGGGTGACCTGATCCTCATCGACGCCGGGGTCGAGGTCGACTCGTTCTACACGGCCGACATCACCCGCACGCTGCCGGTCAGCGGCACGTTCTCCCCCGTGCAGCGCATGGTCTACGACGCCGTGCTCGAGGCAGCAGACGCCGCGTTCGCCATCGTCAAGCCGGGCATCACGTTCCGCCAGGTGCACGCCACCGCGATGGAGGTCATCGCCCGCAAGACCGCCGAGTGGGGCTTCCTGCCCGTCTCGGCGGAAGAGTCGCTCGAGCCGGACAACCAGTTCCACCGCCGCTACATGGTGCACGGTACGAGCCACCACCTCGGCCTCGACGTGCACGACTGCGCGAAGGCCCGTCGCGAGATGTACATCGACGGCGTCGTGCAGCCCGGCATGGTGTTCACGATCGAGCCCGGCCTGTACTTCCAGCAGGACGACCTGACGGTGCCCGAGGAGTTCCGCGGCATCGGTGTCCGGATCGAGGACGACATCCTGGTCACCGAGGACGGGGCCGAGAACCTGTCGATCGGCATCCCCCGGACCCCCTCGGAAGTGGAGGGGTGGATCGCCCGCTCCGGCCGCTAGCCTGAGCGGGTGACGACGCCCGACGCCTCCACCGACTCCCGCACGCCGCAGTTCTCGATCGAGGTCGAGCACTTCGACTCCCCCGACGCGCAGCGGCTCCGGGCCGCGCAGCGCCTGGAGATCGACCGTGCCTACGGCGGCGACACCGAACCCGGCGAGAAGCCGACGGCGGACTCCATCGCGGTGTTCTTCCTGGCGCGCGACGAGGCCGGCACTCCGCTGGCGTGCGGGGGACTGCGGGTCGTCGACGACGGCATCACCGAGATCAAGCGCATGTACGTCCGGCCGGAGTCCCGCGGCTCGGGTGTGGCGGCCGCGCTGCTGCGCCGGCTCGAAGAGGCCGCGCTCGACCTCGGGTCACCGGCGCTCGTGCTCGAGACGGGGAACGAGCAGAAGCGCGCCGTCGGGTTCTACGAGCGCGAGGGCTTCACGCGCATCGCCAACTTCGGCCCCTACATCGGAGCCCCGCTGTCGATCTGCTACTCGAAGGTGCTGTAACCCGAGCACACCGGCCCCGAGCACGCAGGCGTCAGGGGCGCTCGTCGCCCTTCGGGGACGACGGGGTCGACGAAGACGACGGTGCCGGCGGCGTCGCACCGGGCACCCGCTCGCCGTACTGCGGCGGGTCCTGCGGACGACGCTCGGGGATCGCCGGCCCACCCGAGGTGGGTCGGTCGGCGGGGGCGGCAGCGGACGGGTCGGCGTTCTCGCCGTACCGGGGCCCGTCGTTCGTGCCGTACCGCGGCGCGCTCGACGCACCCGGCGCCGTGGGCGCATCCGTCTGCGCGCCGGGGGCCGACGTGCCGGGCTGCTGCGGGCCTCCTGGCTGCTGGTGGGGTGTGGCGTGTCCGCCGTACGGCGACTGCTGCTGTGGCGGGGCGGGACGCCACGGCTGCTGTCCCTGCACCGGTGCGCCGGGAGCGCCCTGCTGGGGCTGCTCGTTCCAGTGCGTGGACGGCGTCGCACCGTGCTCACCCAGGATCCGCTGCGCCTGACCGGTCAGCTGCGGGTTGACGACGATCTGGTAGTTCGTGGCGAGCACCTGGTGGACGCTCGTGAAGTCGCGCTGTCGCTTGGTGATCGCGAACGAGACGATGCCGTAGAGCATGCCGAACGCAGCACCGATGATCGCGGCGGCGAGGATCAGGCCACCGGAGCTCGGCGAGAACAGGGTGAGCACGATGCCGAAGAAGATGCCGAGCCAGAGACCGGACAGGGCTCCGGCGATCGCCGCACGGCCGTAGGTCATCTTGCCGGTGACGCGCTCGACGGTCTTCAGGTCGTTGCCCACGATCGAGAGCTGGTTGACCGGGAAGTCGGCGTCGGCGAGCTTCGCCACGACGCGCTGCGCATCGGGGTAGCTGTCGTACGTGCCGAGGACGTCGCCCTTGGGCAGCGTCGGGAAGGCCTGGGCGGTCCTGCCGGCGAAGGGACTCTGATTGCTCACACAGCCATCATTCACCGCGCACCTTGCAATCGCACGTGCACCGCCGGGGAAGCGCCAGCACGCAACCGACTACGCTGGGTCGGGTGAGCGCCACGAAGGTCTTCGTCGCCCGCCTCGCCGGGTGCTCCGTCTTCGACCCCGCGGGCGACCGCGTGGGCAAGGTCCGGGACGTCCTGGTGGTCTACCGCCGGGCCGATCCCCCGCACGTCGTGGGGTTGATCGTCGAGGTGCCGGGCAAGCGCCGCATCTTCGTCAGCGTCGGCCGCATCACCTCGATCGGTGCCGGCCAGGTCATCACCACCGGGCTCGTCAACATGCGCCGCTTCGAGCAGCGCGGCGGCGAGGTCCGGGTGATCGCCGAGATGCTCGGTCGCAAGGTGCTCATCAAGAACCAGCGCATCCGCGCCACCATCGAGGACGTCGCGATCGAGGACCGCGGGCAGGGCGACTGGGAGGTCGCGCAGCTCTTCCTCCGCAAGCCGAAGACCACCCCGTCGCCGTTCGGCAAGGGCCCGACGACGTTCGCGACGTGGAACGAGGTCACCGAGGACGAGCTCCCCGGCGAGGCCCAGTCCGCCGAGCACGTCATCGCGGCGTACTCCGACCTGGTGCCCGCCGACCTGGCGAGCACGCTGCTCGACCTGCCGGAGGAACGCCGGTTCGAGGTCGCCGAGGAGCTGCCCGACGACCGACTGGCCGACGTGCTCGAGGAGATGCCCGACCAGGAGCGCGTCGAGATCCTGTCGCGGCTCGAGGACTCCCGCGCGGCCGACGTCCTCGACCAGATGCAGCCCGACGACGCCGCCGACGTGCTCGCGCAGTTCTCCGACGAACGGAGCGAGGCGCTCCTGCAGCTCATGGAGCCGGAGGAGGCGCAGGACGTCCGCATGCTCCTGGAGTACGAGCCGGACACCGCCGGTGGTCTGATGACCACCGAGCCCGTCATCGTCTCCGCCGACGCGACCGTCGCCGAGGGGCTCGCACTCGTCCGCCGACACGACCTCGCCCCGGTGCTCGGTGCCGCGGTGTGCGTCACGCTGCCGCCGTACGAGCCGCCGACCGGTCGGTTCCTCGGGCTGGTGCACTTCCAGCGCATGCTCCGCTACCCGCCGAACGAACGGCTCGGCACGCTCATCGACCAGCAGACCGAGCCGGTCCGGGTCGACGCGAGCGCCGCCGAGGTCACCCGCGTGATGGCGACCTACAACCTGCTGTCCGTCCCCGTGGTCGACGACGCCCACCGCCTCGTCGGGGTGGTGACGATCGACGATGTCCTCGACCACGTCCTGCCGGACGACTGGCGAAGTCAGGGCGAGGGGGAACCCTCACCGCTTCCACGCCAACGCCCGCGCAAGACACCCGTGACGACGGGAAGGAGGACCACCCGTGGCCCGAACGGATGAGAACCGTCGTGATCGCGAGCGCTCCGACGTCCGCCTCGACTCCCCCAAGGGCATGCGCACGCGCGTGCTCCCGACCCGCCGTCGTGGCGGACGCGGTGACACGTTCGGTCGCGCGACCGAGGGCATCGCACGGGGCATGGGCACGCCGTGGTTCCTCATCGGCCTCACCCTGTTCTGTGTGGTCTGGATGGGTTACAACACCCTCGCGCCGAAGCCGTGGCAGTTCGACTCCGCCGCGATCGGCTTCACCGCACTGACCCTGGTGCTGTCGCTGCAGGCCTCGTACGCCGCCCCGCTCATCCTGCTCGCGCAGAACCGGCAGGACGACCGCGACCGCGTGCAGTTCGAGCAGGACCGGCAGCGTGCCGAGCGCAACCTGGCGGACACCGAGTACCTGGCGCGCGAGGTCGTCGCGCTCCGGCTGGCGATGCGCGACATGGCGTCGAAGGACTTCATCCGCGCCGAGCTGCGGTCCCTGCTCGAGGAACTCGACCGGCGCGACGCCGACGACGCCGGCTACGCGAACGAGCCCGGCAGCTCGACCCGTGGCTGACGCGGCTCCCGCCGACGAGCAGCTGGGCACGGCGGTCCTCGCTGCGCTCGGCCGCGTGATCGACCCCGAGATCCGTCGGCCCGTCACGGAGCTCGACATGATCCGTGGGGTCGACGTGCAGCCGGGAGGCGCGGTGCGCGTCGACCTGCAGCTCACGATCGTGGGGTGCCCCGCCGCCGACACCATCGAGCGCGACGTGCGCGTCGCCGCCGGTTCCGTGGACGGTGTGTCGTCGGTCGACGTCGACGTGTCGGTGATGGCCCCCGCGACGCGTGCCGCGCTGACCGAACGCCTGCGGGCCGGCCGGCCGAACGGCATCCAGTTCACGGCGGACTCGCTCACCCGGGTGATCGCCGTCACGAGCGGCAAGGGTGGTGTCGGCAAGTCGACGGTCACCGCCAACCTCGCCGTCGCGCTCGCCCGCCGGGGCCTGCGGGTCGGGATCGTCGACGTCGACGTGCACGGCTTCAGCATCCCCGGGCTGATGGGACTGACCGACGAGCACGGCGTCGCGCCGCGGCCGACCCGGGTGGACAGCATGATCCTGCCGCCCGTCGCCCACGACGTGAAGGTCGTGTCGATCGGGATGTTCGTCGACGACGCCTCCACCGCGGTCTCCTGGCGTGGCCCGATGCTGCACCGCACCGTGAACCAGTTCCTGACCGATGTGTTCTTCGGCGACCTGGACGTGCTCCTGCTCGACCTGCCGCCCGGTACCGGCGACGTCGCGATCTCGGTCGGCCAGCTCCTCCCCCACGCCGAGGTCCTGGTCGTCACCACGCCCCAGGCGGCCGCGGCCGACGTCGCCGAGCGCAGCGGGATCGTCGCACGCCAGACGGGCCAGCGGGTGATCGGGGTCATCGAGAACATGGCCGGGCTCGTGCAGCCCGACGGCTCGGTCCTGCACCTGTTCGGCGAGGGCGGTGGCGCCGGGACCGCCGCACGGCTCTCCCGGGGCCAGGACGCCCCCGTGCCGGTGCTCGGCAGCGTGCCGCTGTCCGTGCCGCTCCGCGAGGGCGGGGACACCGGCCTGCCGGTCGTGCTCGGCGCGCCGGAGGACCCCGCAGCCGTCGCCCTCGCCGCGATCGCCGACGGCATCACGACGATGGGGCGCGGACTGGCCGGGCGGAAGCTGGGTCTGTCGCTGTCCTAGGCTCGTCAGCATGAGCATGGATCACGTCAGCGTCGACTGGGACCGCGCCCGCGACACGAACCGGGCGAACTGGGACGACCGGGTGCCGATCCACGAGGGCGCCTACGCCGTCGACGAGCTGTCCGACCCGGCACACCGCTCCGACGTCGTGCGCGACGACCTGCCGGCGCTGACGCCGTGGCTGCCGAACGGCTCGCTCGCCGGCCTCGACGTCTGCCACCTGCAGTGCCACATCGGCACCGACACCGTGTCGCTCGCCCGTGAGGGCGCCCGGCTCACCGGGGTCGACTTCTCCCCCGCGGCGCTCGCCTCCGCCGCCGGCCTCGCGACGCGGCTCGGCCTCGACGTCACCTGGGTGGAGACCGACGTGCTCGACGCCCGCGCCGCGGTCACGGGCGACTTCGACGTCGTCTACACGAGCATCGGCACGATCTGCTGGCTCCCCGACCTCGACCGCTGGGCAGCGCAGGTCGCCGGCCTGCTGCGCCCGGGCGGGGTGTTCTTCATCCGCGACGGCCACCCCGCGCTCTACGGCCTCGACGAGACCGCCGACGAGCTCGTCACCCGGTACCGGTACTTCCCGGACGGCACCGCGCAGCAGTGGGACGACGCCGGCACCTACGCCGGCGACGGCACCGTGGCGAACACCCGCACGTTCGAGTGGCCGCACCCGCTGTCCGAGATCGTGAACGCCCTGCTCGGCGCCGGACTCCGACTCCGCCGCCTGGACGAGGGGCGCACGCTGCCCTGGCGCTTCAGTCCCCGCATGGAGGACACCGGCGACGGCTCGTGGGCGTGGCCCGACGCCGATCGCGACCGGGTTCCCCTGACCTACACGATCGTCGCCACCCGCGATTGACGACGGGCGCCTGCCATCCGCTCGGCGCGCGCCTGTACGTTCGTTCATGGACAGGTCGTTCCACCCCGGAGCATTATGCAAGGGCATTGCACAATGCCCTTGCGGAATGTGACCGCCTGGGCTCCACCCGCCGGACGACGACGTCCGGCCGAGGACAGGAGAACCGTGTGAACCAGAACACCCGAGTACGGATCGGCCTCGTGGCCACCGTCGCCGCAGTGATCGCCGGCGGATCCCTCGCCGCAGCACCGGCCATCGCCGCGACACCGTCGTGCGCGACCGCGTGGACCGCGTGGACCGCGTACTCCGGCGGTGCCACCGTCAGCGAGAACGGATCGAACTACACCGCGAACTGGTGGACGCAGGGCGACGACCCCGCGACGCACGCCGGGACGACGGGCAGCGGCCAGCCGTGGACGTCGACCGGCGCCTGCTCCGGCACGGGCACGGGCGGCGGGACCACTCCTCCCGGTGGGGGGACGACCACCCCCGGCACGGGCGGGAGCGGCGGCACGGCCAGCGGACTGGTGTTCAGCCCGTACAAGGACATCACCGTGAACCTCGACTGGAACACGAACGTCATGAACACCGCGGTCACCGGGACGCGGATCCCGGTGGTCGGCTCGAGCAACAGCCTGGTGTCGACCCGGGAGCCCGGCCTCAAGGCGCTCACCCTCGCCTTCGCGACCGGCACGTGCGGCAGCGAGAACTGGGGTGGCGTCGCGGCGGATGCCTTCGCGAACGCCAACATCCCGAAGCTCGATGCCGCGGGGGTGAACTACATCATCAGCACCGGTGGAGCCGCCGGTTCGTTCAAGTGCTCGGGCGCCGCACTGCAGTCGTTCATCGCCCGGTACGCGACCCCGCACATGATCGGCGTCGACTTCGACATCGAGAGCGGTCAGTCGGCCGCCGACGTGCAGAACCTCGTGAGCGCCGCAGCCCTCGCCCAGGCGAAGTACCCGGGCATGCGCTTCTCGTTCACGCTCGCGACCCTGGCCGCCAGCGACGGCTCGTACGGCGGGCTGAACAGCACCGGCGACGCCACCGTGAAGGCGATCAAGGCGTCGACCCTGACGAACTACACGATCAACCTCATGACGATGGACTTCGGCCGCGCGACCACCGCGAACTGCGTGCTCTCCGGCTCCACCTGCCAGATGGGCAAGTCCTCGATCCAGGCCGTCACGAACCTGCAGCACACGTACGGCATCGCGTCGTCGAAGATCGAGGTCACCCCGATGATCGGCGTCAACGACACCACCGACGAGGTCTTCACCCTCGCCGACGTCGACACCCTGTCCGCCTACGCGAAGGCGAACGGCCTCGCCGGGATCCACTACTGGTCGCTCGACCGCGACACGCCCTGCGCCTCGACGACGGCGTCGTCCACCTGCAGCTCCGTCCCGAGCGCACCGGCACTCGCCTGGACGGATCGTTTCCTCGCCGACCTGAAGTAGTCGTCACCACACCGAACACGGGAGGCCCGGTGCCAGCTGGCACCGGGCCTCCCGTCCGTCAGGTGGTCATGTGACGGGCGTCAGGTCGCTTCCGCGTCGAACGGTGGCGCTTCTCCCGCGGCCAGCGGCACGACGGGAGCCGTCGCGCGCACCTTGGAGGCGGTCACCTGCGCGGTCTGGACCGCGGCGGCGCTGCTGGCGCTACCGGAGTCGAGGAGCGCATCGCGGATGATCCGACGGGGGTCGTACTGTCGCGGGTCGAGCTTCTGCCACTCGATGTCGTCGAACTCGGGGCCCATCTCGTCGCGCATCCGCTCCTTCGCGGTGTCGGCGAACCGGCGGACGGCCTTCACGAACTCGGCCAACTTCTGGGCGTACATCGGCAGGCGCTGCGGCCCGAGCAGGAGCACGGCAATGATCCCGATGATCAGGATCTTGTCGAGCGGGATGTTCACGTGAGCGAGCCTAACCCGTACGGCTCCGATGCACCCCTAGAGTTGTCAACCGAACGGAGTGTGCGTGTCAGAGAAAGAGTCGAACTGGAAGTTCGCCGAGGACATCGTCTCGGAGTCCGAGGCGATCGCCCGCGCTCGTGAGCACTCCCTGGAGCTCGGTGTCGAGGCGATCTCGCCCGCGATCGGCGCGCAGATCGGTGTCATCGCCGCAGCCTCCCGAGCCACGAGCATCATCGAGATCGGGACAGGCCTGGGAGTCTCCGGGCTGTACCTGCTCGGCGGCGCGCCGGACGCGACCCTGACCACGATCGACGTCGAGGTCGACCACCAGCAGTTCGCCCGCGACGCCTACATCAGCGCCGGCACCGCCCCCGCACGCATCCGGCTCATCCCGGGCCGCGCGAACCAGGTGCTCCCCCGGATGAACGAGGCGTCCTACGACGTCGTCCTGGTCGACGCCGACCCCGAGCACGTCATCGAGTACGTCGAGCACGGGCTGCGGCTCGCACGCCTCGGAGGGACCGTCCTGGTGCCGCACGCCCTGTGGCGCGGACGCGTCGCCGACCCGGTCAAGCGCGACCGGGCGACGACCGACTTCCGGCTGCTGCTCACCGAGGTGTCGACGTCGGGGGCGGTGCGCAGTGCGCTCTCGCCGGCTGGTGACGGGCTGCTGCAGCTGACGAAGGTCACCGCCTAGCGTCAGAGGTACCGCCGGACGTCGACGGCGAAGCGTGGGACGCCCGCGCGACGGAGGGTGTCCAGGATGTCCTCGACCGACTGCGGCGGGTCCACGTAGTCCTCGGCGAGCTCGCGGAGGACCCGGGTCACGACGCCGGGGAACAGGTCGAGTTGGTCGAGCAGGAAGTCGTCCGGGTGGACCGTCTCGACGTCGAGTACAGCGAGTGATGCCGGCGGGAAGTCCCGCAGGTTGAAGGTCACGAGCACGTCCGCGCCGGCACGCACCGCGGCTGCGAGCACGTGGCGGTCCTTCGGGTCACACGTCAGCCCCTCGGCAAGATCCTCGTGGCCGGTGACGAGCGCATCCGGGAAGTACGTCCGCATCATCGACAACCGTCGGTCGATCCCGCTCGGCGAGACACCCGCCTCGACGGCGTTCCGCCGGACCTCGTCGAGGACCTGCTCAGACCACAGCGGCCGGAAGACCCCGTCATCGGCCAGTCGGAGCAGGAGGTCCGAGAGGGTGATCCCGTAGATCGCGCACGCGTCGAAGAACGCGGGGAACGCCACGGTCAGCGCTCCGCCGACCCGTCACCGCGCTGCTGACGTTCGAGCGCTTGGCCCTCCCGCGCGGCCTCGCGCAGCGCGCTGCGGCGTCGATTGCGGAAGTGGTCCTGGAACGACACCAGGTCCCGGAGCAGGACGCGCCGGTGCCGCCCGCGCCGCTCGAAGGAGATCGCGCCGTCCTCGAGGTACTTCACGAGCGTCGGACGCGACACCCCGAGGAATTCGGCCGCCTGCTGCGTGGTCATCTGCGTGTCGTTCCGAGCGACCGTGACCCCGCTCCCACTCGCGAGCGCATCGGCGACCTGCTCGAGGACCTCGAAGACCTCGGTCGGGATCGTCCGGACCCGTCCGTCCGGCGCTCGGAGCTCAGCCACGCCACCGGCGAGGGCCTCGCGCTCGATCTCGTGCAGGAGTTTCGCCAGCCCGACGAGGTCGTCGCGATCATCGCCCGGGAAGTACGTGCGGGATGCCGCGCGGCGGTCAGCGGGCTCGGTCGTGACGGTCATGCGACCAGCCTAAACGAAAGAACCGAAAGAACGCGTGGCCGGTCACTCGAGGTGCCGCAGGTACCGCTCCGGGGACTCGAGGAACGACCGCTGGTTGCGCACCAGGTCGAGGTCCTCCCACTCGGTGCGCCGGAACCCCCACTCGCCGACCTCGTGGATCGTCGCGCCGGGGAACGCCGCCAGGACCGGTGAGTGCGTCGAGAGCACGACCTGCCCGACCCCGCTGTCGACGATCGACCGCAGCAGCGCGATGAGCGTCAGACACCCGGAGAAGGACAGCGCCGACTCCGGTTCGTCGAGGATCCAGAGCCCCGGCCACTGCGCGCGGTCGATGACGAAGTCGAGGAACGACTCACCGTGGCTGCGCTCGTGGAACACCGGCTCGGGGCGGGAGTGGTTGGGATTGTCCTCGAGGTAGGTGAAGAAACCGTGCATGGTCTCGGCACGCAGGAAGAACCCGCCACGCGGCGCACCGAAGTCACGGCGGAGGACGATGTGCTGCCACAGCGACGACTCGGACGGACGCGTCGAGTGGTTCGCCAGGGTGGAGCCGCCCTCGGGTGACATGCCGAACCGGAGCGCGATCGCCTCGATCAGGGTGGACTTGCCGACACCGTTGTCACCGACGAACACCGTCACCGGGTCGAGGTCGAGCCCCTCGTCGAGCAGCTGTCGCACCGGGGGCAGCGTCGCCGGCCACACGTCGCGTGGCATCGGGTCCGGGTCGCGGTACTCCTCGACGCGGCGGATCGGCATGTGGGTCCTCGGCACGAGGCCATCCTGCCGGACGCGACCGACAGCGCGACGGGCGCGCACGCCGACGGCGCGGCGCCCCGGACGCAGACGACGGGCCCGGCGCGTACACGCTCCGGACCCGTCGTTCTGGTGCTTTCGACTACTAGGCCGAGACGACCTCAGCGAGTGCGTCATGGAGTTCCTTGGCCTCGGCATCGTTGACCGAGACGACCAGGCGGCCTCCTCCTTCGAGCGGAACCCGCACGATGATGAGTCGACCCTCCTTAACAGCCTCCATCGGCCCGTCACCGGTCCTCGGCTTCATGGCTGCCATCAGATGTCCCCTTTCGTGCAGTACATGCCCGCTCATTATCTCGTATTGATGGGGCAACTGCGAAACCGCCCAGGTTGGGGGTGTCGGATCGGCGGTTCTTCGCGGGTTCCGTTCGTAACCTTGGCGGATGCCGAACATCCGCTCCATGCGCCGTCAGTCCCCCAACGGACGTCCCGAGCGGGCCGGGCGGACCGGACCGGCCGAGCGGACCGGTCCGGCCGGACGATCCGCGCGGTCCGACGACGCAGTGCCCGCTGGCCTGCGGATCGGCGCGGCGTTCACCTGGCGCATCCTCGTCGTGGGTGCCGGCCTCGCCGTCCTGGTGGCGCTGGTCGTGCTGCTGCAGGACATCGTGGTGCCGTTCCTCATCGCGCTGCTCGTGTGCGCACTGCTCATGCCGATGTCGTCGTTCCTGCAGCGGCACCGGTGGCCGAAGTGGACGGCGGTGCTGTCGAGCCTGGTGGCCCTGGTGCTGGCGCTCGGCGGGCTGGCGCTGCTCGTCACCGAGCAGGTGCGGTCCGACCTGCCGTCGCTCGAACGCCGGCTCCACCACAGCGTGCAGTCCCTGCGGACCCTGCTCGACAGCGAGCCGTTCGGGATCACGGCCAAGGACGTCGACTCGTGGGTGTCGAACGGCTTCGACTACCTGCAGGCGCACGCCTCGACGATCCTGTCCGGGTTCCAGGCCGCCGGCACCGGCGCCGTGCACGTGCTCGAGGGGCTGTTCATCATCGTGTTCACGACGCTGTTCGTGCTCATCGACGGCCCGCGCATCTGGGGGTGGGTCGTCCGGCTCTTCCCGCGCCGGGCACGTGCTCGCATCGACGTCGCCGGGCACGCCGGCTGGAAGACCCTGACGAGCTTCATCCGCGTCCAGCTCGTGGTCGCCGTCACGGACGCCCTCGGTGTCACCATCGGCGCGCTCGCGCTGCAGATCCCGCTGGCGATCCCGATCGGCGTGATCGTGTTCTTCGGCGCGTTCGTCCCGGTCGTCGGGGCGATCGTCGCCGGTGCGGTCGCGGTGCTCATCGCCCTGGTCTTCAACGGCTGGGTGCCGGCGCTCGTGATGCTCGGCATCGTGGTCGTCGTGCAGCAGCTCGAGAGCCACGTCCTGCACCCGTTCCTGACCGGCACGGCCGTCAAGGTCCACCCGCTCGGGGTCGTCCTCGGGGTGACCGCGGGCACGACGATCGCGGGTGTCGTCGGCGCGTTCTTCGCGGTGCCGTTCATCGCCACCGTCAACGCGATGGTCGTGGCGGCGGCGAACTGGCGGCCGGGTGACCCGGAGCCGATGTCAGCGACGGTGCCGAAGCGCGAGCGGAGCGGCCCCGCCGCACGGCTCCTGGCCCGCGCCCAGGCCCGTGAGCGCCGTGCCGATCACGGCGGGGTCCAGTCGTAGCCGTCGATCCACCAGCAGTAGTACAGCCAGACCCACTGCAGCCCGACGAACGCCACCACGACGGCCACCCGGTAGACGCGGGACCGCGGCAGCGCCACGATGCCGAGCAGCGGCGCGATCGGCACCAGGATCCGCCAGGTGCTCGACTGCGGGAAGAACACGGCGAGCAGGTACACGACGTAGGCGATGCCCCAGAGGCGCAGCTCGATCCCGATCACCCGGGCTGCGGGCATGCAGACGAACGCCACGAATCCGACGACCACGACGGCCAGCAGGACCCCGCCGGCGGGCTGGTGGAACCACCACCCGAAGCCCTGGATCCACGGCGCGAACGGCACGAGCTCCTGCCACCCGACGTAGGACGACCGCCAGGCGAGCTCGGTGTCGGTGTACGCCTTGGGCACCCCGGTGACGGCCCAGGCGATCGCCGGCCACGCCAGGCCGACCAGTCCGGACACGACCGCGACCACGGCGGGCGGCACGAGGCGGCGCAGGGTGAGCGGCTCCGACGACCGCACCCACGCGGGCCGGATCGCCCAGGCGCCGACGAACAGCACGACGAGCAGCGCGAACGCGAGCCCGGTCGGCCGGGTCATGCCGAGCAGGAGCACGACGGGCAGCATCGTCCACCACCGCCGGTCGACCATGAGCAGCAGCGCGACGAGCAGCAGGAACAGCCCCATCGACTCGGCGTACGCCACCTGGAACATCGCCGACACGGGCGCGACGCAGAACAGCACCGTGGCGAAGGTCGCCCGCGCCGGGTCGACGAAGCGCCCCATCAGGCGACGGAACACGAGCGCGGCGCCGAGTCCGGCGAGCAGCGAGACCGCCACCGCGACGAACTCGAACGACGCTCCGGTGAGCAGCATCAGGCCGCGCACCAGGAACGGGTACGCGGGCATGAACGCCCACGCGTTCTCGGTCACGTGCCCTGCCGCGTCCACGGGCAGGGTCGACGGGTACCCGCCGGTCGCGATCACGCGGTACCAGGCGCCGTCCCAGATGGACGCGAACGACAGGTACGCCGGGTGCTGGACGGTGAACGAGTTCGCCGCCTGCACGCTCGCGAAGGCCTGCATCATCAGTCCGGTGACGAACCGGGCGAGCACGTAGACGACCGTGATGCGGACCCACCACGGCACCACCCGGTAGCGGGCGCGCCAGCGGGTGCGTGCTGGGGTCGGCCGGGTGGCCCCGGCCGTCGTCAGGCCGTCAGCCACCGACGGAGGCCGGCCTCGACCGCGGTGATCTGCGCGACCGGGACCTGCTCGTCGTCGTGGTGGGCGAAGACGGGTTCGCCGGGTCCGTAGTTGACCGCGGGCACCCCGAGCGCCGAGAAGCGGGCGACGTCGGTCCAGCCGTACTTCGGGCGGGGCTCCGGGCCACCGACCGCCGACACGAAGTCCTGCGCGAGCGGGGCGTCGAGGCCGGGGCGGGCACCGGCGGCGAGGTCGACGATGGTCACGTCGTAGCCGTCGAAGAGTTCGCGGATGTGCGCCACGGCCTCGTCGGCCGAACGCGACGGCGCGAAGCGGTAGTTCACGTGCACCATCGCCTCGTCCGGGATGATGTTGCCCGCGATGCCGCCGCTGATCCCGACGGCGTTGAGGCCCTCGCGGTACTCGAGCCCGTCGACCGTGACGGTGCGGGGCTCGTAGGCGGCCAGCGTGGCGAGGATCGGTGCCGTCTTGTGGATCGCGTTGTCGCCGATCCAGCTGCGGGCGCTGTGCGAGCGCTTGCCGAACGTGCGGATCTCGGCGCGGAGGTTGCCGTTGCAGCCACCCTCGATCTGCGCGCCGGACGGCTCCCCCAGGATGGCGAAGTCGGCGGCCAGCAGTTCCGGACGGGTCCGGGCGAGACGACCGAGGCCGTTCAGCAGGTCGCTGACCTCTTCGTGGTCGTACCAGACCCACGTGACGTCGACCGAGGACTCGACCAGGTCGTACGCGAGCTTGAGCTGCACCGCGCAACCCGCCTTCATGTCGACGGTGCCGCGACCCCACAGGATCTCGGTGCCGTCTTTGGCGGTGCGGAACTCGGTCGGCAGGTTGTCGTTGAGCGGCACGGTGTCGATGTGCCCGGCGATCACGACGCGGCGGTCGCGGCCGAGGTTCGTGCGGGCGACGATCGCGTCGCCGTCGCGGATCACCTCGAGGTGCGGCAGCGGTGCGAGCACCGCCTCGATCGCGTCAGCGAGGGCCTGCTCGTTCCCCGACACCGATTCGATGTCGCAGATGGCACGGGTGATGTCGATGGACGAGGCGGTGAGGTCGAGCTGCTCCGGCATGCGGTCACCTTATCTGCCGTCGCTCCCGTCGCGCTGGCCCACGGCACGGCGGCCGGGAGGCACGGTGCGCTTCCGCAGCGTCCGTCCGGTCGGTCCGGTACTCCCGTCCAGTGCGTCGGTACCCTGGTGCGGTGACCGACACGACCGCTGCCACCGACCCGACCGCCACCGCCGACCGCCCGACGCACGCCTGGGGCCACGGCCTCGCGACGATCGCCGCCGACGGCACGACGCTCGACACTTGGTACCCGGAGACCCACCTCGGCCCGCTGCCCGCTGACGCGGTGTTCCCGGCAGCACTGCAGGCGCACGTCAGCGACGACCCCCGCCGCGAGGTCCGGATCGAGGCCGTCACCACCGAGGTCACCATCGACGCCGCCCCGACCAGCACCGAGGACGCGTACCTGCGCCTGCACCTGCTGAGCCATCTGCACGTGCGTCCGAACACCATCAACCTCGACGGTGTCTTCGGGTACCTCCCGATCGTCGCGTGGACGAACGCGGGGCCGGTCCACCCGGAGTCCCTGACCCGCCTGCGCCCGTCGCTGCAGCGCACGGGCATCGCCGTGCACGCCATCGACAAGTTCCCCCGTCTGGTCGACTACGTCGTGCCGGACCGCGTCCGCATCGGTGACGCCAACCGCGTCCGTCTCGGGGCGCACCTGGCGCCGGGCACGACCGTCATGCACGAGGGCTTCGTGAACTTCAACGCCGGCACCCTCGGCGACGCCATGATCGAGGGCCGTGTCTCGCAGGGCGTCGTCGTCGGCAACGGCACCGACATCGGCGGCGGGGCGTCCATCATGGGCACGCTCTCCGGCGGCGGCACGCACCGGGTCTCCCTGGGCGAGCGCGCGCTGCTCGGTGCGAACGCGGGTCTCGGCATCTCCCTCGGCGACGACTCCGTCATCGAGGCCGGCCTGTACGTCACGGCCGGCACGAAGGTCGTCCTGGTCGGCGCCGCACCGAACCCGGACGGCACGCCGAAGACCGTCAAGGCCGCCGAGCTGTCCGGCACCCCGAACGTCCTGTTCCGGCGCAACAGCGTCAGCGGCGCCGTCGAGGCGCTGCAGCGCAAGGGCGAGGGCATCCAGCTCAACACCGCGCTCCACGCGTAGGCCTGGCCCTGCGAAAGCGACAGAGTCCCGCGAACTGTTCGCGGGACTCTGTCGCTTTCACGAGTGAGAACGCGCGTCAGCGTGCGGGGAGGTCCCGCTTCGGCGCACCCACGTAGAGCTGCTGCGGGCGACCGATCTTGTTGAGCGGGTCGTTGTTCAGCTCGCGCCACTGCGCGATCCAGCCGGGCAGGCGGCCGATCGCGAACAGCACCGTGAACATCCGCGGCGGGAACCCCATCGCCTTGTAGATGATGCCGGTGTAGAAGTCGACGTTCGGGTACAGCTTGCGGTCGATGAAGTAC
This sequence comes from Curtobacterium sp. MWU13-2055, assembly GCF_023242305.1. Classification (NCBI taxonomy): domain Bacteria; kingdom Bacillati; phylum Actinomycetota; class Actinomycetes; order Micrococcales; family Microbacteriaceae; genus Curtobacterium; species Curtobacterium sp. MWU13-2055. Next base: position 76,317 of record NZ_JALLIO010000004.1, read on the forward strand.
TGGTCGCTCAGCGCGATCTGCTCGAGCTCCTTCGCGATGTCGAGCAGGTCGTCCTGCACGCCGAGGGACTCGAGCACCTCGTCCGCCGACTCCTTGACGAGCTTCGCGCGGGGGTCGTAGTTCTTGTAGACGCGGTGTCCGAAGCCCATGAGCTTCACGCCGCGCTCCTTGTTCTTCACCCGCTCGACGAAGCGCTGCACCGGCTCGCCGGAGTCCTTGATCTGCTGCAGCATCTCGAGCACGGCCTCGTTCGCGCCGCCGTGCAGCGGCCCGTACAGGGCGTTGATGCCGGCCGAGATCGAGGCGAACATGTTCGCCTTCGTCGAGCCGACCAGGCGGACCGTCGCGGTGGAGGCGTTCTGCTCGTGGTCCTCGTGCAGGATGAGGAGCCGGTCGAGGGCCTTCGACAGCACCGGGTTCGGCTGGTAGGTCTCGGCCATGGTGCCGAAGTTCAGGCGCAGGAAGTTGTCGACGAACGACAGCCCGTTGTCCGGGTACAGGAACGCCTGCCCGATGGACTTCTTGTGCGCGTACGCGGCGATCACCGGCAGCTTGGCGAGCAGCCGCACGGTCTGCAGCTCGACCTTCTCCGGGTCGTCGACGTCCATGTCGTCCTCGTAGTACGTCGACAGGGCACTGACGGCGCTGGACAGCACGGACATCGGGTGCGCGGAGTGCGGGAGCGCGTCGAACAGGCGCCGGAGGTCCTCGTGCAGCAGGGTGTGCCGACGGATCCGGGCGTCGAAGTCGGCGAGTTCGGACTCGTCGGGCAGCTCGCCGTAGATCAGGAGCCACGCGACCTCGAGGAAGGTGCAGTTCGACGCGACCTGGTCGATCGGGTACCCGCGGTACCGCAGGATGCCCTCGTCGCCGTCGATGTAGGTGATCGCGCTCTTGGTCGACCCGGTGTTCACGAACCCGTAGTCGAGCGTGTTCATCCCGGTCTGCTTCTTGAACGTCGAGATGTCCATCGTGGACGCGCCGTCGACGCTCGGCAGGATCGGGAACTCCGCGCTACCGCCCGGGTACGTCAGCGTCGCGGTCTCGCCCGTCTGTTCGGCGGCGGGACTCACGGGCACGGGCGTCGTGGGCGGTGTGGCCGTCTTCTGAGCGTCGTTGGCAGTGTCAGTCACGTTGACAGCCTAATCGCGGCGTCTGTCGCTCGTGCACACATCGATGGTCACGACTTGATGGGAACCCCCGGTTGCGCTCCGGGCGGAATGCACGATCCAGCCGGTCGCGGGGTCCGTCCCCGCGCTACGCGGTGCCGAGCCGACGGCTGCTGGCCAGCCGCTGGGCCGCCGCTGCGATGCGCTCGTCGGTCGCCGTGAGGGCCACCCGGACGTGCTCCCCGCCCGCTGTGCCGTAGAACGTGCCCGGTGCGACGAGGATCCCCCGGTCGGCCAACCACGACACCGTGTCGAGCGCCGGCTCACCGCGGGTCGCCCAGAGGTACAGGCCAGCCTCGCTGTGGTCGATGCGGAAGCCGGCGTCCTCGAGTGCCCGTCGGAGCATGTTCCGGCGCGCCCGGTAGCGGGTCTTCTGCTGCTGCACGTGGGTCTGGTCCGCGAGTGCGACGATCATCGCTTCCTGCACCGGCAGCGGCGGCATGAGCCCCGCGTGCTTCCGGACCGCGAGCACGTCGGCGAGGATCCGGGCGTCACCGGCGACGAACGCCGCGCGGTACCCGGCCAGGTTCGACTGCTTCGACAGCGAGTACACGCTGAGCACGCCGTCGACCGAGTCGCCGACGACGCGGGGGTCGAGGATCGTGGGGGTCGGGGTGGTCGCGTACTGCGGGTCCCAGCCGAGCTCGGCGTAGCACTCGTCGCCGACGATGACGGCACCGAGTTGGCGGGCCCGGTCGACCGCTGCGCGCAGGTCGTCGATGGAGAGCACGCGGCCGTCGGGGTTGCCGGGCGAGTTCAGCCACACCAGCTTCGTCGTCGCCGGCCACGCGGCCGGGTCGTCCGAGGCGAGGGCGTCGGCACCGACCAGGGCCGCACCGAGCTCGTAGGTGGGGTACGCAGCGGCGGGGAACACCACGGTGTCGCCGGCGCCGATGCCGAGCCAGAGCGCCAGGCCGGCGATGAACTCCTTCGACCCGATCGTCGGCAGCGTGTGCGCCTCGGTCAGCTGCACCCCGTGCCGGCGGCCGTACCAGTCGGCGATGGCCTGCCGCAGCGCCGGGGTGCCGGCGACCTGCGGGTAGGCGTGCGCGTCGGTGGCGTCGGCGAGAGCACGCCGGACGACCTCGGGGGTGGGGTCGACGGGCGAGCCGACGCTGAGGTCGACGATGCCGCCCTCGTACCCGGCCGCGCGCTGCTTGAACGGGACGAGCTGGTCCCAGGGGAAGTCGGGCAGGTCGAGCGCCACGTGCGTGTCCGGCTCAGCCGCGGGGCGGTTCGGCCATGACGACCGGGTGGTCCTTGTGGATCACACCGACCTTCGCGGCGCCACCGGGCGAGCCGACTTCCTGGAAGAACTCGACGTTGGCCTTGTAGTAGTCGGCCCACTCGTCGGGCAGGTCGTCCTCGTAGTAGATGGCCTCGACCGGGCACACCGGCTCGCACGCACCGCAGTCGACGCACTCGTCGGGGTGGATGTACAGCGAGCGGTCGCCCTCGTAGATGCAGTCGACGGGGCATTCGTCGATGCAGGCACGGTCCTTGACGTCGACACAGGGCTGGGCGATCACGTAGGTCACGGTTCGGGTGCTCCCTTCGACGAGCGGGTTCGAGTCTACTCGCGGCCCGGGGCCGTCCGGGACCGCAGCCCCGACAGGTCCGGCCACGCGAGCACCAGGGCGGCGATGACGGCGGGGGCGAACGTCCACACGTACCCGGCCGCGTTCGCCAGCACGAGCGGCGAGCCCTGGCCACCGACGGAGACGAGCACCTGGGTGGCGACGAGGATGCCGATGCCGATCGCGGCGACCATCGCCCGCGACCGGTACAGCAGCCGGATGCCCACGGTCAGCCCGATCACGAGCAGCGTGGTGATCACCATGCCGATCGGGAACGCGGCGGCGCCGACGGTCTGCTGGTGCGTCACGGTGCCCAGTCCGCCGGTGACGAGCCCGAGCACGAGCGCGACGGCGACCGCGGCGACCTTTCCCTGGCCGGACATCTCGGCGTAGGTCTGCGGTGCCGGGGGCTGCGGGTCGGCGTCGTGCCGGAAGGCCTCGACGGCGGGGGCGTGCTCGCGGACGCCGTGCGGCATCACCCACGACAGCGCGGTCGGGTCGGCGGGGTCGACCGGGTCGACGGTGACCTGCGAGCGGTACTGCTCGACGGCGGCACGCACCTTCGCCCGCACCGGCAGGACGTCGACGGTGACGTCGGCGTCCCCGAAGTCCGGGGCGACGATCATCGAGAACGCCACTTCCTCTGCCCGGGCCGCGTACCGAGCAGCGTGGTGCACACGCACGTGGTCGGGGTGGCCGTACCCGCCGTCGTCGGCGTAGCTCACGACCGCGTCGGCACCGGTGGAGCGGATCGCGGCACGGACGTCGTCGACGACCTCGCCCAGGTCGGCGGCGGTCAGCGAGTCGACGGGGGCGTCGTCGGCGGCGGTCGCCCGCCCGTCCGGCCCCCACTGCATGCCGGAGTCGACGTACCGGCGTTCCGGCAGGTCGGTGGGCCGGGCACCGCGCCCGCCGAGCCACAGGTGCGCCGGGCCGCCGAGGGCCGCGAGCGCCGCGTCGATCTCGGTCTCGCGGTGCGCGGCGACGCGTTGTGCGTCGCCGGCCAGGGGTGCGAGCCGCTCGGTGAGCATCTCGCCGCGCTCACCGCGGGTCGCCGTCAACACGGTGACCTCGGCGCCGAGCTCGAGCAGGGTCGCGATCGTCCCACCGGACGACAGGGTCTCGTCGTCGGGGTGGGCGTGCACGAACAGGACGCGCTCGGGGCGCGTGACGGAGGCCTTCGACATCGCCCCCAAGGGTACGGGACTAGCGGGCCGTGACGATGTAGGTCGCGGTGACGCCGTCGTCGCCGTCCGAGAACGTGAGCACGACGCGGTACCCGTCGCTGCGGAACATCCCGAACGCACTCGACGAGTCGGCGCGCTTCGCCGACTCGGTGTAACCGGCGTCGGCGAGCTGCTGCGCGGCGGAGGCGAAGTCGTCGACCGACCCAGCGCGCACCTGAACGACCCACCCGGAGCCGTTCGGTCCCGCTCCCCCGCCGAGCACCGTGCCGTCGACGAGCGGCACGTCGGACGACGGGAACCCGTCGGGCACCTTGCCGTCAGAGGTGACGTTCGCACCCTTGAGCGCCGTGTCGAGCGCCCCGTCGATGCCGCCCGCGACCGAGGACATGCCGTCCTGGATCGCCTTGCCGTCGATGCCCGCGACGCCGTCCGCGACCGTCGAGGCCACCGAGGACCCGAGGTCCGTCGCCTGCTTCACGGAGTCGGACGAGCAGCCGGTGAGTCCGGCCAGGGCGATGCCGGCGGCGACGGCGGCGATCAGCGGGGTACGGAGGGAACGCATGCGCCGACGGTAACGGGTGAGCCGGGAGGCACGGCGCGAGTTGGCTGTGAACGTCCTGTCCCCGGGACGGTCACCCGCGCGGCGCGGCCGCCCCGCGCCTCCCGTCCGCCCGTCAGGCGACGTAGGCGCGCGTCGCGGCGACCAAGGCGTCGACGCCCACCGGGATCGCGGTCTCGGCCTGCGGCGCGTAGAACGGCGAGTGGTTGCTCGGGATGTCGTCGCCGCGGCGGAACAGCTCCGGGTCGGTGATCCCCGTGAACCAGTACACGAGCGGGACGCCCGCCGCCGTCGCGAGCTGCCCGACGTCCTCCGACGCCATCGCCAGCCCGATCTCGAGCTCGCGCGCACCCGGTACGGCGGCGCTGACGGCCGCGAGCACCCGGGCAGCGGACTCCGCGTCGTTCACGGTCACCTCGGCACCGGGCGACCGCACGATCGTCGGCTCCGGCAGCCCGCCGGCGTCGCTCTCGGCACGGACGATCCGCTCGATCGACGCGATGATCCGCGCCCGGGTCTCCTCGTTGCGGGCACGCGTCGAGATCTCGATGACGGCCTGGTCGGGGATGATGTTGGCGCGGGTGCCGGCGTGGAAGCTGCCGACGGTGACGACGCCGGCGTCGCTCGGCGAGACCTCGCGCGAGACGACGGTCTGCAGCCGGACGACGGCGGACGCGGCGGTGACGACCGGGTCGAGGGATGCCTGCGGCGCGGACCCGTGCGCCCCGCGACCGTTGAAGGTCACGGTGAGCCGGTCGCTCGACGCCATCACCGGGCCGGAGCCGATCGCGACGATGCCGACCGGGGCCGGAGCCGAGTGCTGGCCGAGCACGACGTCGGGCTTCGGGAACCGGTCGACCAGGCCGTCCTCGACCATGGCGCGGGCGCCGGAGATGACCTCCTCCGCCGGCTGGAAGACGCCGACGACCGTGCCGCTCCACTGGCCCCGGGTGGCGACGAGGCGCTCGAGCGTGCCGAGCAGCCAGGTGACGTGGATGTCGTGGCCACAGGCGTGCATCGTCGGGACGTCGTTGCCGTCCTCGTCGGTGCCGCGGTGCTGGCTGGCGTAGGACAGACCCGTCCGCTCCTGGACCGGCAGGCCGTCCATGTCGGCGCGGAGCCACACGACCGGGCCCGCGCCGTTCGACAGGACGCCGACGACACCGGTGCCACCGACGCCGGTGGTCACCTCGATGCCACCGAGTTCGGCGAGCCGGTCGGCCACGATGCCCGCAGTGCGGTGCTCCTGGAAACCGAGCTCGGGGTGGGCGTGCAGGTCCTGGTACAGCGAGAGGAGGTCGAGGGTCACGGCATCCACCGTAACCCCCGACCTCCTCAGGTCGTGCTCTTGCTGACGCGACGCGTCGCTTGGTGCTTACGCGTCCTGACGCTTCAGGCGGGCGTACGAGCGCTGGCGGGCCTGCGCGTCGAGCTCGACCTTGCGGATGCGGACGACGGCCGGGGTGACCTCGACGCACTCGTCCTCGCGCGCGAACTCCAGGCACTCCTCGAGGGAGAGCTGGCGCGACGGCGTCATCGACTCGAAGGAGTCGGCGTTCGCCGAACGCATGTTCGTGAGCTTCTTCTCCTTCGTGATGTTGACGTCCATGTCGTCGGCGCGCGAGTTCTCGCCGATGACCATGCCCTCGTAGACCTCTTCGGTGGGGTTGACGAAGAACGTCATCCGCTCCTGCAGGTTCGTGATGGCGAACGGCGTGACGACACCCGAGCGGTCGGACACGATCGAGCCGTTGATACGGGTCTGGATCGGGCCGGCCCACTCGTCGTAGCCGTGCGAGATCGCGTTGGCGATGCCGGTGCCGCGGGTCTCGGTCAGGAACGACGTGCGGAAGCCGATCAGGCCGCGCGACGGGACGATGAACTCCATGCGCACCCAGCCCGTGCCGTGGTTCGTCATGTTCTCCATGCGGCCCTTGCGAGCGGCCATGAGCTGCGTGATCGCGCCGAGGTACTCCTCCGGCGTGTCGATCGTCATGTGCTCGTACGGCTCCTGCAGCTTGCCGTTCTCGTCACGCTTCGTGACGACCTGCGGCTTGCCGACGGTGAGCTCGAAGCCCTCACGACGCATCTGCTCGACCAGGATGGCGAGCGCGAGCTCACCACGGCCCTGGACCTCCCACGCATCGGGACGACCGATGTCGAGGACCTTGAGCGAGACGTTGCCGATGAGCTCGCGGTCGAGGCGCTCCTTGACCATGCGGGCGGTCAGCTTGTGACCCTTGACCTTGCCGACGAGCGGGCTGGTGTTCGTGCCGATCGTCATCGAGATCGCCGGGTCGTCGACCGTGATGGTCGGCAGCGGGCGGACGTCCTCGGGGTCGGTCAGCGTCTCACCGATGGTGATCGTGTCGAAGCCGGCGACGGCGACGATGTCACCGGGACCCGCCGACTCGGCCGGGTAGCGCTCGAGGGCCTTGGTGATGAGGAGCTCGGTGATGCGGGCGTTCACGACGGTGCCGTCGTGCTTGACCCACGCGACCGTCTGGCCCTTCTTCATCGTGCCGTGGAAGATGCGCAGCAGCGCGAGACGACCGAGGAACGGCGACGCGTCGAGGTTGGTGACGTGGGCCTGCAGCGGGTGCTGGTCGTCGTACTTCGGCGCGGGGACGTGCTGCAGGATGGCTTCGAACAGCGGCTCGAGGTCGTCGTTGTCGGGCAGCGAGCCGTCGGCCGGCTTGTTGCGCGACGCGGCACCGGCACGACCCGAGGCGTAGACCACGGGGACGTCGAGGATCGCGTCGAGGTCGAGGTCGTCGACCTCGTCCGACAGGTCGGACGCCAGGCCGAGGAGCAGGTCCTGCGACTCGGAGACGACCTCGTCGATGCGGGAGTCGGGGCGGTCCGTCTTGTTGACGAGCAGGATCACCGGGAGCTTGGCGGCGAGCGCCTTGCGGAGCACGAAGCGCGTCTGGGGCAGCGGGCCCTCGGACGCGTCGACGAGCAGGACGACACCGTCGACCATGGAGAGGCCTCGCTCGACCTCACCACCGAAGTCGGCGTGACCCGGGGTGTCGATCACGTTGATGGTGATGGGGCCGTCCGCGCCGAACTCGGTCGCGTGCTTGCCGTTGTAGAGCACCGACGTGTTCTTCGCGAGGATCGTGATGCCCTTCTCGCGCTCGAGGTCGTTCGAGTCCATCATGCGGTCTTCGCCCTCGAAGTGGGCGTCGAACGAGTTGGTCTGCGTGAGCATCGCGTCGACGAGGGTGGTCTTGCCGTGGTCGACGTGTGCCACGATGGCGACGTTGCGCAGGTCGGACCGGGTGGCGAGCGCCATACAGGACATCCTTCAATTTCTGGGAGAGTGTCGGGCCAGTGATTTGTCGGCACCGCACCCGCGGGCAGAACGCCCGACACGCCAGTCTACCGGTAGTTCGCAACCGTCAGGAGTACAGCAGATGAGCCGACGGCGAACGTGGGTCGAGATCACCATCGTGCTGCTGCTCTCACTGGGTGCCAGCGCGCTGTACTCGATCCTCCAGATCATCGACGACCTGTCGCAGACGACCCCGCTCGGCGAGCAGTCCACGGCGCTCAACACCTCGTCGACGACGGTGCAGTACGTCGACCTGGCCCGGCAGCTGCTCGGCATCGCAGTGGACCTGGCACCGGTCGCGCTCGTCTGTTTCCTGCTGTGGAGCACGTCCCGCCCGCACCTGTCCCGGCTCGGCATCGACCGGTTCCGGGTGAAGCCCGACCTGGGCGGTCCGGCGCTCATCGCGCTGTGCATCGGGATCCCGGGGCTCGCCCTGTACTTCGCCGGGCGTGCGCTCGGCATCACGGTGGACGTGGACCCCGCTGCCCTGAACTCGTACTGGTGGACGGTGCCGGTCCTGCTGCTGTCCGCGATCCGCTCCGGCCTGCAGGAGGAGGTCATCGTGATCGGGTACCTCTACGCCCGGCTCGGCGACCTGGGCTGGGGGCGGTGGCAGGTGATCCTGTCGACGGCACTGCTGCGCGGGAGCTACCACCTGTACCAGGGCTTCGGCGCGTTCGTCGGCAACGCCGTGATGGGCATCGTGTTCGGCTGGATCTACACGAAGTGGGGCCGCCTGATGCCCCTGATCATCACGCACTGCCTGCTCGACGCCGCGGTGTTCGTCGGGTACCCCTGGGTCGCGAGCGCGTTCCCCCGGTTGTTCTCGTAGCGTGAGCACATGAGCATCCCCGAGGTCGGCGAGTCCGCGCCGACGTTCACCCTGCCGGGCATGATCGTCCGCGACGGGGTCCGCACCGACGACGAGTACGACCTGTCGTCGGAGATCGGCCGGACCGTGGTGCTCGCCTTCTACCCCGGCGACGCGACGGCCGTCTGCACCGCGCAGCTCTGCAGCTACCAGGCCGAGCTCGACGAGTTCGACGACCTGGGCGCCGTGGTGTGGGGCATCAGCCCGCAGGCCCTCGACTCGCACGAGACGTTCGCACGCGGCTCCTCGCTTACGTTCCCCCTGCTGAGCGACACCGCCGGCTCGGTGATCCGCGACTACGGCGTGCGTGCGCCGGGGATCGGACTCCGTCGGTCGGTGTTCGTGATCGGTCCCGACGGGGTCGTGCGGTGGCGGCACGTCGGCCTGGTCGGTCTGCGGTTCCCGACGGCCGAGACCATCCGAGAACAGATCGAACTGCTCGTCTCGTGACCGGATCCTGCGACTGACGCCGTTCCCGGCGTGTGGGTTTCCCGAATCCGTCGCCATGGGGTATTGACACCCGAACTGGGGGCGACGACCATTGTCGGCACGAGAGGTCCACGCAGGATCTGCCTCCCCGGGGAATCGGGTCGTCCGGAGATACGCGCTGGTGTGTCACACCCGCTCCCCGGGCGTCTCCGGGGAGGCATCTCGTAACCTCGTCCGGTGCACACCACCATCGTCGCCCCGGGCCTCCGCCGTCTCGCCATCGCCCTCTGGGTCGTCGCGGTGGCGCTCGTCCCCCTGGCACTGCTCGGTGGCAGCAACCCGTGGCTCGTCCCGGTCCCGAGCATCTGCATCGCGTTCGTGGCGTGGGCCGCGCTCTGGCGGCCGCGCATCGAGCTGACGCCCGAGCACCTGCGGATCGTGGACGTCCGCCGCACCAGCACCTACACGTGGTCGCGCGTCACCGAGGTGCGCACGAAGTACGGCATCGAGGTCGTCACGACCGAGGGCGTCCGCCGCGTCTGGATCGCGACGCGCCCGACCGCGCGGCTCACCGCCCAGGTCCAGGGCCGACCGGGAGGCCCGGATCACCTCGACGTCGACGCTGCGGCCGCGCAGGTGCTGGCCCTCGTGCCCGCCCCGGCTCCTCAGGACGGCCCGCCGCCCGCCACCGTGACGGCGGCGCCGATCACCCACCGGGTGCACGGCTGGACGGTCCTGGCGTTCGTCGTGCTCGGGATCGCGGCGTCGCTGGCGGCGGCCCGGCTGTAGCGCCCGGCGTCCACTCCCCCGCCGACGCAGAACGACACCCCCGACGTCGTGCGACGTCGAGGGTGTCGTTGCTGGTCGTGCGACCGCGGGACTACTTGGAGTAGCCCACGTCCTGCCACTTGACCGAGGACTGCTGGAACTGCGCGGGCCCGTAGTTCACGAGGTCCTTGCGCACCCCCCAGGCGTACGGCTCGGCGAACAGCGGGATCGTGCCGGCGACGGCGACGATCTTCTTGTCGATGGCCTGCGCGTCCTTGATGCGGGCATCCGGGTCGAGCTCGCCGTTCGCCTTGTCCCATGCCGCGCCGAGGGAGTCGTCCGTCACACCGGTGTAGTTCTGGCCGGCGTCGGCGGGGTAGTAGATCGACTTGAGCGACGAGATCGGGAACGGCGTGCCCTGCCACGCGAAGTACGTGGCGTCGAAGTCACGGCCGTCGGTGGTGATGTACTTCGTGAAGAAGTCATCCGAGGGCACGGTGTCGATCGTGACCTTGAAGCCGGCGAGCTTCGTCTGCTGCTGCACGAGCTGCGCGACGTTCGCCGAGTTCGGGTTGTCCGACGGGATCACGAAGCGGACGTCGAGTTCCTTGCCGCCCTTGGTCGCGTAGCCGTCCGAACCGACCTTCCAGCCGGCGTCCTCGAGCTTCGACTTCGCCTTGTCCGTGCTGTAGCCGTAGACCGACGAGACGTCGTCCTCGTACCCCTGCTGACCCGGCAGGTAGACGAGGTTGTTGAGCACGTCACCCGGGCTCTTCACCGGCGACAGGATCGCCTGGGCGAGGACCTTGCGGTTGATGGCCTGCGCGAACGCCTGGCGCACGTCCTGGTCCTTGAAGACGTCCGAGGTGCCGTTGAGCGTGATCTGCCGCTGCGTGGTGCCGAGCGAGCGCTCGATCTTCGAGTCGGAGCGCGAGTTCGCCGTCTTGAGGTTGTCGGCGCTGCCGTTCAGGTTGAACGCGTCGAGTTCCTTGTTGCCGTACGCCTGCGCGACACCGTCACGCGAGACCGTCTTGAAGACGATGGTGTCGAGCTTGCCCTCGTCGCCCCACCACTTCGGGTTCTTCTCGAACGTGAGCACGCCGCCGTTGGCGTCGAAGGACTTCACGATGTACGGGCCACCGGAGACGTAGGTCTTGCCGTCAGCGGCGTACGGACCCTTGGCCCAGGCGGTGTTGAAGTGCTCGGGGGTGTCGACGGCCCAGTACGGGTAGATCGCGGTCAGGACGCTCGCCCAGTCGGCGTTCGTCTTCGAGAACGTCATGATGACGTCCCGCTCGTCCGAGCCCTGCTTGACCGAGTCGACGTCCTCCCACACGTTGGTGGCGAGGGGTGCGAAGGCCTTGTTCGTGCCGTTCAGCGCCTTCCAGTTGGCGATGACGTCCTTCGCGCTGATCGGGGTGCCGTCAGACCACACGGCCTTCGGGTTGATCTTGATCTCGACGGTCTGGGGCGAGTCCTTGGTCAGCTCGACCGAGGTCGCGTAGTCCTTGTTCGCCTCCCACTCGCCGTTCTCCTTGAACTGGATGAAGCCCGGCAGGTACGCACCGGAGATCGTGTTGTCGTCGACGGTCCCGGAGTCGAGGTTGCTGATCTGGAAGTTCGCCGGTGCGGTGTCGATCGGCAGGGTGATCGACCCGCCGTCCTTGACGTCCGCGCGGTCCGCGACGGTCCAGCCGGTCGACTTCAGCGTCGACTCGGCGACTGCGGAGCTGCTGTTGCCCGCCTGTCCACCGCCGGAGCAGCCGGCCAGCACGACGGCCGCAGCCGCAGCGGTGGCCAGCACGGCGATGCCCTTGATCCTCTTTCGCATGGCGAGGATTCCCTTTCGTTGTGGTTCGCGCAGTTCGCGCTGGAACGCGACGACCCCCGCCGCCACGCCTGTTGGTTGAGAACCCTAGTCACATCCGAAGGCTCCACAAGGGTTGATGTGGGGAATCGAAACATGCTCGTAACGAATGTTGCATAGCGTCACAACGGAAGTCCCACCCCTCCGTCGCGAGCGGCTAACCTGTCGCCACCGACAACGCCGTCCGGACGGACGGCCGCACCCCACGAGGTCCCAGTACATGCTTGCCTTCATCGCAAAGCGGATCGTCAACTACATCGTCCTGACGATCGTCGCGACGACCCTCGGTTACATCCTCGCCAGCAGCACGCTCAACCCGGCAGCCCGGTTCCTGGGCCGCAACCCGGCCGTGCCGCAGGGCACGATCGACGCGTCCCTGCGGAAGCTCGGTGCCGATCCGGACACCCCGCTCATCGTCCGGACGTGGACCTGGTGGTCGAACCTCGTGACGCACGGTTCGCTCGGCATGAGCACCCGCGGCACCGAGGTCACGGCCGACATCGTCGCCCGCTCCGGTACGAGCCTGCGCTTGCTGGTCATCGGCACCCTGCTCGGCGCGATCCTCGGGGTGCTGCTCGGCGTGTGGAACGCCGTCCGCCAGTACCGCACGTCGGACCAGGTCTCGACGTACCTGTCGTTCGCGGTGCTCGCCACCCCGACCTTCGTCATCGCGGTCGTCCTGATGATCCTCGCGACGGCGATGAACCAGGGGCTCGGCACCCAGGTGATCCGGTTCACGGGTGAGTACACGCCGGGGGTGAACGGGTTCTTCCCGGTGCTCGGCGACCGACTGATCCACCTGTTGTTACCCACGATCTCGCTGACCGTCGGCGCCGTCGCCACGTACTCGCGGTACCAGCGCTCCGCGATGCTCGACGTGCTGTCGAACGACTTCATCCGCACCGCGCGGTCGAAGGGCCGGACGCGTGGATCGGCCATCATGCGCCACGGCGTCCGCGTCGCCCTCATCCCGATGTCGACGTTCTTCGCGTACTCGTTCGGGCTGATCCTGACCGGCGCGAGCATCACCGAGCTGGTCTTCAGCTGGCACGGCATGGGCGAGTACTTCGTCCAGGGCATCACCAACAACGACATCAACGCGGCCTCGGGCACGATCCTCTTCACGGCGATCCTCGTGCTCATCGCAGGAACCCTCGCGGACCTGCTCTACGCCGCGCTCGACCCGCGAGTGAGGGTGTGACCCGTGTCTGTTCTCGACCCCACGACCACGACCACTGCCGGCGACCCCGGTGACGGCAACGCCGGCACCCCGGCGCACGTCATCGAGGTCAAGGGCGGCCGCACGCCGCTCTGGCGCAAGGTGTTCGGCACCTGGCGTGCCCGCATCGGTGGCGGCGCCCTGCTGCTCATCCTGCTGTGGGCCTTCGTCGGCCCGCACCTGTACCACTGGAACGCCGTCGACTCCGACGGTCTGGCGTTCGGCATGCCGCCGAGCGCCGCGCACTGGTTCGGCACGAACGACATCGGCCAGGACATCTACGCGCAGACGCTCGTCGGCCTGCAGAAGTCGCTGCTCATCGGCCTCATCGCCGGTCCGGCCGCCACGCTGATCGCCGGCATCGTCGGTGCGATCGCCGGCTACTTCGGCGGCACCGTGGACCGCGTGCTCGTGTGGGTCATCGACCTGCTGCTCGTGATCCCGTCGTTCTACGCGCTCGTGCTCCTCAGCCCGGTGTTCAAGAACCTGACGTGGGTGGCGCTCATCGTCGGTCTCGCGGTGTTCAGCTGGATGGTGATGGCTCGCGTCATCCGCGGCCAGACGATGTCCCTGCGCGAACGCGACTACGTCAAGGCCGCCCGCTTCATGGGCGTCCCCTCGTTCACGATCATCCGACGGCACATCCTGCCGAACGTGGCGTCCCTGCTCATCATCGACGCGACGCTCGGCGTCGGGGCCGCGATCCTGGCGGAGAGCTCGCTGAGCTTCTTCGGCTTCGGCATCCAGATCCCCGACGTCTCGCTCGGCACCCTGCTCGCCGCCGGCAGCCAATCCGCCGTCACCCGCCCGTGGCTGTTCGTCCTGCCCGCCGCGACCCTCGTCGCGACCGTGCTCTCGACCAGCCTGCTCGGCGACGCCCTGCGCGACGCCATCGACCCCACCTCCGGAGCCAACCGTGACTGAGCCGCTGCTGACCGTGTCCGACCTGTCGGTCACGTTCAACCCGAAGACCAAGCCCGTCTACGCCGTCCGCGGGGTCGACTACACGGTGGCCCCCGGCGAGTTCCTCGGGATCGTCGGCGAGTCCGGCTCCGGCAAGTCGGTGTCCTCGATGGCCGTGATGGGTCTGCTCCCGTCGTCCGCCCACGTCGAGGGCAGCATCCGCTTCGACGGCCAAGAGCTCCTGGGCAAGAACGACCGCGAGATGTCCCGCCTGCGCGGCGGCGACATCGCGATGGTGTTCCAGGACCCGCTGTCCGCCCTGACGCCCGTGTACACGATCGGCCAGCAGATCATCGAGGGGCTGCGACTGCACGACCGCTCCCTCACCCAGCACGCCGCCCGCACCCGCGCCGAGGAGCTGCTGCGCGTCGTCGGCATCCCGAACCCCGCTCGGCGCCTCGACGCGTTCCCGCACGAGTTCTCCGGCGGCATGCGGCAGCGGGCGATGATCGCCATCGCCATCGCGAACGACCCGAAGCTGATCATCGCCGACGAGCCGACCACCGCGCTCGACGTCACGATCCAGGCGCAGATCCTCGACGTGCTGCAGACGGCGAAGGACATGACCGGCGCCGCCGTGGTCCTGATCACGCACGACCTCGGTGTCGTGGCCGGCAACGCGGACCGCGTCGCCGTGATGTACGCGGGCCGCATCGTCGAGACGGCTCCGGTCGAGCCGCTCTTCCGCGAGCCCGTCATGCCGTACACGATCGGGCTCCTCCGCTCGATGCCGAACATGACCGCGGCCCGCACCGAACGACTCGTCCCGCTCGAGGGGCGCCCGCCCCTGCTCACGCAGAAGCCGACCGGCTGCCCGTTCGCCGACCGCTGCCCGGCGGTCATCGACGCCTGCCGCGACGGCGAGCCCGCGCTGGTCGAGCCGACCGTCCCGCAGAGCGGCGACAACCCGGTCCTGACCGGGACCGTCCCGACGATCGGCAACGGCACGCTGCTCGACGACCACACCGCCGCGTGCATCCGTCGCGACGAGATCGCGGCGGGCACCCTCGAGCGGTCGGAGATCTTCCCCCGCCCCGAGGACATCCCCGAGGCGGCGGTCGACCACGGCGACGACGTCGTGCTCGAGCTCACCGACGTCGTCAAGACGTTCCCGCTCACCAAGGGCGCGCTCTTCCGGCGGCAGATCGGCGAGGTGCACGCGGTCGACGGCATCTCCCTGACGCTGAAGCGCGGGCAGGTGCTCGGGTTGGTCGGTGAGTCCGGCTGCGGTAAGACCACCACGATCATGGAGATCCTCGAGCTCGCCGGCGCCCAGCAGGGCACCATCCGGGTGAACGGCGTCGACACCGCGTCGCTGTCGAAGAAGGACCGCCTGGCGATCCGCCGCGACATCCAGGTCGTGTTCCAGGACCCGATGGCGTCGATCGACCCCCGGCTCGACATCGGTTCGGTGATCGGTGAACCGCTGACGGTGCACGGGGTCGCGAAGGACGAGATCCGCCGCCGGGTCCGCGAGGTCCTCGAGCTCGTCGGGCTCGAGCCGAGCTACATCGACCGGTACCCGCACGAGTTCTCCGGTGGCCAGCGGCAGCGCATCGGCATCGCCCGGGCGCTCATCGTCGAACCGAAGATCCTCGTGCTCGACGAGCCCGTCTCGGCGCTCGACGTCTCGGTGCAGGCCGGCGTGATCAACCTGCTCGAGGACCTGAAGCACCGCCTCGGCCTGTCGTACCTGTTCGTCGCGCACGACCTGTCCGTCGTCCGGCACATCGCCGACGACGTCGCGGTCATGTACCTCGGCCGGATCGTCGAGTACGGCGACGGCGACAAGGTGTTCTCCGACCCGCAGCACCCGTACACGCGGGCCCTGCTGTCGGCCGTGCCGGTGCCGGACCCGTCCGCCGAGGCCGCCCGCGGGCGGATCCTGCTCGACGGCGACCTGCCCTCCCCCACCGAGCGCATCGACGGCTGCCGGTTCCGCACCCGCTGCCCGCTCTACCAGCTCCTCGACGAGGGCCGGCAGGAACAGTGCCGCACCGTCGACCCACGCCTGCAGGACGTGCACGGCCGCGGCGTCGCGTGCATCCAGACCGACCAGGAGCACCTGCTCACCGAGCGGGTCGGCGCGGTCGTCTGACGACGCTGGTCACGTTCACCGCTCCACATCGTGAGCAGGAATGGTCGGGTCCCGTTCGCGGACCCGACCATTTCTGCTCACCAAGCGCGGCAGTGGACGTGACCAGAGGACGGACGGGAGGCCCGGCACACGTCGTGCGCCGGGCCTCCCGTCCGTCTCGTGGTCGCGATCGCGAGCCGCGTCAGGCTCCCAGCCACAGGCTGAGCAGCGAGGCGGCGAGCAGCGCCAGCGCCGCTGCGCCGACCGCCAGGGCCGGCACGTCCCAGCCGCGCACGGCGTCGCCGTCACTGGCGACGGCACGCTGCTCAGCCCACCGGTCGAGCAGCACGGTCATCTCGTCCGGCTGGCGCAGCACGGCACGCTCGCCGCGCCGGGCCGGCTTCGGCCGGGGCAGCGACGGACCGCCCCAGCACTGCACGCGACGGCCGGCGACCGTCTCGATGACGATCTGCCAGCGGAGCTTGACGTCGGCGACCGCGTGCCACGGCACCACGGTGCGGCGGAGCGGGTTGACGACGGTGACGGCCGTGTCGTCGATGCGGATGCACGGGCGGTAGGTGAGCACCCACAGGACCCAGACCAGCACGGCGATCGGTCCGACGGCGTCGAGCACCACGATCCAGCTGCCGCGCACCGCCGCGTCGACCAGCAGGAAGAGGCCCAGGACGGCGACGAGGCCGGCCGCCACGGCGCCTCCGCGACCAGCGCGGAGGACGACGGGACGTCCGGCCTCGTTCGTGTCCAGCAGGATCAGCGTCCGAACTCGAACCCGGCGCCGGGGATGGCAGCCAGGAGGTCCTTCGTGTACTGCTCCTTCGGGGCGGCGAAGACCTCGTCGGTCGTCGCCTTCTCGACGATCTTGCCCTGGCGCATGACGCACACGTTGTCCGCGACCAGGCGGACGACCGCCAGGTCGTGCGTGATGAACAGGTAGGTCAGGCCGAGTTCGGTCTGCAGCTCCGTCAGCAGGTCGAGGATCTGCCCCTGCACGAGCACGTCGAGCGCGGAGACGGCCTCGTCGAGGACGATGACCTCCGGCTTGAGCGCGAGCGCCCGGGCGACGGCGATGCGCTGCCGCTGCCCGCCCGAGAGCTCGTTCGGGTAGCGGTTGACCATCGACTTCGGCAGCGCGACCTGGTCGAGAAGCTCGAGCACGCGGGCCCGGCGCGATGCCTTGTCGCCCACCTTGTGCGTGGCGAGCGGCTCGGCGATCGTGTTCCCGACGTTGTACATCGGGTCCAGCGAGCCGTACGGGTCCTGGAACACCGGCTGCACGCGGCGGCGGAAGTCGAAGAGGTCCTTGCCCTTCAGCGCGCCGATGTCGATGCCGTCGAACTGAACGGTGCCGCTCGAGATGCTCTCGAGCTGCAGCACCAGCTTGGCGACGGTCGACTTGCCCGAACCGGACTCGCCGACGAGCGCCGTGGTGGTGCCCTTCGGGATCGCGAACGACACGTCGTCGACGGCCTTGAGCTCGCGGGTGGCGAGGCTCTTGCCGCGCAGCTTGTAGATCTTCTCGAGGTTCTTCACCACGATGAGGTCCTCGGCGGGACGGTGCTCGCGCTCCTGCGCCCGGGCGATGAGCTCGGCGTCGTCGTTGCCGGCGTCGGCGATCTCGATGCGCTCGTGCTGCACCTTCGACTGGATGCGGCGGCTCGCGAGCGAGGGCGCCGCGGCGACCAGGCGCTGCGTGTACGGGTGCTGCGGGTTGGCCAGGATCTCCTTCGAGGGACCGGCCTCGACGACCTGGCCCTTGTACATCACGACGAGCTTCTCGGCCCGCTCGGCGGCGAGGCCGAGGTCGTGCGTGATGAACAGCACCGAGGTGCCGAAGTCGCGGGTCAGGCTCTCGAGGTGGTCGAGGATGACGCGCTGGACCGTGACGTCGAGCGCGCTCGTCGGCTCGTCGGCGATGAGCAGCTGCGGGCGGCTCGACAGACCGATGCCGATGAGCACGCGCTGTCGCATACCGCCGGAGAACTCGTGCGGGTACTGCTTGAGGCGGGTCGAGGCGTCGCCGAGGCCCGCTTCCTTCAGGACCTCGATCGCACGGTCGCGGACGGCCTTCTTGCCGGTGGCCATGCCGTTCGCACGGATCGCCTCCTCGACCTGGAAACCGATCGACCACAGCGGGTTGAGGTTCGACATCGGGTCCTGTGGGACGTAGCCGATCTCCTTCCCGCGGATCTCGGACATCTCCTTGTCGCTCAGCCCGACGAGCTCGCGCCCGTTGAACTTGATCGACCCGCCGGTGACCTGACCGGTGCCGGGCAGCAGCTTGATGATCGCCTGGGCGCTCGTCGACTTGCCGGAACCGGACTCGCCGACGATGGCCAGACGCTCGCCCTGCTCGAGGGTGAGGTCGACACTGCGCACGGCCTGCACGAGACCGGACTGCGTCTTGAAGCCGACCTGCAGGTTGCGGATCTCGAGCAGCGGGGCGCCGTCGGCGTTGGTGCGTCGGCCGGTGGGGTTGGTCAGCGTCTCGCTCATCGGCGGGCCCTCGCCTTCGGGTCGAGCGCGTCGCGCACCACGTCACCGAGGAGCAGGAACGCGAGCACGGTGATGGACAGCGCGGCCGACGGCCAGAAGATCGTCGACGGGTTGGTGCGGATCGACGTCTGCGCCGTGCCGATGTCGAGACCCCAGCTGAGGGCCGACGGCGGCAGTCCGATGCCGAGGAACGACAGGGTCGCCTCGGCCACGATGAACGTGCCGAGCGACACGGTCGCGACCACGATGACCGGAGCCAACGAGTTCGGGATGACGTGGCGCACGAGCGTCCGGAACCGGCTGACGCCGAGGGCCGCCGACGCCATGACGTAGTCGGCCTGCTTGGCGCTCAGGACGGCACCGCGCATGATGCGGGCGATCTGCGGCCACGCGAAGGCCGAGAGCACGAGCGCGACGGTGATCGCGTTCCGCGCGGGGATGACGGACATGATCACGATCGCACCGAGGACGGTGGGGATCGAGAAGAAGATGTCACCGATGCGGGACACGATCGTGTCGAGCCAGCCGCCGTAGAACCCGGCCAGCGCACCGATCACGATGCCGACGATGGACACCAGGACCGTCGCGACGATGCCGACGATGAGCGAGTTCTGGGCGCCCCAGATCACGCGGGCGTAGACGTCGGAACCCTGACGCGTGAAGCCGAGGATGTGCCCGGCCTCGGGTCCGCCGTCACTGTTGTCGAGGTTCGACGCACGCGGGTCGACGTGGGCGAAGAGCCCGGGGAAGACCGCGACGACGATGATCAGCAGGATCAGGATCGAGGAGATCCAGAACGTCGGGCGGGTCCGCATGGACTCCCAGGCGTCGGTCCACAGGGAACGGGTCTTCTCGTCCTCGTTGACCTGGTCGATCGCCTGCAGGGGCGTTTCCTCCAGCGGGGCGACGAAGTGCGTCGCCGAGCGGGGTGCGGCGTTACTTGGCATAGCGGATCCTCGGGTCCAGGACGGCGTAGAGCAGGTCCACCAGGAGGTTGGCGAGCATGAAGATGATGACCATCACGGCGACGAAGGAGACCACCGTCGGGCCCTCGCCGAGCTTGACGGCGCGGAACACCGTGCCGCCGACACCGTTGATGTTGAAGATGCCCTCGGTGACGATCGCACCGACCATCAGGTTGCCGATGTCGACACCCAGGTAGGTCACCACGGGGATGAGCGAGTTCCGGAAGATGTGCACGCCCACCACACGACGACGGGGCAGGCCCTTCGCGGTCGCGGTACGCACGAAGTCCGCCGTGGTGTTCTCCGCCACGCTCGCGCGGGTGAGCCGCACGATGTAGGCGAACGACACGGACGCCAGCACGATCGCCGGCAGGATCAGTTCGTCCCACGGCGCCTGCCCGGACACCGTGACCCGGAACAACCCGAGCTTGATGCCGAACACGTACTGCAGCACGAACCCGACGACGAAGGTCGGCACCGAGATGAGCAGGAGCGACACGACCAGGGCGGTGGCGTCGAAGAGCTTGCCCTTGCGCAGACCCGCGATGACGCCGACGACGATGCCGGCGACGGCCTCGAACACGAGCGCGAGGATCGCGAGGCGAGCGGTGATCGGGAACGCCGAGGCGAGCTGCTGGCTGACCGGCAGACCCGAGTAGGTCACGCCGAGGTCGCCGCGGAACACCCCGCCGATCCAGAGCAGGTACTGGACGATGAACGGCTTGTCCAGGTTGTACTGCTGGCGCAGGGTCTCGATGACCTGCGGCGACGGCTGGCGGTCGCCGAACAGCGCTGCGATGGGGTCGCCGGGCAGCGAGAACACCATGAAGTAGATGAGGAACGTGGCCCCGAAGAACACGGGGATGAGTTGCAGGAGGCGCTTGCCGAGGTACCAGAGCATCAGATCCCTGCCCGGTCCGGAGCGATGTCGATCAGGTTCATTGTGGTGAGGGGTGGACGTTCCGAGGGTCGGCACGGATGTCCGGTTCGGGCGGCGGCGCCCGATGTGGTGGGGAGGTGTTGCCGCCGAGGTACGGGGGTTCGAGGACCGTTGTGGTCCCCGAACCCCCGTCCGGTGGTCGCGAGGCAGGATACCTGCTCGCGCTTTGGTCTCTGGGAGACCTAGATCAGTTCTTGACCTCGATGTCGTAGTACAGCGGCACCGAGTTCCAACCGAACTTCACGTTGGACACGTTGTCTGCGTTCCAGACACCGGTGACGTTCGAGTACCAGAGCGGGATCTCCGGGAGGTCCTTGAACAGGAGCTCCTGGGCCTGGTCGAAGGCCTTGTTGCCCTCTTCGACCGTGGCGGCCGAACGGCCCTCGGCGAGCAGCTCGTTGTACTCCTTGGAGTCATACCGCGAGTAGTTGTTCGACGAGCCCTCACCCATGGTCGGGCCGAGGAAGTTGTACAGCGACGGGTAGTCGGCCTGCCAACCGGTGCGGCTGCCGCCCGTGAGCTTGTCGTTCGTCTGGAGGTCAAGGGCCTCCTGGAACGTCGGGATCGCGTTGCCCTCGGCCTTGATGCCGAGCGTGTTCGAGATCGAGTTCGTGACCGCGGTCACCCACGCCTCGTGCCCACCGTCGGCGTTGTACGTGATGGTGAGGGTGTCGTCGTACTTCGAGATCTTGTCGGCCTCGGCCCACAGCTTCTTGGCCTCGGACTCGTTGTAGTCCAGGACGTCGGAGCCGTCGAGGTCGTCGTTCCAGCCCGCGATGACCGGCGACGTGAAGTCCTTCGCCGGGGTGCGCGTGCCGTCGAAGATCTTGTCGGTGATCTGCTTGCGGTTGATGGCCATCGAGACGGCCTCACGACGGAGCGTGCCTTCCTCGCCCTTCCAGTGGTCGAGGTAGTACGGCAGGTAGATCGCCTGGAAGATGGCGGCCGGCTGGTTGACGTTCGAGTCCGGGAAGTCCGACTTGTACGTCTTGAAGGCGCTGTCCGGCACGGCGTCGAGGACGTCGAGGTTGCCGCCCTGCGCGTCGGAGTACGCGGTGTCCTGCGAAGCGTAGAACGTGATCGTCAGACCACCGTTCTTCGGCTTGCGCTTGCCCTCGTAGTCCTTGTTGGTGACGAGCTTGATGGACTGGTTGTGCGTCCAGGCCTTCTTGCCGTCGAGCTTGTACGGACCGTTGCCGATCGGGTTCTCACCGAACGCCTTGGTGTCGTCGTAGAACGAGGACGGCAGCGGCACGAACGCCGAGTAGCCGAGCGACAGCGGGAAGTCCGACTGGGCCGACTTCAGCGTGACGGTGAACTCGTCGTCGTCGACGACCTTGAGGCCCGTGAGCTCCGAGTCCTTGTCGGCGTTGTAGCCCTCGATGTTCTCGAAGAAGTAGCTGGCGCCCTGGGCGTTCGACTTCTGCGCGGCCCAGTTCCAGGCCTTGGTGAAGGACTCCGCGGTGACCTTCTCGCCGTTCGTGAACGTGTAGTTCGTGTTCAGCTTGATGTCGAAGGTCTTCGAGTCATCGGTGTCGATGCTCTTCGCGACCTCGTTGACGGACTTGCCGTCGGCGTCGTAGGACACGAGGCCCTCGAAGAGCGAGTCGATGATCTTGCCGCCACCGGTCTCGGTGGTGTTCGACGGGATCAGCGGGTTCTGCGGCTCGCTGCCGTTGGTCGTGACGATGCCGGAGGCGTTGGACGAGCCCGAGCCACCCCCACTGTTGCTGTTGCTGGAGCAGGCGGTCAGGGCGAGTGCTGTGGCCCCGAGCACGGCGAGGGCTGTGAGCCCGGCGCGCTTCTTGATCAAGGTTCCTCCTGGTGCATGGGACGCGCAAGGGCACAGCGGTGTCACCCGGGCGCGTTTGACATCTGCACTGTAGGCAAGGTGGACAGCAGCCTCCAAACCCTGGAGCGAACGGTTACAAGCCGGTAACCAACTTGCACGATCCTTGCGAGAAGATGCAAGATTCGCGCGCTTGCTGAACGCCCTCGCGCTTTTGTTGCATCTGCATGAAACTTGTTGCACTGCGACACAGTTCTGTGCAAGGAAGACCTGTTCCGAGTCCCCCTCAGGACCCGGGCATCCGCGCCGCACCAGCCGTACCGTGAACACGTGCTCGCGAACGACATCCCCCATCTCCACGTCCCCTCCTCCCCCACCGTCAGCGGTGATCCCGGGGACGGCGGAGCGGCCTTCGTCGCCGTCTCGCGTCCGGACCTCGAACAGGACGCGTACCGCAGCACCATCGAGCGCGTGACCGCCGAGGGCGTGGTCCGCTGGACGTCCGGTGACCGCGACTCCTCGCCGGCCCTGTCCCCCGACGGTCGCTCGCTCGCCTTCCTCCGGTCCGTCCAGGACGACCACGGCGTCGCACACCCGCAGCTCGCCGTCGCACCGGTGCACGGCGGCGAGGCCCGCGTCGTCACCGCGCTCCCCCTCGGTGCCGGCGACCCCGTTTGGTCCCCCGACTCGACACGCGTCGCCGTGACCGCACGCTTCCCCGAACCCGGACGCTACGGCTCCGCAGTCCCCGGCGGCGACCGTCGCCCGGCAGCGGCCGCCGAGGCGCCGCGGCTCGTGTCCCGGCTCGACTTCCACGTCGACGGCACGGGGTACCTGCTCGACAAGCCGCAGCAGATCGTGGTCGTCGACGTCACCGACCCGGCAGCGGCACCGGTGGACTCCCCGCTCACGAGTGCGCCCTGCTCGGTCTCCGCACCGGCCTGGTACCCGGACGGCGGCGCGCTCCTCGTCGTCGCCCCGCGAGACCTCGGTGTGCGTGAGAGCCACGACGACGACCTGTACCGCGTCGACGCGTCCGACGGCACGATGGCGCTGGCGGTCCGGACCGAGGGCTCGGTCAGCGCGATCGCGATCGCCCCGGACCGTACCGTCCACTACGTCGGGGCGTCGCACCGCGACGGGCGACTGGTCGGCGAACCCGAAGGGCTGTGGGTCGCGGCGCACGACTCCGAACCGGTCCGACTGACCGCCCGCGAGACGGTCGACGTCGCAGGGATGCCGGTGTTCCACCGCGACGACGTCCTCGTGCAGGTGCTCGACCGCGGCACCGTCACCGTCCGTCGTGTCCCGGCCGGCACGACGGCTCCGCTCCGGCTGGACCAGCTGGGGGTCGTCCTCGGCGGCCGCCTGGTCGTCTCGGGCTTCGACGTCGACGGGGACGTCCTGGTCGCCACGGCTGCCACGACGGACTCGCCCGGCGAGGTGCACGTGGTCGACCTGACCGCGTCCGGCGATGCAGTACCCACGGTGCTCACCGACTACGCGGCCCCGCTCCGGTCCGAGGCATCGGCCCCCGGTGTCCGCCGCATCGAGGAGCTCACCGGCACAGCTCCAGACGGCACCCCGGTGCACGGCTGGGTCGTCCTGCCCGAGGGCGAGGGGCCGCACCCCGTCCTCCGGGTGGTGCACGGCGGACCGTTCGGCCAGGACACCTGGGCGTTCTTCGACGAGGCGCAGGTCTACGCCAGTGCCGGGTACGCCGTCGTCATCGGCAACCCGCGCGGTTCCGGCGGGTACGGCCTCGACCACGGCCGCGCGGTCATCGGGGCGATGGGCACCGTCGACGTCGACGACGTGCTCGCCCTGCTCGACGCAGCGCTCGAGCGCCCCGACCTCGACGCGGCACGCGTCGGCATCATGGGCGGCTCGTACGGCGGGTTCATGACGAGCTGGGTCGCCGCCCACCACGGCGAGCGGTTCGTCGCCGCGTGGAGCGAGCGCGCCGTGAACGCGTGGGACTCGTTCGCGGGCAGCTCCGACATCGGTTGGTACTTCGCCGACGCGTACGTCGGCGCCGACCCGGAAGAGCAGCGTCGCCGCAGCCCGCTGACGTACGCCGCGCAGGTCACGATCCCGTTCATGGTCGCGCACTCGGAAGCGGACTGGCGCTGCCCGATCGAGCAGGGGCAGCGCCAGTTCGTGGCCCTCCGGCGCGCAGGGGCCGACGCATCGTTCCTCGTGTTCCCGGGCGAGGGCCACGAGCTCTCCCGCTCCGGCACGCCGTGGCACCGCGTGCAGCGGTTCGAGCACGTCCTCGCCTGGTGGGCGGAGCACCTGCCCGTCACGCCGGTGGACGCGGGTCGCTAGGCGAACGCCTCCACCGGCGGGCACGCGCACACCAGGTTGCGGTCGCCGTACGCCTGGTCGATCCGGCGCACCGGCGGCCAGTACTTGCGGCCGCTGATGCCCGGCAGCGGGTAGACGGCCTGCTCGCGGGTGTAGGCGTGCTCCCACTCCCCCGAGATCACCGAGGACGCCGTGTGCGGGGCGTGCACGAGCGGGTTGTCGTCCGCCGGCCACTCCCCGCGCTCCACGGCCGAGGCCTCGGCACGGATGGCGAGCATCGCGTCGACGAACCGGTCGAGCTCGGCCAGGTCCTCGCTCTCGGTCGGCTCCACCATCAGGGTGCCGGCGACCGGGAACGACATGGTCGGGGCGTGGAAGCCGTAGTCGACCAGGCGCTTCGCGACGTCGTCGACGGTGATGCCGGTGGTGTCGCGCAACGGCCGCAGGTCGAGGATGCACTCGTGTGCCACGAGGCCGTCCTCGCCCGTGTAGAGCACCGGGAACGCGTCGCGCAGGCGGGCCGCGATGTAGTTCGCCCCGAGCACGGCTGCTTCGGTCGCACGGGTGAGGCCCTCGAGCCCCATCATCCGGACGTAGGTCCACGTGATGGGCAGGATGCTCGGGCTGCCGTACGGTGCCGCGCTGACCGGGCCGCCGGCGTGCGCCAGGCGGTCGTCGGCCTCGGCCGCGGTCGAACCGGGCCGTCGGTCGGCTTGCTGCGCGAACGGGTGCCCCGGCAGGTACGGCGCCAGGTGCGCCTTCGCCGCGACCGGACCGACACCGGGTCCGCCGCCGCCGTGCGGGATGCAGAAGGTCTTGTGCAGGTTGAGGTGCGAGACGTCGCCGCCGAAGTCGCCGAAGCGGGCGTGGCCGAGCAGGGCGTTGAGGTTCGCGCCGTCGACGTAGACCTGCCCGCCGGCGTCGTGCACGGCGTCGCAGATCTCGCGGATGTCGTGCTCGTACACGCCGTGGGTCGATGGGTACGTGATCATCAGCGCCGCGAGGGTGTCGGCGTGCTGTTCCGTCTTCGCGCGGAGGTCAGCGAGGTCGACGTTGCCGTTCTCGTCGCAGGCGACCACGACGACCTTCATGCCGGCGAGCACCGCGGACGCGGCGTTCGTACCGTGCGCGCTCGACGGGATGAGGCAGACGGTGCGCTCGGTGTCGCCGTTCGCCAGGTGGTACCCGCGGATCGCGAGGAGTCCGGCGAGCTCACCCTGGCTGCCGGCGTTCGGCTGCAGGGACACGGTGTCGTACCCGGTGACCTCGGCCAGCCAGGACTCCAGGTCACCGATCATGTCGAGGTAGCCCTCGACGTCGCCGCGCGGCGCGAACGGGTGGATGTTCGCGAACTCCGGCCACGTCACCGCGGCCATCTCGGTCGCCGCGTTGAGCTTCATCGTGCAGCTGCCGAGCGGGATCATGCCCCGGTCGAGCGCGTAGTCCTTGTCCGCCAGGTGCTTCAGGTACCGCATCATGCGGGTCTCGCTGCGGTGTGCGCTGAAGACCGGGTGCGTCAGGTACTCGCTCTCGCGCAGCAGACCGGCCGGGAGGCCCGTGGCCGCGTCCCGCACGGCCGCCTCGGTCGCCGGGACGGTCACGTCCACCGCCCCGAACACGCCCGCCAGTCGGGTGACGTCGTCGGGCGTGGTCGTCTCGTCGACGGAGAGCTGGAACACGTCCTCGTCCACCTGGTGCAGCAGGAAGTCGGCGTCCTGCGCTGCGCTGACGATCGCCCCGGCGCGACCGGTGGCCCGCAGGGTGAGCGTGTCGAAGAACGCGTCGTGCACGACCTCGAGCCCGGCGTCACGGGCGACCGCGGCGAGCGCCGACGTCGTCCGGGCGACCCGGTTCGCGATGAAGCGCAGCCCCTCGGGCCCGTGGTAGACGGCGTACATCGAGGCCATCACGGCGAGCAGGACCTGCGCGGTGCAGATGTTGCTCGTCGCCTTCTCGCGGCGGATGTGCTGCTCGCGGGTCTGCAGGCTGAGGCGGTAGGCCATCGCACCGTCGGCGTCGAAGGACACCCCGACCAGGCGACCGGGCAGCTGGCGTTCGAGACCGGCACGGACGGCGAGGTACCCGGCGTGCGGGCCGCCGAAGCCGAGCGGGACGCCGAAGCGCTGGCTCGTGCCCACGGCGACGTCGGCACCCAGGTCACCGGGGCTGGCGAGCAGGGTCATGGCGAGCAGGTCGGCCGCGACGACGGCGATGCCGCCGCCGGCGTGGACGCGCTCGATGATCGACGACGGGTCGACGATCCGACCGGAGGCACCGGGGTACTGCACGATCACGCCGAAGGCCCCGTCGAGCTGGGCGTCGGTCGGCCCGGTGACAGGGTCGAACGCACGCAGCGTGATACCGACGGCGTCGGCGCGGTGGTCGAGCAGCGCGCGGGTCTGCGGCAGCAGGTCGTCGTCGACCAGGAACGCGTCGCCCTTGACCTTGGACGCGCGGCGGGCGAGGA
Organism: Curtobacterium sp. MWU13-2055; assembly: GCF_023242305.1. Taxonomy (NCBI): domain Bacteria; kingdom Bacillati; phylum Actinomycetota; class Actinomycetes; order Micrococcales; family Microbacteriaceae; genus Curtobacterium; species Curtobacterium sp. MWU13-2055. The sequence continues at coordinate 103,322 of NZ_JALLIO010000004.1, forward strand.
GCATGCCCTCGACCACGGCGGTACCCTCGTCGAGCATCGAGGCGCCGGCGGTGGCCATGCCCGTCAGGTCGGAGACCATCGTCTGGAAGTTGATGAGCGCCTCGAGCCGGCCCTGCGAGATCTCCGGCTGGTACGGCGTGTAGGCCGTGTACCAGCTCGGGTTCTCGAGCACGTTCCGCTGGATCACGGCGGGGGTGTGGGTGCCGTGGTAGCCGAGGCCGATCATGGCCCGGCGGACGGTGTTGCGCCCGGCCTTGGCGCGGAGTTCGGCGAGCGCCTCGGTCTCGCCGACGGCGGCGGGGATCACCGAGTCGGTGACGGGTGCTGCGTGGATCGACTCCGGGATCGCGGCGCGGACCAGGGCGTCGAGCGACGGCCGGCCGACGGTGTCGAGCATCGTCTGCTGGTCGGCCGGAGTGGTGCCGATGTGGCGGTCGGCGAACGAGGTCTGCAGGTTCTGGAACCCCCGCTGGTCGTCGGGGCCGGTCATGCGATGGACGCCCGGTACGTGTCGTGGTCCATCAGGTCCTCGGGGAACGAGGTGCCGTCGACCTTGATCTTGACGAGCCAGCCGGTGCCGAACGGGTCCTGGTTGACGGTGTCGGGGGCATCGACCACGGCGTCGTTGACCGCGACGACCTCGCCCTCGATCGGCGCGAAGAGTTCACCGACGCTCTTGGTGGACTCGATCTCGCCGATCTGCTCGCCCGCGGTGGTGGCGGTGCCGACGGCGGGGAGCTCGACGTAGACGACGTCACCGAGCTGCTCGGCGGCGTGGTCGGTGATGCCGACGGTGACGGTGTCGCCCTCGACGAGGAGCCACTCGTGGTCGGCGGTGTACTGGAGTGCGGTCTGGTCGCTCACGGGATCAGCCTTTCTGAGGACGGCGGTAGAAGGGGAACGCGGTGACGGTGCTGGGGATGGCCGTTCCGCGGACGTCGATGTGCAGGACTTGTCCCTCGGTGGCGAGCGCCGGGTCCACGAAGGCCATCGCGACCGGGTGGCCGAGCGTCGGCGAGAGGGCTCCCGAGGTGACGGTGCCGACGACCGCGCCGTCGTGGACCACGTCGTAGCCGGCACGCGGGGCGCGGCGGCCCTCGGTGACGAGCCCGACGAGCACGCGGGCGTCGTCCGACGGCGCGACCCCGGCAGCGCCGACGAAGTCACCGCTCTTGGCGACCACGCGGCCGAGGCCTGCCTGGGCGGGGCGCACGTCGGTGCCGAGCTCGTGCCCGTACAGGGGCATGCCGGCCTCGAGCCGCAGGGTGTCGCGCGCCGCGAGCCCGGCGGGGACGACACCGCGGTCGGCGCCGGCCTCGAGCAGCGCGTCCCAGATCGCCGGGGCGACCTCGGGTGCGCTGTACAGCTCGAAGCCGTCCTCGCCGGTGTACCCGGTGCGGGCGACGAGCACCTCGGAGCCGTCGAACACGGCGTGCAGGGCGCGGTAGTAGCCGAGGTCGTCGAGGGGGCTCTCCGGCTGCAGGCGGTCGGCGACGACGAGGGCGTCGAGCGTGCCGGCGGCCGCGGGGCCCTGGATCGCGACGAGTGCGGTGCTGTCCGAGTCGTCCGACACCGCGACGTCGAAGCCGTCGGTGCGCGCGGACAGTGCGGCGACGGCGACCTCGCGGTTCGAGGCGTTCGCGACGACGAGGAACACGTCGTCGTCGGTGCGGTACACGACGAGGTCGTCGAGGATCCCGCCGTCCTCAGCGAGCAGCAGGGAGTACTTCGCGCGGCCGAGCGGCATCGCGCCGAAGGAGCCGGCGAGCGCGTGGTCGAGGAACGCGACGGCGTCCGGACCGGTGACGCCGATCTCGGCCATGTGCGACAGGTCGAAGACCCCGGCCGACTGGCGCACGGCGTGGTGCTCGGCGAGGTCGGACGAGTACCGCACGGGCATGCGGTACCCGGCGAAGTCGGTGAAGGTCGCACCGGCGGCTTCGTGCGCGGGTTCGAGCGGGGACGAACGCAGTGGCGTCGGACTCATGGCGGAGTTCTCCTGGCATCAGCAGGGCCCGGCGACGATCGCCGGGTGGAACTCCCCCTCTGTCATGGGCCTGAGAGTTTCACCGCGGCCCGTGAGGTCCGGCGGCTTTCACCGTGGGCGAGACGACTGAGCGTCTGCTTTTCAGAGTGGCCTGTCCGCTGCGGTGTGGGACCTGAGAGATTGACGGGGGGATTGCTCCTTCGGTGCCGTGCGTGCGCCCGAGGGCACGATGCGCCCGAGGGCACGATGCGCCCGTGGGCACGATGTACCCGTTGGCACTGCACGGCGTCTCCCGCGACGGATGAGCGGCCGGTGTGTTCAGTTGTCCGCGCTGAGCATACCGAGACCGCGTTACGAACGTGTGTCGCGTGCCGGCCTTCGACATCTCGTAGAATGCGGGGATGGCCGGACAGCGATCACGCCCCAGGGGGCAGCTCGAGCAAGCGGTGCTCGACGCGCTCCGCTCCGTGACCGACGGCCTCACCGCACGACAGGTGCTCGATGCCTTCCCGGAGCCCCGGCCGGCGCTGACCACCGTGCTCACCGTCCTCGACCGGCTCGGCCGCAAGGGCCAGGTGGAGCGGCAGGAGCACGACGACGCCCCGCTGAGCTTCCGTGCCGTGCACAGCCGCGACGAACAGACCGCGTCCCTCATGTCGAGTGCGCTCGCCGCCTCGGCCGACCGTGAAGCAGCGTTGCTGCAGTTCACCGGCTCGCTCGCCTCCGACGACCTCGAGGCCCTGCGCCGCGCCCTCGACGCCCGCGCACGTTCCTGACCGGGGTCGCTCCGTGGTCGTCGCCGGCATCGCGCTCATCGTCCTCGCCCTGCTGGTGGTCGTGTTCGCCCCGAGGGTGCTGACCCGGTCCGCCTGGACCATCGACCGCCCGCGCACCGCCCTGGTCTGCTGGTCGCTCGCGGTGCTGCTCGGCGTCGTCGGGTTCGTCGCCGGCATCGCCCTCGTCGTGCTCGCCGACCGCCCGCTCACCGAACTCCTCGGCGGTGACGGCTCCCCCACGCACGGCTTCAACGTCGGCGTCGCACTGCTCGCGGTCATCGCGTTCGTCGTCGCCGTCCGCGTCCGGCCCGGACCCGAGCACGAGGCCGTCCGCCAGGCCATGCGCTCCGGCGTCGCGCCGCACCGCGAGATCGACGGCACCCCGGTGGCCGTCGTCGACGCGGACCACGCCCTGGCCTGCGCCGTGCCCGGGCGGAGCGGCGGTGTGCTGGTCAGCACCGGCTTGGCAGACCGGTTGCGGACGGACGAACTGGAGGCGGTGGTCGCCCACGAGCGCGCCCACCTGACCCAGCACCACGCGGCTGCGGTCGCGGTCGCCGAATCGATCGAACGTGCGGTCCCGTGGGTGCCCGGTGCGCGCGCCATGGCGCGCTCGACGCGCGTCCTGGTGGAGTTCGCCGCCGACGACGCCGCAGCCCGACGTGTCGGACGCGACGCCCTGCGCCGGGCCGTCCTGGTGGCGGACGAGAGCAGCGCGCTCGGGGCGATCCGCGCCTCCCGTCTGTCCTGACGGGGCGATCCGAGACCGCACCGTCGCCCGAACGTCTGTCCTGAGCGAGCACGTGTCGGAGGCGAGGCATATGGTGATCGGACCGTGAAGCCACTGACCGAAGCCGACATCCGATCCTCGTTCGTCAACGCCACCCCCGACGAGCTCGAGCAGCTGCCGATCCCTGGCCTGCACGAGATGCTCTGGGACGAGCGCGAGTTCCTGGGCTGGCGCGACCCGCAGGCCGCCCGCCGCGGGTACATCGTGTCCTGGATCGACGACCGCCCCGTGGGCATCATCGTGCGGTCCGCGGGCGGATCCCTGCGCGCCGGCATCGCCGCGATGTGCTCGTTCTGCCACTCCCCCCAGCCGGCGACGCAGGTGCGGCTGTTCTCGGCACCCCGTGCGGGCGAGGCCGGGCGCAACGGCAACACGATCGGCACCTACATCTGCGAGGACCTCGGGTGCTCCATGCTCATCCGCACCGCTCCCCCGCACCTCAACCCGCCGGCGACGATCGCGATGCGCGGTGCCTCGCTGCTGCAGCGCGTGCAGAACTTCACCGCGGACATCATGAAGTCGGCGTGAGCCGCTTCGGCACCGCCCGCTGGGCCGTGGTCGAGGAACTCGGCGACGGCCGTTGGCGCCTCACCCTGCGCGACGAGGCCGACGACGAACTCGGTGCGTTCGGCCTCGGGGTCGAGGGTCCGTGGGACCCGGACGTCGAGCCCCACGTCGGGTTCGTGCTCGTGCAGCTCGGGCTGACCCTGCGGGGTGCACGGCCGTGGCACGTCGACGAGCTCGGCGACCACCGGGCGCCCGTGCTCGCGCTCGCGCTCGGCTGAGCGAAGCGCTTCCAGCCGGGCGTCGCTCAGTCGGCGTCGCTCAGTCGGCTTCGACGAAGTTGCGCAGGATCTCGCGGTCGTCGTCGGCGCGCATCGCCCATGACAGCTCGCTGCGGTGATCGCTGTCGGTCAGCGGCAGCAGCACGACGGTGTCCGGTGCGGCGAGCGCGGCACTCTCCGGAGCGACGGTCACGCCGAGTCCCGCGCCCACCAGGTGCAGGACGGTGGCCCAGGTCGTGGCCTCCTGCACGACCGCGGGCCGTCGGCCACCGGCGGTGACCGGGGCGAGGTTCCGCTCGGTCGCGAGCGAACCGGCCACGGCGGGGAAGAACACGAACGGCTCGTCCACGAGCTCGGTGCCGCGGATCGCCGCACGGCCCGCGAGCCGGTGTCCGCGTGGGACCGCCGCGACGAACGCCTCGGTCCGGAACGGCAGCAGCCGCACGGCGGGATCCGGATCCGGGTCGCGCACGACGGCCAGGTCGAGCTCGCCCCGCACGATCCGGGCGAGGAGCGTCGACGAGTAGCCCTCGGTCAGGTCCACACGGACCAGCGGGTACCGCTCGCGGAACGCCTGCACCCGCTCGATCGGCCCGAGGGGCAGCGCGGAGACGACGAACCCGACGTCGAGCCGGCCGGCCTCACCTCGACCGACCCGGACCGTCTCGTCGAGGTCACGGCGCACCTGCCCTAGCAACGACCGCGCACGTCCCTGCAGCACCTGGCCGGCGGCGGTGAGGGCGACGCTGCGGCTCGTCCGGACGAACAGGTCGACGCCGAGTTCGCGCTCGGTGCGGCGGATCTGCTGGGACAGCGCCGGCTGCGCGATGCGGAGGCGCCCGGCCGCGCGCCCGAAGTGCAGTTCGTCGGCCACGGCGAGGAACGCGCGGAGCTGGCGGAGGTCGACGTCCGGATCCCGATCCATGCACGCAGCCTATCGATCGACGCGAACGAGTATTGGACGTGACCTCATCCGGGTCGGAGGATGGAGCCATGCCCGAAGCGACCTCCACCGTCACCATCGCCGACCTCGCCACCCCCGCTGACGCCGAGGCGTTCCGCGTCCTCAACGAGGCCTGGATCACGCAGTTCTTCGCGCTCGAGGACGAGGACCGCAAGTTCCTCGGCGACCCCGTCGGTCACGTCGTCGAGCCCGGCGGCGCCGTCTTCGTCGCGCGACTCGACGACCAGGTGATCGGGTGCATCGGCATCGTGCCGACGACCCCTGGGGTGTTCGAGCTCGTGAAGATGGCCGTCGCGCCCGGTCACCAGGGGCACGGCACCGGTCGGAAGCTCATCGCCGCTGCACTCGACCGCGCCCGGGAGCTCGGCGCGCAGCGGATCGACCTCGAGAGCAACGCACAGCTGGCCAGCGCCGTGCACCTGTACGAGGCGTTCGGCTTCCGGCACCTGCGCGGCGACGAGCTGGTGCCGAGCCCCTACGTCCGCGCCGACGTGCACATGACACTCGAACTTCGCTGAAGACAGCGCCGTTTCGGTACGCTCGCGGCATGGCGACGTACGAGGTGCAGGCGGTCCGTGAGCGCGGCGCGTGGCAGGTGTTCATCGACGGCTTCATGGTGACCGAGGTGGACCGCTGGCCGGCCGTCGGCTTCGTCGCCCGCGAGATCCTGGCGATGGACCGCACCGACGACCTGCAGATCCGTGTCGTCGGGCGCAACCAGTACATCGACTGACCCGGTCAGCGAGCGGCGGCGACCAACTGCTGTGCTCGCTGGTGCGACACGTGGAGCAGCGGTCCGATCTCACGCACCGTGAGCCCGGACTCGTGCAGCACCAGCGCCGCAGCGGCCGTCTCCTTCGCCGCTTCGATGCGCGCTCGCTCGGATTCCTCGCGGAGCGCCACCGCGCGGTCCAGGTGCGCCTGTGCCGCTTCGGGCAACGACACCTCGACGACGAGCTCGAAGGACTCCGGATCGCGGTCGTCGTTCATCAACGAGAGCCAGTCACGGGCCATGAGCTCGATCTCACGCTCGCGCTTCGCCTGGGTCCGGATGACCCCGTCGATCCAGATCACCCAGTACTTCTTGCCGCGCTCAGCTCGCACCGTGTGTCGGCTCATCGTCGCCCATCTCCTTCTCGGTCGCAGTCACGGAGGATGCCGCGCGCCGTCATCTCCTCCACCTCTCGGTGCCTCGGGACGACGATCGTGTTCCGACCGAAGCGGAACAGGTCGTGACTCCCGCCGTGACGGTGGAACACGAACGCGACATCGTTCTCGTCAGCCTTCCGAGCGAGCCGGCGAAGCAACTCCGTGCGCTTCACCGTAGTTCGCCAACCAGGACTAGGCAAGTCTGCCTATCGCGGCTGGACAAGGACGGCTCGTATGTCTGCATCCACCGACCGTGGCGGCCCGCGGAGTGCGATCCGGGAGCGCCGTGGTGATCTGTGGACAGGCTGCAGCCGGGGCATGCTGTGGAGGAACAGCGGTTGGCACTCGCACCGGCGAGACGCCACCATGGACGGCATGCGCACCACGTTCGACGACCTGATCGCGATCGGCGAAGCCGCCGACGTCACCGGCTGGGACTTCTCGTGGCTCGACGGCCGTGCCACCGAGGAACGCCCGCCGTGGGGCTACGCGAAGATGCTCGGCGAGCGACTCGGTCGCCTCGCCGGGGTCTCCGGCACCGCGAGCCTCGACGTGCAGACCGGCGGTGGCGAGGTCCTCGCCGAGGCGCCGGCGTTCCCGGCCACCGCGGTGGCGACGGAGTCCTGGGCACCGAACATCGCCACCGCCACACGACTCCTGCACCCACGCGGCGTGGTCGTCGTCGCCGATCCGGACGAGCCGCCGCTGCCCTTCGCCGACGGCGCCTTCGACCTCGTGACGAGCCGGCACCCCGCTGCGATCCACTGGGACGAGATCGCCCGGGTCCTTGCTCCCGGCGGCACGTACTTCGCCCAGCACGTCGGCCCGGCGAGCGTCTTCGAGCTGATCGAGTTCTTCCTCGGCCCGAAGCCCGTCGAGCGGCGCGGACGGCACCACGACGACGAGGCCGACGCAGCACGCGCCGCCGGACTCGAGGTCGTCGAGCTGCGGACGGCGCGGACCCGGATCGAGATCCACGACGTCGCCGCGGTCGTCTACCTGCTCCGCAAGGTGATCTGGTGGGTGCCGGACTTCACCGTCGAGCGGTACCGCGACCGCCTGCTCGACCTGCACGAGCTGATCCAGCGGGACGGACCGTTCGTGGCGCACTCGACGCGCCACCTCATCGAAGCGCGCCGACCCGCCTGAGCCGACCCGGGCCTCCTGGCCGCTGCGTCCCGCTCGAGTGAGCAGAAGACGTCGAGTGCGCGCTGCCGACCCGACGTCTTGTGCTCACTCGATGCTGCACAGGCGGCAAACCACGCCGTTCCACCGCTCACGCGACGTGCCAGACCAGCCCCTCCTGCGCACTCGACGGGTACGCCGAGGCGATGCGGAACACGGCTTCGCGCAGCGTCTCCGGTGAGCACGCCAGGTTGAGGCGGACGAACCCGCGCCCCTCGCTCCCGAACCCGAGCCCGGAGTTCAGCGCGACGTAGGCGTTCTCACGCAGCGGCACGGCCGGGTCGTCGCCGAGCCCGATCCCGCGGAAGTCGAGCCACGCCAGGTACCCGGCTCGGGGCCGCGTGTAGACGACACCGGGCAGGTGCTCGGCGAGGAGCTTCGCGAGCAGCCGGTCGTTGGCCACGATCCGGGACACCACGTCGTCGAGCCAGGTGGTCCCGACGGTGAACGCGGCGAGGTTCGCGTGCAGCCCGAGGATGCTCGTGCGGCAGGCGACCTCTTCCCACAGGGTGTCGAGGAGTGCGGCGGTCCGGTCGTCACCGGCGACGATGATCGAGCACTTCACGCCCGCGAGGTTCCAGCCCTTGCTCGCCGAGGTCACGCAGACGCTGCGGGCTCCGACGGGCTCGGCGACGGCCGCGAACGGGGTGAACTGCACGCCGGGGTGGGTCAGGGGTGCGTGGATCTCGTCGCTGATGACGAGGACGTCGTACTTCGCCGCGAGTTCGGCGATCGCGAGCAGGTCGGCGCGGTCGTGCACGAGGCCCACGGGGTTGTGCGGGTTGCAGAGCAGGAAGACGCCGACCCCGCTGGCGAACGCCCGCTCGAGTCCCTCGAGGTCGAGTCGGTACTGCCCCCACTGCTCGAGCAGCGGGACCTCTTCCACCTGACATCGGGCCTCGTCGACGAGCTCGAAGAACGGCGGGTACACCGGCGGCGTGATCGCGACGCGACCGCCGTCGGGCAGCGCGAGCCGCAGCGACTCGACGATGCCGACGCTGACGTCGGTGGCCAGGTGGATGCGCGACGGATCGATCTCCCAGCCCCAGCGGTCGAGCGCGAACTGCGCGAACGCGGGCGCGAGCGGCCCGGGTCCGTCGAGGTAGCCGAGGTCGGACTGCGACACGCGCTCGATCAGGGCCTGCCGGATCTCCGGCGCGACGTCGTGGTCCATCTCGGCGACGAACAGGGGCAGCACGTCGGGCGCGTACCGCGTCCACTTGATGCTCGTACGGACCCCGCGGAGCGTGCCGACCGGGTCCTGCTCGTCGCTCGCCATGCGTCCCAGCATGCACCGACCGGGAGGCCCGGCGCGAGCCCGCCTGTCATCCAGCGTCGTCTTCCGCGCACCCTGGGACGCGGGGCGTCGCCCCGCCTACTGTCGGTCCCATGAGCACGAGCACCGCCGACAAGGCCACCACCCTCAAGCAGCTGCACGAAGCCCCGGAGATCCTCCGCGTCGTGAACGTGTGGGACGCGATCACCGCGAAGGTCGTCAGCGACCTGCCCGGCACGAAGGCGATCGCCACCGCCGGGCACTCGATCGCCGCGTCGTACGGGTACGAGGACGGCGGGATGCCCCTCGACCTCGCGCTGTCGGGTGCCGCGATCGTGGCCGCCGCGACCGACCTGCCGGTCACCGCGGACCTGGACGACGGCTACGAGGACCCGGCCGAGACCATCCGCCGCGCGATCGGCTCGGGCATCGTCGGCGCCAACGTCGAGGACCGCCTGCGTCCCTTCGACGAGGCCGTCGCCCGGGTCGCCGCGATCACGGCCGCTGCCCAGGCCGAGGGCGTCGACTTCCAGTTGAACGCCCGCACGGATGCGATCGCCCGCGGCGGCGACCGTCCGATCGACGAGAGCATCGCGGACGCCATCGCACGTGGCAAGGCGTTCCTCGACAACGGCGCCGCGCTCGTCTTCGTGCCCGGCGCGATCCAGCGCGACGTCGTGGAGCAGCTCGTCGCGGGCCTCGGCCGCGGCACGCTGTCGGTCATCGGCCTGCCGGGAGCCCTGCCCGCCGCCGAGTACGAGGCGCTCGGCGTGGCCCGCATCTCCTACGGTCCGCTCACGCAGCGCGTCGCGCTGCGCGCGCTCCGCGACCTGGCGACCGACCTGTACGCCGACGGCGTCGTGCCGGAGGACACCCCGACCCTGAACTGACGGAACAGGCGGACGGGAGGCCCGTGGCGGTGTCGCCCCCTCCCTCGCAGGCTCGGTCGGCGCGCCCCGCGCAACGCTTCGCGTTGCCGCTGAGCGGGGCGAGCCCGTCCGTCCTGCGGTCGCGATCGCGACCCGCTCAGCTCAGCCGAGCGCCGGGTACAGCGCGGGCGTGGTGCGCGCCGTCGTCTCCTGCTCGAAGGCGTAGCCGAGGCCGATCAGCGTGCTCTCGTCGAACGAGCGGCCGAGGAACTCGAGGTTCACGCCGGCGCCGGTGATCGTGCCGTCGGCCGCGGTCGCCTGCCCCATCGGGACGGTGATCGCCGGCATGCCGGTGTTCGGGCTCAGACGCATGTTCGTCGACTGCGTGCCGTAGGGCGTGCCCGACGGGTAGATGAGCGAGTCGAGGTCCTGGTCGTCGAGCATCTGCGTGACGAGCTGCTTGCCGGTGGCGAGCTGCGTCGTGTGCGACCCCGTCGGCCCGGCCCACGCCTGGTACTGCGCGTCGGTGATCAGGTCGCGGGACTCGTAGGTCGACTTGCGGCTCGGCACGTACTCGCCCGAGGCAAGGATGCCCTGCAGCGACCGGGCGGTCACGTCGGGGTCGAGGTGCTTCGCGACGTACTCGTCCAGGTCGTGCTTGAACTCGTTCGTGCTGCCGCTGCCCTCGGACAGGACCCGGTTGAAGGCCGTCGTCGCGGTGATCGGGACGACGGTCGCCCCAGCGGCCTCGAGCTTCGCGACGGACGCGTCGAACAGTCGCTTGGCCGTGGCGTTCGTGCCGACCATGCTCGTGACGTAACCGATGCGGGCGCCGTCGAGCGAGTCCGCGTCGAGCGAGGACGTGTACGAGGTCGGCACCTTGCCGGACTGCGCGCTCGTGACGGGGTCGGCCGCGTCCACGCCGGTCACGGCGTCGAGCGCGACGGCTGCGTCGGTCACCGACCGGGCGATGGGCCCGCCGGTGTCCTGCGACAGTGCGAGTGGGATGATGCCGTCGCGGCTGGCCAGACCGACCGTCGGGCGGATGCCGACGAGCTGGTTGTACGTCGACGGGATGCGGATCGAGCCACCGGTGTCCGTGCCGAACCCGATGCCGGCGAGGTTCGCCGCGATCGCCGCACCGGTCCCACCGCTGGAGCCACCGGCGGTCTGCGCCGTGTTGTACGGGCTGGCGACCAGGAGGGACGAACCGGCGGGCTGGTTCGACGAGAACTCGGACACGAAGCCGTAGGCGAACTCGTCGAGGCTGGCCTTGGCGAGGATCACCGCACCGGCACCGCGCAGTCCGGCGACCATGGTGGCGTCGGTGTCGGTCTGGTTGTCGTCCCAGCAGCCGCAGCCGCCCGTGGTCGGCATGTCCTTGGTGTCGTAGTTGTCCTTCACCGCGATCGGCACGCCCAGCAGCATGCTCGTCATGCCGTGCTCGGCACGCTCGGTGTCCGCCGTCTTCGCGGCGGCGAGGGCCTCGGCGTTCGTCGTGACGATCGAGTTGAGCGCACGGCCGGTCGACGCGGAGTCGACCTTCGTGCGGTCGTACGCGGCGATGCGGTCGAGGTAGTCCTGCGTGATGGCGACCGAGGTGGTGACCCCGGCGTTCATCGCAGCCTGCATGTCGATGCTGGACGCCTCGACGAGCGTGAACGGGCCGTCGTCGTAGATCATCCGCTGGGACAGCGCCGCGATGTCCGAGACGGTGATCGTGCCGTCGGCGTCGGTGTCCGCGGCGCTGACCGTCGCCCAGTCACCGCTGGCGCTCGTGGCCCCGAGGTGCTCGGTGAGCACCGCGAGGTCGGCCTTCGTGACCTGGTCGTCGCCGGTCAGGTCGAGGTCCGTGTAGTACGGCGCGAGCATCGCGGCGGGGCTGGCGTCCACGGCTGCCGGTGCTGCTGCGGCCGTGACCGCGGGGGTCGCGGCGAGGACGGTGCCGACGAGGGCGATGAGCGAGGCGCCGGCGACGGCCATGCGCTTCCGGCTGGTGGCGGTCATTCTGCTGCTCCGGTGCGCTCGCGGCGGGCGCGGCGCGCACGCAGGGTGATCAGGGTCCCGCCAGCGGCGAGGAGGGCCAGCGACGCGGCGATCCACGGGGCGACGTCGGCGCCGGTCCAGGCGAGTTCGCCGCCGGTCGGACGGTCACCACCGGCTGCGGCCACGGCGGTGGCGCCGCTGGTCGGGCCGGAGGGGTCGCTCGGGCCGGCGGTGGTCGTCGGGTCGGGGTCGCCGGCGCCGGCGCCCGGGTCGGCCGTGGCGGTGGCGCCCGGGGTGGGCGTGGCCGTCGGGGTGGGCGTCGGGGTGGCCGTCGCCGCTGCAGCGATCGAGATCGAGGTGCTCGCCGGGTCGGTGAGCGTCGTCGAGGTGCCGTCGGAGCCGACGAGCGTGATGCTCGTGACCGCCAGGTCGACGCTGCCCGGTGCGGTCGGCGTCAGGCCGATCGAGGCAGCGAGGTCGCCGTCGAGCGCCGGGGACGTCCCGAGCCGGGTGTGCACGATCGTCAGGGCGTCGCCGTCCTGCTCGACGCTGTCGAAGCCGCCGTCGGGACCGGTGACGCTGTCCTCCACGTACGAGACGGAGTCCGCGTCGGCGTCGAGGGTGATCTCGTAGGCGTAGACGTCGGTCGTCGCCGGGATCGTCAGGTCGACGTCGAAGGCGGTGCCGACGGTCGCGGTGGCGGGGGCGTCGATGGTCGCGGTCGTCGCGGTCGGTGCTGCCTGGGCCGGCGAGGCGGTCAGGGCGGCGAGGCCGATCGCCCCGGCGGCGACGAGTGTCGAGGACACGATCGTCGCGCGGGGGCGCAGCCGGAGGCGGTGCTGCATGGGTGCAGGTCCTTCGGGAGGAGGTCGGGTGCTGAGCGGGTACTCAGTGATCCGAAAGCTAACGGTGCGCTGTTTCCGGCTCGGGCCCGGCACGTTTCCGCGCCGTTACGGCTCCGTCGCACCGCTACTGTCGTGCCATGTCGCTCGACGTCGAAGCTCTGCTCACCCCGCCCTCCCCCGTCGCCGCACGGGCGTTGGACGTCGTCCGCACCTGGTCCTCCCCCGCCCTGGTGAACCACTGCCTGCGCTCGTGGGCGTGGGCGGTCCTGCTCGCCCCGACCGTCGACCTCGAGCCCGACCCCGAGCTGCTGTTCGTCGCGACGATGCTGCACGACCTCGGCGTCACACCGTCGTTCGATGCCCACGACGTGCCGTTCGAAGACGCTGGTGGTGCCGTGGGCTCCGTCTTCGCCCTCGGCGCCGGGTGGGACGCAGCGCGCGCTCGACGCGTCGGCGAGGTCATCGAGCGGCACATGTGGACCTCCGTCGACCCCGCGGTCGACGTGGAGGGGCACCTACTCGAGGTCGCCACCTCGCTCGACGTCTCCGGGGCCGGGTTCTCGCGGTGGTCCACCGACGACCTGCACGCCGTCGCCACCGCACTGCCCCGCCTCGGGTTCTCCGGCACGTTCGACGAACTCATCCACGCGCAGGCTTCGCGCAAGCCGTCCTCGGCCGCCGCTCGGCTCGACGGCTCCGGCAACGTGGCTGCGGGTGGCTCGCGATGGGACGCGTTCCTGGCCTCCTGAGTCGATCTGCCGGTCCGCTGGACTTCTCGGCATCGGGCCCGTATAGTGTTTCTTTGGTGCACTGCAGCGAACCCATCTGACTCGCGCACACCAACGTCTCGACACCGACTCACCCGAGTCGCATTCCAACCGAGACCACCGCTTGATCCGAACGGATCAGCAGCACGTTGAAACTCGACGTGCGCGCCCCGCACTCGATGCGTCGCGCCGGACTGAGACGTCCGCCGACACCGAGTCGCCCTGGCGCCGAATGACCAGGAAGTACAGCACCATGACCAGCAACGAACGAATCACCGTGTTCGGGACCGCACTCGCGGCCCCGACGATCACCCCCGACCGCATCGCCGAGTTCCCCGTGCGTGACGACCGCTCGCAGCGCGAGTACCTCGTCCGCATCGCGGCCGACGACCTGCAGACCTTCGTCACCCGCGGCACCCGTCTGGATGCCGTCGGCGAGGCCGGCTGGACCGTCCCGGGCCGCTCCTGGGCCGGCGAGGCCAGCCGGACCCTGCTGCAGGCGCAGTCCGTGCACGCAGGCGACATGGCCCTCGCGGCCTAGGCTCCACCAGGACGAACACGAAGCGCCGCCGGGCTGTCCCGGCGGCGCTTCGTCGTACCTGCGACCGGCCGTGCGACGGTCACACACCTCGACGGGCCGCAGCGACGACCTGCGATGCCGCCCCGAGCACGCCGGGCACGATCGCTGCGAGCGCTCCGACGGTGTGACCGGCCGAGATGAGGATCGCTCCCGGAACGAGCCGCTCGTACTCGGCCAGGACGCGTGGGGACGCTACCGGTCCACTGAACATCTCCGTTGCAGCGATGTTGAGGACGTCGGCGTCCGCCTCTCCTCGGCTGCCGCTCGCTGCGCCGCTGACGCCCGCCTCTCGTTCAAGAGTTCCCGCAGCGACCGCGCTCGGGAGCGGTCCCCCGTGAACCCGACGTACAGGCCGTGCATCACCGCAGTCTTCACCAGAGTCGCCGTCATAGCCCACGCCCTGCCCTTCATCACCGGTTCGTGGTGACCAGGCTCGATCAGCGCGGCCTGCCGTACCAAACACTTTGCATGCACGGCTGCTTCGCGACGTCAGTACTCGCCCTTCACCACGAAGAACGAGCCGCGGATCGTGCCGGCGAGCTTCGACTTCTGCCGCGCGAACTTGAACTTGTCGGCGAGTTCCTCGGGCACGTCCATGCCGTCGGAGAGCTTGAAGCCGACCGCACGCTTGCCGCCTGGTTCGAGCGTGTAGAGCACGTTGATCGCCAGGCCGGACTCGTAGAACACGTACGTCCAGCGCACGCCGTCGACGAGCGCTTCCGTGGCTTCGAGCGGTGGTGACGCGATGACCAGCCCGCGTTCCTCTTCGAGGACCCGCCGCACGTAGGCGACGAGGTCCGGCACGTCAGCTGCGGCGTGCGTGGTGAACACGTGGTCGTACTTGTTCGCGAAGTACCGCGCCTCGTTGGCCCGGAGCCCGGCGAGTGCGTCGGCGACCGGCGAGGACTCGAGACCCACCGTGGACACGTTCACGAAGTCGACGACGTACGACATGGGGGCCTCCTCGGGCGCTCGGACGTGCCGAATCTAGTCCACCGCACACCTTCCCGAGCGAGCGCGACACATCTATAGTCGAGAGCTATAGATGGAGGTGCCCATGCGAGTCGAACGTGCAGCAGAACTCATCCGCGCTGCCCGCGAGGACCTGGGCCTCTCACAGACCAGCCTCGCCGCCGCCGCCGGGATGCAGCAGCCGACCATCTCCGCGTACGAGAGCGGACGCAAGCAGCCGCGGCTCGAGTCGCTCCAGCGGATCCTCACTGCTGCGCACACGCGCCCGAGCATCCCTCTTGCCGTCTATGCCGACGCGATCCTCGACGAGGCGAAGCGGTTCCACCTCGAGAACGTTCGCGTCTTCGGTTCCACGCTCCGCGGGCAGGACACCGAGCACAGCGACATCGACCTGCTCGTACACCTGACCCCAGCCGCATCACTGTTCGACCTCGGCGGCTTCGCCCACGAGGTCGAGACCATCACGGGCTTCGACGTCGACGTCCTCACCGACGACCTCGAGGACGACGAGCACTTCGCGCACGTGCTCGACGAAGCAGTGCCGCTGTGACCCCATCGCCCCGGTTCACCCCACGGCAACGCGTTGATCGCGATTCAGCCGACTCAGCAGACCGCTGGCCGTCGCTGCAGGCGAGCTTCCTCGACTTGCTCGCCGAATGTTCGCAGATCGTCGAACACGGCCGCGTCGAGTTCGACGCAACTCGGAGCCTGACGTATCGAGCGGCTGAGGCCGTCATCATCCACTTCGACGACCTGCTTGGACGTCTTCCCGCCGACAGGGAAGCCCGACTTCCGTCCGACCTGTCGCTCGCCGCTGTCAGGAAGACGCGAAACATCCTCTCGCACGACTACCGGCAGGCGCGGAAGGAGATCATCTGGGAGGCGATCGAGCACCGCGTCCCAGCGGTCATCATCGCGCTAGTCGACTGAGCCGAGCTCATTGCTCCGGGCGTGGATCGACTCAGTTGATCCGCTCGAACACCATGGTGGCCTGCAGTCGGTCTCCGCCACCGAACCCCGTACTGCCCGACGAAGCCGTCGTGATCGTGTGCAGCCGGTAGCCGAGCGCCGCCTGTGCGTTGATCGCCTTCTCCAGCTCGGTGAGGTTGCCGGATCCCGTCCCGAAGAACTTCTCCCGCAGGACCACCTGCAGGACGACGTAGCTCATGCCGTTCTGCGCCGGCCGAGGCTGTCCGCCTGCCGCGGCCTCCGCTTGGATACGGTCGATCACTCCGCCGATACCGGGCGCGCCCGGTGCCTTCGGCTGCACCTGCTCCGTCCACGCCGAGCCGTCCCACCACCGCATCGCGCCGGAACCGTCGTCGTACCAACCTGCCTGTGGGTTCGTCATGCGCTCATCCTGGCGCACCCACGGCGAGGTCAGTTGTTGAAGCGGAACTCCACCACGTCGCCGTCCTGCATGACGTAGTCCTTGCCCTCGATGCGGGCCTTGCCGGCAGCGCGGGCCTCGGCGATGGAGCCGGTCTCGACCAGGTCACCGAACGAGATGACCTCGGCCTTGATGAAGCCCTTCTCGAAGTCGGTGTGGATGACGCCGGCAGCCTGGGGTGCCTTCCACCCCTTGCCGATCGTCCACGCGCGGGCTTCCTTCGGACCGGCCGTCAGGTAGGTCTGCAGCCCGAGGGTGTCGAAGCCGATCCGTGCGAGCTGGTCGAGTCCGGATTCGGTCTGGCCGGTCGACTCGAGCAGTTCGGCGGCGTCGGCCGGGTCGAGGTCGATGAGCTCTGACTCGACCTGGGCGTCGAGGAACACGGCCTGGGCCGGGGCGACGAGCGCGGCCAGCTCGGCCTTGCGAGCGTCGTCGGTCAGGATCGCCTCGTCGACGTTGAACACGAAGATGAAGGGCTTGGCCGACAGCAGTCCGAGCTCGGCGATCGGCGCGAGGTCGATCTTGGTGGCGGACAGCAGGGTGCCCTGCTCGAGCGCGGCGCGGGCCTCCCGAGCGGTCTCGAGCACGATGGGCTCGGCCTGCTTGAGCTTCACGGTCTTCTCGTACCGCGGGAGCGCCTTGTCGATCGTCTCCATGTCGGCGAGGATCAGCTCGGTGTTGATGACCTCGAGGTCGTCCTTCGGGGACACCTTGTTCGCGACGTGCACGACGTCGTCGTCGGTGAAGCCGCGGACGACCTGCGCGATGGCGTCGGCCTCGCGGATGTTGGCGAGGAACTTGTTGCCGAGTCCTTCACCCTCGCTCGCACCCTTGACGATGCCGGCGATGTCGACGAAGGACACCGGCGCGGGCACGGTCTTCTCCGAGTGGAAGAGTTCGGCGAGCTGGTCGAGCCGCGAGTCGGGCAGGTTCACCACCCCGACGTTCGGCTCGATCGTCGCGAACGGGTAGTTCGCGGCGAGGACCTGGTTCTTGGTCAGGGCGTTGAACAGGGTCGACTTGCCGACGTTCGGGAGACCGACGATTCCGATGGTGAGAGCCACGGAAGAAGAGCCTACCGGCGGCGGCCCGCCGGAGCCGACCCGGGCCTCCAGTCCGTCCGTCAGAACGGCGGAGGCTATCCGCCCGTCTGGTGTGCGGCCAGGGCCGCGACGCGGCGCTCGACGACGTCGAAGACGTCGGCCTGCAGCTGCTGCGAGCGCCGCCAGTCACCGGCCACCTGCAGCGAGTGGTCGGCACGGTCGACGGTCTGGAGGCGCGCAGCAGTCCCCGAGACCCGCTCGGGCCGCCACATGGTGTCGTCTTCACCCCCGATCGCGTCGTGCGTGTCGGTGGCGGCGGCGAGCGCTGTGGCCACGTCGTCGTGCGTGAGGACCGGCGTGAGCCAGACCCCGGGCAGGTCGTTCCGGATCGCCCACGGCAGGGCGAAGCACCCGAACGACTTCGCGACGACCAGGTCGGGTAGGCGATCGCCCAGCGCAGCCCCGATCGCGGCCTCGACGAACGCCACCGGGTCGGCCCCGGCGGCATCGTCGATGGTCCAGGTCGGAGCCACGACCTCGCACCCGGCCGCCGAGGCAATGGCTCGTGACCACCACAGCAACGGTGCCTGCTGACCGTAGCCCGCTCCGGCGAGCACCAGCACGAGCGGCCGACCGTCTTCGTCGTTCCTCATGCGGGCACGTTAGCGCCCGGAACGCGCCGCGACGGGTTCTGGCAGCGTGGTCCCCGTCGCCCAGTCCGGACGACGGAACAGGAGGACGTCGATGTGGTTCGAACGCGACCGGCTCGGTGTGCACTCGATGGGGCACGACCGTCGAACGCAGCGGCGTTACTTCACCAGCGCGACGGTCGAGGCGCTCCAGGCGCTGCCGCCGGAGGAGCTCGACGCGCTCCACGATGCCTTCGGTGACCTCGCGGCCGAGGTGCTCGTCGACTACGACCCCGACGACCCGGCGATCGACCACGAGGAAGAGGACCGGTACCGCGACGTGGTGCTGCCGGTCGAGTTCGCGTTCCCCGCGATCACCTCGGACTTCGAATCGGCGTTCACCGCGCACGTCCGGAGCGTGCCGCCACGCTGGCAGGTCGACACGGCGTACCTGCCGTTCGAGCTCGTCGGCACGCTGCTCGATCCCTGGCGGCAGGCGGAGCGCAAGCGCCTCGCCGCCACCTGGCAGCTGACGGCACGTCGCCGGCGGGGTTCGCGTCGGGTGCGACGCCGCTGAGCGTCCGGCCGCAACGCCGCTGAGCGTCCGGCCGCAACGCCGAGGCGGCTTCCGGCGATGTCGGCGCCCCGTGCGACGATCGGAACCGTGCCGTTGAACTTCACCGCGATCGACTTCGAGACCGCGAACAGCTCGCCCGCCAGTGCGTGCTCCGTCGGACTGGTCAAGGTCCGCGCGGGCCGGGTCGTCGACCGGGCGTCGTGGTTCATCCGCCCACCGTTCGGACACGACGCGTTCCTCGAGTGGAACACCCGGATCCACGGGATCGTCGCCGAGGACGTCGTGCGCGCGAAGACGTGGGAGCAGCAGTACCCCGACCTCGTGGCTTTCGCCGAGGGTGACGTCCTGGTCGCGCACAACGCTCGGTTCGACATGGGCGTCATCGCCGGTGGGTGCTCGGCAACCGGCATCGACCTCGCCGAGCACCACTCGATGTGCTCGCTCGCGGTGGCCCGCAAGACCTACACGCTCGACTCCTACCGTCTGCCGGTCGCCGCGATGGCCGCCGGGTTCGAAGGCTTCCAGCACCACGATGCCGCCGCCGATGCCGAGGCGTGCGCCGCGATCGTCATCCACGCCGCCGGCCACCACGGCACCGACACGGTCGAGGCCCTGGGTGCAGCGACCCGCGTGACGATCGCCCCGGTCCGGGCCCGAGCCGAGAAGCCCAAGGCCTCGACGCCGCAGCCCCGGCTGTCGAACCGCCCGATGGTCTTCGCCGACTGAGCTGACCGAACCGGCCGAGCCGGCCGAACCGAAGGTCCCTGTCGCGCCCTCGACCGCGGCGCTACGCTCAGCGCATGGCAGCGCCCACCACGATCGAACGCGAGACCGTCATCACGGCTCGCGCCGCGGACATCACCCCGTACCTGGCAGACCTGCACCGCTGGGTCGAGTGGTCGCCGTGGGAGGGGCAGGATCCCGCGCTGCACCGGACGTACACCGGTGAACCGGGGACGGTCGGCTCGACGTACGCCTGGAAGGGCAACCGCAAGGCCGGCGCTGGGTCGATGGCGATCACACGGGTCGATGCCACCGAGGTCGACGTCGACCTGCAGTTCACCGCACCGTTCAAGTCGTCGAGCGCGGTCGCGTTCCGGTTGCACGAAGCGACCGACGGCACGCGGGTCGTCTGGTCGATGACGAGCCCGCAGAACGTGATGTCGCGCGTGATGGGGGTGTTCGTCAACATGGACAAGTTCCTCGGCGGCGACTTCGAGAAGGGCCTCGCCAAGCTGAAGGCTGCGGTCGAGCGCTGACGGGAGTGGCACACCGGGGAGCAGGGCACCCGGTGGTATTGTCACGACAATCCCTCGGCATCGATGCCGAACCCGCAATTCCCCGAAGGACCGCGATGACCAACGAAGGCCAGCTGCCGTCCGACCTGTTCATGGACCTGGACCGGTCGGGTCCCATGCCCCTCTACTTCCAGGTGGCCTCGCGCATCGAGGAGTCGATCCGCTCCGGTGTGATGCCTCCCGGCGCCCGTCTCGAGAACGAGATCGCGCTCGGCGAACGCCTCGGGCTGTCCCGCCCGACGATCCGCCGGGCGATCCAGGACCTCGTCGACAAGGGTCTGCTCGTCCGCCGCCGCGGCATCGGAACACAGGTCGTGCACGGCCCGGTGACCCGCAAGGTCGAGCTCACGAGCCTGTACGACGACCTGGCCCAGGGGTCACAGGCACCGGCGACGAAGCTCCTCGAGCGCAACGACGTCCCTGCCTCGGACGAGGTCGCCGCAGCCCTCAGCATCGAGCCCGGCACGATCGTCGCGCACATCCGCCGCGTCCGGTTCGCCGAGGACGTCCCGATGGCGATCCTCGAGAACTACCTGCCGCCGGAGTTCCTCGAGATCACCGACCAGGACCTGCAGGACCACGGGCTCTACCAGCTGCTCCGCGGTCGCGGTGTGACCATGCGGGTGGCCAAGCAGCGGATCGGTGCCCGCGCGGTCACCGACGAAGAGGCCGGTCTGCTCGAGATCGAGGACGGCGACCCCGTGCTCACCATGAGCCGCACCGCGTACGACGCCTCGGGGCGCGCGGTCGAGTACGGCGTGCACTGCTACCGCCCCGACCGCTACTCGTTCGAGGTCACCCTCGTCGACAAGTAGCCAGTTCGTGCTGACCGCGTGACGTCGAGGTTCCACGAACTGCCGTACGCGTGACGCCGAGGTTCCACGGATGGCCGCTGGACGCGCCGAGATGCCGAGATTTCGGAACCTCGGGACCGGGCCGGATGGCCGCGCTCAGGCTGGCGCGGGCACGCCGAGCTCGCCGGTCACGTACTGGGCACGGCCGAAGCCGAACGACCAGTCCTGCGGGCCGTTCTCGACGTAGCCGATGAAGACGTCCTCGGACGCGACACCGATCGCCGCCAGGGCGTCGTGGATGGCCGCGTACAGCGTCGTCTTCGCCTCGTCGGTGCGCCCGCGCTGCGTGAAGACCTGGATCACGACGACGCCCTCGGTGCGCTCGAACCCCAGGCCGGCGTCCTCGGCGATGATCTGCTGCGCCGGGTGCTCGGTGATCACCTGGAACCGGTCGCGCACGGGGATCGCGTACACGTCGACGATGGCCTGGTGGATCGCGTCGGCGATGGCGCGGACGGCTTCCGGGGTGCGTCCGGTGGTGAGGTCGATACGGACGAGCGGCATGGTGCCTCCTGCAGTTCGGGACTTTGTCCTGACAAACTAACATGGATCGAGACCCAGCAACAGACGGACTGGAGGCGCAGTGCCAGCTGGCACCGCGCCTCCCGTCCGTCGTCCGCGACCGTCTAGAGCACGGGGGTCGCCGCCGCGTAGGTGAGCGGTCCGTCGACGCGCGCGACGTCGTGCCACGCGCCGTCGGCGAGGGACGCCTCCGCCGCCTCGACGATGGACGCGGCGGCCAGTCCGTCGGCGACCGACGGGGCGAGCTGCTCCCCGCGGCGGACGCTCGCGATGAACTGAGCGGCCTCGATCGTCTTCAGGTCGTCGTAGCCCATGGCCGTGCCGGCGCCGGGCTGGAAGCGCGCGAACTCACCGTCACCCGCGGCGACGTAGTGCGTGGCGTAGCCGTCCACCTCTTGCCCGTCGAGGTACACCTCGAGCTCGTTGAGACGCTGGAAGTCCCACCGCACCGAACCCCTGGTGCCGTAGATCTCGAGCGTGTACTCAGCGTGCGGCCCCCGCATGACACGGCTCGAGTCCATGGTGCCGACGGCGCCGTCCTCGAAGCGGAAGAGCAGGGCTGCGTAGTCCTCGTTCTCGACGCGGCCGAGGTCGCCGGTGGCGGCGGCGCTCCGGTCGACGATGCCCGCGGCTGGCTTCGGGCGCTCCTGGATGAAGGTCTCGGCGAGCGCGCTCACACTGGCGATCCGACCGACGACGTACTGCGCCAGGTCGAGGCCGTGCGACAGCAGGTCGCCGAGCACGCCCGAACCGGCACGCTCACGCTCGAAGCGCCAGGTCAGCGGCGCCGCGGGGTCGGACGAGTAGTCGGCGAGCAGCGACCCGCGCACGTTCGTGATCCGACCGAGGCGGCCGCTGCGGACGAGTTCGCGCGCCCGCTCGATCGCGGGGGCGTGCCGGTAGTTGAACCCGACGCTCGTGATGACGCCCGCGCGCTGGACGGCCTCGTGGATCTGCCGGGAGTCGCTGGCGTAGCGGCCCATCGGCTTCTCGATCCAGAACGGCTTGCCGGCCTCGGCAGCGGCGACCGCCATCTCGCGGTGCAGGAAGTTCGGCGAGCAGATCGACACGACGTCGACGGCCGGGTCGGCGAGGACCTCGTGGTAGTCGGCGACCGCCCGCTCGTAGCCCAGGCGGGTGACGGCCTGGTCGCGTGCGGCCTCGATCGGGTCCGCGGCGACGACGAGCCGGGGCTGCACGCCGAGCTCCGGGAAGTGGTCCGGCAGGGCGCGGTAGGCGCGGGAGTGCAGCCGCCCCATCCAGCCGACCGAGATGAGGCCGACACCGATGCTGTCCATGGGAACTCCTTCGTTCGTGGGCGCCGATTGGAGCGCGCCAACCATCGTACGGGATCGCTCGTGGTTTGTCAGTACAAACACCGTGAGCAGAAGACGTCGGGTCACCTGGGGCGACCCGACGTCTTCTGCTCACGAAGTGGCTCGGCTCAGTTCGGCGGGAAGATGATGTCCCGCACCAGGGCGTCGAGCTGCGCGTCGGCGTCGAGGAACTGGCGCAGCGTCGTCACCGTGGCGCCGAACCGGTCGAACTCGTCGATCGTCATGCCGTCGACGTCGTACCCGCGCGCGAACTCGGGCGTCGCCGCGCGCAGAGCCGCGATGACGTCGGCCGGCACCTCGTCGTGGATGGCGTCCGGACGGAACGGGAACGCGTTCGCGTTGATGTCCTTCGTCCACTGGAACGGCGGCGAGACGACGAGGTCCCCGCCCTGGAACTCCGACCACTGCAGGGCGTTCCGGAAGGCGGCGACGAGCACGCGCGACCGGAAGCCACGCTCCTGGAACACCCGGTAGGCGTTCTTCACCGCGGCGACGCCGGCCCACTCGAGGATGCCGGGGTCGACCATGACGTGGTCCCGCTTGACGACGGTCTTCAGCCAGTCGTCGAACCGGCCGGCCATCAGCGTGACGACGTGGCCGAACTCCTGGTCGGGCAGCCCGTCGGCGGCACGACGGTCGAGCGCACGCTCGATGGCCTCACCGACGGCGACGACCTGCGGCACCGTGAAGGACACCGTGGCGTTGATCGAGACCCCGCGGTAGGCGGCCTCCTCGATCGCGGCGATGCCGACCTTGGTGGCGGGGATCTTCACGATGATGTTCGGGGCGAGCTGCGAGAACCGTACGGCCTGCTCGACCAGGGCGTCGGCGTCGCGGTGGAAGCGCGGGTCGGTCTGCATCGACAGGCGACCGTTGCGGCCGCCGGACGCCTCGAACGCGGGCAGCAGCTGCTCGGCCGCCGCGATGGAGAGCTCCTCGACGGCCTTCCAACCGATCCAGGACTCCCCCGCGGTCGGGTGCTCCGCGGCGATCTCGCGGATGCGCGGCACCCAGGTCTCGGGGTCCTGCTTGATGCAGGTGTACGCGATCACCGGGTTGCAGGTCGCCCCGACGGCGCCGTACTCGTGGATCGCGGTGGACAGTTCGCGCGGGTCGGCGGAGTCGTTCCACAGGGCGGTCACGGTCTGCGACGCGGCCTGCAGGGTGACGGGTCGGACGTCGGCGTCGGTGGTCGCCGGTGACGAGAGGGTGTCGGTCATCGTGTGAGTCCCTTCTTGATCGTGTCGAGCTGGAAGCGCGAGACCTCGTCGGCGTTCTCGTCCTCGGCGAAGACGCTCGACACCGCGACGGTGTCCTCGCGCGCCGTGAAGCCGACCCGGTCGAGGGCGGCCCAGAAGGCGTCGAAGTCGACGTCCGCCTGGCCGACCGGCAGGTGCTGGTGCACGCGGACCGGGTTGCCGGGCGGGTTGGTGATGTAGCGCAGGCCGTGCGACCGGTGGTGGTCGTACGCGTCGGCGACGTGCACGAGCTGCAGCGAATCACCCGCGGCGTCGATGATCTCGTCCATGTTCCCGCCGTAGTGGAACGTGTGGCAGGCGACGTAGACGAAGCCGATGCTCTTCGAGTTCAGCCCGCGGATCACCCGGAGCGCCTCGAGCCCGTCCTCGACGAAGTCGTCGGGGTGCGGGTCGATGAGGACCCGGATGCCGGAGTCCTCGATGATCGGCAGGAGCTCCTCCATCGCCCAGTGGAACTGGTCCTCGGACTCCTCAGCGCGTTCGGGTCGGCCGGAGAACTCCGTGTTGATCGTGTCCACGCCCAGGCGCTTCGTGATCTCGATGACCCGCTTCCACTTCTTGACGGCGGCCTCGCGGGCCTCCTTGTCCGGGCCGGCCCAGCGCAGGACGGGCAGGACCGACGCGACCTGGACCCCGGCCGTCGTGCACGCCGCGGCGAACGCGTCGACGAGGTCGTCGTCGGCCGTGGGGTGCCGGTAGAACGGGATGAAGTCCTTGTGCGGGGTGAGCTGCAGGTACTCGTAGCCGAGGTCGGCGACCTTCTGCGGGAACTCCAGCAGCGACAGGTCGTGGTGGTACGGCGTGGGGTCGAGTGCGATCTTCGGCATCGATCAGGCCGTCTCGTAGAACGCGGGCTTCGCGGTGGCGTACGTGATCGGCTCGAGCGCACCGGACTGCTGCGCACGCACGGCGACCTCGGCGACCACCGACGCCGTGTAGCCGTCCCAGGCGCTCGGGCCGTCGATGCCACCGGTGCGCGCGGCGTCGACCCATCGCTGCACCTCCTCGTCGTACGCGGCACCGAAGCGCTCGACGAACGACGGGGTGACGCCCTGGCCGGAGACACCCCGCGACACGAGGTTGAGCGAGGTCTCGCGACCGATGTACGCGACACCGGACTCGAACACCGCATCGGTCGTGACCTGGTAGCCGAACTGGGCGTTCACGTTGATCTCGACGATCGCCATGGTGCCGGACTCGGTGGTGAACAGCACGAACTGCGGCTCGGGCAGGTCGGCCGGGGCGAGCGAGTTCTTGCGGGGCTTCTTGACCTCGACGCTCGTGATCGCCTCGCCCGTGATGAACGGGATGATGTCGATCTCGTGGATCACCGAGTCGTGGATGAGCATCGACTCGCTGAAGTTCGGCGGCGTGGTCGGGTTGCGGTGCGCGTGGTGCAGCGCGAGCAGGGCCCCGTTGGCCCCGGACTCGCGCAGCGCGCGCAGCTCCTGGTAGCCCTTGTCGAAGCGGCGCATGAAACCGACCTGGATCTTCGGACGGTCGGACGTCGCCTGCTCGAGTTCGACGATCCGCAACGAGTCCTCGGCCGAGGTCGTGAGCGGCTTCTCGCACAGGACGGCGAGACCGCGCTCGATCGCCGGCACCAGGACCGGCTCGTGCAGGAAGCCGGGCGTCGCGACGATGACGGCGTCGATCGGGGTGGCGTCGAGCGCCTCCTCGAACGATGCCGCGGTGATCGCGCCGGGCGCCTTCGCGGCGGCGGCGGTCGCACGGCCGGTGTCCGGGTCGACGATCGCGACGACGTCGGCGCCGGCGATGGTCGAGGTGATGCGACGGATGTGGTCGCTGCCCATGGCGCCCGCGCCGACGACGGCGACGCGGAGGTTGTCAGTGGTGCTCATGGCGGTGCTCCTGGGGTAGATGACGCTGCGTGGACGGCTGCTGGGGCCGGTCAGGACACGCGGGCGGCGGACGTGGAACCGAAGATGTGCTGGAAGGTGCGCTCGGCGATCGGGCCGGGGGCGTCGACCGAGCAGCCGTACATGTCCTGCTCGACGATGCCGAAGACGTCCGGGTTGATCTTCGCGACGGCCTCGATGATCGGGGCGAGCTCCGGGGTGCCGTGCGGCGGCTCGGTCATGATCCCCTGCGACACGGCGGTGGCGAACGGGACGTCGTTCTTCAGCACGTCGAAGAGCAGGTCGGTGTCCACCTGCTTGAGGTGCAGGTAGCCGATCCGCTCCGGGTGCGCGGCGATTAGCTTGAGGTTGTCGCCGCCGTAGTACGCGAAGTGGCCGGTGTCGAGGCAGAGGTTCGTGTACGCCGGATCAGTCTCCGACAGGAACCGCACGGTCTCCTTGTAGGTGCCGACGTGGCTGTCCGCGTGGGTGTGGAACTGCTGGTGGACGCCGTACTCCTCGAGCAGCGCCTTGCCGAGCTGGTCGTGGCCCTTGCCGAGGCGGTCCCACTGCTCGTCGGTCAGGGTGCGCGACTCGAGGATCTCCTCCGTTGCGTCCGAGCGCCACAGGTCCGGGATCGTCACGAGGTGCTGGGCGCCGAGCTTCGCCGCCAGACCCGCGACCGCCACGGCCTGGTCCCAGGCACGCTGGAACTGGTCCTCACCCTTGTGGAACCCGGTGAACACCGTTCCGGCGGACAGCTTCAGCCCGCGCGACTCGAGCTCGTCGGACAGCTGCGACGGGTCGGTCGGCAGGTAGCCGTACGGTCCGAGCTCGATCCACTCGTACCCGGCGGCGGCCGCTTCGTCGAGGAAGCGCTTCCACGGCACCTGGTTGGGGTCGTCGGGGAACCAGACGCCCCACGAGTCGGGGGCGGTGCCGATCCGGATGGCGTCGGTGGCGGTGGCGGTGTCGGTCATGACGTCGTCGTCTGCTTTCTGGGTGTGGTGCCTGTGGTGGACGGTGGTGCTCAGCCGAGCAGCGGGCGCTGTGCGGCGACCTGCTGCTCGTACTCGGCGCGGGCGGTCTGCGTGCTCGACAGCGTCGAGGTCTGCGCCACCGGCACGTCCCACCAGCCGTCGCCCTCGGGGGCGTAGACCAGCGGGTCCGAGTTGATGTGCACGAGGGTGGTGTGGTCGTTCGCCTTCGCCTGGCGCACCGCGGCCTTGAGGTCCTCGATGCTGTCCGGGCCGGGCTGGACCTCGATCACGTCGACGCCGTACGACCGCGCGTTCGCCGCGAGGTCGACCGGCAGCGGGTCGCCGTTGTCGAACGACTGGGTCTCGTCCAGGTAGCGGTACTTCGTGCCGTAGCGCTCGGACCCGACGGTCTCGGACAGGTGCCCGATCGACGCGTACCCGTGGTTCTGGATGAGCACGACGATGATCTTGATGCCCTCGGCCACGGCGGTGACGAGCTCGGTGTGCAGCATGAGGTAGCTGCCGTCGCCGACCATGACGATCGCGTCGCGGTCCGGGGCGCCACGACGGACGCCGATGCCGCCGGCGATCTCGTAGCCCATGCACGAGAACGCGTACTCGACGTGGTAGCCGAGGGCGTCCTGCACACGCCAGAGCTTGTGCAGGTCGCCGGGCAGCGAGCCGGCCGCCTGGATGACGACGTCGCGCGGGTCGGACACCGACTGCACGGCGCCGATGATCTCCGGCTGACCGGGCAGGTCGGCGCCGGACGGCGCGAACGCGCCGTCGACGGCCGCGTCCCACGCCGCCTTCAGCGACGCGATCTCCGCAGCGTAGGCGGCGTCGACGACGAACGCGGGCTCTGCGGGTGACGCCCCGGACGACGCGAGCGCCGCGGTCAACGCGACCAGGGCCTCCCGGGCATCCGCGATCAGCGGCAGCTGCGAACCGTGCTTGTACGCGTCGAACGCGGCCACGTTGACGTTCACGAACGTGACGTCCGGGTTCTGGAACGCGGTCCGCGACGCGGTCGTGAAGTCGCTGTAGCGCGTGCCGATCCCGATCACGACGTCCGCCTGCGCGGCGACCGCGTTCGCGGCGGCCGTGCCGGTCGCGCCGATGCCACCGAGGTACTGCGGGTGGTCCCAGACGAGCGAGCCGCCGCCGGCCTGCGAGGTACCGACCGGGATGCCGGTGGCCTCGACGAAGGCCGCGAGCTCGTGCTCCGCGCCGGAGTACAGCACGCCGCCGCCCGCGACGATCACCGGACGCTGCGCGCCCCGGATCGCGGCGACCGCACGCGCCAGCGGCCCGTGCTCGGGCAGCGGACGACGGATGTGCCACTCGCGCGGCTGCAGGAACGCGACGGGGACGTCGAACTCCTCGGCCTGCACGTCCTCGGGCAGTGCGATGGTCACGGCACCGGTCTCGGCCGGGTCGGTGAGCACGCGCATCGCGGCGAGGGCGATCGAGAACAGCTGCTCGGGGCGCTCGACGCGGTCGAAGTAGCGCGACAGCGGACGGAACGCATCCGTCACCTGGATCGAGGTGTCGTGCGGCAGCTCGATCTGCTGGAGCACCGGGTCGGTGGTCCGCGTCGCGAACGTGTCCGACGGCAGCAGCAGTGCGGGCAGCCGGTTCGTCGTCGCGAGCGCAGCAGCGGTGAGCATGTTCGCGGCACCGGGGCCGACCGACGCCGTCGCGGCGAAGGTCGCACGGCGGCGGTGCATGCGGGCGAAGCCGACGGCCTCGTGCACCATCGCCTGCTCGTTGCGCGCCTGGTGGTACGGCAGCAGGCCGGGCTGTTCGACGTGGAGCTGCTTGATGGCCTGTCCGACGCCGGCGACGTTGCCGTGCCCGAAGATGCCGAAGATCCCCGGGATGGTGCGTTCGCGGACGTCGCCGTCGACGGTCCACTGGTTCGCCAGGAACTCGACGAGCGCCTGGCCGACGGTCATCCGGCGCGTGTTGGTGGTCACGCGTGCTTCCTTTCGTAGGGCAGGCGCGGGTCGAGCTGCTCGCTCGCCCAGGCCTGGCGGACCCAGCCGTGGGCCGGGTCGTCGGTGATGTTCCAGACGCGCTCCGGGTCGGGTCCGGCCATCACGTTGAGGTAGTACATGTCGTAGCCGGGGGCGGCGACGGCGGGACCGTGCCAGCCGTGCGGCACCAGCGCGACGTCGCCGGTGCGCACTTCGCGGAACTCGTCGATCGGACGGTCGTCCGAGGCGTACGTGCGGTGCAGTGCGAACGGGTCGGCGGTGGCCGGAGCGGAAAGTCCGCGTGCGACCGCGGACTCGTAGTAGTAGATCTCCTCGAGGTTCGACTCCTCGCCCGGCACGTTCGTGTCGTGCTTGTGCGGCGGGTACGACGACCAGTTGCCGGCCGGCGTGATCACCTCGCACACGATGAACTTGTCCGCGTCGAGGGCCGCCGGGGTGCCGAAGTTGTGCACCTGGCGGCTCGACTGCCCGGCACCGCGGAGCTCCACCGGCACGTCCTGCCGGGCCACGTACGTGGTCGGCTTGACGGTGTCGGTGGGCGCCTCGGCGACCGCGAACCGGCCTGCGCCGGTGATCGTCGCCGCGGTGCCGGACCCGAGGTACAGGACGTCGGTGGGGCCCTCGAAGACGTTCGCGCGCCCCTGCAGGGCCTGCTCGCCGTCCCCGGCGGCGCCCGCGTAGGTCACGTGGAACGACCCGGCGAGCGGCACGACGATGCGCTCCACGGCGTCGGCCGGGAGGCGCAACTCGCGCGTGCCGGTCGGGTCACCGTCCGTCAGGGTGCCGGTCCGGAGCCCGGTGTGCGCCCATCCTGCGATGCGGCCGTCGACGACGTCGGTCCAGCCGGCCTCCGGCCGGCTCCCCTTCGAGATGAACCACTGGTCGTGCTCGTGCTGTTCGTTCGCCATGCTGCGGCTCAGTTGTTCGACGGGAAGCCGAGGTTGATGCCGCCGTGCGACGGGTCGAGCCAGCGGCTGGTGATCGCCTTCTGGCGGGTGAAGAAGCTCACGCCGTCGGCACCGTACGCCTTGTGGTCACCGAACAGCGAGTTCTTCCAGCCGCCGAACGAGAAGTACGCGACCGGCACGGGGATCGGGACGTTGATGCCGATCATGCCGACCTGCACGTCGCGCTGGAAGCGACGGGCAGCGCCGCCGTCGTTGGTGAAGATGGCGGTCCCGTTGCCGTACGCACCCGAGTTGATGAGCTCGAGGCCCTCTTCGTACGTGGCGACCCGGACGACGCTCAGCACCGGGCCGAAGATCTCCTCGGTGTAGACGCGGCTCGTGGTGGGGACCTGGTCGATCAGCGTCGGGCCCAGCCAGAAGCCGTTCTCGTCGCCGTCGGGTCGGACGGTGCGGCCGTCCACCACAACCACCGCACCGTCCTGCTCTGCGACCTCGATGTACGAGGCGACCTTGTCACGGTGCTGCTTCGTGACGAGCGGGCCCATGTCGCATCCGCGACGACCGTCGCCGATGCGCAGGGTGGCCGCGCGGTCCTTGATCTTCTGGATGAGCTCGTCGGCCACCGGCTCGACGGCGACGACGACCGAGATCGCCATGCAGCGCTCACCGGCGGAGCCGAAGCCCGCGTTGATGGCGTTGTCCGCGACCAGGTCGAGGTCGGCGTCCGGCAGCACCAGCATGTGGTTCTTCGCGCCGCCCAGGGCCTGCACGCGCTTGCCGTGCTTCGTGCCGGTCTCGTAGACGTACTGCGCGATCGGCGTGGAACCGACGAACGAGATCGACTCGACGTCGGGGCTCGTGAGCAGGCCGTCGACGCTCAGCTTGTCGCCGTTGAGGACGTTGAAGACACCGTCGGGGAGACCGGCCTCGGAGAACTTCTCAGCGAGCCAGATGGCGGCGCTCGGGTCCTTCTCGGACGGCTTCAGCACGACGGTGTTGCCCGCGGCGATCGCGATCGGCAGGAACCACAGCGGCACCATCGCCGGGAAGTTGAAGGGGCTGATGATGCCCACGACGCCGAGCGGCTGCCGGATCGAGTACACGTCGATGCCGGTCGAGACCTGGTCGGAGAACTCGCCCTTGAGCAGGCTTGGGATGTTCGTCGCGAGCTCCACGACCTCCTGCCCGCGGGCGATCTCACCCAGGGCGTCGTCGATGACCTTGCCGTGCTCGCTCGTGATGATCTCGGCGAGCTCGCCCTTGTCGCGGTTCAGGATCTCGCGGAACGAGAACAGGATCTGCTGGCGCTTGGTGAGCGACAGGTTGCTCCACGCCGGGAACGCCGCCTTGGCGCTCGCGATGGCGGCCTGGATCTCGTCCTCGTTCGCCAGGGCGACCTGCTTCGTCGCGACGCCCAGGGCCGGGTCGTACACGGGGGCGCTGTTGCCCGACGCGGACTCGACGTGCTTGCCGCCGATCCAGTGGCCGACGGTGGTGGTGGCGGTCTCCGTGGTGGTCATGCGTTGCTTCCTTCGAGTGTGGTGGCTTGTTCGTGCGTGGTGCCGGCGTTCGCGGTGCCGGCGCTCCCGGTGTGGACGAGGCCGGCGGCCACGTCGACCGCGGTGGCGACGTCGCCGTCCGGCGGGTAGAGCAGGGTCCGGCCGACGACCAGGCCGCGCACGCCGGGGAGTGCGAGGGCGTCGGCCCACTTGGCGTACGTCTCGAGCGGCTTGCTCGACGGGTCGCCACCGAGCAGGAGCGTCGGCAGCGTCGTCGCCGCCATCACCCGCTCCATGTCGTCGACGACCGGGATCTTGAGCCAGCTGTAGGCGCTGGACTCCCCCAGGCCCGCGGCGATCGCCATCGAGGTGATGACGGCGTCGGCGGTCAGGTCGTTCACGACCCGGCCGTCCTGCCACGCGGACATGAACGGCTCGAGCATGATCGGCAGCTGGAGTGCGGCGGCCTCGCTGACGGCGCGCGCCGTGGCCTCGAGCGTCGGGGCCGTGCCCGCGTCCTCGAGCGCGATGCGCACCAGGAGCTTGGCGAAGTCGAGTCCGGAGTCCTTGATGGCCTGTGCCGAGTACGCCGTGTAGCGGTCGTCCATCTCGAACGTCGCGCCGCGCAGTCCGCCCCGGTTCATCGAGCCGACGACGACCTTGCCGTCGAGGGCACCGAGCAGTGCCAGGTCCTCGAGGATGTCGGGCGTCCCGAGCACACCGTCGACCCCGGGGCGCCCGAGCGCCGTGACGAGCCGCTCGAGCAGGTCGTAGCGGTCGGCCATGGCGGACTCGTCGTTCCGGACCGCGAGGGCGCCGCGTGCCGGGTGGTCGGCGGCGACGATGAAGAGCTTGCCGTCGTCGGCGAGCAGGGAGCGCTTGTGCCGCGCGTCGAGCACGGACCGCACCAGTTCGGGCTGTCCGGCGCGGATGTCCCGGAGGCGCTGGAAGTCAGCGGGGCTGATCTCAGGCATGGGTCTTCTCCTCGGTGTTGGTCGCACCCGTGCTCGTGTGGTTCGTGCCGTCGGCGGGGTTGCTGGCGATGAACGACTCGATCTCGTCGCTCGTGGGCATCGCGGTCGAGCACTCGAACCGCGTCGCGACGATGGCACCGGCGGCGTTGCAGAAGGCGAGGATCCGCTCGAGGCCCCAGCCCTGCAGCAGGCCGTGGGTCAGCGCGCCGCCGAAGCCGTCGCCCGAGCCGAGCCCGTTGACGACGTCGATGTGGTGCGGGCGGAACTCGACGAACTCGTCGCGGGTCTTCGCCAGCACGCCCTTGGGGCCCTGCTTCACGATGGCGATCTCGACCCCACGCTCGAGCAGGGCGTCGGCGGCGCGGACCGGGTCGGTCTCACCGACGGCGACCTCGCACTCCTCGCGGTTGCCGACGGCGACCGTGGCGTGTTCGAGGGCGACGGCGACCTCGCGCGTCGCGGCCTCGGGGCTCGACCAGAACATCGAGCGGTAGTCCAGGTCCAAGACGGTGTGGTTCTTCGTGCTGTTCTGCGCGGCTGTGCGCGCTTCGTACGCGACGTGGTGTGCCTGCCGACTCGGCTCTTCGCTCAGGCCGGTCACCGTGGTCCAGAAGATCTTCGCCCGCTCGATCTCGTGCAGCGGCAGGGACTTCGCCGTGATCATCAGGTCCGGCGCCTTCGGGGCACGGTAGAAGTACAGCGGGAAGTCGTCCGGCGGGAAGATCTCGCAGAACGCGACGGGGGTGTTCAGCCCCTCGACCGTCTCGACGAAGGCGTTCGCGACGCCGAACTCCGGCAGGGTGCGGGCGATGTACCGGCCGAAGGGGTCGTTGCCGGTGCGGGTGATGACCGCGGCGTCGGCACCGTGGCGCGCTGCGGCGATGGCGACGTTGGTCGCGCTGCCGCCGACGGACTTCGAGAACGTCGTGACGTCTTCGAGTGGGCCGGTCTGCTGCGGGTAGATGTCGACGCTGACGCGTCCCATCGTGATCACGTCGTAGGCGTGGGGAGCGGGGTTCGTCATGCGACGTGGTGGACCTTCCGTGCGGCTTCATCGGCGGACGTTCACGACTGTACACCGTGTTTGCCCTAATGTTATGACATGGTTTTCGGGGCTGGTCCCGCCGGGCGCGTGGCCGCGTCGGTGTGCCGGGAGGCCCGCTGTCGGTGGGTCCTGCCAAGGTCACGACATGCAGATCCTCGCCCTGGTCATCGGTCTCGTGATCGGCATCGCCGTCGGTGCGGTCGTCGCCTGGTCGCTCGCGCGGTCGCGCGCGGGCATCGACGCCGCGTCGTCCCGTGCGACGGCTGAGGCGCTCCGCGGCCAGCTCGAGGGTGCCCGCCGCGACGCCGAGGAACGCCTCGACGCCCAGGACACGCAGTACCGCCGCCAGGTCGACTCGCTCGAACGGCGCTCCGCCGAGCTCGAGCACCTGGTGCAGCGCATGCACGGCGTCGACGCGGCACGGAACCAGAACGAGTCCAAGGTGCTCTCCGCGCTCAGCCCCGTGGCGCAGACGCTCGACGTGATGCGCACGAAGATCGCCGAGCTCGAGCAGTCGCGGAGCGAGCAGTACGGCGCGCTCTCGGCGCAGCTCCGGTCGGCCGCAGAGTCAGAGGAACGCCTGCGCGCCACGGCCGACACCCTGGCCAGCGCCCTGTCGTCGAACAGCACCCGCGGCGTGTGGGGCGAGACGCAGCTGCGCAACGTGGTCGAGGCCGCCGGGTTGCTCGAACGGGTCGACTTCGACGTGCAGTCCTCGGTCACCACCTCGGCCGGCACCGCCCGGCCCGACATGGTCGTGCACCTGCCCGGCGGCAAGACCATCGCCGTCGACGCCAAGGTGCCGTTCAGCGCCTACCTGCAGGCCGCCGAGATCCCGGCGACCGCCACCGGCGCCGAGGGGGCTCGGCGCGACGCCCTCATCGGACAGCACGTCAAGGCGCTCCGAGCGCACGTCGACGCCCTCGCCGCACGGGAATACTGGACCGGGTACGACGCCTCCCCCGAGCTCACCGTCGCCTTCATCCCATCCGAGTCGCTCATCTCGAGCGCCCTCGCCGCCGACCCCGGCCTGCTCGACCACGCCTTCCGCAAGCGCATCGCGCTCGCTTCACCCGTGACCCTGTGGTCCGTGCTCAAGACCGTGGCGTTCTCGTGGCAGCAGGACGTCGTCTCGCAAGAGGCCCACGAGCTCTTCAAGGTCTCCCGCGAGCTCTACGGCCGGCTGTCCACGATGGCCGGGCACGTCGACAAGCTCGGCCGCTCGATCCGGGGCTCCGTCGTCGACTACAACCGGTTCGTCGGGTCCCTCGAGCGCCAGGTGCTGCCGAGCGCCCGTCGGCTGTCACTGCTCGACGAGTCGAAGGTCATCGCCGACCCGTCGTCGATCGAGGACGAGCCACGGCTGCTCACGGCGCCGGAGCTCGTCGGCGCCGTCGACGAGGACTGAGCCGCTCGCTACGATCGATCGTCATGGGGGAAGCACTGCAGAACCATCCCGGCGACCGCGAGTTCCCGGTCCGTCCACGCTGGCGGCACCGGGCGATGGTCGCCAAGGCGCGGAAGCAGACCGGGCGACGACGGGACCGCGCCGCAGCGTGGATCATCATGGCGATCGCGATCGTCGCGTTCTTCGTCGCCCTCGTCGCCGCCACAGCCGGTCCGTACGACGTCCGGGCGTACTTCGGGTACGGCATCCAGGCGGTGTGGCGCTGCTTCCTGATCGCCGTCGTCGTGTGGTTCGTGCTGACCTTCATCACCTCGCTCCGTGACATCGGGCTGCCGGTGCGGGAACAGCGGCGGTACCGGGAGCGCACCGGTGCCCGCGAGCTGCCCGTCCGCCGACTGCAGCAGCTGGCCCTCGCCTCGTTCGGCGACTTCCACGACGGATGGTGGCCGGCGTCGCTCGCCCCGTACGGTTCGCGGGTGGAGCTCGGCGGCGAGTACCTGCAGGACACCACGCCGTCGCCCTTCGTGACCATACCCCTGCCCC
Source organism: Curtobacterium sp. MWU13-2055 (assembly GCF_023242305.1). Taxonomy (NCBI): domain Bacteria; kingdom Bacillati; phylum Actinomycetota; class Actinomycetes; order Micrococcales; family Microbacteriaceae; genus Curtobacterium; species Curtobacterium sp. MWU13-2055. The sequence goes on from NZ_JALLIO010000004.1 coordinate 138,378, forward strand.
CGCTGACGTTCCTGCGCCGCGAACTCGACGAGACCTACAAGATCGCAAGCGGGCGGGACGCACAGGCCTTCGCCGTCGACCTGCTCGGCCCGAAGAGCGTGTCGTGGCAGTTCCTCGCGTTGAGCCGATCCGCCGAGGGTGAGACCCGGCTCACCCGGCTGTCCTCACTGCTCGGCACCGACCCGTGGGCAGGGTCGAGCCTGCTCGAACGCCGAGCGGACCGCCCGCCGAAACTGCTCTGGTCGATGGACGTCAAGAACGCGGTCACCGCCGTCAGAGGTGCGTACGCCGCCGGGCTCCTGAGCGAGGACGATGCCTGGTCGTCGATCGACCTGGTCTCCGATGCCGCCTTCACCCTGTTCGACTCGTGGGACGACTACTTCGACAACCTGCGGGCTGCGTACGCCCTGGTCTACGACGAGCTCAAGACGGTGCAGGAGTTCGATGCCGGGCGGCGCGAGCTCTTCGCCTCGAACTGGCCGGTCACGCGGTTGCGGTGGCCGGGGTCGCCGGGGGCGCTGCTGCCCCGAACCGTCAGCGACCCACTGTGGGCGGACGAGGACGACGCGTCGGTCTCCTGAACGCGACCGTGTCCTCCTCGGGGCGACGGCTCATGCGTCGGAGTACCCGGGGAGCGCGCGGACGGCCTCGGCGTTGCGGTCCCACTCCGCTGCGATCCGCCTGCGGAGCACTTCGACGTCGATCACCTTGAACCACCTTCGTACGTGTAGCGACCAGGAGCCTTCGCAGCGACAGGGCGCTGCTCGACCGCCAGTTGACCGCCTTCACCGAGAGTCTCGCTGGGAGGAGTGCACGCGATTGCCCCGTCGACACTCGTTCGTCTCGTTGCCTCACCTGGGCTGCCCGACCAAAGATCTGTCGAACTTCACAAGAGATCCGCCGGGAGGAAGGGCGACACAACGTCATCGAGGTGCGCATCGATGGCACTGGCCACCGCAGGCAGTTCCATCGCCCAGTACCCGATGAAGCCTTGACCGTACGAGTCACCGGGTCTGACCCGTTCCAGGGACCCCATCCAGCTCATCGACTTCATACGCGTTGGCCAGTCCGTCAGATAGGTCTGGATCGTGCGGTCCGCTTCTTCGGGCCGTTGAAGAACCGCCAGCAGAGGCCGCGCAACCCGGGGCGTCGAAGCCGCAGGGGATCCGCTGGGAAGGGCCAGCCGGTGTGCAGAAGCAAGAGCCGAGAACAACGGATCCGCGCCCTGCCTGATCACGGACTCGAGTATCGTCCGCGCGCTGTCGTCCCGACCACAGCCCATCGTGATCCCGAGAAGTTGCAAGATGCTGATGTAATACTCGTTCCCGTCGCTGAGGCGGGGCGAAGGACCGGCATCGGAGAGCGCGGAGGTGACCCAAGCACAGTACGAGGCCGCGACGGACTCGGCTACATCGCCGATCTCATCGACGCTGACACCTGCGGAGTACTGCACGACCAGATGCTTGAGGCCCATGTGCCATTCGCCGCGCAACGCCCTCAGTCGCTTCTCCGCATCCGTTGCTCGGTGCACCGCCGCCCTGCGCCCCTCCCAGTTGGTTGAGGTGACTTGGATGGCACTCCGCCAGTAGCGACCGTTGAACTCGCTCGCCCGCTGGCGCAGCCCAGCACTCCGTCGGAACAGCGGCATCAGGATCGGGAGGTTTCCGCCGAGATGTACTGAGCGGGAACGAACAAGGCCAGGGTCACCCGGTCGTGCCCCTCCGAGAACTCCACGCCCTCCAGGTGGGCGCGAGCTGCATCGACTCGCAACAGGACGGGAGCGGTGGACTTGCGCCGCCCAGCCTGCATCGCCAGCTCGCGATCGGTCGTCAGATGCGCGTACTGGCGCCCCATCGGCAAGAGCCCGTCGCGCAGGATCGACTCAGCCGCAGCGGGGGAAGTTGCGTGCCAGAGCACCGGCTGCGGAACGATCAATTGCTTCACGATGCGCTCGTCGATCGAGTGCCCGTACTGCGCACGGATCCGGTCGCCTTCGACGGCGAAGCGCTGCTTGTCGGATTCGACCACCACACGGTGAACATCGTCCTCGGACGCTGCCACGCCCGCCCGCTGCAAGGCGTCCACGAGGTCTACAAGCGGGACGCTCCCGTCGGCGTCGAGCTCCAGCCCGTACGCACGCGGTTCGTGCCGCAGCGCGTGCGACATCGCCTTGCTGATCGACGTGTCCCTACGAGGCATGCCTCAGTCCTCTTCCTGCTCCGCGAGCCACGCTGCTCGATGCTCCTCCATCTCCTCCCACCAGACGTCGAAGGATGTCCACTGACCCCGGTACTCCGTCCCGGGTGAAGCGAACGTGTGGATGATCAGCACGGGAGGGTTGCCCGAATGGTCGCCACCGTCAAAGCAGAACACATCGTCCGTGTCCTGGTGCTTTGCAAAGGGTACGAGGGAACGGGTCGGATACTGCTTCCCAACGATGTCAACCCAGTCCGTTGTCTGGTTCTCGTACTCAGACGTCCACATGAAGGGATCGATGTCGGGAAGCGGGTCTTGTGCAAGGGCACGTTGAAAGCGCTCGGGGTACTGGAATCCCTCGGGCGCGATCAAGCGCGCCTCGACTTGCCGTTCCTCGACGGTTGTTAGTCGACGTTCCCTCACTGTGGTCCTCCGGGGAGCTTCGGGGATCGTGAGACCCATCTGGATTCACTTTCGACCGATTCGCGCCTTGCAACTTTATCCGAACCTCAGCGCCCCCAACGTTCTGGGCTCGGCGTAGCCACGCTTCGTGAAGCGTTCAACCCCTTTTGCCCTCAACGGTTAGCCAGGCTAAACAATGGATTTTGCGTCTCGTAACACTGTCGACTGTTGTACAGAACGATCCACCAATCGTCGGTCTCGATCCATCCCCTATCCCAAATAAGGTCGTCGTTAGCGCGCACTTCCTTCGGAAATTCGTCCTGAGCATCCTTCAGAGTTCGCATGCAACATCACCGTGTCTCGAGTAGGAAGAGTTGATCGGAGTCACCCCTGTCCCGCGGATGGACCGGATGCGCGCAGCGTCTGCCTCCACGATGGCCGCCCGGTACATCTTCGAATCAGCCGCGGCCCCTCCCCGAGGTCCTCGCTCGAGAAGGTAGGCAACTCATCTGTCCCGTTGGACGTCGACGAGATCGACTGGGTAGTACGGCGACGGCCGCAGCGCCGAATCGTCAAGCCCCCGCGCCACCACGAGCCCCGCGGCTTCCCACGCCCAGTACCCAAAGTACGCTTCGAACCGGTCTCCCTGCACTGCCTGCAGTGCCGGCGCCCACCAGATGAACGAGATGTTCTTCTGCCACGCTTGCACATACCTGTTCAACGCAGAAACGGCACGATCGGGCGGAGCACTCGCTGCCGTAGCAAGGTTTTGGAACGGTCGCTTGTGCCACACGGTGTCCCGCACCGGATCAACCCCCAGCAGCGTCCCGAGCACTGGGTCAGCACCGCCAGCAGCAGCAACAATCCCGATCAACCGATCCGTCAACTCCGGAGCGACACCGATGCACCGCGCCACCGACGACAGCCACAACGCGTTGTAGTACGTCGACTTGTTGTCGAACTCCAATGGATCCAATGGGAATCCCGCATCCGGCACCGCCGCGTAGCGGTTCCAGGTCTCCCAGACAGTGACGGCCGACTCGACGTCCGCCGCGAGCTCGACCACAGGTACTCCAGCTGAATAGCGCGCTCCCAGCAGGAACAGCACATTCTCCAAGTTCGCCGTGGTCCGCATGATGCCAGCCCTGACGTCATCCGACCGGAAAGTATGGCTGAACGGACGAAACTTCTCGATATCGCGCTCGAGGACTCTGAACGCGTCGTCCCAGTAGGCAGCATTCACTCGGTCATCACGTGGAGTCATGATGTTCAGCGTAGACGTGCCGCTGCGTCGAGTAGCTGAGGAAGGCACGTACCGTCCGGACTGATCTTGACAACCACGCGCTCAAGCGTACCGTCGATCAACGAGTTCACAACAGCAGAAGAGTGTTCGGACTGTGTGCCGACTCGGAGTCGCGAACCGGGCTGTCCAGGAAGTATCCCGTTAAGCCACGTGTCCGACATTTGTCGGCCATGATTCTTCGTGCTTCCGAGTAGGTCCACTCCACTCTTGCCCGCGTTGGACGAGAATTTAGACTCAACAACGAAATACTGCCCAGTTTCTGGGTGATGAAATACATGGTCAATACCGTTTTTGAACACGCTCTTCGGCCTCGTGACATCTACAAAACCATGAGACTCGAAGAAGGCTTTGGTCTGCGCTTCTCCGAACTCAGCTTTTGTCTTGTTCGAGCTCAAGCGAGAGATCGATCTTCCGGTGGGGTTAGCCGCATCTGTCAGCTTCCGGAGTGGGTTGAGAGCCGAGCTACTCGCGTCGCTGAGACCGGAGAGTGGCCGCTGGACCCTCGTGAGGAGCGCACGCGCCGATCGGCTCGCCATACTGAACGGGCCGGTCGAACGCCCGACGACCGCCACGCCTTTCATGCTGATCGACCCGACTCGTGCGATCTGCGTGGCGATTCGGGTGCTCTTCAAGAGCGTGCCGACCGCGCCGCCTGCGGGGACGCAGTCGAGCAGGGAGAACGCGAGGTCCCACCCGTCGGCTTCACCCTTGCTCATCTTGTACAACGTGTCCGCCAACACCACGAGCGCGATCGCCGCGATGATCAACGTCCACGGCCCCGGGATGATCATCGCGATGATCCCACCCACCGCCACGACGACCTTCGCCACCGACACGATGGTCTCCCACGCCTCGGACCCGAAGATCTTGTCCCACGTGGACTGCTTCCCGAGGCCCGCGTCCGCAGCTTCACCGATCTTCGTCGCGGTCCGCTGCTCCGCGTCCTGCCAGTCACCCTTCGCATCCGCCACGAGCCGCTTCGCCGCATCGATCCGCGACTGCGCCGCCGAGATGTCCCCCTGCGCCGACGACACGGACCCCTGCGCGACGGACGCGTTGTCGGACGCTGCCCGCAACTGCGCCGGCGAGGGAACATCCACCCCGTCCGGCACGTCGGAACCCGCCGGGTACTCGTCCGCGACCTTCGACAGGTCCTTCGACGTCGACTCGTAGTGCGACAGCGTCGACTGCGCATCCGCCAACCGGTCCTGCGCCGCGGCGAGGTCCCCGGTGGCGTCCTTCGCGTCCGCCAACGCACCATCAGCCCGGTACTGGGTGTCATCGACCGTGTCAGCCCACCCCGACAACGCCGTCGCGGCGAGTTCGTACGAATCGACGAGCTTCGTCAGGTCCGACGGGGTGTCCTCGATCGCGTCGACGAACACATCCGCGGCCTCACCCTCCCAGTCGGTCAGCCACCCGGACCCCTTCACCGACTGCAACCGGGTCGAGGCGTCAGCGGCCGCGTCGGAGATACGCTGGTACTCCCGCGCCATCATCCGCAACGTCGACGGATCACCCTTGACCGGATCATCACCCTGATCGACAACGTCCCACCCCGACGGCCGCCCCATCATTCCTCCCCAGGTCCGATCTCTCGCGCCGTTGTCCACAAGCGCGCGAGTGTGACCATATCAGGGGGCAGCGACGGGGACGAGTGCCACCGACCGATGTCGACCCGTCAGAGGGCCGCGCGGACCGACTCGAGATCCGGGAAACCACGGAGCCGATAGCGCGTCGGGCGGACCTCGAGTTCCTCGATCAACCCGGACGCCAGCTCCCGCAGCCGACCGAACGGCACGGGCTGCGTCTGCCCGTCGAGAGTCACGAGCACGATCGTGTCGACCGCGGCGACGACGGTCTCGACGTCCTCGGTCCACGACGAGTACGAGAAGGCCGGGTCGTCCTCGGCGAGCCGGGCGACCGAGACCGCACCGACGTGGACGTCCTCGCCCCGCCGGTCGAACGACTCCTGCAGGGCGTCCTGCTGCAGGTTCGCGGCGGTCGCCGTCCAGAGCGCGCGGATCGTCCGGAGCTCGCCGTCGAGTGACGGGTGCTCGAACCGGACCCACCCGTCACCGCGCAGCACCATGGGCGGTCCACTCAGGACCTCGCCCTCGTCGTCGGCCAGGATCTGCTGGGCGACACCGGCCGCGACCTGGAGCCCGTCCTCGTCCTGGTCGCCGGTGACGATGAACGTCGTCGGCGCAACCGGGAAGACCACTGCGCTGCCGCGGAACTCGATCCCCTGGAACGCCTGCGGTGCGAGCACGAGCACCACGGCGAGGTCGGGGTCCTGGATGACGATCGTGCCGGGCTGGATCACCGCCACGTCGCCTCCGGCCTGCTCCTGCGCGGCGGCGACGGCTGCACGCAGGACGTCGTCGTCCGCCCAGCCCATCTCGGCGAGCGCCGGCGCGGTGAGGATCGCGCCGTCCTCGTCCGCCAGGATCACGCCGAGGTCGGGCGCCACCGGCACGACGTGCGGCAGCCGGTCGGCCGTGCCGTCCGCCTCCGCGTGCAGCGTGCGGATGCCCGCGGTGTCCAGTCCGACGATCCGTGCCGTTGTCGCAGTCATGCGTCGAGCCTACGCAAGGGCTCGTACAACGGGGCGCCGCCGGAAGACCGGCGACGCCCCGAAGCGGCGGACGATCGTCCGGCCTAGAACCACTTCTCCGCACGGTGGTCCGCCTGGATGCGGCGGATCGTGTTCGAGCGCGAGCGGAGCACGAGCGAGTCGGTGTGGATGACGCCGCGCGAACGACGGACACCGTCGACCAGGACGCCGTCGGTGACGCCGGTGGCGACGAAGAACGTGTTGTCCCCCGTGACCAGGTCGTCCTGGTCGAGGACCTTGTCCAGGTCGTGGCCGGCGGCGATGGCGCGCTCGCGCTCCTCGTCGTCCTTCGGCTGGAGCTTGCCGAGGATCACGCCGCCGAGCGCCTTGATCGCGCACGCCGTGATGATGCCCTCGGGGGTGCCACCGACGCCGACGCACATGTCGATCGTCGAGCCGGGCAGCGCGGCGGCGATGCCACCGGCGACGTCACCGTCGAGCAGCAGTCGCGTGCCTGCACCGGTCGCACGGATCGCGCGGATCAGCTCGTCGTGACGGGGACGGTCGAGCACGGCCACGACCATGTCCTCGAGGTCCTTGCCCTTGGCCTTCGCCAGCGCGCGGATGTTCTCGCCGATCGGCTTCTCGAGGTCCAGGACCCCGCGGCCCTCGGGGCCGGCGGCGATCTTGTCCATGTAGAACACGGCGGAGGGGTCGTACATCGAACCGCGGTCCGAGACGGCCATGACGGAGATGGCGTTCTGACGGCCGGCGGCGGTGAGCGAGGTGCCGTCGATCGGGTCGACCGCGATGTCGCAGGCCGGGCCGTGGCCGTTGCCGACGTGCTCGCCGTTGTAGAGCATCGGGGCGTTGTCCTTCTCGCCCTCACCGATGACGACGACGCCGTCGAAGTTCACCGTGCCGAGGAACTTGCGCATCGCGTCGACGGCCGCACCGTCGGCGAGGTTCTTCTCACCACGCCCGACCCACGGCTGCGCACGGATCGCGGCGGCCTCCGTCGCACGCACGAGCTCGAGGGCCAGGTTGCGGTCGGGCTGGAGGAACAGGGAGCCGGTTTCCGTAGAGGGAGTCACGACCCGAGCCTACCGACCGGCGGCCGACCGGCGGTCCGGACACCGGGCCCGTGCACGCATGTGCACGACGGACGTGGGTCGACCGCGTAACCCGCACCGTCCCTCTCCCAACCGGCACGGCCGGTCCGCCGCTGACGCGTCGCACCGGAACCGGCGGTCGGGGCCCAGCCCTTCTGACTACGATCGGCGGGGACATCACCGAAGTCGAAGGAGATCCACGTGCCCATCGCAACGCCGGAACAGTACGCCGAGATGATCGAACGCGCGAAGGCGGGCAAGTTCGCGTACCCCGCGGTCAACGTGTCCTCGTCGCAGACCATCAACGCGGTCCTCCAGGGCCTGCAGGAGTCCGGCTCGGACGGCATCCTCCAGGTCACGACGGGCGGTGCCGACTACTTCGCCGGCCAGACGATCAAGAACCGTGCCGCCGGTGCCCTCGCGATGGCGAAATTCGCCCACGAGGTCGCGAAGAACTACGACATCACCGTCGCCCTGCACACCGACCACTGCCCGAAGGACGCCCTCGACGGCTTCGTCCTGCCGCTCATCGCGGCGAGCGAGGAAGAGGTCCGTGCCGGCCGCAACCCGATCTTCCAGTCGCACATGTGGGACGGCTCGGCCGTGCCGCTCGACGAGAACATCGAGATCGCGAAGACCATGCTCGAGAAGACGCGGAACATCAACGCGATCCTCGAGGTCGAGATCGGTGTCGTCGGCGGCGAAGAGGACGGCGTCGAGCACGAGGGCACGAACGACGCCCTCTACACGACCCCGAACGACGTCGAGAAGGTCGTCGATGCACTCGGTCTGGGCGACAAGGGCCGCTGGATCGCCGCGCTGACCTTCGGCAACGTGCACGGCGTCTACAAGCCGGGCAACGTCAAGCTCCGCCCCGAGCTCCTCGGCGAGATCCAGGCCTCGGTCGCGGCCAAGCACGGCACCGGCGAGAACCCCCTCGACCTCGTCTTCCACGGCGGCTCCGGCTCGACCGACGACGAGATCCACGAGGCCGTCCGCAACGGCGTCATCAAGATGAACATCGACACGGACACGCAGTACGCGTTCACCCGATCGATCGCGGACTCGATGTTCCGGAACTACGAGGGTGTCCTGAAGATCGACGGCGAGGTCGGCAACAAGAAGCAGTACGACCCCCGCGCCTGGGGCAAGGTCGCCGAGTCCGCCATGGCGGCTCGCGTGGGCGAGGCCGCGAAGGTGCTCGGCTCCGCCGGTCACACCAAGGGCTGACACCGGGAGCAACTGCCAGGAGGAACGGGGCGCGTCCGACGGACGTGCCCCGTTCTGCGTCCGGCCGCCTCCACCGCATGCCACGATGGGCAGGTGACCGTCGACGCCATCGCCTCCGAGTTCGCCCAGTTCGTCACCGAGTCGCCCACCGCGTTCCACGCGGCAGCGGCCGCCCGTGACCGCCTCGTCGCAGCCGGGTTCACCGAGCTGTCCGAGCTCGACGCGTGGCCGACCGAACCCGGCGCGTACGTCGTGGTCCGCGACGGTGCGGTCATCGCGTGGCGCCTGCCGGAGGGTGCACCGGCGACGACCCCGTTCCGGATCCTCGGCGCACACACCGACTCCCCCGGGTTCCGGATCAAGCCGAACCCCGGAGTCCGCACCGGCGGGTGGGAGCAGCTGAACGTCGAGGTGTACGGCGGCGCGCTCCTGTCGACGTGGTTCGACCGCGACCTGCGCATCGCCGGCCGGGTCGTCGACGCCGACGGCAGCGTGCGGCTCGTCAGCACCGACGCCGTCGCCCGCATCCCGAACCTCGCGATCCACCTCGACCGCGGGGTGAACGACGGCAAGGAGATCGACCGCCAACGCCACACGCTGCCGATCGTCGGCGTGGACGGCGACGCCGGAGGGACCTCGGTCGTGGAGTGGCTGCGCGCTCGCCTCGGAGACGATGCAGTGTCGTGGGACCTCTTCCTCGCCGACACCCAGGCCCCCGCCCGCATCGGCATCGAGCGCGAGTTCCTGGCGTCGGGCCGGATGGACAACCTGACGAGCGTGCACGCCGGGCTCCGCGGCATCGTGGACGCCCCGGTCGACGGCGACCACATCCCCGTGTTCGCGGCGTTCGACCACGAGGAGATCGGTTCCTCGACCCCGTCCGGTGCCGGTGGCCCGTTCCTCGAGGACGTCCTCGGCCGCGTGCAGGAGGGTCTCGGTGCCAGCCGCTCCGAGGCCGCCCGGGCGTTCCGCGCCTCGTGGCTGCTGTCGAGCGACGCCGGGCACCTGGTGCACCCGAACCAGCCGGAGAAGCACGACCCGACGAACCGTCCGCGCCCCGGCGCCGGTCCGCTGCTGAAGATCAGCGCGAACCAGCGCTACATGACCGAGGCCAAGGGCGAGGCCGTCTGGGCCGCCGCGTGCGACACCGCCGGGGTGCCGTGGCAGCCGTTCGTCAACGTCAACACGATCCCCGGTGGCTCGACCATCGGCCCGATCGCGGCGACCCGGCTCGGGATCCCGACGATCGACATCGGCGTCGGGCTGCTGTCGATGCACTCGATCCGCGAGCTCGTGCACGTCGAGGACCTGGCGTCACTGCACGGCGCCGTCGCGGCGTTCCTGGCAGGCTGAGCCCCGCCCGGCTGAGCCCCGCCCGGCGTCCGCGGGCCGGGGTGGTCGCGACTCCCCGCGCGCGCAGGACCGAGTGGTCACGAACTGTCGGGGGCCCCGGCGCCGGACGACACTTCGTGACCGCTCGACGGCGGGCATGCGGCGTGTTGCGACCACTCGACGCGCGGATGCCAGCGCCGCGAGCAGCCTGGCGGTCAGGCGGTCCGAGGGTCAGGCGCCGGCCTGGCGCATCATGAACTCGACGAACTGCGGGTCCTGGAACACCACGACGACGAACGCGATGGTGCTCACGAACGTGGCCACGACCGCACCGACGATCGGCACCCAGAACGTGCGCTTGCGTGCCCGGAGCCGGCGGATCGACCACCACGCCACGAGCGCGAAGACCACGACGTTCGTGATCGCCCCGATGATCGCGGCACCGCTCAGTGCACTCGGGTCGTTCAGCGCCGTGTACTGCGTCTCGAGGGTCCGACGCACCGTCGACGCGACGTTGGTCACCGCGAGGGACTGCACCACGGAGATGAGTCCGAAGGCGAGCAGCCCGACCGTCAGGACGAAGTCGGCGGGCGTGCGTCCGAACCGGCTCGTCGACGCGGACCGCTGCGACCCGCCCGTGGTCGGGTCGCCGGATGCGCCGGGTCGGCCTGGAGGCACGGTGCCGGTCGGCGCACCGGCACCGGACCGGTACGCGGTCGCGCCGTCCTGCCCGGCCTGGCTCGCCGCCTGCTGGCGGCGGTCGCGCTCCTGCTGCTCGCGCTCCTGACGTTCCTGTTCGACCAGGACCGGGTTGACCCATCCCTCGGGCGCGTACTCGCCGTACGCGGGAGCGGGTCGGCCGTGGACCCGGCCGCTGACGGCACCGGCGGCCGTCGTCGGGGACGTGCCCTGGGCCTCCTGGCCGGCTGCCGCCGTGTCGTCGACGTGACCCGGCTCGCGCTGCGGCACCGAGCCCCAGCCGTCCGCGCCGCTCATGCCCGACGCCCGCCGAGCGCGCGCGTCGGGTTGCCCGACGCGTCGGTGCGGAGCTCCTTGGGGAGCGAGAACATCAGGTCTTCGTGTGCGGTCACGACTTCTTCCACGGCGCCGTACCCGGCGTCGGCGAGTTGTTCGAGGACCTCGGCGACGAGCTCTTCGGGGACGGACGCACCGCTCGTGACGCCGACGGTGGCGACGCCGTCGAGCCACTCCTGGCGGATCTCCTCCGCGTAGTCGACGCGGTGCGCGGCCTTCGCCCCGTGCTCCAGGGCGACCTCCACCAGACGCACGCTGTTCGACGAGTTCGCGGAGCCGACGACGATCACCAGGTCGGTGCCCGGGGCGACCTTCTTGATCGCGACCTGGCGGTTCTGGGTGGCGTAGCAGATGTCGTCGGACGGCGGATCCTGGATGGTCGGGTACTTCTCGCGCAGCAGGCGGACGGTCTCCATCGTCTCGTCGACGCTCAGCGTGGTCTGCGACAACCAGACGAGGTTGTCGGGGTCGGGGACGTCGAGCGCGGCGACGTCGTCCGGGCCGTTGACCAGGATCGTGCGCTCGGGGGCGTGGCCCATCGTGCCCTCGACCTCTTCGTGGCCGGTGTGTCCGATCAGGATGATGGTCCGCTCGGCCTTGGCGAACCGGGTGGCCTCGCGGTGGACCTTGGTGACCAGGGGGCAGGTGGCGTCGATGGCGTGCAGGTCGCGGTCGGCGGCACCGGCCACGACGGCGGGTGAGACGCCGTGGGCGCTGAAGACGACGTGCGAACCGCGCGGGACCTCGGCGACGTCGTCGACGAACACCGCACCCCGCTGCTCGAGGGTCGACACGACGTGGACGTTGTGGACGATCTGCTTGCGGACGTAGACGGGCTCGCCGTACTGCTCGAGCGCCTTCTCGACCGCCACCACCGCTCGGTCCACCCCGGCGCAGTAGCCGCGGGGTGCCGCGAGCAGCACCTTCTTCGGACCGGCGACCGGCTCGTCACGCAGTCGCCCACGCGCCGCGTGCACACGCGGTGGGGCGAGCGGGACCGTGTGGCCGTTGGTGATCGTCACGTCTCCGATGATAGGTGAGCGGGACGCAGGCGACCTGGGCGCGGGGGCCGGCTGTGGAGAACCCGCCGCTCGCCCGCTGTCACCGGTGTCGGGCACGATGGACGTCCAGCACGAGAAGGAGCGACATGGCGATCGAACAGGGCCCGCCGACGGCCGACAACCCGTGGCCGGTCGCGCTCCTCGGCGCGAAGCTCCGCGACTGGATCGACCGGCTCGGCACCGCGTGGATCGAGGGCGAGATCACGCAGTGGAACGTCGCCGGCGGCAACGTCTACGGCAAGCTCAAGGACGTCGAGGTCGATGCGACGGTGTCGTTCTCGATCTGGTCGAGCGTGCGGTCCCGGGTGCCGGCGGACATCAAGCAGGGCGACCGGGTCGTCGCAGCGGTCAAGCCGAACTACTGGGTCAAGGGCGGCTCGCTGACCATGCAGGTCGTCGAGATGAAGCACGTCGGTCTCGGTGACCTGCTCGAACGGCTCGAACGCCTGCGCCGGACCCTGGGCGAAGAGGGGCTGTTCGATCCCGCACGCAAGAAGCGCCTGCCGTTCCTGCCGCACCGCATCGGCCTGATCACCGGCAAGGACTCCGACGCAGAGAAGGACGTCAAGCGCAACGCGCAGCTCCGGTGGCCGCAGGTCGAGTTCCGCACCGTCCACACCGCGGTGCAGGGCGAGCGGACCGTGGGCGAGGTCACGGCGGCGATCCTCGAGCTCGATGCCGACCCGACGGTGGACGTCATCATCATCGCCCGTGGTGGCGGCGACTTCCAGAACCTGCTCGGCTTCAGCGACGAAGGACTCGTCCGCGCAGCAGCAGCGGCGAGCACACCGATCGTGTCGGCCATCGGGCACGAGGCCGACCGTCCCATCCTCGACGAGGTCGCGGACCTCCGTGCCTCCACCCCCACCGACGCCGCCAAGCGCGTCGTGCCCGACGTCGCGGAGGAGCTCGCGAACGTCCGGCAGGCCCGCGCCCGCATCGGCCTGCGGTTGTCGCAGACCCTCGCGGTCGAGGCCGACCGGATCGCAGCGCTCCGGTCACGCCCGGCGCTCGCGTCGACGGCGTGGCTCGTCGACACCCGTGCGGAGGAAGTGGCCCGCGACCTCTCCCGGTCGCGGGAGCTGCTCGACCGTCGGCTCGAGCGGGGCCACTCCGAGGTCGGGCACCTGACCGCCAGGCTCCGTGCGCTGTCGCCGCGCGACACCCTGCGCCGCGGCTACGCGATCGTGCAGCGGGCCGACGGCGGCGTGGTGCGGTCGTCCGACGACCTGACCGGGCAGACGCCGGTGCACGTCACGCTCGGCGCGGGGACGGCGACCGGAACGCTCGAGCCGGACGGGCCGGGTCCGGACGGGTCGGGTCCGGCTGCCTGACGCGTCGGGGTCGCCGACGGCCTGGTCACCAGCCGCGGTCGCGCAGCCAGGTCGTCGCCAGCGTGCTCCACGCCTCGGCCGGCCCGAGGCCGTCGGCGAGCCCGATGCCGTGCACCCCGCGCTCGAACACGTGCAGGTCGAACGGCACCCCGTGCCGCGCCAGCGCGTGTGCGTAGGACAGCGAGTGCGTCACCGGCACGTGCTCGTCCTCGGCCGTGTGCCACAGGAAGGTCGGCGGGGTCCGGTCGTCGACGAGCAGGTCGGCGTCCACCGCGGACCGCTCGCGGACGCTCGCGCCCGGTCCGAGCAGGTTGTCGGCGCTGCCGACGTGCGGGTGGTCCGTCATCGACGTCACCGGGTAGCAGAGCACCGTCAGGTCGGGCCGGTCGTCGACGTCCGACACGGCGCGCTCGGCCGGCGTTGGTGCGTTCGACACGAGGGCCGCCAGGTGCCCGCCTGCCGACGAACCGATCACGACGATCCGCGGATCGGACGGGAGGCCCGCCCAGCGTCCGGCACGCAGGTCACGGACGAGCGCTCGGGTCGCCACCACGGCGTCCGGGTGGCGGTGCGGGGCGAGCGGGTACGCGAACACGACCGCGTCGATGCCGATCCCGTTCAGCCAGCGGGCGTACCCCTCACCCTCGTGCGGAGCGTGCATGCCGTACCCGCCGCCGGGCAGGACGACCGCGAGCGAGGGGCGGCCCGGCAGCCCGTCGCGCCCAGCGCTCGGTCCGTCCGGTGCCGGGTACCAGTCCACGCCCTCGGGGAGATCCGTCATGGCGCGACCCTACCGGCCGGTGTTCTCCCCAGGCGCAGCGGGCACGTCGGTCAGTCGGTGGACCCTCGGTAGGATCGAGTCGTGCCATCCCAGCAGGAACCCGAGCAGACCGACGTCCAGTCGCTGAGCTACGAAGCAGCCCGCGACGAACTCGTGCGCGTCGTGAGCGAGCTCGAACAGGGCTCCGCGACCCTCGAGCGCTCGCTGTCGCTCTGGGAGCGCGGCGAGGCCCTGGCCGCCCGCTGCGAAGAGTGGCTCGTCGGCGCTCGTGCCCGGCTCGACGCGGCCCGCGCGGCCAGCAGCGCCGAGGACGGCTCCGCCCGATGACCGACGCGAACGGTCGCCCGATCGTCGCCGAGCTCGGCCGACCCGAGACGGCAGAGGAGACCTGGGCACGCAAGGACGCTGCACGGACCGCTCGCCGCCAGCACCAGACGGCCTTCAACCTCGTGATCGCGCTCATCGCGTCGCTCGGCATCGTGCTGTTCCTCGTCGCCGTGGTCGTGCGGCCGAACACCACGGTCGACCGCACCGTCGACTACCAGCAGATCGCGGCCGATGCCCACGTCGGCGACATCACCCTCGCCGCCCCCGACCTGCCGAGCGGCTTCACGTCGAACCGGGCCGACTTCTCCGACAAGACCTCGGACGACGTCGACGTCTGGACCGTCGGGTTCGTGACGCCGGACAAGCAGTACCTCAGCCTGCAGCAGGGCGTCGACGCGAACGGCTCGTGGGTCTCGAACCAGCTCGACCAGCGACCGTCGACCGGCACCCGCGTCATCGACGGCACGAAGTGGACCGTGTACGACCGACGGGCCGAGGGCTCCGACGCCGGCAACCACGCGTACTCGCTCGTGTCCACGTTCGGCGCCAACACGATCGTGCTCTCCGGCACCGCCGACGACTCGTCGTACCGCACCGTGGCCACGGCCGTGACGAAGCAGTTCTCCCAGTAGCGACCGCCGGACGAATCCTGCCGGACACCCCGCAGCCCGACCACTCGACCTGATCCGACCCGATCCGAGGAGCCCCATGCCCGACCGCGCCGCCTCCACCCCGTCCGACGCCCTGCGCCTGCTCGTCGACGGCAACGCTCGCTTCGCCGCCGACAAGCGCCGCATGGGCCGCACGGACCCCGACCGCCGCACCGAGCTCCAGGGGTCGCAGGCGCCGTTCGCGACCGTCCTCGGCTGCTCCGACTCGCGTGTGCCGTTCGAGCACGTGTTCGACGCGGGCATCGGTGACCTCTTCGCCATCCGCAACGCCGGGCAGATCGTCGACGACGTCGTGCTCGGGTCGATCGAGTTCGCGGTCGTCGCGCTCGGCACCCCGCTCGTCGTCGTCCTGCGCCACACCCGGTGCGGTGCGGTCGCCGCGGCCCGCTCGGGTGAGCCGGTCCCCGCGCCGCACCTGCAGGCCCTGGTCGACGCCATCGCCCCGAGCGTCGAGAAGGTCCGTGCCACCGACGCCGAGCTCCCGCAGGAAGCGATCGGCGCCGCCCACCTCGAGGCCACGCTCCGCCAGGTGCTCGAGCGCTCCGGTGCCGTCTCCGACGCGATCGCCGAGGGCCGGCTGGCCGTCGTCGGCGCGACCTACGACCTCGGCACGGGCGAGGTCACGATCGACACGGTGGTCGGCAACGCCTGACGGCCTCTCGACGCCGCACCCGCACGTCCCACATCCGTCGCACCGGTACAGTCGAACGAGACGCCCGGCGCCGGTTCCGTGACCCACGGGGACCTCGTGCGCCGGCGCAGTCCCCCGACGCGACCGCGTCCGGCGAGCACCCCAGGAAGGACCACGACGACGTGACCGACACCACCGAGACCGAGTTCCGCATCGAGCACGACACCATGGGCGAGGTGCGGGTGCCGAAGTCGGCGTTGTACCGCGCCCAGACCCAGCGCGCGGTCGAGAACTTCCCCATCTCGGGCACCGGGCTCGAGTCGGCCCAGATCGTGGCGCTCGCCCGCATCAAGCGCGCCGCGGCCATCGTGAACGGCGAGCTCGGCATCGTCGAGCCCGCCGTCGCCGACGCCATCGCGGGCGCGGCGGACCTGATCATCGGTGGGCAGCACCACGACCAGTTCCCCGTCGACGTGTACCAGACCGGCAGCGGCACCTCGTCGAACATGAACATGAACGAGGTCCTGGCCACGCTGGCGTCGGACATCGGCGGCACCGCGGTGCACCCGAACGACCACGTCAACGCCTCGCAGTCCTCCAACGACGTGTTCCCGACCTCGGTGCACGTCGCCGTGACCGAAGCCCTGCTGCGCTCGCTCGTCCCGGCGCTCGAGCACCTCGCCCAGTCGCTCGAGGCCAAGGCGACGCTGTGGGCCGACGCCGTGAAGTCCGGCCGCACGCACCTGATGGACGCCACCCCGGTCACCCTCGGCCAGGAGTTCGGTGGCTACGCACGCCAGATCCGCCTGGGCATCGAGCGGGTCACCGCGACGCTCCCCCGCGTCGCCGAGGTCCCGCTCGGCGGCACCGCCGTCGGCACCGGCATCAACACCCCGAAGGGCTTCCCGCAGCGGGTGATCGCCCAGCTCGCGAGCGACACCGACCTGCCGATCACCGAGGCCGTCGACCACTTCGAGGCCCAGGGCGCGCGCGACGCCCTGGTCGAGGCCTCCGGGGCGCTCAAGGTGCTCGCGGTCAGCCTGACGAAGATCAACAACGACCTGCGCTGGATGGGGTCGGGCCCGAACACCGGGCTCGGCGAACTGCACATCCCCGACCTGCAGCCGGGCTCGTCGATCATGCCCGGCAAGGTCAACCCGGTCATCCCCGAGGCCACCCTGATGGTGGGCGCGCGGGTCATCGGCAACGACGCCACCATCGCCTGGGCGGGTGCGTCCGGTGCGTTCGAGCTCAACGTCGCGATCCCCGTGATGGGGACGGCGCTGCTCGAGTCGATCCGCCTGCTGGCGAACAGCTCGCGAGTGCTGGCCGACAAGACCATCGACGGGCTGCAGGCGAACCTCGAGCGGGCCCGCGCGTTCGCCGAGTCGTCGCCGTCGATCGTCACCCCGCTCAACCGGGTCATCGGCTACGAGGCCGCGGCGAAGGTCGCGAAGTACGCCGTCGCCGAGGGCATCACCGTCCGCCAGGCCGTCGTGGCACTCGGCCACGTCGAGCGTGGCGAGGTCACCGAGGAGCAGCTCGACGCGGCACTGGACGTCCTGTCCATGACCCACCCGAACTGAGCTCCTGCCGCGCGACCCCTCCGCGCTGACCCCTCCGCCAAAGCGACAGATCTCCGCGAACTGTTCGCGGAGATCTGTCGCTTTCGTGTGTGGGGAACAGCCGGGCGCTACACCAGGTCGGGCGAGTCCAGCAGGTCCGTCACGAGGGCGGCGATCGCGGAGCGCTCCGACCGGGTCAGCGTGACGTGGGCGAACAGCGGGTGGCCCTTGAGCCGCTCGATGACGCTCGCGATGCCGTCGTGCCGTCCGACCCGCAGGTTGTCGCGCTGCGCGACGTCGTGGGTGAGCACCACGCGGGAGTTCTGCCCGATGCGGGAGAGCATGGTGAGCAGCACGTTCCGTTCGAGCGACTGCGCCTCGTCGACGATCACGAACGCGTCGTGCAGGGACCGACCGCGGATGTGCGTGAGCGGCAGGACCTCGATCAAGCCGCGCTCGATCACCTCGTCGAGGACGTTGTCGGACACCACCGACCCGAGGGTGTCGTAGACCGCCTGCGCCCACGGGTTCATCTTCTCGCCGGCGTCACCGGGCAGGAACCCGAGGTCCTGGCCACCCACGGCGTACAGCGGCCGGAACACCATGATCTTCTTGTGCTGCTGCCGCTCGAGCACTGCTTCGAGCCCGGCGCACAGGGCCAACGCGGACTTGCCCGTGCCGGCGCTGCCGCCCAGGGACACGATGCCGATCTCGGAGTCGAGCAGGGCGTCGATCGCGAGCCGCTGCTCGGCGGAGCGGCCGCGCAGCCCGAAGACCTCGCGGTCGCCACGGACCAGGGCGACGGAACCGGCGGTGTGCACGCGGCCGAGGGCCGAACCGCGCTCGGAGTGGATGACGACACCGGTGTTGACCGGCACGCCGTCGAGCTGAACGGAGCGGATCTCCTCCTTCTCGTACAGGTCGGCCATCTGCTCGCCGGACACCTGCAGGTCGGCGATGCCGGTGTAGCCGGAGTCGACCGCGAGCTCGGCGCGGTACTCCTCGGCCGCCATGCCGATCGACGACGCCTTGACGCGCAGGGGCAGGTCCTTCGACACGACGACCACGTCGAGCCCGTCGTTCTGCAGGTTCGAGGCGACGGCGAGGATGCGGGAGTCGTTGTCGCCGAGCTGCAGCCCGGACGGCAGGACGGACTGGTTGGAGTGGTTCAGCTCGACGCGGAAGGAACCGCCGTCACCGAGCGCGATCGGGAAGTCGAGCCGTTCGTGTTCGATGCGCATCTCGTCCAGCAGCCGCAGGGCTTGCCGTGCGAAGTACCCGATCTCCGGGTCGTTGCGCTTCGACTCGAGTTCGCTGACGACAACCACGGGCAGGACCACCGCGTGCTCGGCGAAGCGGAACAAGGCCCGCGGATCGCTGAGGAGCACCGATGTGTCGAGCACGTACGTGCGCTGGGCGACCGACGTGGACGAGTCCGCGGTGGGCTGGTGCTGGGTTCCGCGAGAGACGTTCTGAGAGGTCACGACCACTCCATCCCCGGGCCGCGAGCAGCCCGGTCCATGTCCTCGAACGCGGCCGTGGAGCGGGTCCCGAAGCACCGACTGTGGCCGCTTCGATCGGGCGCGGTGCCCGATGGGGACAACGTACGTCCGCCCTCCAACACCCCGCCAGCGACACGCGGTTTCCGGCGTTACGGTCACGTGAACAACGTGACACCGGCAGTCGACGTGGCCGACCGCCGGACGGGAGGCCCGTGGCGGCGCCGCCCCGCGCCTCCCGTCCGCCCTTCCGCACGTCCAGATCCGCGAAAGCGACAGATCTCCGCGAACCGTTCCCGGAGATCTGTCGCTTTCGCGGAACCGCGCTACTGCAGCGTGGCGTACGAGACGCAGGCGTCCCGGAACATGTCGAGTGTCTCGTCCGTCGTCGAGGCGAACACCGACACCCGCGCGACGCCGAGCCGCGTCGTCGCGGTCACACCGTGGTTGTGCAGCGCCGCGGACAGCGCGGTCAGGCGCCCCTCGGCCGGCCGCAGCACGACGATGCCGGCGCGCTCGCGCGGGTCGCGGCTGGACTCGACCTCGAGCCCGAACTCGTCCGCGATCGCGAACACGCGCTCGACGCGCTCGGTGACGCGCTCCTGCACGGCGGCGACGCCGACGGCGGTCAGCCGGTCCAGCGACACCGCGAGGCGGGCCTGCGCGATGGGGTCGATGCGGGTCATCTGGTACCCGGCGGCACCCGGGCGCACGGCGGGGACGTCCACGGGCCAGCCGGTGGTGCCGTGCGGGCCGGACAGCGCCGGACGCAGGCGGTTCAGGGCGCGGTCGCTGAAGGCGGTGAAGCCCGTGCCCCAGCCGGCGTGCAGCCACTTCTGGCCGCCGGTCGCGACGACGTCCGCGATCTCGTACGGGGCGTCGACCACCCCGAAGCCCTGGATCGCGTCAAGGATCAGCAGGCGGTCGCCGATGACCTCGCGGATGCCGGCGAGGTCGGCCATGTAGCCGGTGCGCCAGTCGACCAGCGACACCGCCACGGCCGTCACGTCGTCGGTCAGGCGCTCCTGGATGAGCGAGGGGGTCATCCACCCGGCACCGGACTCGATGACGACGGGCTGGACCCGGCCGCCGGTCGCCGAGGCGGCGCTGGCGAGCGCGAGCGGCAGCGACGGGTACTCGTCGGCGGACACGAGCACGCCGCCGGTCAGACCGAAGGCGGTGTGCAGCAGACCGGGCGTCGTCGCGGTCTGCGAGACGACCTGGTCCACGCGGCGGCCGACCAGCCGCGCGGCGATCGTGCGGACGCGGGCGTCCTGCTCGTCGAGGGTCTCCATCGCGCCGAAGCGCATGTGCGCCTGGATCGTGCCGAGCACGCGCTGCTCCTCGAGCACGGCGGTCTGCACGGGGCCGAACGCGGCGTGGTCGAGGTAGCCGGGGTCTTCGGAGAAGCCGGCGGCGTACTCGTCGATGTTCACAGGTGGTGCACCTTTCACGGGGTGGAACCCTGTGAGCCTACTGGGACGGGGCTGCCGGGGCCGAACCGACGCGGGACGTGGCCAGCGCGTCAGCGGCCTGGGCAACGTCCGTCGGTCAGCCGCCGAAGCGTCGCGACCGCAGCCCGAAGTCGCGGACAGCGCGCAGGAAGTCGACCTCGCGCAGGTCGGGGTAGAGCGCCTCGACGAAGTAGAACTCGCTGTGCGCGCTCTGCCACAGCATGAAGTCGGACAGCCGCTGCTCGCCCGAGGTCCGGATCACCAGGTCGGGGTCGGGCTGTCCCTGCGTGTACAGGTGGTCGCCGATGAGCTCCGGCGTCAGGACCTCGGCCAGGGTGTCGATCGTGCCGCCACCCGCGCCGTGCGACTCCACGATGCTGCGCATGGCGTCGGCGATCTCGCGGCGCCCGCCGTACCCGACGGCCAGGTTGATGTGGAGTCCGGTCCGGCCGGCGGTGCGCTCCTCGGCCTGCGCGAGCGCGGACACGAGCGAGTCGGGCAGGCCCTCGTTCGACCCGACGTGCTGCACGCGCCAGTCCGTGGTGTCGGCGAGCACCCCGGCCAGGTCGCCGATGATGCCGACGAGCTCGCTGAGTTCCGCTCCGGCACGTCCGGTCAGGTTGTCGGCGGAGAGCAGGTAGAGCGTCACGACCTCGATGCCGAGCTCGTCGCACCAGGTCAGGAACTCCGGGATCTTCGCGGCGCCGGCGCGGTGGCCGTGCGCAGCGGACTCCAGCCCGAGCTGCTTCGCCCACCGACGGTTGCCGTCGACGATCATGGCGACGTGCTTCGGCTTCGCGCTGCCCTCGATCTGGCGGCGGATGCGGCTCTGGTAGGCGCGGTAGAGGATCCCTCGTCCTGCCCATCCCACCCTGCCGGTCACGCACCGAGCGTAGTGCACCGTCGGTCGGAGCGTCCCGAGTGCGGCTCCCCCAGAACTCGTGGCATCCGTTCGGGCACGGGGCTTACAGTCGGCACATGCAGGACGAGCACGAGACCGCCACCCTCCCCCACGTCCCGTTCACCGAAGAGGCCGCGACGACCACGGAGGACACCCGCCCCGCCTGGCGCGGCTGGATCCACCTCGGCGCGTTCCCGTTCGCCATCGCGATGGGCATCGTCCTCATCGCCCTTGCCGACAGCACGGCGGCGAAGGTCGGCAGCGCGGTGTTCATGGCGACGTCGCTGGCCATGTTCGGGGTCTCCGCGACGTACCACCGGTTCCCGTGGGGGCCGACCGTCAAGGCGGTGCTCAAGCGCATCGACCACACGAACATCCTGCTGCTCATCGCCGGCACCTACACGCCGATCGCGATCTGCGCCCTGCCGCACACCCTGATGGTGGTCGTGCTCTGGGTGATGTGGTCCGGCGCCGCCCTCGGCATCGCCTTCCGGGTGCTGTGGATCAACGCGCCCCGGTGGCTGTACGTGCCGATCTACCTGGTGCTCGGCTGCGCGGCGCTCGGGCTGCTGCCGCAGTTCTTCGCGGCGAGCGTCCCGATGACCGTGCTCATCCTGTCCGGCGGTGTCGCCTACATCATCGGCGCGCTGGTCTACGGCTTCAAGCGGCCGAACCCGGTGCCCACCCAGTTCGGCTTCCACGAGGTGTTCCACGCCCTGACGGTCGTGGCCTTCGGCGCGCAGTGGGTCGGCGTGCTCATCGTCGCCCTGGACCCGGTGCGCTGACGGTCGCACGTTCCTTCCCAGAACGCGCGCGATGCCTGGTCGTTCCGGGCGTACTCACCCGGAACTTTCGACCAAGTACGCCCGATCCGCCCAGGTACGCCCGGTTCCGTCAGGCGCTAGCGGGTCAACCGCGCTCGGTGTCGTCCCCGACGTCGGCTCGGCCGTCCTCGGCCGCACGCCGCTCCGACTCGTCCGTCGCCGGACCGTCGACCGCGGTGCCGTTCGCTTCCGCCTCGAGACGCTCGCGGATCTCCGACCGGTAGCGCGTCCGCCGGATGCGCCGGGTCATGTCTACGACCAGGACGATCGTCGCGATCGCCACGAGCGCGATGGCGATGAACCCGACGACACCGGGGGTGACGTTCACGTCCGGCACGACGCTGGGGCTGGGACTGGGGGTGGCGGCGAGTGCCGCCGCGATGGAGCTCACGGGGTCGGTTCCTTGTCGGCAGGGATCCCGGCGAACAGATCGGTCTCCGGGAGCTCGGTGGGCACGCGGGCCTCCACGAGCTGGTAGTCCTCGGTCGGCCACACCGTGGCCAGGAGGTCGTTCGGCCAGTAGAAGAACGCACTGTCCGGCGCCACCTGGCTGGCGTGGGCACGGAGCGCGGCGTCGCGCTGGTCGAAGTACTCGTGCACGTCGACGTGCGTGGTGGCGAGGTCGGGTCGGTCGGCGAACCGCTCCACCCACTCGCGCAGCTGCTCGATCGCGGGGCTGTCCGGGTCGCGGTCCTGCAGCGCCTCGAAGATCGTGCGGAAGCGGCGCGGGTTCATCGTGCGCTCGTAGTAGAGCTTCGCGATCGACCACGGTTCGCCGGCCGCGGGGTACGCAGCGGGATCGGCCGCGGCTGCCCAGGCGGCGACGGACACCTCGTGCGTGCGGATGTGGTCGGGGTGCGGGTAGCCGCCGTTCTCGTCGTAGGTGACGAGCACGTGCGGACGGAACCGGCGGATCACCCGGACGAGCGCCTCGGTGCTGTACTCGAGCGGCACGGTCGAGAACGTGCCCGGTCGGACGGTCTCGCCCTTCTCGGCGTCGGGCAACCCGGAGTCGTGGTAGCCGAGCCACAGGTGGTCGATGCCGAGGGCTGCCTGCGCGGCGGCCATCTCACCGCGGCGGTACCCGGCCATGTCGCGGTGCGCGCGGCTCGTCGCGGGCTCGCCGAGCTGGTCGTTGAGGATGTCGCCGGCCTCGCCCCCGGTGCAGGAGACGACCAGCACCTCGTGCCCCTCGGCCACGTACTTCGCCGCGGTCGCCGCCCCCTTGCTCGACTCGTCGTCGGGGTGGGCGTGGACGGCCAGCAAGCGGTACGGCACGGGACTTCCTCACGTGGGTGAGCGTGGGCGAGCGGAGGACGAGCGGGGACGGGAAGTGCACAGCGACGCGTGAACTACCCTGGGATCAGGATAATCACCCCGGGAGCCCCGAACTGTCCGAACAGCACCACACCGCCACCCTCGACGACCGCTACGGCCGCACCCCGGCCCGAGCGCGCCGCAGCAAGGCCGTCGCGATCACCGCCGCCATCGCCGTGGTCGTGGTCTTCGCCGCCTGGGTGATCTGGGCGGGTCTCGACCAGTCCGACCGCGGCCTGACCGACGACGTCGTGGGGTACGAGGTCCTCTCCCAGCACAGCACGGTCGTGCACTCGCAGGTCTCCGTCGACCCGGGCGTCCGGGCGAAGTGCGCCGTCCAGGTCCTCGACAAGAGCTACTCGATCGTCGGCTGGAAGGAGATCACCCTCGCCCCGTCCGAGCAGCGCACCCGCAGTGTCAGCACCGAGGTGACGACCACGACCCGTGGCGTCACCGGCTTGATCCACGACTGCTGGATTCCCTAGACTGTCCTGATTCGCCTCTCGAGACCGACCACTCGGCCGGTCTCGTTTTTTCATGGTCGAAGGGACAGAAGATGAGCAACGACACGCAGGTCACCTGGCTGACCCAGGAGGCGCACGACCGTCTCCAGGCGGAGCTCGACGAGCTGAGCGGCGAGGGCCGTGCCGAGATCGCGCGCCGCATCGAGGCCGCTCGCGAAGAGGGCGACCTCAAGGAGAACGGCGGCTACCACGCCGCCAAGGACGAGCAGGGCAAGAT
Organism: Curtobacterium sp. MWU13-2055; assembly: GCF_023242305.1. Classification (NCBI taxonomy): domain Bacteria; kingdom Bacillati; phylum Actinomycetota; class Actinomycetes; order Micrococcales; family Microbacteriaceae; genus Curtobacterium; species Curtobacterium sp. MWU13-2055. Next base: position 162,651 of record NZ_JALLIO010000004.1, read on the forward strand.
CGAGGCGCGCATCCGCGTCCTCACGAACCTCCTCAAGCACGCGACCGTCAGCGAAGCGGTCTTCGACGGCACGGTCGAGCCCGGCACCGTCGTCACCGCGGTCATCGCGGGCGACGAGTCGACGTTCCTGGTCGGCAGCCGCGAGATCGTCGCCGAGGGCTCCGACCTGACGGTCTACAGCCCGGTCAGCCCCGTCGGCGCGGCGATCGTCGGCCTCAAGGCCGGCGACAAGGCCACCTACACGGCGCCGAACGGCAAGGAGATCGCGGTCGAGGTCGTCAAGATCGAGCGCTACGAGCCGTAGGCAGCACCACAGACGGACAGGAGGCCCGGGGCGACACCGCCACGGGCCTCCCGTCTGTCCGCTGGTCGCCTCCACGGCCCCGCCCGCCGGGGCGCACCACGGATCCGACAGGACACGCGTCGAACGACTCGTGGATCGTCGCAGGGCTAGTGCTCGAGGAGCTCCGGGCGGAAGCCGACCTCGTGCAGGCGCTGGATGACCTCCTGCGCGTGCTCGGGGCCGCGCGCCTCGATCGACAGGTCGAGGGCCACCTCGTTGATGACCAGGCCCTGTCCGTGGCGGGTGTGCAGGACCTCGACCACGTTCGCGCCGGCGTCCGAGATCACCTGGGCGACCCGGGCGAGCTGGCCCGGACGGTCCGGCAGCATGATGCGGATGCCGATGTAGCGCGACGCGGCGACGAGACCGCGCGTGATCACGCGCTCCATCATGAGCGGGTCGATGTTGCCGCCGCTGAGCAGCACGACGGTGCGCCCGGTGTCGCGGACCGCGCCGGACATGATCGCGGCGACGCCGACGGCTCCGGCGGCCTCGACCACGAGCTTCGCGCGCTCGAGCAGCACGAGCAGGGCGCGGGCGGTGTCGTCGTCGGAGACCGTGACGATGTCGTCGACCAGGTCGCGGATGATCGGGAAGTTCAGGTCGCCGGGGCGGGCGACCGCGATGCCGTCGGCGATCGTCGGTGTCGTCGTGATGGTGACGGGCTCGCCGGCGCGGATCGACGACGGGTAGGCAGCGGCGTTCTCGGCCTGCACCCCGATGACCTTGATCGGTCGTCCGAGCCGCTCGGCCATGCCCTTGACCGCGAGGGCGATGCCGGAGATGACCCCGCCGCCGCCGATCGGCACGACGACGGTGTCCACGTCGGGCACCTGGTCGATGATCTCGAGGCCGAGGGTTCCCTGGCCGGCGATGACGGCGGGGTGGTCGAACGGCGGGATGAAGACCGCGCCGGTGTGCGCAGCGAAGTCCTTGGCGGCGCTCAGGGCTTCCTCCACCGAGTGGCCGCGCAGCACGACCTCGGCGCCGTAGTGGCGGGTGGCCTGCAGCTTCGGCAGCGCGACACCGACCGGGGTGAAGATCGTCGCCGGGATGCCGAGCTCGCGGGCGGCGAGGGCGACCCCCTGGGCGTGGTTGCCGGCGCTGGCCGCGACGACGCCCTTGGCGCGCTGTTCCTCGGACAGGGTCGACAGGCGGTTGTAGGCGCCGCGGACCTTGTACGCGCCGGTGCGCTGCAGGTTCTCGCACTTCAGGTGCACCGGTGAACCGAGCACCTCGGCCAGGAACTGCGAGGTCTCCATCGGGGTGACGCGCGCGACGCCCGAGATGGTCTCCCGCGCCGTCTCGATGTCCGCGAGGGTGGGGATCGCGGCGAGCGTGTGCTGGGAGGCGCTGGTGTCGGTCACTCCCCCATCATCGTCGTTCCGGGCGTCCGCGGCGAACCCGTGACACGAGGGATCGTTCAGCGTCAGCCTGCCGTCCCCTTGACCGCGGTCGGCTGCTCGTCGGTGCCCGGCTTCGGGACGTCGCCACGGCGCTTGCGCAGCTTGAGGATCTTGCGCCGGCGCTTGGTCCGGACGTTCTCGTCGTGCGCGTCCTGCTTGGCCTCGAGCACGTGGTCGGAGTCCATCGTCTTCCACCGGCCGCTCGAGATGGTCGTGACCATGGAGTTGACGGTGGCGATGAGCGGGACGGCGAAGAACGCGCCCGCGATGCCCGCGAGACCCGACGCCGCGGTGACCCCGAGGACGACGGCGAGCGGGTGCACCTTGACGGCGCTGCCCATGACGAGCGGCTGCAGGATGTGTCCCTCGACCTGCTGCACGACCAGGATCACGCCGAGCATGATGACCGCCGCCACCGGGCCGTTGAAGACCAGGGCGACGAACACCGCCAGGAACCCGGTGACGATCGCGCCGACGACCGGGATGAACGACCCGAGGAACACGAAGACCGCGATCGGCACGACGAGCGGCAGTTGCAGGAAGAACGCACCGAGGCCGATGCCGACGGCGTCGACGAACGCGACGAAGATCTGCACCCGGATGAAGCTCGTCAACGTCGTCCAGCCGGCGACCCCGGCGCCGTCGATCGCGCTGCGGGCGTTCTTCGGGAAGAGCCGGACCGTCCAGCGCCAGACGTTCTTGCCGTCGATGAGCAGGAAGATCACCGTGAAGATGACGATGAACAGGCCGGTGAGGATGTGCGTCAGCGACGACCCCGCGCTGGCCACTCCGGACAGGATCGAGCCGGAGTTGCTCTGCAGCCAGTCGGTCGCCTGGTTGAGGTAGGAGTTCAGGTCCTTCTGGCTGATCCCGAGCCCGGAGCTGAGCACGAAGTCGCGGATGTTGTCGTACTGCGACAGGGTGCGGTCGCGGAGCGACGGGTAGGCGGCGGCGATCTGGTCGACGACGAGCCAGATGAGCGCCCCGACGGCGGCGAGCCCACCGACCAGGCTGACGATGACGGCGAGCCACTTCGGCACGTGGTGGCGCTGCATCCAGTTCGACAGCGGGACCAGGAGCGCGGCGACGACGATGCCGATGAGGAACGGGATGAGGATCTCGCTGAACAGCGTGACCAGGTAGATGACCACCGCGACGACGCCGACCACGACGAGGATCCGCCACGACCACGCACCGGCGATCCGCATGCCGGGCGGCACCGCGTCATCGACGACGACGGGATCCGTGTGCGGTGTCTTCTTTCCCCAGGCCATGGGCCGATCCTAGCGATCCAGACGTCCTCGCGTTCCAGATACGGCATACGTTCGGACGCCGCGCTGTCGGCGGGGTTCGGTAGCGTCGCCGCATGGTCAGGTCCTCGCTCTCCGCCGCCGAAGCCCGCCGCGTCGCCCTCGCCGCGCAGGGGTTTGGTCGGCCACCGGCGACGGAGGTCTCGACGCGTGCGGTGAACGCAGCGTTCGCCCGGCTCGGGCTGCTGCAGATCGACTCGGTGAACGTGTTCGAGCGCAGCCACTACCTGCCGCTCTTCGCACGGCTGGGGGCGTACGACCGGTCCACGCTCGACCGGCTGACCCTCGGCCGGTCCGGGCCCTACACCGAGTACTGGGCGCACGAGGCAGCCCTCATCCCGCGCGACGACCTGCGGCTGTTCCGCTGGCGGATGGACGCCCTGCGGGAGCGCGACGCCGGTCCGACCAGGATCGACGGCGTCACCCGCACCGCCGGGGTCCGACGCGAGTTGCACGCGCTCCTGCGTGCCGAGGGGCCGATGCGGGCCAGCGCGGTCGAGCACGAGTCGAACGTCCGCCGTGGTCCGTGGTGGGGCTGGAGCGACGTGAAACTCGGGCTCGAGCAGATGTTCCGCTGGGGCGAGGCCGTGAGCGCCGGACGGTCGGGCTTCGAGCGCGTGTACGCCCTCCCCGAGCAGGTCCTGCCGGCCGGGTTCCTCGAGACGGCACCGCCGCGCGCTGCCGCAGTGCTCGAACTCGTCCGGCACGCCACCCGCGCCCTCGGCGTCGGCACCCGAGCGGACATCGCCGACTACTACCGACTGCGGTCGGACAACACCGCCGGCGCCATCGCGGAGCTCACCGCGGCCGGCGAGCTCCTGCCCGTGCGGGTCGAGGGCTGGGGTGAGCGGGCCTGGCTCCACCCCGATGCCCGGGTGCCCCGGCAGCTGACCGCCGACGCGGTGCTCAGCCCGTTCGACCCGGTCGTGTGGTTCCGCCGACGGGCGGAGCGGATGTACGGGTTCCACTACCGGATCGAGATCTACACACCGGCGCCGAAGCGGGTGTTCGGGTACTACGTGCTGCCCGTGCTGCAGGACGACCGCCTCGTCGGCCGGGTCGACCTGAAGAGCGACCGGCAGCGTGGCGTGCTGCGGGTCCGGACCGCGTGGCAGGAGCCCGGCGAGCACCTCGATGCCGAGCGGCTGGCCGAGACCCTCCGACGCACCGCCGCCTGGCAGGGACTCGACGAGGTCGAGGTCACGGATCGGGGCACGGCTGCAGCCGCGGTCGCCGGGGCGCTCGGCCTCCCGCTGGTCCCGCACGAAGCCGTCGACGACGCCGATGCCCCCGAACCCACGGAGCAGCTCGACGCCGTCGAGGCCTGACCGGCGTCAGAATCGGTCGGCGTTCGCCCGCAACCGTGCGATGCGGTCCGGCAGCGGCGGGTGCGTCGAGAACAGCCGGTCCATCACGCCGGGGCGCATCGGGTCGGCGATCCACAGGTGCGCCATCGACGAGTTCTGCGTCTGCATCGGACGGCCGTACGCGCCGAGCTTCTCGAGCGCCCGGGCGAGGCCCTCGGGGTGGCGCGTCGTCATCGCACCGGTGGCGTCGGCGAGGTACTCGCGCTGCCGGGACACCGCAGCCTGCACGCCCGCCGCGGCGATCGGCGCCACGACCACAGCCACGATGCCGGCGATGAGCAGCACCGGGTTCGCGCCACCGCCGTTGTCCGAGTTGCGGTTCCGGCCGCCGGACAGGCCGCTGAAGATCGAGATGCGCAGGAGCACGTCGGCGATCAGGCCGACGGCGACCACCAGCCCGAACACCATCGTCGAGACCCGGATGTCGTAATTGCGGACGTGCCCGAGTTCGTGGGCCATCACACCCTGGAGCTCCTGGTCGTCCATGATCTGCAGCAGCCCGGTCGTCGCCGCGACCACGGCGTGCTCCGGGTCGCGCCCGGTGGCGAAGGCGTTCGGCGACGGGTCCTGGATCACGTAGACCCGGGGCATCGGCATGCCGGTCGAGATCGCGAGGTTCTCGACCGTCCGCCAGAGCCGCGGTTCGGAGGTGCGGTCGATCTCGATGCCACCGGCGATGGCGGTCGCCTGCCGAGCGGCGAAGAAGTACTGCAGCACCGCGTAGCCCAGGGCGACGGCGAGCACGATGACGCCGATCGACACGTTCCCCGCCAGGTAGCCGCCCAGGAACCCGAGCGCGCCGATGATCAGCAGGAAGACCAGGACGATGACGACGGTGTTGCGCTTGTTCCGCGCGATGGCGCTGTACACGGCAGCTGCGAGGCTGGGGTCAGAACTGGACGCGCGGCGGCTCGGCGATGGCTGCCGGCTCGGCGGTCTCGAAGAACGTCGCCTCGGCGAAGCCCCGTCGCTTGGCGAACGTGGAGTTCGGGAAGACCCGGATCTTCGTGTTCAGCTCGCGCACGCCGCCGTTGTAGAAGCGCCGGGCGGACTGGATCTTGTCCTCGGTGTCGACGAGCTCGGTCTGCAGCTGCAGGAAGTTCTGGCTCGACTGCAGCTGCGGGTACCCCTCGGCGACCGCGAACACGCTCTTCAGCGCCTTCTGCATGTGCCCCTCGGCCGCGGAGGCCGTGCCGGCGTCACCGGCCGTCAGCGTCTCGGAGCGCGCCTTGGTGACGTCGTCGAAGACGGCCTTCTCGTGGGTGGCGTACCCCTTGACCGTGTCGACGATGGTCGGAATCAGGTCGGCGCGCCGCTTCAGCTGCACCGAGATGTCGCTCCAGGCCTCGTCCACACGGACCTTGAGCGTGACGAGCGAGTTGTACGTCACCCAGAGGTAGATCCCGATGATGACCAGGATCACCACCACCACTCCGACGACGATCAGCGTCGTGACGAGTCCGGTGTCCATGCGTGGGTGCTCCTTCTCGCGTTCGGATCCGCGGTGCTGCGTGGCCTGAACGGCCGTCGTGAAGTCTACCGACGCGTCCGCAGTGCTCGCGTCGACCGCCAGGGTTCACGGGCGATTCCCGAGTCACGCACACCGGGCGTTCGGGCTGCGGGGCGAACACGACCGGATGCGGGACATCATCCGCGAGGTGTATTGACCCAGCGGCCCGGATCACGTGGGATGGAGCCGGTGAGCACGCGAGGGGACAACGTGGACGACCGGGCCGTCGGGGGCGACGGCCCTCGTCGTCGTACCCGGTTCGTCGCGCTCGCCTCGGCCACGGCCGTCCTCGCCGCGGCGCTGCTGGCTGCGGCAGCCGCACCCGCGTTCGCCGGCACGGCGCCCCACGAACAGGCGACCACCGAACGCGTCAGCGCCGCGAGCACCGCGACCCCCGCACCGGGCGAACTCGTCGGCCCGCCGAGCAGCGGTCGCCCCGGCACCCCCACGCCCCCGCCCGCGTCCACCGGGCGACCGCCCGTCGCACCGACCATCGCCGACCCAGGGGACGTGACGAGCAGCACCGCCCGGTTCCACGGCACCGGGACCCCGGCGCACGTCGTCCGCGTCGCGGGCCCCGCGTCGACCGGTTCGGCCGGGTGCTCGGCCCAGGTGCAGGCGAACGGTTCGTGGTCGTGCCTCGGTACGGTGCGGTCGGGTCCGCAGCAGGTCTTCACGGTGCGGGACGTCACCGCGCCGAGCCAGCCGCCCGCGAGTGCCCCGGCCTCCGACGTCATCGTGCCGCCGACCATCGCGTCCGACCACCCGACCAGCGGCGCGCTCTCCGGCACGGGCTTCCCCGGTTCCACCGTGGTGCTGTCGGTCTCCGGATCGTCGACGCAGCAGACCGCCCCGGTCGGCCCGGACGGTCGGTGGGTGACCTCGCTCGCGCTGCGGTCCGACGCGACCGTCACCGTGACCGCCTCGCAGACCGCCAGCACGGCCCGCGGTTACCGCTCCGACCTGCGCAGCGCATCTTCGGCCCCGGTGCGGATCACGGTCGACCGCACAGCACCGGCGGCTCCGCGGATCACCGCACCCGACGACGGCGACCGCGTCGGTTCGCACGCCACGGTCGTCCGCGGCACCGGCGAGCCCGGCGCCGACGTGACCGTCTACGTCGACCGCGCACCCGTCTGCCGGGCCGAGGTCGCTGCGAACGGTTCCTGGTCCTGCTCCACCGCGGGGTCGCAGCTGCGGGCCGGCGGACACGACCTCACCGCGACGCAGCACGACGCCGCCGGCAACTACTCGCGGTCGTCCGCTGCCGTGCAGGTCACCGTGTGGTCGACCTCGGGCACCCCGAACGGCACCCCCGGCACCTCCGGAACCGGCGGGGACGCACCGACCAACGGCACCGGCACCACAGGCACCGGCACCGGCACCGGCAACGGAACCGACACCACCGGCACCACGACCGCACCGGGTGACGGCCAGACCCCCGGTGACGCGGAGACCCCGGCCGGAACCGGGAACGCAGGCGGCACCGGCGACGACGGCCCCGGATCAGCGGCAGCGCCCGGTGACGGCACCGACCCGACCGGCACGAGCACCCCCGGGGCCGCAGGCTCCGGCGGCGGCCGCACCGACTGGTCGGGCCCCGCGGGCGACTGGACCGCTGCCACCGCCTACGACCGCACCGTTCCGACGATCCAGGCCGCGTTCTCGTGGCGGACCGTCCTGATCGCCACGGCCGTCGCCGCTGGGTTCCTCCTGCTCATCGCCGCACCCCTCGCGCTCGTCGCCGCCGCTGCCCGCGGGCGCATCCGCTCGCCCTTCGCCGGACTGCTCGGGCGGAACCGCTCGCGCTCGGACCGCTCCGGGTCCGACGACGTGCTGCCGACGTGGGTGTCGATCACGGTCGCGGTGGCCGTCGCCGCCCTGTGCACACTGCTCGGCGTTGGCGTCTCGCTCGAGGCCCGCTACGTCCGCCTCGCCATCGCCGTGCTGCTCGGCACCGCGGTGCTCACGGCAGCCGTGGTGCTCGTGACCCGGTGGGCAGCCGGACCCGACCACCGTGCGGTGGGCTTCCGGGTGTCCCCGTGGCTGGTGCTCGCGGCGCTCGTGGCGTGCGGGATCACGCGGGCCGCGGACCTCTCCCCCGCTCTGATCGTCGGGATGGTGCTCGTGCCGTCGGGACGCCCCGACCTGGACACCGCCGCACTGCGCCTCGGCTCCGGGATCGCCGCCGGTGCCCGCAGCGCGACCTGGCGGACGATCGCGCTGCTCGGGCTCGCGACCGCGGGGTGGGTGCTCCACAGCCTGACCGCGGGCGGGGGCTTCTGGTCCGCGTTGACGTCGGAGTTCGCCATCACCCTGTGCGTCGGCGGGGTCGGAGCCGTCGTCGCGACGCTGCTGCCGTTCGCGGGTTCCGCCGGCAGTGCGGTCCTGGTGGCCTCGCGTGCCCGGTACGTGGCACTGGCGGTCGTCGCGGTGGCGCTCACCGCCGCGGTCTACTCGGGTCCCGCGGGGACCCACGCGTCGCCGGTGCTGCTCGGCGCGGTCGGCGCGGCCTGCGTGGCGGGCGCGATCGGGGCCTGGTTCTGGGCGCGCACCGCGCGACCGGACGCGGCCGCCTGACCCGCACCGGGCCTCCCGTCCGCCGTCCCCGCGCGGCGGATACAGTGACGATCGGTGCGTGACGCGCCGTTCGACCGCCCCAGGGAGCGATGATGACCGAGACCCGATCCGACTACGACCCGACGCGGTTCCGCGAGGTGTTCGAGGGCAGCTACACGTACGCGAACGGCTTCGCGCGGAACACCCACCGCTTCGCGGACCGGCCCGCGCTGCGCGACCCGGACACGGGTCGGTCGTGGACCTACGCGGAACTCGGGGACGTCGTCGACCACATCGGCGGGTGGCTCGTCCGGCACGGAGTCGGTCGCGGTTCGGTCGTGATGGTCGAGCTGTTCAACTCGCCCGAGTTCGCGATGCTCTACCTGGCGTGCCACCGCATCGGCGCGGTGTTCTCGCCGACGAACTTCCGGCTCGCCCCCGACGAGGTCGCCTTCATCATCGAGGACTCCGCGCCCGTGGTGCTGGTGCACGACGCGGTGCGCGGCGACGACATCGCCCGAGCGCTCGAGACCGCGCCGCACCGTCCGGACCACATCGTCGTCGTCAGTGGCGACGACCACGCAGCGCACCACGACGACCAAGACACGCACACCGCACACGACGGCCACGCAGCACACGACGCGCGCGTCGCGTTCAGCGCGCTCCTCGCCGCCGACCCCGTCACCCCCGCCGAGCTCGCCGCGACCGAGCCCCGCAGCACCTACGACGAGACCACCCGGCTCTACACCTCCGGCACCACCGGGCGACCGAAGCCGGTACCCCTGCCGAGCCTGGTCGAGGTGCTCAGCGCCCACGACGTCGTGATGCACTTCCCGCTCAGCCCCTTCGACAAGACGCTCAACATGTCGCCGCTGTTCCACCGTGGCGGCCTGTACTCGGGCGGCCCGAACCCGGTGTTCTACGTCGGCGCCGAGCTCACCACCCTGCGGCACTTCGACGCCGAGCGGGTGCTCGACCTGGTCGAGTCCGAGCGCCTGACGTTCCTGATCGGTGCGCCGCCGAACCTGGTGCAGCTCGCCAACGCGCAAGAGGCCCGGCCCCGCGACCTGTCGTCCCTGCACGGCATCGTCACGATGGGTGCGCCGCTCGACCGTGCCGCCGCACTCCGCTACCAGGAGCTCCTGTCCCCGCGGATCTTCAACGGCTACGGCACGACCGAGACCTTCTGGAACACGTTCCTGCGTCCTGAGGACTTCCCCGACGGCGCCGGCTCCACCGGACGAGCATCGACGGACGACGACGTCGCCGTGGTGCGCGTGTACGAGGACCGCCTGGCCGACCCGAGCGACACCGTGCCGAAGGACGGCTCCGAGATCGGCGAGTTCGCGGTCCGGACCGTGAAGTCCGGCTACTCGTACCGCAACCCGGGGCTCGAGGCGGAGAAGTTCGCGAACGGCTGGTTCTACCCCGGCGACCTCGCCACGTGGGACGAGCACGAACGGGTGACGATCGTCGGCCGCAAGGACGACATGATCATCTCCGGCGGCGAGAACGTCCACCCCGTCCAGGTCGAGGCCGCACTGCAGGAGCACCCGGGCGTCGCCGACTCGATCGTCGTCGGGATCCCGGACGAGCGGTGGGGCGAGGTCGTCACGGCGTACGTGGTCCGTGCAGCGGGACGGCTACCGGAGGACGACGTCGCGGCCGCCGCCGAGCTCGAGGAGTGGACGGGCTCGCACCCCGGTCTCGCCCGCTACAAGCGGCCGCGGCGGTACCGCTTCGTCGACGAGCTGCCCTACAACGCGACGGGCAAGAAGGTGCACTACCTCGCCAAGGCGACGGCAGCGGAGGACCAGGCGGCGGGCCGACTGCTCGAGCCGTAGCGGGCTCTGCACGTGCGCGGCGCCGGACGGGAGGCCCGTGGCGGCCCCGCCGCGCGCCTCCCGTCCGTCAGCCGGTCGCGTCCACAGCTGCGGTCGCGGCTGCAGCCGCGGTGCTCCGCGGGATCGGGCGTACCTGGTCGAAACTTCCGACCAGGTACGCCCGATCCGGCCAGGTACCCCCGAGGCGGTGCGGGGCCGCCCGGGGCGGCGCTACGTGTGGCTCGGCGCGTTCCGGGCGAACAGACCCGGCAGCAACCCACCGATCTTCGTCCCGATGCACAGGCTGACGAAGGTCGCCAGAGGTGTCGCGAGGGACTCGGGGTCGAACGTGGCCACCGCCACCAGCCCGACGGTCCCGGGGACGAGCAGCAGGAACGCCGGGAAGAACGACACCGTCGCCGGGATCGCCGGCACGAGCCGCTCGAGCAACCGCGTCGCGACGAACAACAGGGCAGCCGTCGCCCCGGTCGCGACGACGCTCCCCCACACCGGCGTCGTCCCGCTCACCAGCGCGTAGGCGGTGACCATGACGGCCACCGACACGAGCGTCAGCCGCCAGCCCGAGCGGAACACCAGGCCGAGGCCGACCGCCAAGACCACGACGGCGACCCACGACACCCAGTAGGACGGCACGGACTCCCACCCGGCCAGGTCCGTGCCGACGCCGGCGACCTCGCCGACGAGCGCGGCCGACGACGGGTCGACATGCAGCCCGGTCAGCGCACTGCCCGAGGCGATGCCGGCCGCCATGAAGCCGAGCATGATGAGCCCTTGGACCAGCCGCGAGGACCCGGTCACGATGTCCGCGGCGGTCAGTTCGAGCAGGGCGTTGGTGATGAGGGCACCGGGGACGAACACCGCCACCGGGGCGCACACGGCGAACAGCGGGACCTGCTCGAACCCGGCACCCGCGGCGACGAGTCCGACGATGGCCGTCGACACGAAAGCGGCAAGGAACGGGATGATCGCGACGGCCTCGCGGAAGCGCCGGAGCAGCAGTCCGATGACCCCGACGAGCGCACCGACCAGGAGCGCGAGCAGGATCGCCCACCACGGGCACCGGAACACGACGGCGAGCCCGGCGGAGGTCAGCGCGTTGCCGAGGATCCACGGCAGTGCGGGCGGCGGGACGGTGCCGGCACGGATGGCCCGGACCCGCGCGGGGATCTCGGCGAGGGCGATCGACCCGCTCTCCAACCCGAGCACGACCCGGTTCGCCCGTGCAGCCTGTCGGGACGACAGCTCGACGCCCTCGGCGTTCACGATCGTCGCCGCACCGGTCGAGACCTCGCTCACCATCACCAGCGCCGGCAGCACCCCGATCGCCAGGGTCGGACCGACCCCGGCGGCGTCGCGGGCCTTCTCGAGCGCCGAGCGGACGTCGGTGACGGAGCTGCCCGCGTCGAGCAGCAGTGCACCGAGCGTGCCGAGGAGCATGCCGACGGGGACGGTCTCGCCGTCGACGACCTCGACGTGGGCCTCGGGCCGACGGAGGGCGTTCTGCAGGTTCGCGAGTGCGCTTCCGAGTCCGACCACGATCGTCGATGCTACTGGGCAGCGAGCCGGTCGTGCAGTCGCGCCGTCTTCGCGGGAAGGCGACGGCCCGCGGGCCGGGAGGCACGTGGCGGGCCGGTCCCGCGCCTCCAGTCCGATGCCCAGGGCGACCCGATCCCACCGTCGAAGCGACAGATGGCAGGACCATCGCTCGGACTGTGCGGCCGGAGCGACAGAACGACGCGAACTGTTCGCAGAGTTCTGTCGCTTTCGCAGCGGCACGCGGCGGGCGCCACGCCAGAGCCTCGGCGGTACGGCGAAGGGAAGCGTTCGCAAACCCTCCGGCGGCAACGAGGAGGCTCATCGAGATGGTCAAGTCCGGCGGCATGGACGACCTGCTCTCATCGGACGTCCGTCCCGCTGCCCCGAGTGCGGCCCAGCAGCTGCGGCTCAGTTCCGCGGACGTCGACGCTGTGGCTGGTGAGTACATGGCCGGCGGGCAGTCGATCTACGACCTGGCAGCCAAGTACGGAGTGCACAGAGTCACAGTCTCGCGGCACCTAAGGTCACGGGGTCTTGCGCTTGGCAAGCAGCCGCTATCCGGAGCCGAAGTGCGACGAGCGAAAGAGCTGCGTACGCAAGGGCTCACTTACCAGGTCATAGCGCGTCAACTCTCACGGGGTGCCACAACAGTCAGGTCGGCACTGAAACGAGAGGATTGATTGGAGTAACGCGCGCTCATATCACACAGCGATCGCGCGCATCTCACGAAGCGAAGTTCTGCACTACGTTGGACCTGGCTCTACTTCCTTAATAGTGACCCTGACCCGTATATCAGAATGATGGTCTGAGCACCAGGCAGGTACACCCGAGACCGCCGCCTCTAGCCAAATAAAGTTCGAGGTGTCACACTGGTACACAACATGAACAAGTTTCCCGAGCAAACCTACCAGCGTTTAATCAACTCTTATGGCGATGAGTTCTTGCGGTATGTGCTCAATCTTCCGATTGAGGGCTCGATCATGGAGTTGATCGAAGCGCGCACCGATCCCTCAGCAGTGGCACTGCTTCTCGATGCAATGAACCAGGCCCCTTGGAGTGGCAATGGGGAGCTGGACGTCATGCTCTACTCGTCTTCGGCATTCGCTCAATTCCGAGCCGATTTCGGCGGGAGTCTTGCGAACTACCTTCGACTCCAATGCGGAGGCGAAGTAGCCGACGCATCTCCAAGCGACGGCCCTGTAGTTCATGCGCTAAGCATCGTAGCTCGCGATCTATGGCCAGTTCTCCTATTGAAGCCTCCGACACAGGGCCCGCGCACTTTTTGGATGTCGACGACGCCTGGTTTGTTCTCTCACCCCGAGACTCCTCAGGCCGCGAAAGCTTTCATGGCAGACGCGGAGTTGACGAAGCTTTTCCCAGATGCAGAGTCGATCGACCACGTCGAAACTATGGGCCAAGAGATACTTGCGATACAGAGCAACTGGATGATGAGCACCGGCCAGGGCGGTAGCCGGCAGCTGATTTCAGTACTAGACGGCATCGTTTTCCACGCCTCGGTGCTCGCTCGGCTCGATGGATCGGCTCTTACGCAGGCACGCCTCATGGACTCGATCGAGGAGTCTGTCAACACATTCCGTCAACTCGCCGCCGGACACGAGGTTGAGGTTCCTGCATTCATCGGCTTCAGCGGCGTTCGAATGGCAGAAGGAACATCTCTCTCATTCGGCGACGACCAACTTCGGGAGATGCTCCCAGTCGAACAGGAACTACTGCTGAATCAGACCGATCGCATAACAAGCGTTTACACAACGCAGTTCCCTATCCAGCTGCTGAAGATCTACCCGCAGTCGCTTCCCAGCGATGATCAATTCTTAAAGGAGTGGCGAAAACTCGGTCCGCGCATCGAAGAGTCATATCGCGCACTCCAAAGGCGGATTGACCGCGTCCGCCTCGGCTTGCTACTCGCCTCGACGTCGAAGGGCGAGCTGCTGGCTACCGGCGAAGTATCACGGTATATCGCAGACCCAACACAGCCCGGAGGCTCGTCTTCATGGGAGACCGACGCCCGCGCCCCCGCGAGCTACGAACTGACGCAGCCATTGGGCAAAGAGGCAGTCCGTTGGCACAAGCTTGTCCTGGACAAACATCCGGAATCGCTTAACATCGCGATGAAGCGCCTTCTCGGGGCTGTGTCCCAGCGGTGGGATGCGGCAGACGCCTTCATTGACGCGGTCATCGTATGGGAAAATGCCTTTGGCACCCAGCAGGAAACGACGTTCCGTGTCACCGCATCCATAGCTAAGCTCCTGGAACCCGGCAGTACCGACGACAGGCTGAAATTGCAAACCGAGTTGAAAAAGCTCTATTCGGCGCGCAGCATGCTCGTTCACGGCTCCAAAGAACCGAAGCCTGAAGTCGCATGGGCCCAGAAGGAGCGGGCCATCGAGATCGCCTTGCAACTCCTCCGCACGCTCTACGCGGAACGACCTGATCTCCTCGAATTGACCTCAGAGGAACGAGGAGCCCAGCTGCTGCTCGAAGGGTGAGCACCACTGCTTGAATAGCTTTCGAACAGCGCAGTATGTGCATTTATTCGTTGAACGCCGCATCTACTGGCCGCGATTCAACTGCTCGGCCTCAGCAAGAAGCGCCTTTGCGAGCAAGCGGTAATCCGGTTCCGGACGCGCTAAACCGTGGGCGATGAGACTCCGGACTTCCTTGCCGGCACCATCGATATCGAGCGTGGTTCCGACCATGCCAATGTCCCGGTGCGCGTGACGGGGAAGCGCGTTTCTCAGCATCCAAGTTCTAAGCTGATGATCGCAGCATTGCGATTGGCGGTTTCCCGTCGTCACTCGTCCGCATAAGCAAGAATCAGGGCTTCGGTGTCGTCAGGACGAATGCGATTCAGTGTCGCGATCGCAGCCAGCAGGGCCGCGTCGCTAAGCTCCGATTCGACACCGAACATCGCACGGAGAGTAGGAAGCTTCTTCAGCTCCCAGCGCGGCTCGGCCAGTGATCCGACTGCGTGTTTCACGAGCAGGTAGAGATCGCGCCCATTCTGTCGCCACACCGGAACGTCGCGAGATTTTATCTCAGGGGGAACATAAGAAGCAGCCGTAATGATGGCCCCCGCGATTTGCCCGTAGGCACGACCGAATTCGTCGCCGTTACGAGCGAAGTGGCGGCCTCGGATCCTCTCTTCCAGCACAGCGTCGGGCACGGAAGCGGGGTCGGCGGTCCGCAGCCGGTTGTCGTACTCGCTTTTCCTGAGTCGGATCGCCTCCGCTGACCCTTCGATTTCTTCAATGGCTCGTTGAACGCTTGGGCTGCGCAACACCGAAGACGCGACGCGTAAGTCATCAATCGTCTTCCGCTTTGCCTCTTTGAGATTCTTTCGCGTTGTGGCGACGAATGTCAGGATAGAGACAACCAAGGCAAGAACTGCGATGGCTGCGGACGCCCAACCGGACCACGGCCCGGAATCGGCGGGAAGCAGCACGGTCGGCGTAGGCGTTGATGTGGGGGTCGGAGTCAGCGCCGGTGGGGCTGCGATCAAGATTAGAAACACATGGACTCCTTGGACGGGGCTCGCCTGCTTTCTATCGGCGCGTCGCCACGGCGCGTTAGTCCAGGCCTCCGGACATGCGGATTTCAGGCGCCGGGCACCGGAGCGGCGTCCCTCTAGGGCGCCCAGGTTGGCCGGCCTTCCGGAAACCCCGAACCCACCTTCAGGCGTCCGCGCCCGGTGCGGCGCCGCGAGGCCCAGCGCCCGCTCGTGCGGCCAGACTTCTCCTCCTTGGCCTCGTCGGTCGAGATGACGCGTGACCGTGCGTTTCAATGTTGGCGCGAAGGATGGAGCCGCAACGCCCCTCCGTGTGGTCTGCTAGGCGCATGACCGTGCAACTTATCCGTTCGACGGATCGTCGCGAGCTGGTGTCGATGTTGAAGGACGCCAGCGATCTGCCTGCGGGCGTCGCCGACTGGTACCTCGCGGCGAAGCCGCCTCACGTGGACTTCGTCGTTCGGACCGACGCCGCGATCAAGGGCGTGATCACCGGTACGTTCGGATACGACTATCGAGACAACGTTTCGTTCGACTCACTCGATCTCCCGCCTGGGCCGCACGCGTTCTTGACTCGTATCTACGTCGCCACGAGCGCGCGTCGACAGGGCGCCGGGTCGGACTTGCTTGAGGCGTTCGTAGATGAGGCTCTCGCGCGCACATGCACCTATGTCGCGGGGGCTCTGGACCTGTCTTCGAGCCCCGCCGAGCGGGAAGCCTTTTTCAGGAAGTCCGGGTTCGCCATCACGGATGACCACATGATCGGTGCCCGCGCGGAGGAGGTCTCCAGTAGGCTCGCACGACTTCGGCGCTGACCGCCGGTTGTCCCGGCACAGGGCCGCCAGACGTGAGAATATGTCTGGTGCAGTCCCGTACGCGCATTGAGGCGCGGCCTGCCACGGAGGAGTTCACGATGGCGTTCGTCGGCAAGGCGAAAAAGGTTGCCCAGCACTTCGAGACGCCGGAGGAGATGTACCTCCGCGGAGGGCTCCCCCGAACCGGCGAAGCCGTTCCGTCGCTCTGGCTGCACCAGGGCGACGTCATCCGCGCGTATGCCGAGAAGCACCAGACGACTGCGGACCTCGCTCTGGAGCTCCCGACGGGCACCGGCAAGACGGTCCCGGGCCTGCTCATCGGAGAATGGGTGCGGCGAAAGGGAGAAGGACCCGTTCTCTACGCGACGCCCACTAAGCAGCTCGCGAAGCAGGTAGCCGCCGCGGCGAAGCGCGAGGGCGTGCCGGTCGCGCTCCTGATCGGGAGTCACACGAGCTGGGACCTCGCTGACGCGACCGCCGTAGAGAGCGGAGACGCGATCGGCGTCGTGACATACAATGCAATCTTCAACAGCAACCCGCACGTGCCCGTCCCCCGGCTCGTCGTCTTCGACGACGCCCACGCCGGCGAACAGTTCGTCGGACACGAGTACGGCGTCGACATTCGGCGGTCCGACGACGAAGACGCCTATCTGGCGCTGCTGGCCGCCCTGAAGCCTTTTATGTCCGGCCTGTTGCTCCAACGGCTTGAAGGCTCCCCCGATCCAGGCGCGCACCACCAGGTGCGGCTGATCCTCCCTGCGGCGGATCCGGACGCGCTCGCCGCGCTGGATGCGACCCTGGCCAAACTTCCGAAACCGTACAAGTTCGAACTGGCGATGGTGCGCGCAGGGCTTGCCTCGTGTCTGGTCTACCTCTCCTACGGCGGCATTCAGATACGCCCGATGATTCCGCCCACGTTCGAGAACAGGGTGTTCACCGGGGCGGGACAGCGCATCTACCTGTCCGCGACTCTCGGTGCCGGCGGAGAGCTCGAACGCGCATTCGGGCGCCGAGAAATCACCCGCATGCCGCTGCCGAGCAAGACGCCCCCTAGATCCGGCCGGCGCCTGTTCGTCTTCCCGGACCTGGTCGCCGGAGGCGACGGGACGGCCCTCACCAAGCGCCTCGTAGGTCTCACGGACAAGGCGCTGGTCCTCAGCCAGGACACCGTCGCACGCGCCCGAGCAACGGCGGAGTCGCTCGCCGGCAAGAACGTTCCCGTGCTCGGCCGCGACGAACTGGAACAGAAGGGCCTCGAGGAGTTCGCGAAAGCGAAGACCGGGGTGCTCGGACTCGCGAACCGGTACGACGGCATGGACCTCCCTGACCACGCGTGCAGAATCGTCGTCCTCGACGGCAAGCCCGACGCCGTCGGCCTGCAAGAGAAATTCCTCAGCGAACGCGCCGAAGCGAACGCGGCGCTGTCAGAACGAATCCGAACCCGGATCGTTCAGGGCGCCGGTCGAAGCACGCGAGGTCCGAATGACTACGCGGTCGTGATCGTCCGCGGCGCAGACATCACGAAGTACTTCAGCCGGCAGGACAACATCTCGGCACTCGAGCCCGAAGTTCAGGCGGAGGTGCAGTTCGGCTGGGCCAACAGCCGCGGTGCGGATCCGGACGACATCGTCCAGAACGTCGCCACGTTCCTCGCGCACGACAAGGAATGGCGAGAGAACGGCGAGGAGATGGTCTCCGAATTCCGAGAAGACGCCGTCAAGATGGAGCCCCCGGCAGCGGAGCCTCTCGGTAAGGCGGCTCCGTTTGAAGTCGACGCGTGGAACCTCGCCTACAGCGGCGACTGGATCGGGGCGAGCGGTAAGCTCCGGGAGGCGGTGGTCCACGTCGGGCCCGAAACGACCCGCGGCTACCGGGGCCTTCTGCTCTACATCGCAGGCGTCTGGTTGCACGTCGGAGCGACGGACGAAACGGAACGCGCGCGAGCGCGCGAACTCGTCCGCGAGGCGGGCCTCGCCGCGAACCGCGGAACTTGGCTGCGGGAGATGCTGCCGCTTCCGGCCGCCGACGAGGTCGATCTCGCTCCTATGGACGTGGTCGCCGTGAACGAGATCGTCGCGCGCCTTCGGGGCCGGCTGCGCCTGGGCGTCATCACGGCCGAAATCGCGGAGATGCAAGCCGCGCTCGCGCAGCAGGAGGCCGCAAGGTACGAGCGGGGCCTTACGACCCTCGGCAAGTACCTGGGGGCCTCGGCGTCGAAGCCGGAAGGGCAGGCACGCTGCGACTCCGCTTGGGAATGGGGCACCGCGCTGTGGGTCGCCCTCGAGGCGAAGTCCGAGGAGCGCGAAGACGGGCTGCTCCCCGCCAAGGACATCCGTCAGGCGAACACGCAGCTCGACCAGCTTGCCCATGACCGCGGCGCCGACCACGCTCCCGCGGGCAGCGTGGTCGTACTCCTGTCGGAACGGCTTGCGGTCGACCCTGAACATGCGTCAGGCGCCAATCCCTACGTCTACTTGACGCCGCCCGACGTGGTGCTGGGGATGGTCGGCGACGTGACCGCCGTCTGGATGAACCTTCTGTCCGCGGCGACGGGGCGCATGTCCGAAAGTGAACAAAGGAAGCATGTCCGTGCCGTCCTCAGTGACAACGGGTGCCTGCCGAGCCAGGTTGTCGACCGGCTCACCCAGACCCGAATCCGGCCAGGCGACTGACGGCCCTCCGCCTAGGGTTCCGGGCAGTCGTGCCCGTCTGGAGGATGAGCGGTGCTGTCGCGCGCACAGGAACGCTGCCAGTGAGCGTCGGCGCGCGAGACTCGGGAGCTCACTGACGAACAGCCACTAATTCCGGTGGAGCACGATCACGCTGTGCGCCGGACGTCACTCGAAGCGCACGTCCTGCTCGCGCCAAGCGATGCGCATCTCGGTGATTGAAGAGGAAGTCGCGAAGCTCTATCGACGGATCGCACTCACGCCCGAAGCCGCTGAACGCGCCCGGAACGTCGTACGCGAGGACGCGCACGTCTCGCTGGCCGACACGCTAGCATTGCGCGCCCGCTGCGCCGCAGACCTGAAAGCGCTGTCCGAGCGCGCCCGCGTGCTACTCGATGGCCACCTGTCCGGAGTCATCCCCTCCGAGCTCTACGCAGAAGAACAGGAACGCATCAGCGCGCGGTCAGCAGCCCTCTCCGAACGCATCGCAGCCTTCGACGTCCGGACAGTCGATGTCGAAGCCAACGTCGAGTCGGCCATCTATCTCGCCGAACACTGCCACGAGGCGTATTCACGAGCCAGCGACTCCGTCCGTCGGCAGTTCAACCAGGCGTTCTTCAGCCGGCTCTACATCGACGAGCACGGCCTGGCCGACGGAGAACTCGCAGAGCCCTTCACGACGGTCCTCGACTATCGCGCTCACGTCAGCAGCGAACCGTCTCCGGAAGAGAACGAACCCTTGACAGATTTTCTTTCTGTCAAGGGTTCGCATGAACTCGATTTGGTACCCCCGGTGGGACTCGAACCCACAACTCAGCGATTTTAAGTCGCGTGCCTCTACCGATTGGGCCACGGGGGCGGGCCGCAACAGCCTACCGATGCACGAAGGCGGCCACCCCGCTCGGGGTGACCGCCTTCGTGACGAGTGGTGCTACTTGGCGTCGGCCGGGGCCGTCACCGGCTCGGGGGCGTTGGAGACGTCCTTCGCGGGCTCGCCGTAGACGGGACCGGCGGCACCGGCGACCTTGCCCTCTTCCGGAGCCGGGGCCGCGGCGGGCGCGGCCGGGGCCTCGGCCGCGGGCTTCGGACGGGACGCGAAGGCCTCGAACGCAGCGCGCGGGGTCTCACGGTCGTCGAGCGACGCGATGTCGCGGCCCAGGAAGAAGCCACCGACCCAGTCGCCGATGACGCGCCACTTGCGCTCCCACGACGGCATCGCCATGCCGTGGTAGCCACGGTGCGCGCCCCACGCCAGGAAGCCCTTCATGGCGAACTTGCCGGACTGGAACACGCCGATGCCGAGACCGAGGCCCGCAACGGCGCCGAGGTTCTCGTGCTTGTAGTCGGTCGTGGCCTCGCCACGGATGGTCGCGACCAGGTTCTTCGCGAGCTGCTTCGCCTGACGGACGGCGTGCTGGGCGTTCGGCACGCAGAAGCCGCCGACGCCACCACCGGTGAGGTCCGGCACGGCTGCGACGTCGCCACAGGCCCATGCGTCCGCGATCACGCCGTTGTCGTCGACGACGCGCAGGTCGGGCTGCACGCGGATGCGACCGCGCTGCTCGAGCGGGAAGTCGGTGCCCTTGACCATCGGGTTCGCCATGACACCGGCGGTCCAGATGATGAGGTCGGACTCGATCTTCTCGATCGCGCCGTCGCTCGTCTTGAGCTCGCAGACGCCACCGACGGCCGAGGCCAGCTGGGTCTCGAGGTGCACGTTCGCACCGCGCTGCGCCAGGTTCTTGAGCACCCAGTGCGAGGTCTCGAGCGAGACCTCGGGCATGATGCGGCCCATCGCCTCGACCAGGTGGAAGCGCGTCTCGTCGAAGGAGAGCTGCGGGTAGCTCTTCAGCAGGTCGGTGACGAAGGAGCGGAGCTCAGCGAAGACCTCGATGCCGGCGAAGCCACCACCGACGACGACGACGGTCAGCAGGCGGTCACGCTCGGGACCGGCCGGCAGGTTCGCCGCCTTGTGGAAGTTCGTGAGGATCTTGTCGCGGATCGCCGCGGCTTCCTCGATCGTCTTGAGGCCGATGGCCTCGTCCGCGACACCCGGGATCGGGAACGTGCGGGACACCGCGCCGGCGGTCATGACGATCTGGTCGTAGGACTCCTCCCACGCCTCGCCCTCGGTCGGCGTGATCGTGGCGGTCTTCGTCGCGTGGTCGACCTTGGTGACCTTCGCGGTGACGACGCGGGTGTTCTTGAGGTGGCGGCGGTGCGAGACGACCGCGTGACGCGGCTCGATCGAACCGGCAGCGACCTCGGGCAGGAACGGCTGGTACGTCATGTACGGCAGCGGGTCCACCATGACGACCTCGGCTTCGCCCTGGCGAAGGTGCTTCTCGAGCTTCCATGCGGTGTAGAAACCGGCGTAACCGCCGCCGACGACGAGGATCTTGGGCACGGGGGATGATCTCCTTGGATGGGGGTTTCGGAGTCGAGTCAGACTTCGCCGCCACCCGCCCCGACTCCAGCGTCTGCACCGTCATCATACGCCCGGCACTCACACCGGGAGGGCGACCAGTCCGCGCGCTCGAGCGCGAGGTCACCGATGGGGTTGACGCCGGGTCCGGCGGCGAGGGCGTGACCGACGAGGGCGTGCAGGCACTTCACACGGGTGGGCATGCCACCGGCGCTGATGCCGACGATCTCGTCGACGTGCTCGATCGACTCGCGATCGGCCAGGTAGGACTCGTGGGCCGCGAGGTACGCGGCCGCGGTGGTGTCGTCCTCGAGCAGTGCTGCCAGCTCCGGCATCACCTGGTTGGCCTCGAGGGTGCTGACCGCAGCGGTGGCCGCGGGGTGGCACAGGTAGTAGAACGTCGGGAACGGGGTGCCGTTCGACAGTCGGGGCTTCGTGGAGACGACCGTGGGGTTGCCACAGACGCACCGTGCCGCGATCCCGATGACGTCGCGTGCCGGTCGGCCGAGCTGCGCCGACACGACCTGGACGTCGCGGTCGGAGGGCGGGTCGAAGGGAGGGGTCGTCACGGGAACGTGAGCCTACCGGAGACCCGGTACCCCGCGCACCGTCGCGCCGGACGGGTCCGGCTCGGAGCTACTTGCTCTCGCCGGTGCCCGAGACGTCCGGGGCCACGAGGTCGGCGGCGGTCTCGTCGGTGAGCCCCGACTGCAGCACGGAGGACAGCATCGCCTGCACCCAGTCCACCTTCGGCGTCTGGACCTTCGTGCTGACGGGCGTGCCGGAGTCCGTCGTCGGCGTGGTCTCGGCCTTCCGGTCCTCGGCGCCCATCACGAGGTAGCTCTCCTCGCCCGGGTACACGTAGAGCAGGCGGTCGCGCGCCTGCGCCTCGATGTACGCGGGGTCGTCCCAGCGGGCGACGTCCTTCTTCTTCTGCGTGACGTCGGCCTTCTGGCTCGCGACCTCACGCTGCTGCTGGGCGATCTGCTCCTGCTGCTGGATGAGCGTGCGGAGCGACGGGGCGAGCACCACGACGAAGAGCACGATGATCGCGAGCATCAGCAGGCTGAACCCGGAGAAGTGGATCGAGCGGTACCAGGGCTGCGCCGACGTGCTGCCGTCGGGCATCGCCACGGGGACGCGGCGGACGCGGGGCTTCTGGCTGGGCACGTCCCGACGATAACCCGACCGACGCGGTGGGAGCGCCCGGCACGCGGCCGTTCGGTGGCCTCTCAGCGACTCGTGTCGTCCGATCGATGCTGCCGGGAGGCGCGGCTCCGGTCCGCACCGTCCGGCCCGTGCCAGGAGTGGTCACGACACACCGCCCGGCGTGCGTCCGGCGGTCACGTCCTGTCGGCCAGGCCCGGCCCGGCCGACGACTCGTGACCACTCGACGCAGCGCGCGCGGCACGTCCTGACCGCTCAGCAACTCGACGCCGCGCACACGACGAGACGCCGCCCTCCCGGAGGAGGACGGCGTCTCGGTGGTGCCGGTGCTGCTGGCCGAGCTGCTTACAGTGACTTGGCGCGCGGGAAGGCCGAGCGACCGGCGTACACCGCGGCGTCGCCGAGCTCTTCCTCGATGCGGAGCAGCTGGTTGTACTTCGCGACGCGGTCCGAACGGGCCGGTGCACCGGTCTTGATCTGACCACCGTCGACCGCGACCGCGATGTCCGCGATCGTGGTGTCCTCGGTCTCGCCGGAGCGGTGGGACAGGATCGAGGTGAGGCCGTGACGGTGCGCGAGCGAGACCGCGTCGAGGGTCTCGGTGAGCGTGCCGATCTGGTTGACCTTCACCAGGATCGAGTTCGCGGCCTTCTCGTCGATGCCCCGCTGCAGACGCTTCGGGTTGGTGACGAACAGGTCGTCGCCGACGATCTGGACCTTGTCGCCGAGCTCGGCGGTCAGGTGCGACCAGCCTTCCCAGTCGTCCTCGGCCAGCGGGTCCTCGATCGTGACGAGCGGGTAGTTCGCGACGAGGTCGGCGAAGTACGCGGTGAACTCCTGGCTCGAGAGCTGCTTGCCCTCGAACGAGTACTTGCCGTCGTGGAAGAACTCGGTGGACGCGACGTCGAGGCCGACGGCGATGTCCTTGCCCGGGGTGAAGCCGGCCTTCTCGATCGCGGTCAGCAGGAAGTCGAGCGCCGCACGGTTCGACGCGAGCTCCGGCGCGAAGCCGCCCTCGTCGCCGAGGCCGGTCGCGAGGCCCTGCTTCTTCAGCTCGCCCTTGAGGGCGTGGTAGGTCTCGACGCCCCAACGGAGCGCCTCGGAGAACGACTCGGCGCCGTACGGCACGAGGAAGAACTCCTGGATGTCGACGTTGGTGTCCGCGTGGGCACCGCCGTTGACGACGTTCATCAGCGGAACGGGCAGCGTGTGCGCGTTCGGGCCGCCGAGGTAGCGGAACAGCGGCAGGTCAGCCGAGTCGGCAGCGGCACGGGCCACGGCGAGCGAGGCACCGAGGATCGAGTTCGCGCCGAGGCGGGACTTGTTCTCGGTTCCGTCGAGCTCGATGAGCGCGGCGTCGACGAGGCGCTGGTCGGTGGCGTCGAAGCCCTCGAGCGCCGGGCCGATCTCGTCGAGGACGGCGTCGACGGCCTTGAGCACGCCCTTGCCGCCGTAGCGCGAGGCATCGCCGTCGCGGAGTTCGTACGCCTCGAACGCGCCGGTGGAGGCACCGGAGGGGACGAGCGCGCGGGACACGACGCCGTCGTCGAGGAGGACCTCGACCTCGACCGTCGGGTTGCCTCGGGAATCGAGGACTTCGCGTGCGCCTACGGCATCGATCAGGGCCACGGGGTACTCCCTACACATTGGTTGTGGTGTTTGCGGGACCGATCCTAGCGAGCCGAGGTGAACACGACGTCGACCGTGACGCCCGGTGTGGACAACTCAGTCGAGCGGGCGGAACTCCACACCCTCGAGCGACGTCGTGTCGGCGACGACGGTCGCGAAGGCGGAGAACCCCTGCGCGGCCAGACCGGCGAGCAGGTTCTTCGTGTTCTTGGTGCGCCGTTCGAGCCGCACGCGCCGGTGCGATGCGAGCGCCTCGGTCTTGAGGGCCGCGAGCCGGACCGGGTCGACGTCCTTGTCGTAGACGAGCACCACGGCGTCCGACTCGGCGGACTCCGGGAGTGTCACGAGGTCGACCAGGCGCTCGAAGCCCAGCGAGAAGCCGACCGCGGGGACGTCCTGCCCGAGGAACCGACCGATCATGCCGTCGTACCGACCGCCGCCGCCCAGGCTGTAGCCGAAGTCGGGGTGCGCGACCTCGAAGATCGTGCCGGTGTAGTAGCCCATGCCGCGCACGAGCGTCGGGTCGAAGCGCAGGTCGACGCCGGGCAGCGCTTCCCGCAGGCGCAGCAGGTCGGCGAACGCCTCGGCGTCGAGCCACGCAGCCCCCTCGACCGAGGTCCAGTCCGCGGCCTCGAGCGCACGGATGGTGTCCTCGAGCCCCGGCAGCTCCTGTCCGACGGTGCTGCGGAGCTCGGCGGCGACGCCGTCCGGGCCGATCTTGTCGAGCTTGTCGACCGTGATGAGTGCGCGGTCGGCGGCAGCGGGGTCCGCGATGCCCCACGACGCCAGCAGGGTCAGCAGGATCCGCCGGTCGTTGATGCGGATCGTGGTGCCGGTCACCCCGAGCGCATCGAGCGCGGCGGTCGTGGCGCGGATGAGCTCGATCTCGGCCAGCTGCCCGGGCTCCCCCAGGATGTCGATGTCGCACTGCACGAACTGGCGGTAGCGCCCCTTCTGCGGACGCTCGGCGCGCCAGACCGGCGCGATCTGCACCGATCGGAACACTGAGGGCAGCTCGGCGCGGTGCGAGGCGTAGAACCGGGCGAGCGGCACGGTCAGGTCGAACCGGAGCCCGAGGTCAGCGAGGTCGAGCGGCGCCTGGGCAGCCTGCAGGTCCTCGGTGCTGAGCCCGCGCTTCATGACCGCGAACGCCAGCTTCTCGTTGTCGCCGCCGAGCCCGGAGTGCAGCCGTGCGGCGTCCTCGACCACGGGGGTCTCGATCTCGTCGAACCCGTGCCGCGAGTAGACGTCGCGGACGACACCGAGCACGTGCTCGCGTCGGGCCTTGTCCGCCGGGAGGAAGTCGCGCATGCCACGGGGTGCCGTCACGGTCGTCGCCATGGCGTCCAGTCTGGCAGATGCACCCTGCCGGCTTGCGCGGCATGCGTCCTACTGGCATACTGCATTCAGTACCTCGGTTCGGAGCGTGCCTGATCCACTCTCCGGACCGATCGCGTGGGCACCGTGCTGCAGTGTGCCCCGCGACCCGAGCGGGTTCTGCGTGCACACCTCTCCCTGGGGGTGTGCCCACCCGCTCACGGGCGCCCTCCTTTTTCGGGTTAGGAGGGCGCCCTTCTCTTTCCCCGCGCACTCACTCCGCGGCGCGGCCGGCTTCCTCGAGCGCAGCGACCGCCACGCGGAGACTCGCGACCGGGTCGATCCCGTCCCGCACCGCTCCGGCGACCTCTTCCAGCATCGCGATCCCCCACGCCGGGTCCACCGCCCCCGCACCGTCGGCCGGTGCCGGCGACCCGACCGATGCCCGAGCGGTCCCCGCTCCGGGTGCCGCGGCCGACGTGTCGGACGTGCCGCGGGCCTCCCGGTCAGCGACCGAGCCGAATGCGGCGGACGCGACGGACTCGGCGGACGCGACGGACTCGACGGACGCGGCGGCCACGACCGACGCGACGGCCGTGTCGGCAGCACCGTGCTCCTCCAGGCGCTCCAGCAGCTTGACGGCCCGCTCCAGTGGCGGCATCGCACGCGGGACGCCGTCGAGGGCGCTCGTCCGGGCCGACTTCTCCGCCGCCTTCGCCGCGCGCCACACCCGGACCACGTCGTCGACGGTGTCCGCGGTCTCGTCGCCGAACACGTGCGGGTGTCGACGGACCATCTTGTCGCGGACCCCGGCGGCGACGTCCTCCAGGGTGAACTCCCCCGCGCGTTCGGCGATCCCGGCGTGCAGGACGACTTGGTACAGGACGTCGCCGAGCTCCTCGCGGACGTCGTCCGGGTCGCCGTCGTCGATGGCGTCGACGAGTTCGTAGGACTCCTCGACCGCGTAGCGCGCGAGCGTGGCGTGGGTCTGCGCACGGTTCCAGACGCAGCCCCCGTCCTCGGCGAGCAGGCGGTCGACGACGGTCACGAGGTCCGGTACGGCGGTCATCGCGCCATCGTCTCACCCACGTATGCTGGTCGTGGTGTGTCGGGAAGTCTGGTCGACGGACAACCACCCGACCCCTCGAGACGGAGATCCATGTCGTCCCTCGTCCGCTCCCCCCGCTTCAGCGCCATCGCGCTCCTGACCGCCGCCGTGCTCGGCCTGGTCGTCGCGAACTCACCCGTCGGCCCCGGCCTCGAACGGCTGCTCGACGCGCACCTGCCGCTCGGTGCCGTCGGCCTCGACCTGTCGATCGCGCACTGGATCAGCGACGGCCTGCTCGCCGTCTTCTTCCTGCTCGTGGCGATCGAGCTGAAGCAGGAACTCGTCGACGGTGAGCTGTCGAACCCGAAGACCGCGATCATCCCCGCCATCGCGGCGGTCGGCGGCGTGCTCGTGCCGGCGGGCATCTTCCTGCTCGTCACCGCGGGCACCCCGTACACGCACGGCTGGCCGATCCCGACGGCGACCGACATCGCGTTCGCCCTCGGTGTCCTGGCGATGTTCGGTCGCGGACTGCCGAGCGGCATCCGGGTGTTCCTGCTGGCACTCGCCGTGCTCGACGACCTCATCGCGATCATCATCATCGCCGTCGTGTTCGCGCACGACACCGACTTCCTGGCCCTCGCCGGTGCCGTCGTCACGCTCGCGGTGTTCTGGCTGCTCGGCCGGATGCTCCGTCCGGGGCGCAACGGGCAGACGCTGCTCATCGTCGCGATGGTCGTCGTCGGGCTCCTGACCTGGTGGCTCGTCTACCACTCCGGCGTGCACGCCACCATCGCCGGCGTCGCGCTCGGGCTCGTGCTCCCCCGCCGTCCGGGCCACACCCTGCACGAGAACGTCGAGCCGTGGTCGAACGCGATCGTGCTCCCGGTGTTCGCGTTCGCGTCGGCCGCGGTGGTCATCCCCGCCGTCGGCATCAGCGAGCTCTCGCCCACGTTCTGGGCGGTCGTCATCGCGCTGCCGGTCGGCAAGGTCATCGGCATCACGCTGTTCGGCGCGGTGGCGACGCGGGTCTTCCGCTCACCGGGGCGGTCCTCGTTGTCGTTCTTCTCGATCATCACCGTCGGGGTGCTCGGCGGGATCGGCTTCACGGTCTCGCTCCTCATGAACGAGCTCGCGTTCGCCCGGAACGAGGAGATCCTCGACGAGGGCGTGCTCGCCGTGCTCGTCGGCTCCGGCATCGCCATCGTCGCGTCGGCGGTCGTGGTCACGCTGCGGGCCCGGACGTACCGCGGGCGGCGCGAGCTGTCCGAGGCCGAGGCGACCGAGTAGCGGGGCGCGGTTCCGGGCGCGCACCACCTTTGCGACCATCCACGCGTCGATCAACGGGTGGATCGTCGCGAACAGCGTGTGCGCGGTGGACGCGCCCACGAGCGGACGGGAGGCACGGTGCCAGCCCGCACCGTGCCTCCTGTCCGTCGCCGCTCGCGACCACTGCACCCCTTACGCGGCCGGCGCCTCCGCCGGCGTCGTCGCGCCGTACACGGCGGTGAGGATGCTCTCGACCCACTGGATCAGGGCGTCGTCCGGCAGCGCCTGGTCGTGCGGACGCGGCATCGGGATGCTCGCCGCGTTCTGCTGCGGGAACCACTTCGCGCCCGGGAACATCCGCTTGAGCCGCACCTGCGACGAGTCGGCGAGCTCCTTGCCCGCCACGCGCAGGTTCGAGCCCATGACCACCACGTCGGACAGCCCGACCTGCTGCGCCATCCGACGCAGGCGGGAGACCTCGACCAGCGTCTGCACGGCCTGCGGCGGCTGCCCGTAGCGGTCGGTGAGCTCGTCGAGCACCATATCGATGGCGTCCTGCTGGGCCGTCGGAGCCGAGGCCGCTGACAGCTTCTGGTACGCCTCGAGCCGGAGCCGCTCGGACTCGACGTAGTCCTCGGGGATGTGCGCGTCCACCGGGATCTCGAGCCGCAACTCGGTCTGCCCCTCGGCCACGTCACCGCGGAACTGCGAGACGGCCTCGCCGATCATCCGGAGGTACAGGTCGAACCCGACGCCCGCGATGTGCCCGGACTGCTCGCCGCCGAGCAGGTTGCCGGCGCCGCGGATCTCGAGGTCCTTCATGGCGACCTGCATGCCCGCGCCGAGCTCGTTGTTCGCGGCGATGGTCTCGAGGCGATCCTGTGCGGTCTCGGACAGGGGCTTCTCGGAGTCGTACAGGAAGTACGCGTACCCGCGCTCCCGCCCTCGTCCGACACGGCCACGTAGCTGGTGCAGCTGCGACAGCCCGTACTTGTCGGCCTTGTCGATGATGAGCGTGTTCGCGTTCGCGATGTCGAGGCCGGTCTCGATGATCGTCGTCGACACGAGGACGTCGAACCGGCGCTCCCAGAAGTCGACCATGACCTGCTCGAGGGTGCTCTCGGACATCTGCCCGTGTGCCACGGCGATGCGGGCGTCCGGCACGATCTCGGCCAGGTGCGCGGCGACGCCCTGGATGTCCCGCACGCGGTTGTGGACGTAGAACACCTGGCCCTCGCGCAGGAGCTCGCGACGGATCGCTGCGGCCACCTGCAGGTCGGACTGCGGCCCCACGAAGGTCAGGATGGGGTGGCGGTCCTCGGGCGGGGTCGCGAGGGTCGACATCTCGCGGATGCCGGTGACGGCCATCTCGAGTGACCGCGGGATCGGGGTCGCCGACATCGCCAGGACGTCGACGTTCGTCTTGAACTTCTTCAGCTGGTCCTTGTGCTCGACACCGAACCGCTGCTCCTCGTCGATGATGACGAGCCCGACGTCCTTGAAGGTGATGCCCTGCGACAGGATCCGGTGGGTCGCGATGACGATGTCGACGGTGCCGTCGGCGAGCCCGGCGATGGTCTCCTTCGACTCCTTCTCGGACTGGAACCGGCTCAGGGCGCGCAGGTGCACGGGGAACCCGGCGAAGCGTTCCTGGAACGTCTCCATGTGCTGGCGGACGAGCAGGGTCGTCGGCACGAGCATGACGACCTGCTTGCCGTCCTGCACCGCCTTGAACGCGGCGCGGATCGCGACCTCGGTCTTGCCGTAGCCGACGTCGCCCGAGAGCAGGCGGTCCATCGGGATCGGCCGCTCCATGTCGCGCTTGATCTCGTCGATGGTGGTGAGCTGGTCGGCGGTCTCGGCGAACGGGAACGCCTCTTCCAGCTCGCGCTGCCACGGGGTGTCCGGGCCGAACGCGTGCCCCTTCGACGCCATCCGCGCCGAGTACAGCTTCACCAGGTCGACGGCGATGTCGCGGACGGCCTTGCGGGCCTTCGACTTGGCGGCGGACCAGTCCGAACCGCCCATCTTCGACAGGGTCGGTGACTCGCCACCGACGTACCGCGAGAGCTGGTCGAGCTGGTCGGTCGGCACGAAGAGCTTGTCGCCGGGGTAGTTCCGCTTCGACGGCGCGTACTCGAGCACGAGGTACTCGCGCTGCGTCTTCACCGCGTTGCGGCCGCCGGAACTGACCTCGCGGCTCACCAGTTCCACGAACTTGCCGATGCCGTGGGTCGCGTGCACGACGACGTCGCCCGGCTTGAGCTGCAGCGGATCGACCACGTTCTTGCGACGGCTCGCGAGCTTCTTGACGGTGCGCGCGCCCTGCTGGACGCTCCGGCCGTAGAACTCCGCTTCGCTGAGCACGACGATGCGCGGATCCGGGATGGCGAAGCCGTGCTCGACGGTGGCCGTCGTGACGATGGCGACACCCGGTTCGGGAGGCGCGGGCAGGGCTTCGGCACGGGCTGCGACCCCGGCGTCGGCGAGGACCTGCACCGCCCGCTCGACCAGACCCTGGCCCTGGGCGGTCACCACGACCGCCCACCCGTCATCGGTGAGCGCCTTGACGTGCGCGATCGCGCCGTCGGCGCTGCCCGCGAAGCTCGGTACTGCCTCGGCACGGACGCGGATGTACTCCCCCGCCTCGGCTGCTGCTTCGGCGTCGGTGAGCACGCGCGCGGTGTCGCCTTCGTCGAGACCGGAGTCGAACGGCGACACCGTCCACCAGGTGCGCTGGCCGCGGGTGTTCTTGAGCTGCTGCACCGTCAGGAAGTTGCCGGCGTCGAGGTCGATCGGCGCCTGGGCCCCGGCGACCGCGGCGCTCCACGCGGCCTGCAGGAACTCGGTGTTCGTCTCGGCCAGGCTGTTCGCGCGACCGTTCACCCGCTCGGGCGAGAACACCGCGATGGTGGCGTCCTCGGGCAGGTACGACGTCATCGGGACGAGGTCCTGCACGAGCGCGGGGGCGAGGGACTCCATGCCCTCGACCGGGATCCCCTCGGCGATCTTCGCGAGCATCTGGGACAGGTTCGGGAACTCGTGGAGCATCTCGCGCGCCCGCTGCCGGACGTCGTCGCTGAGCAGGAGTTCGCGCGAGGCCGTGAGTTCGACCGAGCCGAGGTCGTCCTCGGTCGTGCGCTGGTCGGCGACCGAGAACGCCTTGACGGCCTCGATCTCGTCGCCGAAGAAGTCGACGCGGACGGGGTGGTCCGCGGTGGGCGGGAAGACGTCGAGGATGCCGCCGCGCACCGCGAACTCACCGCGCCGCGTGACGAGGTCGACGCGGGCGTAGGCCATGTCGACCAGCTTCGCGGCGATGGCGGCCAGGTCGTTGCCGCGCGAGTCGGTGCGCAGCACGACGGGTGCGAGCGAGGTCAGGTTGGCGGCGATCGGCTGCAGCGCTGCGCGGACGCTCGCCACGACGATGGTGGTGCGGCGGTCGGCAGCGTCGGCAGCGGACCAGGACGCGAGCCTGCGGAGCGTCGCGATGCGGGTGCCGACGGTCTGGGCACTCGGGCTGAGGCGTTCGTGCGGCAGGGTCTCCCACGCCGGGAACTCGAGGACGTCGGCGTCGGGGACGTAGCTGCCGAGGGCGTCGCGGACCGCTTCGGCTTCACGCCCCGTCGCCGTGATGACGAGCACGCACTGGGGCCCGTTCCGCTCGGCGATCAGTGCTCCGAGCAGCGGGACCCGCAGGCCGTCGACGACCGAGAAGTCGGCGTCACGAGGCGCGGCGCGGAGCACGCGATCGAACGCGGAGGCGCGCGAGAGCGCAGGGATGATGCCCGAGATCGTCACTCAGGAGATGGTACCGGCCCCCACCGACACCGCCCGCGTGGTGCGCGACGGGCGAACACGGGCGGCGTGGTCAGGACGGCGCGTGCACCCGCTGCTGCGCGGCGACGAGTCCCACCTCGGCGATCGCCTCGACCGCGTCCGCGGCGTCGGCCAGCAGGATGGGCAGCGACTTCTTCTCGGCTGCGGAGAAGTCACGCAGCACGTAGTCGGCGGGGTCCTGACGACCGGGCGGACGACCGATGCCGACCCGCACGCGCGTGAACTCGTTCGTGCCGCTGGCCTTGATGATGTCGCGCAGGCCGTTGTGCCCGCCGTGACCCCCGCTGCCCTTCAGGCGGACGGTGTCGAACGGCAGGTCGAGCTCGTCGTGCACGACGACGAGGTCGGCCGGGGTGGCGCTGTAGAACCCGAGGACCGACGAGACCGGTCCGCCCGAGGTGTTCATGAACGAGCCCGGCTTCGCCAGCACCAGGCGCGGACCGCCGGGCACCAGGCGCCCCTCGGCGACCTGGTTCGGCGTCTTGTGCTTCTTGAACCGCGCACCCATGCGGGCGGCGAGTTCGTCGAGGACCATCTGGCCGACGTTGTGCCGGTTGCCGGCGTAGTCGGGCCCGGGGTTCCCGAGTCCGACCACGACCAACGTTCGATCCGCCACAGCGTCGACCAGATGCCTTCGAAGGGGTGTTACTCGGAGTCGACCGGCTCGGAGCCGCCCTCGGCGCCGGCTTCGGCACCGGCCTCGGCCGAGGCCTCGTCCGCAGCGTCGTCGTCAGCGGTGCCACGCGGGGTGACGATCGCGACGACCAGCGCCTCGGCGTCGGTCTCGAGCTCGGCGCCCTCGGGGAGCTCGAGCTGGGCGGCGTGGATCTGCACGCCGTCCTCGAGGCCCTCGACGTCGACGACGACGTGCTCCGGGATGTCGGTCGCGAGGACCAACAGGGAGACGGTGTTCAGGTCCTGCACGTGGATCGTGCCGGAGAAGGACTCGCCCTCGATGACGACGGGCACGTCGACCGTGACCTTCTCGCCGCGGCGCAGGACCACGAGGTCGATGTGCTCGATGATCTGACGCACCGGGTCACGCTGGACGTCCTTGACGAGGGCGAGCTGGGCCGCACCCTCGATGTCGAGGTCGACGACCGCGTTGGCGGTACGGACGAGCAGCATGGTCTCGTGGCCGGGCAGCGAGATGTGCTTCGGCTCGGTGCCGTGGCCGTAGACCACTGCCGGGATCTTGTCGGCGGCGCGGAGCTTGCGCGCTGCACCCTTGCCGAACTTGGTGCGGACGTCCGCTGCGAGCTTCGTGTAGTCGGCCATGGTGCCTCCTGGTCTCGGGGGTCGACACCGGCGGTCCGGCATCGTGGGGGTCTGTGGTGTTGCAACTCGAACGCGTGCACGCGTGAGGAACGTTCCCTGGGCTGGGCCGGGTCTCCCACCGCGTCGATCACGGCCGCTGTCGCGGCCCTCGCCGAAGTCAATCACCGACTCTACCAGCACCCGCCGGGCGTGTCGTGCCTCAGTGCCCCGCAGCCACCGACTCCTTCGGCACCTTGAGGAAGGACAGCACCACGAAGGCGAGGACGTAGAGGCCGACGAACGTCCAGACCACGCCACCGGGGCCACCCCACGGCAGGACGGCGCTGACCACGGCGTTGCCGAGGAAGGTCGCACCACCGGCCGCCGTGGCGTACATCGCCATCGCGGCACCGCGACGCTCCTCGCCGGCGAAGGCGGGGACGATCGCGCCCATGGGTGTGAACCCGGCGAGCATGATGCCGAACACCGTCCCCGCGGCGGTGGCGAGCCAGAAGCCCCACTCGGAACCGGCCGGCACCAGGTGCGGGACGTACCACCAGGCCAGCAGCCCGATCGCCGAGGCGCCGATGCCGAACCACTTGACGGTGCGGATCCAGCCGATGCGGTCACCGAGGGCACCGAAGAAGGCGTTGAACAGGATGTTGCCGGCGTAGACGATCACCGTCATCGTGAGCCACTTCGACTGGCCCCACCCGAGCTCGGTACCGATGATCGCCGGCATGATCACGAACATGCCGAACTCGGGCGCCGTGTTGACGAGCCGGATCAGGACGGCGAGCAGGACCTTGGGGCGCGTGATGCAGACCTCGATGCCGCTGGCGATGACCCGTGCGGCGGAGTGCGAGCGCGGGGCGATGCGGCCGAGCCCGGTCCGCTCGTGCACGCCGAACCGGACGATCACCCAGCCGGCCACGACCAGGACGAGCGACAGGGCCATCGACCACGTCTCACCCGTGTGGCCGCCACCGAACGCGGGGATGCTGCCGATCGCGATGAGCGAGCCGAGCGTCGGCAGGCCGCCGGTGAAGACGACGTAGAACCAGCCGACGGCCGTGGCGTTCCGGTCGCGCGCCACGGTGTGGTTCACCCAGCAGAGGAACGAGAAGGCGAACAGCGGGAAGCCGAGTCCGCGCAGGAAGTACGTCAGGGCGATCAGCCCGACCGACCCGGTGGGCAGTGCCGCGAGGAACGCGACCTGGAACACCACCCACAGGACGGCCCCGATCGTCATGACGCGGCGCGGGCC
The DNA here is from genome assembly GCF_023242305.1 of Curtobacterium sp. MWU13-2055. NCBI lineage: Bacteria > Bacillati > Actinomycetota > Actinomycetes > Micrococcales > Microbacteriaceae > Curtobacterium > Curtobacterium sp. MWU13-2055. The sequence goes on from NZ_JALLIO010000004.1 coordinate 196,755, forward strand.
CCACAGCTCGGAGAGCACGCCGGCGAAGTAGGACGCCACCAGGACGGCGACGCCGTAGATGCCGATCACCATCGCGGCGCTGTCCGTACCGCCCGAGCCGAGGGCCGCGGCGATGTGCGGAGCGATGAAGTTCGACTCGATGCCGTCGCCCGTCATGAAGACGAGGACACCGAGGAAGCCCCAGCGCAGCGGGTGCGGGATGCCGAGGCGGGCGATGAAGCCCTCGCGCCCGGCAGCCGGTGGTGCGGTGGCAGGTGGGGCGGTCGTCACGCCGTTCGGCGGGGTCATGGTCGTGGTGCGGTTGGTGCGGGGTTCCGACATGTGTCGTCTCTCCTGGAGGGGCCCCGGAGTGCTCGACCCGGCATCGCGGCATGTCTCCGGGGTGCGCCGCGCGCCACGCACCCGACCGCCCGCGCAGTGGCTGCGGGCGGTCGGGGCGTCGGCGATGATGCGAGTCCTGTACCCGGGGCGCCCCGTGCTGGTGCGGAGACGGATCCCGGCGGACCATCGCCGGCCCGAAGCATGGTGTCCGACGTTAGACCGCTCCAACGCCGCTCGTCAAGAACGACAACTGTTGTGTAACGATCGGCGGTCGTGCCGCGCGGAGGGAGTCGTTCCGGGCGTAGTGGGTCGTTCCGGGCATAGGTGGTCGTTCCTTTCGGCCGAGTACGCCCGATTCGACCTTCCATCGCGCGCGTGATGGGAAGGAACGCTCCGCGAGGCTCATCGACCGAGGCTGCGCCGGTGCTCCTGCGCGGCCGCCAGCAGCTCGCGGGCGTCGTTGCTCGTGGCCTCGGCGGCGTCACGAGCACGTTCGAGGGCCTCGATCTCCGCGATCGCCCGATCGAGCTCGCGCTGGAGGTCGGCCCGGCGCTCCTCGGCCTGCTCGAGGTCCGCCTCCGCGGCGTCGAGTGCGGCATCGGCGTCGCGCGACTCGCTCCGGGCGGCGGTCTCCGCCTGGCGCGCGGCCTTCCGCTCAGCGGCCGGGTCACGCTTCGGCTCGGGGGCGCGTTCCGGCTCCGGTCCGTCCGGTGGTTCCGTCTCGGTCGACCGGGAGGCACGGCTCGCCTTCCGCGCGCCCCTCGCCTGGGTGATCGGGATGGGTGGGGCATCGCTGCCGGACCAGGCGTCGGGCACCGCGTCCGGATCCGCGAGCGCCCCGTCCAGGTCGACCGCGTCGAACCCCACGCTCTCCAGCGGCGTCACGAGCAGCCCCGAACGCACGGCGGCTCCGGCGTGCGGGTCGGCCATCGCCGCCTCGATCGTCGCGCGCACCTGGTCGAGCACGGCCGACGTCGCGGGGTGTCCGGCGTCCGAGGCGAGGTCGGCCCCCGCCTGCGCCAGCGCCTCGATCACCTCGGAGCGTTGCTGTCGGAGAGTCCGGATCTCGCCGGGGTCGGCGTCGGCCTGGGCCTTGCGGAGGGCTGGCCCGAGGTCGATCGCGTCGTCGAGGGCGCCATCGTGCGCGAGCAGGTCCACGACCCACGCTGCCGGTGCCGGCTTCCGGAGCTTCCCGATCGCCGCCGCCAGGTCGCGGTCGTCCTTCCGGACCGCGCGCTGGCGGGCCGTGCGCTCGGCGACGAAGTCCCCGGGGGCGACGAGCAGCAGCTCCCTGGCCACGTCCGCGAACTCCATGCCCCCAGCTTGCCCGCGATCCCCTCAGTAACGCTCGAGACGGTCCGCTCGGAGCACCGGGGTGTTCGCCGGAGCTGTCACGGTGTACCCGAGCTCCCGGAGCGCCGTCGCCGCGACTTCGGGAGCGTCGTGGACGCCGACCGCCGTCTGGATCGAGCGGAACCGCCGCCGACCGGCGGCGAGTACGTGGCGGGCGTCCTCGGCGTGATCGATCCCGAACTCGTTGACGAGCATCTCGAGGACGTCCTCGATCGATGGTCGGTGCCGATGCCCGCCGAGCGGGAAGTGCAGCGTCGAGATCCGCGTGATCTTCCCGTTGGCAGCGTCCTTCGCGCGACGTTTCCCTCGCTTGGTCCGGGCCATGAGCATCGCCCAGATCACCTCGTCTCGGTGCGCGTGGATGTTCAGGTGCGCAACGGGAACCGACTCGATCGAGTCGCGGACGTAGTCGAAGTGGAAGAACGGCTCGGCGACCTGCTCGACCGCCACGGCGAAGGAGGACTGTTCGACGGCGAGGTAGTTTCCGGTCGTGTTCCACCGACAGCGGAACTGGACGAGCAGGCGGAACATGACGTGTCCGTCGACGGTGAGCGGGACGCCGATCGGATCAGACTGCGAGATCGCGACCTGCGGCCGCGCCGGCGATGTTCCGACCTTGACGTCGAAGGACACCGGCGCGCCGAGGACTGCAGAGAGTGTGTCGATCAGTTCTTGTGCGAACCCCTGGACCCGTGCTGCGAGGTCAGAGGTGCGGTCAGTCATCACCTTCGAGGAAGTCGAGTTCGTCGAGGGCGCGCAGGATCGACTGCTCTTCGGGGTCGAGCTGGAACGTCGCCCCCTTCTTGCGGAGGTCTGCCAAGGGCATGTGCGCGAGGGCAAGCAGGCGTGAACGCTCGATCGCGATCGAGCTCCTGTCCATGAAGGTCACCGTCGGAACCATGTCGTCTCCTTCCACTTGTTGCAGGAACGATACTGCCGGAGGCCACTGACGCAACGGTTTCTGTATGCATGGCGACCGCGAGGTACGAGCACCTCGCGGTCGCGGCGGGGTCACCAGTCGTGGACGGTGCCGTCGGCCAGGCGGTTGAACGGCAGGTAGGCCTGCTCGTACGGGTACTTGCCGGCCTCGTCGACGTCGAGGCTGACCCCGAGGCCGGGCTCGTCACCTGGGTGCAGGTAGCCGTCGGTGAAAGTGAAGGTCTGCTGGAACACCTGGTTCGTCTGCGGGCCGTGCTGCATGTACTCCTGGATGCCGAAGTTGTGGATCGCCATCCCGAGGTGCATCTGGGCGGCCAGGCCGACGGGCGAGATGTCGGTCGGCCCGTGGAACCCGGACTTGATCTGGTACATCGCGGCGTAGTCCATCGTCTTCTTGAGCGGGGAGATGCCGCCCATGTGCGTGACGGCTCCGCGGACGTAGTCGATGAGCTGGTCGCGGATGATGTCCTTGAAGTCCCAGATCGTGTTGAAGACCTCACCGATCGCGAGCGGTGTGGTGGTGTGCTGCCGGACGAGCTTGAGTGCTTCTTGGTTCTCGGCGGGGGTGCAGTCCTCGAGCCAGAACAGGTCGTACGGCTCGAGCGACTTGCCGAGCTTCGCGGCCTGCAGCGGGGTCATCCGGTGGTGGCCGTCGTGCAGCAGCGGCAGTTCGGGTCCGAACTCGTTGCGGACGGCCTCGAACACGGTGGGGACGTGGCGCAGGTAGGCGCGGGTGTCCCAGTCCTCCATGGCCGGGAAGGCTCCGCGCTGTGCCGGCTCGAAGTCGTACCGGACGCCCTCGTTGCCTTCGGTGGTCTTGTTCGACGCGATGCCGTAGATGCTCTCGAGGCCGGGGACGCCGGTCTGCACGCGGATCGAGCGGTAGCCCTCCTCCTGGTGCTCGCGGATCGAGTCGAACAGCTCGGGGAGTTCCTTGCCCGAGGCGTGCCCGTACGCCATCAGCCCGGTGCGCGAGGCACCACCGAGCAGCTGGTACAGCGGCATGCCGGCGACCTTGGCCTTGATGTCCCAGAGCGCCATGTCGACGGACGCGATCGCCGCCATCGTGACCGGGCCGCGACGCCAGTACGACGAGCGGTACAGGAACTGCCAGGCGTCCTCGATGCGGCTGGCGTCGCGGCCGATCAGCAGCGGCACGACGTGCTCGGACAGGTACGCGGCGACACCGAGCTCGCGGCCGTTCAGCGTCGCGTCGCCGAGGCCCGTGACACCGTCGGCGGTCGTGATCTTCAGCGTGACGAAGTTCCGGTTCGGGCTGGTGACGATGACCTCGGCACGCTCGATGAGCTGACCGCGGTCGGCCGACGCCCACGTGTCCGGACGCCCGGAGGTGTGCCCGGTCGCCGCGCCGGTGTCGGCGGCGCCCGGCACCGGGGCCGCGGGGTTCGTGGTGGTGTCGGTCATGCGTGGACTCCTTCGTCGGTGCTCGTTCGGGCGGTGCTGGTGGTGGTGCGTGCGGTGGTGCCCGCCGCTCGGATGTCGTCGGCCGCTGCGGTGATCGCGTCGACCACGTCGGTGCTGTCGAGGTCGGAGGCGATGACGCGCAGCACGTCGCGCACGTCCGAGTCTGCCCCGGGGGCCTCGTCGTCGTCCACGAGGTCGGGCTGCGTCGTGACGTGGAGCCACCACGCGGCGATCGCGGTCGCGGCGCCGGGCCCGATGCCGGCGGACGGCTCGCGCTCGAGTCGGTGCCGCACGACGTCGACGACCCGGACGGGCAGCTTCTGCGACCCGCCGGAGGCGATCTGCCGCAGGGTGTGCCGGATGCGGGGGTTCCGGAACCGGTCCACCAGGGCGGCACGGGCGTCGGTGACCTCGTCGGCAGGCAGGGGCAGTTCGCGGGCGGCCTCGTCCCACAGCTGCTCGACGGCGGCACGGCACACCGGGTCGTCCATGGCCGCGGCGACGGTCTCGTGCCCGAGCTGGAGCCCGAGGTACGCGAGCAGCGAGTGTGAGCCGTTCAGCAGCCAGAGCTTCCGCTGCTCGTACGGGGTGACGTCGTCGACGATGCGCACGCCGGCGGTCTCCCACGCGGGGCGGTCGATCCCGTCGAAGGCGTCCTCGAGCACCCACTCCGCGAAGGGCTCGGTGACGACGGGCACCCGGTCCCCGGCGAGCGCTCCCGGCAGGGCGGCGAGGCCCTCGACGTCGGCGTCGGTGGTCGCGGGGGTGATCCGGTCGACCATCGACGACGGGAACGAGGCGTTCGCCTCGATCCACGCGCGCAGGTCGGGGTCGGTGGTGGCGCCCAGCACGGCCTCGCGCAGCACCGCGCCGTTGTGCGTCAGGTTGTCGAGGCTGACCAGCGCGATGCGCCCGCCGCCGGCCGTCCGCCGGGCGTCGAGCCCCGCGACCAACCGGGCCGGGACGTCGGAACCGGACCGGTAGCCCTGCTCGGTGACCGTCAGCGTGACGATGGTGGTCTCCGGGGACGCCACCACGTGCCTCCAGGCCGTGTCGTCGCTGCCCGGGTGGGCGGCCACGATCGTGTCGACCACCTCGGCGTCGTCGCCGGACGCAGCACGCGTGACCAGCGTGTACCGGCAGTCCTGCGCGGTGAGGGCGTCCGCCGCCGCGGGCGAGCGGCCGGTGAAGGCCGTGATGCCCCACGGCTCCCCCGTGGTGTGGGCGGTGTACCAGGCGAGGTGGGCACGCGCGAACGCACCCACCCCGAGGTGGACGATGCCGGGGCGGCGATCGGTCATGCGGTCACCGGGACGAGGGACCGCAGGTACGCCAGGTTGTCGGCGGTCCGGGCCTCGAGGGGCAGGTCGGTGGAGAAGTCCTCGATGGTGACCCAGCCGTCGTAGCCGACCTGGCGGAGGGCGTCGAGGTACTCGGAGACGGAGGCCTGCCCGGTGCGCAGCGGCGCCCACTCGTTCTGCCAGATCGTGCTGCCGTCGGCGCGGGTGTCGCCGGTGTCGACCCAGCGGGCGTTCTTCACGTGGGCGTGCGCGAGGTACGGGCCGAGGAGCTCGAACGCGGCGAGGTGGTCCTCCTGCCCCTCGATGACCAGGTTGCCGAGGTCGTGGATGACGCCGATGTGCTCCGGGTCGAGGCCGTCGACGAGCCGCAGCGCCGCCGAGGCCGAGGGCGTGATCGTCATGTGGTGCAGCTCGACGAGCGCCTTGACACCGAGCTCGGTCGCCCGGGTCACCGCCCACTCGAGGTCGGCGCGGGTGCGGTCGAAGATCTGCCCGTACGTCTCGCCGGTGCGTTCCTTCTCCTGCCGGTACATCGGCATCGAGACGCGGACCTGGCGGGCGCCGAGCTCGCTCGTGACGCGGAGCATCGTCTCGACGCCCTCGTGGTCCGACGCCTGCTGGTACCCGCCGATGCCGGAGTACTCGAGGCCGGCGGCGTCGGTGATCCGCGCGATCTCGCCGACGTGGTCCTGGACGCCGGTGAACTGCCACGTGGAGTTGTTGCCGGCCCAGAACGAGCGACCGGCGGGCACGACGGTGCCGTCCGCGGGGCGGTCGTCGACGATGCGCCACTCGACGCCGTCCCAGCCCTGCTCGGCCAGCGTCGAGGCGGCCTGCGACGGAGTCCAGTCGGGGGTGGAGGCGGTGAACACGGAGAACTTCATCGGGTGGCTCCTTCGGTCGCGGTGTCGGACGTTGCTGCAGCGCCCACCACGGGCACCACGTCGTCGTACTTGCCCTCGATCACGTCGTCGATCCGGACGGGTTGCCCGAGCGTCGCGCTGACGTACAGCCCGCGGACGGTGGCGAGCGACACGAGGGCCGCGTCGACGGTCACGCCGGGCTCACGGCCCTCGCGGATCGCGGCCACGATGTCGGTGTACTGCCGACCGTGCCCTGCGGCGAAGTGGTCGGGCTCGGCAGGGCCGCCGACGACGTGCTCCGGCGGGACGACGTCGTCCTTCTGGTCGACCGCGCCCGCGATCGCCGAGGCGTTCGAGGTGGTCGACGCGGACTCGAGGGTCGCGGCGTCGGGTGCGATGTGGAAGTAGGCCAGGCGGTCGTCGTCGACGATCGCCGACCCGTGCGTGCCGTACACGGCGTAGCGGGCGGAGAGGCCCGGGTACGCGGCGGTCGTGCAGTGGATGACGCCGAGCGCGCCGCCGGCGAACCGGACGGTGGCGACGGCGGTGTCCTCGACCTCGATGCGGTCGTGCGCGAGCAGCCCGGTCTGGGCCGAGATCTCGACCGGACGGCCGAGCGCCCAGACGAGCAGGTCGACGGTGTGCACGCCCTGGTTCATCACGGCGCCACCACCGTCGAGCGCCCAGGTGCCGCGCCAGTCGCCGGAGTCGTAGTAGCCCTGCGACCGGTACCAGGCGACGCTCGCCAGGCCGGAGGTCACGGTGCCGAACCCGCCGTCGTGGGCGGCTGCGGCGACGGCAGCCGAGGCCGGGTCGAAGCGGTGCTGGCTGATGACGCTCGTGACGAGTCCACGGTCGCGTGCCGCTGCGGCGAGCGCGGCGATCTGCCGGGCCCGGGGCATCGTGGTGTCGAGGGGCTTCTCGATGACGACGTGCTTGCCGGCGGCCAGGGCGGCCTCGGCGAGCTGCACGTGCATGCCGGAGGGCGAGCAGATCGCGACGACGTCGATGTCGGTCTGCGCGATCGCTTCCTCGATGGTGGACGTCGTGACGGGGCGGGTGACGCCCATCGCCTCGATCTCGTCGGCGGCGCTCGTGGCGGCGGCGGGGATCGCGTCGACGAGGGCGACGACCTGCAGGTCCGGGTGGTGGACGGCGACCGTGGCGTGGTGGCGTCCGATGACGCCGGCGCCGACGACTGCCAACTTCAGTGGGGTGGTCATCGCAGGGTGACTCCGATCTGGTCGGTGAGGGTGCGGAGGGCACGACCGGCGCGACCGAAGGCCGCGGGGCCGGAGTACCCGCCGAGGGAGGTGAAGTCGCTGAGGTGCGGCTCGAGCGAGGCGTAGCCGGAGTACCCGGCGTCGCGCAGCGCGGTGAGGGTCTGCAGCAGTTCGCCGTCGCCCTCGCCCGCGGGGACCACCGACGAGTCGGCGGCCAGGGCGTCCTTGACCTGCAGGTAGTCGACGTAGGGCGCGAGCTGCGCCCACCCTTCGGTGAACGGCTTGACGCCGCACTGCACGTAGTTCGCGTTGTCCCAGGCCAGTCGGAGCGCCGGGGACCCGACGCTCTCGACGATGTCGAGCACGCGCGAGGGGACGTCGCCGTAGATGTCCTTCTCGTTCTCGTGCAGCAGGGTCACGCCCTCGCGTGCGGCGAGGTCGGCCAGGGCGCGCATCCGGACGAGGACGTCGTCGCGGACGTCCTCCGGCTGCCGGCCCTCGAAGTAGAACGAGAAGATCCGGATGTTCGTGGTGCCGAGGGCGTGCGCGGCGGCGATCGCGCGACCGAGCCGTCCGACCTCGTGCTCGACGGGCTCGTCGACGGAGACCTTGCCGATCGGCGAGGCGATGGCGGACACGGTCTGTCCGCGCTCCTCGAGCAGGCGGTGGAGTCCGGCGAGCTGGTCCTCGTCGAGGTCGACGACGTTCACGCCCCAGGCGCTGCGGACCTCGATGGCGCTCGCGCCGAGCGCCTGCAGGACCGCGACCTGGACGACGGGGTCTGCGTCGATCTCGTCGCCGAAGCCGGAGAGTTCCCACGTGGGCTGGTCGGTCATGGTGTCCTTTCGTGTCGGACGGGAGGCGCGTGGCGGGGCCGCCACGGGCCTCCAGTCCGGTTCTGGGTTGCGGTGACTGCCGCGCTCACTTGACGGAACCGGCCGTCAGACCGCCCACCAGGTAGCGCTGGAAGATGAGGTACAGGGCGACGACGGGCACGGCGCAGACGATCGAGGCGGCCATCATCTGGCCGTAGATCGGGACGGCACCGCCCTCTTGCGCGGTGCCGAGCACCTGCAGGACCACGGCCACCGTCCGGGTGTTCGGGGTCGTCATGATCGTGGAGAACAGGACGTCGTTCCAGCCGAGCAGGAAGGCGAAGATCGCCGAGACGACGATGCCGGGCCACGACAGCGGCAGGACGATCTTCGTCAGGATCTTCGTGCTCGAGGCGCCGTCGATGCGGGCGGCCTCCTCGAGTTCCTTGGGCAGACCACGCAGGTAGGTGACCATCACCCAGGTCGAGAACGGCAGGGCGAACGTCAGGTAGGTGACGAACAGACCCCAGCGGGTGCCGATGATCTGCACGCCTGTGGCACTGGCGATGTTCGAGAACACCACGAACACGGGCAGCAGCAGGAGCGTGCCCGGGATCGACTGCAGCGCGAGGAGCCCACGCAGGATGGTCAGGCGGCCGAGGAACCGGAACCGGACCAGCACGTACGCGGTGGACACGGCGAGCGCGGCACTCGCGATGGCGACCGCGCCGGCGGTGAGCATCGAGTTGACCAGCCCCTCGCCGAGGGCGACCGTGGACCAGATCTCGACGTAGTTCGACAGCGTGAACTCGGACGGGAAGTACTCGCCGCGGGCGACCGCGACGTCCGAGTTCACCGAGCCGAACAGGATGTACAGGACCGGGGCGGCGATGAACGCGATGATGATCGCGATCACCACGATGAGCAGCCAGCGGGGCAGGAGCCGGGTGACGTCGGTGTCGTAGGGGCGTTTGTGGCGTCGACCGGGTGCGGTGATGCTCTCGGTCAGGGTCGACGTCGGGCGGGTCCGGGTGGTGCCGGCGAAGGATGTGCTCTGCGTGCTCATGCTCGTGCTCCGTCGATGTCGGCGGCGGTCGGGGCGGCGGCGAGCGTGGCGCGGTCGGCGCGGCGCTGCTTCCGGTTGGGGCCCGCGTCGTCACCGGTGTCGAGCTTGACGGCTCGCAGGTAGACGAACAGCGGGATGGCGACGATCACGAGGGAGCAGATCGCCATGGCCGCGGACAGACCGAAGCGGAACGACTGGAAGCTCGCGATGTACGTCAGGACGGGCATGACCTCGACGCTCGACGGCAGCGGGATGCCGAACAGCACGAACGGCAGGGTGAAGTTGTTGATGTTGTGCAGGATCGCGATGATCACCGCCAGGCTGAGCGGCCCGCGCAGGTACGGGAAGATGATGTAGCGGAGCTTCGCCCACCAGGTGACCCCGTCGAGCGCGGCGGCCTCGTGCACCTCGTTGTCCACGGCCTGCAGTCCGGCGAGCGACAGCAGGTAGACGAACGGCCAGCTCGTCCAGATCATCACGCCGGCCAGCGCCCAGTACGACGCGGAGCCGTTCAGCCAGAGCACGTCGGTGTGCAGGATCGAGTTCACGACGCCCTGCGGCTGCAGCATCGTGCGGAAGAACGTGCCGACGACGAACGCGGGCAGCACGTAGGGGATCAGGTAGATCGACCGGACGAGGCCGCGCCCCGGGAACCGGTTCTGCGTCGAGATCGCCGCCGCGACGCCGATCGGCACGGTGACCGCGGTGACCAGGACGGACAGCGACACCGAGATCCAGATCGAGTGGAGCAGGGGCGAGTTCGTGAAGGCCTCGGTGAAGTTCGCGAAGCCGATGAAGGGGGCGCTGAACCACTGCCGCAGCGTGTACTGGTCCAGGTCGAGCATCGCGATGTAGAAGCCCACCAGGAGCGGCACCACGATGACGGCGAGCATGAGGACCCCGCCGGGGATGAGCATCCAGAGCGGACGCTCCTTCTTGTACAGCGGCGTCGTGCCGTGCGGGCGGACCGTCTGCTCCGTGCGCTGCGGCGGTCTGGTCTGGGTGCTGGTCATCACAGACCTCCGTTCTTCTGACGGTCGAGGGTGGACTGGGCGTCCTTCTGGGCGTCCTGCAGACGCTTGCGGAGCTGGTCGTCGGTGACCTCGCCGCTCTTGAGCGACGGGATCGACTGCACGACCACGTCGACCAGGGCGAGCTGGATGTCGGACCAGGCGCCGGTGAAGGCGGTGGGCTTCGACAGGCGGCCCGCGTCGATGATCGGCTTGAGCTGCGGGTTGTCTGCTGCCAGGTCAGCGGCGGCGGACGCATTGGTCGGCAGGTTGCCGAACAGGTCGTAGTACTCGAGCTGCGCCTTCGGTGCGCTGAGCTGCTTGACGAAGTCGAAGGACAGCTGCTGCTTCGTGCCGTAGTCGGCCACCACCCAGTTGTCGCCGGACAGGATGCTCGCGGCCTCGATGCCGTCGGCCGGGCGCTCGCTGGCCCCCGGCGGGACGGTGGGGAGCAGGGCGAACTCGTACTTGCCGTCGACCTTGGTGTCCTTGAACGAGTTGATCGCGGTGGTGGTCGTCATCGGGAAGAACGCGGCCTTGCCCTCGGTGAACTGGGCCAGGGCCTGCGCGTTGTTCCAGCCGATCGCGGCCTTGTCGACGACGCCGTCCTTCGTGACCCAGTCGAAGTAGGTCCGGTACGCGTTCTCGACGGCGTCGCTGTCGATCTCGGCCTTCGAGCCGTCGACGATGGTGTTGCCGGCGTTCTGCGCCATGCCCCACACGAACTTCCACGGGTCGAAGCCGTCGGCGTAGGCGATCGCCAGGCCGTGGCGGCCGTCACCGGTGGTGGCCTTCGCGTCCTCGGTCAGCTCGTCCCACGTGGTCGGCATGTCGGTGATGCCGGCCTTCGCGAGCAGGTCCTTGTTGACGGCCATCACGAACGGGCGGCTGGCGAACGGGATCCCGATCTGCTTCGAATCGCTCGGACCCGAGATGCCGAACGAGGCCGGGTCGAACTGGTCCTTGCCGCCGATGGCCTGCCACTCCTTCGATCCCATCTCGACGAAGGCACCGGTGGCGTAGGCGGTCGGGGTGAACGTGGTGCCGATGGCGTACACGTCGGGGCCCTGGCCGGAGATGACGCTGGTCTGGATGGCGGTCAACTCCTCCTGCGCGGACGAGTAGGTCTCCCACTGGATGTCCGCACCGGTGGTGCGCTTGAACTCGGCAGCGGTGTCCTGCTGCCACTGCTTGCGCTCCTTGGGGTACGTGGTGTCCGCGCCCATCATCACGCGGAGGGTGTTCGGGTCGTCGCCGCTGCCGTTCACGACGGCGCAGCCCTGCAGGGAGAGAGCGGCGAGGGCGATCACCGCGACGGCACCGACGAGGGTGCGGGGCTTCAGCCGTGTTCTGTTCATCCGGGGGCTTCCTCCTCGAGACCTCCTCCGGGCGGCGCTGCCCGGTGGCACCACTGTTCCGCCGTTGGCAACATCCGGCAACCGGTTGCCACTTGTTGCCAGACGCGAATACGTTCGGCCTCGTGAGCGACACAGACATCGACGTCTCCGGCGCCGGCAGCGGCTTCGGCACGCGATCCGACGCGAGCGCCGACACGAGCGTCGGCGCCGGTTTCAGCGCTGCCCGGCGCGTGACCATCCGGGACATCGCCGACGCGACCGGCGTGGCCCCGTCGACCGTGTCCCGCGCACTCTCGCTGCCCGACCGCGTGAACCACACCACGCAGGAGCGCATCCAACGCGCGGCCCGCGAACTCGGCTACGTCGCCAACTCGCAGGCACGCGCCCTGACGTCGGGCCGCACCCGGGCCGTCGCCGTGCTCGTCTCCGACATCACGAACCCGTTCTACTTCGACGTCATCCGTGGCACGCAGCACCAGCTCGCCGGCGCCGGGTGGACGCAGTTGCTCGTCGACACCGAGGAGTCCGCCGACGCCGAGCTCGCCACCCTGAGCTCGATCGGCGCGAAGGCCGACGGCGTCGTCCTCACCGCCTCACGCCTGTCCGACGCCCAGATCGCCCGGTTCGCCGAACGGATCCCCCTCGTCGTCGTCAACCGTCGCCCCGCCGGGGTGCCCTCGGTGCTCATCGACACCCCCGGCGGCGTCGAGCAGGCCGTGCAGCACCTCGTCTCCCTGGGCCACCGCGACGTGCTCTACGTCGCCGGTCCGGACAGCTCGTGGTCGAACGAACGCCGGTGGAAGGCGCTCGTGCGCGTCGCGAAGCGCCTCGGCGTCCGCGTCGCCCGCGTCGGGCCGCACGCGCCGTTCGTCGACTCCGGAGCCGCAGCCGCCGACGCCGCCGTGCACGCCGGGGCCACCGCCTGCATCGCCTTCAACGACCTGATCGCGATCGGCATGCTCGCGCGGCTGCGGGAACGGGGCGTCCGCGTCCCCGAGGACATGAGCATCGTCGGCTGCGACGACATCTTCGGTGCCGACTTCTGCAACCCGCCGCTCACCACCATGACCTCGCCGATCGAACGCGCCGGCCGGGTCGCGATCCGGATGCTGCTCGGCCGGCTCGGTGCGATCCCCGCCGACGAGCTGCCCGGTGAGCACATGACCGGCGCCGTCGCACTGCCCACCCACCTGACCGTCCGGGAGTCGACGGGTCCCGCGCCCGCCTGACACCGGCGCACGCCTGCTGCACCCGCCGGCCCTGCCGCGCCCCGCCGTCCGTACCGTTCTCGAAGGAGTCGATGATGACCCAGACCAGCACCGCCACCCGTCTCGCCCCGCACCCCGACCGGCTGCTCCCCGCCGACCCCGGCGCGCGACGGGTGGCGCGGACCGTCTACGACGCGGTCAAGGACGCACCGATCATCTCCCCGCACGGACACGTCGACGCGGCGCTCATCGCCGCCGACCAGCCGTTCAGCGATCCCGCGTCGCTGCTCATCACGCCCGACCACTACGTGCTCCGGTTGCCGCACGCGAACGGGGTGGACCTGGCCGCGCTGGGACGCGCCGACCTGTCGGGGACCAGCCCCGTGCCTCCCGGTCGAGCCATCTGGCGGAACCTGGCGGACCACTGGGACGACTTCCTCGGCACCCCCGTCCGCTACTGGTTCGAGACCGAGCTGCACGACGTCTTCGGACTGACGGAGCAGCCGTCGGCGGCGAACGCCGACGCCCAGTACGACCACATCGCCGGTCTGCTGGCCTCGCCCGCCTTCCGCCCGCGCGCGCTGTTCGACACCTTCGGCATCGAGGTCCTCGCCACCACCGACGGCCCCGCCGACGACCTCGCCGCGCACGCGCAGCTCGCCGCCGACCCCACGTTCACCGGCCGGGTGGTCCCCACGTTCCGCGCGGACGCCGTGTTCGACCCGTCACGATCGGACTGGAGGCCCGTGGTCGCGTCCATCGGGCAGGCCGCCGGCATCGACACGGGCACCCACGCAGGGCTGTTGGCAGCACTCCGCGCCCGTCGCCAGTACTTCATCGAGCACGGTGCGACGGCCACGGACACCGGGGTGCTCGACGCCGGATCGTCGCCGTTGTCCGCCACGTCGCGCGAGCGAATCCACGCCGAGGCGCTCCGCGACCCGTCTTCCGTCTCCGAGGCGGACGCCACCGCGTACCGGCACGACATGCTCTACCGCTGGGCCGAGATGAGCGTCGAGGACGGCCTCGTCATGCAGCTGCACCCCGGCGTCATCCGGAACCACCACGCGCCGACGCTCGAACGCTTCGGCCCGGACACCGGCCACGACCTGCCCGCCGTCGGCTCCTTCACCACGCCGCTGCGACCGCTCCTGGAGTCCTTCGGCACCGCTCCGGGCTTCCACCTCGTGCTGTTCACCGTCGACGAGACCGTCTTCTCGCGCGAGATCGGCCCGCTCGCCGGCTTCTACCCCGCCGTGTACGCCGGGGCACCGTGGTGGTTCATCGACACCCCGGCGGCGATCGGCCGCTACCGCTCCGCGATCACCGACTCGGCGTCGTTCACGAAGACCTCCGGGTTCATCGACGACACCCGGGCGTACTGCTCCATCCCGGCGCGGCACGACATGGCGCGGCGAGCGGATGCGGCGTACCTGGCGTCGCTCGTCGTCACGCACGAGATCTCGGAGGACGACGCCGTCCGCACCGCACGGCGGATCGTGTCCGACATCCCGCGGGCGACGTTCAAGCTGTAGCGGTGCGGGCCGGGGCCGTGGCCGTGGCCGTGGCGCTGCGGACGCGTTCCAGCGCGGAACGGATCTCGGCTTCGGCGGTCTCGGCGTCGAGCGCCCACCGGCACTCGAGCGAGACGGCGCCCCGGTACCCGCCGTCGTGCACGGCGGCGAGGAACTCGTGCCAGACGTCGTCGACCGTGCCGGGTGGCCGACGGTCCGGGTCGCTGAGGTGGACGTGCCCGATCCGGTCGCCGTGGCGCCGCAGGACCTCGAACGACTCGCCCTCGTTCCGGATGTGGAACAGGTCGGCGACGACGCCGACACCGTCGAGGGCGGCACCGTCGAGGAACGTCGCCGTCGCATCGACCGTGTGCAGGACGTTCGTCTCCGCGCGGCTCAGGGGTTCCACCACGATGCGCAGGTCGTTCGCGGCGGCCACATCGCGTGCGGTCCGGACCACCTCGCCGAACCGGCGCAGGGCGTCGTCGCCCGCCATGCCGTCGGGAGCGTTCCGAGCGGTCCCCGACCCGAAGACGATCGTCGCGCCCGGTTCCGCGACCGACCGCACGATCGGCAGGACCGACTCGAAGTACGACCGGACCGTCCCGAGCTCCGTGGTCAGCAGCGGGAGATCGCCGGGCACCAGGATGGCGAAGGACGGGAACCGCTGGCCGGCGTAGACCTCGTTCCGCCGCCACCCCGTTCCGTCGCGGACCGCGAGGTTGCCGGCGATCGTCGGCTCCACGTGGTCCGCGCCCGCGCGGCGGACCACCTCGGTCAGTTCTGCCCCGGCCACGACGCCGAGTCCCCTGGACGACATGCGGTCCATGCAACTCGTCCGAGGTGCCGACGGCGACTGTTGCCGTCCGTTGCCACCGGCGCCGGTACGGTCGGACGATGGACCTCGACGTGACCGCTGCGTACGGCGACCGTGCGGGCGAGTACGCGGAGCTCCTCGGATCGATGTCGGCCGTCCACGACGAGGACCGGACACAGGTCGAGGCCTGGGCGTCGGGATCCGGTGCGCGCATCCTCGACGCAGGGTGCGGGCCGGGGCACTGGGCCGCACACCTGGCGGATCGTGGGCACGCAGTGATCGGCATCGACGCGGTCGCACCCTTCGTCGAGCACGCACGACGCGCGCACGACGGCGTCGACTTCCGCCTGGGCGCGATCGAGTCCACCGGTCTCGACGACGGCAGCGTCGACGGGGTGCTCGCCTGGTACTCCGTGATCCACCACGATCCGTCCTGCGTCGGCGAGGTCTTCGCCGAGTTCCGCAGGGTGCTCCGGCCGGGCGGCGGCCTGCTGGTCGGGTTCTTCGAAGGGCCCTGGATCGAGTCCTTCGACCACGCGGTCGTCACGGCGTACCGGTGGCCGACGAGCGCGCTGGCGGAGGTCCTCGACGACCACGGGTTCGACGTGGTGGACGTCCGGGTCCGGGTCGATCCGGGACGGCGGCCGCACGCTGCCGTCCGCGCGACGCGGCGGTGAGTCCGGTCAGCTCAGGCGGGTCGCGAGGCGTGTGAGCGCGTCGGCGTACTCGGTGAGCGCGCGGTCGAGCAGTGCGTCGAGATCAGTGCGCATGACGTTCATCCCGCGAGCGTACCGGGGCATCAGGGCTGCCAGCCGGGGGTGACGAGGCCGGTCTCGTAGGCGAAGACGACGAGTTGCGCGCGGTCACGGGCGCCGAGCTTGATCATCGCGCGGGACACGTGCGTCTTCGTGGTGAGCGGGCTGACGAAGAGCTGCTCGGCGATCTCGGTGTTGGTGAGGCCGATCGCGACGAGCTGCATGACCTCGCGCTCACGGGCGGTGAGGACGCCGAGGCCCGGAGCGAGGGACGCGGGCTTGGCGTGGGTCGCGTAGGCCTCGATCAGGGAGCGGGTCGCCCGCGGCGAGAGGAGCGAATCCCCGGCGACCACGGTGCGGACAGCCCGGAGGAGTTCGGCCGGCTCGGTGTCCTTCACCAGGAACCCGGCGGCACCGGAGCGGATCGCCTCGAACACGTAGTCGTCCTGCTCGAAGGTCGTGAGGATGACCACGTGCACCCCGTCGAGCGCGGCGTCGGCGCTGATCCGTCGCGTCGCAGCGATGCCGTCGGTGCCCGGCATCCGGATGTCCATGAGCACGACGTCGGGACGCAGGCTGCGGGCGAGGTCGACGGCGTCGTCCCCGTCCCCCGCCTCGCCGATGACGGTCATGCCCGGCTCGGCATCGAGGAGCGCCCGGAGACCGGCTCGGACGAGCACCTGGTCGTCGACGAGCAGGACGGTGATGGTGGTCATGCGCTGCCACCTTCCGACGCGTCGGCCGGGTCCACTGCGCCACCCGCGGAGTCGACCGAACCATCCGTCGCCAGCGGCAACCTGGCCGCAACCCGCCAGCCGCCGTCCGTCGTCGGGCCGACTCGTAGGTCGCCGCCGACCGCGGCCGCTCGCTCCCGCATGCCGATGACGCCGTTGCCCGTCGTGCCGAGTCCGGCCGGCACGGTGCCCTCGGACGAGGTCGGCGCGCCGGGCGTCGGTCGGTCCTCGACTGCGAGGTCCACGACGTCGGGTCCGATGGTGACCTCGATGCGAGCGACGTGCCCCGGGGCGTGCTTCATGACGTTGGTCACGGACTCCTGCACGATGCGGAACGCGCTGCGCCCGGTGGTCCCCTGCACCGACCCGAGATCGCCGTCGACGCAGAGCTCGATGGCGACGCCGGCGGCTCGGGCACGTTCCACGAGGTCGGGGACACGTTCGAGTCCGGCGACGGGACTCCGGTCCGGTCCGTCACCGTCGCGCCGGTCGCCGTCGCGCCGGTCGCCGTCGCGCCGGTCGCCGTCGCGCCGGTCGCCGTCGACCGACCGGAGGACCCCGAGGATCGTCCGGAGCTCGACGAGGGCATCGCGACTCGAGTCGCGGATGTTGACCAGGGCCTGTCTGGTCGGAGCCGGGAGTTCCGCACCGAGGTGCAGCGCGACGCCGGCCTGCAGGGTGATGAGGGACATGCTGTGGGCAACCGAGTCGTGCAGCTCCCGTGCGATGCGCACCCGTTCCTCACCCGCGCGCCGACGCTCGGCTTCGGCACGGGCACGACGGCGTTCGGCCACGCGTTCGGTCCGCACCCGGACGAGTTCGGCGACCACGATCGTCACCGTGACCCACGCGACGCAGAGTCCGACGGCCGCGAGGTCGATCGTCGGTGCCCGACCGAGCACGACGTCGGCCGTCGGCAGGACGGCCACTGCGACGACCGCGGCAGCAGCGACGGTCCGACGGTGGCCGCGCAACCACGCGTTCGCCATCGCCATCGTCAAGGCGGCCACGAACGGTCCGCGCGGACTGACGACGACGGCGTACCCGACGGTCGTGGCCAAGGTCAGCAACAGCACGGACCGCGGCCACCGCCAGCGCCACGGCAGGACGACGACCCCCGCCACGAGCAGCGCGACCGCGAGTGGGCCCAGGACGACCGGGTCCACTCCGACGGCCGCCGCGGATCGGGTCCACGGTGGTCCGCCCGGACCGGCGGGCGTGATCCGCGCGGCCACCAGGGTCCCGACGATCTGCACGAACGCGACCGGCACGACCCGCCCGACCCGGGCGAACCGGGGACGGCCCCGCCACCGGGCACCGGCCCGGTCGAGGTCGTCGCTGCGCGGTGCCGTGGTCATGGGTCGAGCCTAGGGTCGCCCGTCCGCGGCGGCATCGGCCGCACGAGGACCTGTGGAGTACTCCCCCGGGAGTACCGGGGTGTGCAGGAGAACCCCGTCCACGCCCGTGGGAGCAGACGGAAGTGCGCCTCGGTGGCGGACGCGGGACGGGCCTCCAGACCGGACGCTTGTCCTGTCGCTCCTGCGGCACCCAACCCGACCACTGGAGGTCCCCGTGTTCAGCACCATCTCGGCAACAGCACTCACCGCGGCAGCGACGTACGGGCCGCACTGGCAGGGCCCGGGCTTCCCGTTCTTCGTGTTCCCGGTGTTCTTCTTGGTCGTGTTCCTCGTCGTCTTCCTGGTGTTCGGCGTGCTCCGACGCGGGTCGTGGCGGGCCCGTTCCGACGCTCGCGGCGTCCTCGCCGACCGCTTCGCGCGCGGCGACATCGATGCCGAGGAGTACCGCGCCCGGCTGTCCGAGCTCAGCCGGAAGTGACCGACAGCGCCGCGAGGATCGTCGTCACCGTGTCGTCGACCGGCCCGTCGATGGAGACGTCGACGGCGGCCTCGTCGGCCTGCGGCCGTTCGAGCGTCGCGAACTGGGAGTCGAGCAGCGACGACGGCATGTACTCGTGGTGCCGGTGCGCCTGCCGCTCGGCGATGAGGTCGTGCGAGCCGTCCAGGAACGCGATGACGAGGCCCGGCGCCGACTGCCGGAGCCGATCCCGGTAGACGCGCTTGAGGGCCGAGTTGGCCATCACGCAGCGGCTCCCGGACGCCTCGACGGCGGCGATCTGCGCGGCGCAGGCGTCGAGCCACGGCCAGCGGTCGTCGTCGGTGAGGGGGATGCCCTGCCGCATCTTCTCCTTGTTCGCGGCCGGGTGCAGGTCGTCGGCGTCGACGAACACGGTCGGTTCGCCCTGCTCGGCGAGCGCGTCGGCGAGCGCCTGCCCGATCGTGGACTTGCCGGAACCGGAGACGCCCATGACGAGGACAGGTGGGAGGACAGCGGTGTCGGTCATCCCTCCACAGTATTGACGGGGTGAACAGTGGTCCCCAGTTGCCGTAACACCCGTGCGGTCCCAGGGCGCCGACCGTAGGTTGGTGTCACGTCCGGACAAAGGAGACGACGTGGCAGACAGCACTGGTCAGGCGAACATCGGGGTCATCGGCCTCGCCGTCATGGGGTCGAACCTCGCACGCAACCTCGCGTCGCGTGAGGGCAACACGGTCGCGGTGTACAACCGCACCTACGCCCGCACCGAAGAACTCATCAAGGAGCACGGTGACGCCGGCTTCATCGCGTCCGAGGACATCGACGGCTTCGTCGCCTCGCTCTCGAAGCCGCGCACGGCGATCATCATGGTGCAGGCCGGTAAGGGCACCGACGCCGTGATCTCGCAGCTCGCCGAGAAGTTCGAGGAAGGCGACATCATCGTCGACGGCGGCAACGCCAACTTCCACGACACGATCCGGCGTGAGCACGACCTGCGCGAGAAGGGCCTCAACTTCGTCGGCACGGGCATCTCCGGTGGTGAAGAGGGCGCGCTCAAGGGGCCGTCGATCATGCCCGGCGGCTCGAAGGAAGCCTGGGAGACCCTGGGCCCCATCCTCAAGTCGATCGCGGCGGTCGCCGAGGGCGAGCCCTGCGTGACCCACATCGGCACCGACGGCGCCGGCCACTTCGTCAAGATGGTGCACAACGGCATCGAGTACGCCGACATGCAGCTCATCGCCGAGTCCTACGACCTGCTCCGCCGCGTCGGCGGGCTCTCCGTCGAGGACCTGGTCAAGGTGTTCCAGGAGTGGAACGGCGGCGACCTCGAGTCCTACCTGATCGAGATCACGGTCGAGGTCCTGAAGCAGCGCGACGCCGACTCCGGCAAGCCCCTCGTCGACGTCATCCGCGACGAAGCGGGGTCCAAGGGCACCGGCGTGTGGACCGTGCAGAACGCGGTCGGACTCGGCATCCCGGTCTCCGGCATCGGCGAAGCGGTGTTCGCCCGCGCAGTGTCGTCGAAGCCTTCGCAGCGTGCCGCGGTGCAGCAGGCGTTCCCGGACCGGCCCGCCATCGCCGAGGTCCCCGACGGCTTCGAGGACGACGTCCGCGCGGCGCTCTACGCCTCGAAGGTCGTCGCCTACGCGCAGGGGTTCGACCTGATCATCGCCGGGGCGAAGGAGTACGGCTGGGACATCAACCTCGGCAACGTGGCGAAGATCTGGCGGGGCGGCTGCATCATCCGTGCCCAGTTCCTCAACCGCATCGTCGAGGCGTACGACAAGAACCCGGAGCTCGAGTCACTGCTCGTCGACCCGTACTTCGCGAACGCCGTGCAGGAGGGTGAAGCCGCCTGGCGCCGCATCGTCGGGATCGCCGCCGCATCGGGGATCCCCGCGCCGGGCTTCTCGTCGGCGCTGTCCTACTTCGACTCGCTCGCCTCCGAGCGGCTGCCCGCCTCGCTCATCCAGGGGCAGCGCGACTTCTTCGGCGCGCACACCTACCAGCGCATCGACAAGGACGGTACCTTCCACACGCTGTGGTCCGACGACGACCGCCGCGAGGTCGACCAGGAACCGTCAACCCACTAGACCGCGGCACGACCGCACCCTCGAAGGGCCCTGCCGATCGGCGGGGCCCTTCCCACGTCCGACCGCAGTGCGCTCGGTCACGACGAAGCGCTCGGTTCAGGCGACGATGCGCTCGCGCGCGAGGTCGGCGACGAGCCGGTCCAGCCGCTGTCCGCGGCCGAGCAGCCGACGAGAGCCGGGAGCCGTCCGCACGAAGAAGGTCGCGACCGCCGGTGTGTCGTCCGGCCGGACGTAGTGGATCGCGACCGCGCACGCCCGACGGGCATCGGCGTGGTCACCGTCGCCGTGGACGTCCTCGATCCCGACGTGCACCACCCGGCTCCACCGGACCACGAGCAACCGTGTGGCCTTGCGGTCGTCGAGTTCCCACAGGGAGGCCTCGGTCGCCCCGAACGCCCACGTCACACGGGCACCGAGGCTCACCTCCGGCCGGACCTCGGCGATCGCGTCGCGCAGTTCGGTCGTCGGAGCCGCCGGCACTAGCCAGACCGTGGGGTCGATGCGGCGGATGGCGAGCGCGAGGGCCTCGTCAGCGTGCCGACGTCGCACCGCAGCGGCACGGAAGACCGCGACCACGATGACCGTGACGCCCAGCGCGATCGCACCGAACTCGACGATCCCGAACCAGGACAGGTCCACGTCAGGTGCCGTCGCGACGACGATGATCCGCGCGGTGAGGAGCGCCGCCCAGATGCCCACGATCACCCACCGCAACGTGGACAGGCGCTGTGCAGCCGACATCGGCGTGCGGTCGGATCGGCGGGCGCGGCCGGGGCGCGGAACTGGATCTGGATGCCTCGGCACACCCCGATCCTCGCACGGCCCGATCGGCAGGTGCTGGCCGGGGTCGGTGAACGCCCGGGGAACCGCACGCACAGCGGACGAGCGGCCGGGCGACCTACGCTCGGGCGGTGACCACCGAACGCACCACGGACGTCCCGACGCCGGACGACCCATCGACGGACGAACACCCGGCCGGAGCCCCGCTCCGCCGGCCCGCGGTCCTCGCTGCGGCCGTCGGTCTCGTGGCCGCCGCCGCCTTCCTCGGGATCGCGGAGTTCGGGGCGCTGCTCCTCGGTGGTGCCGGCAGCCCGTTGGTGGCCGTCGGGTCCGCCGTGATCGACCTCGCACCGGCCGGGGCCAAGAACCTGATGGTCGCCCTGTTCGGCACCGGCGACAAGGTCGCACTGTTCGCGCTCATGACCGTCATCGTCGCCGCGATCAGCGCCGGGGCCGGGGTCCTCGAGCGCGCTCGGCCGCCCTTCGGGGCACTCGTCTTCGCCGTCGGTGGCGTGCTCGCGCTCATCGCGGTGAGCACCCGTTCCGGCAGCGGCACGTTCGACGGCGCTCCCACCGTGTTCGGCGTGGCAGCCGCCGTGATCACCCTGCGACTGCTGCTCCGTCGGCTCCGGCGCTGGGAGGCCGCAGCGGCCGTCCCGTCGGCGTCACCGCGACCTGCCTCGACCGAGCGCCGCGCGTTCCTGGTCTGGGGTGTCGCGACCGCAGCGGTCGCGGTCGTGGTGGGCACGGCCTCCCGGGTGGGGTCGTCCGCGATGCAGGCGGTCGCCGCTGCCCGACGAGCCGTGCGCCTGCCCGCGGCGGCGACACCCGCACCGGCCGTGCCGGGCGGCGCCTCGCTCGACGTCGACGGGATCACGCCGTACGTCACACCGAACGCCGACTTCTACCGGATCGACACCGCGCTGCGTGTCCCCTCGATCGACCCGGCCGACTGGAGCCTTCGCATCCACGGCGCCGTCGAGAACGAGGTCACGCTGACGTGGGACGAGCTGCTGGCCCTGCCGCTCGAAGAGCACATGGCCACCCTGAGCTGCGTGTCCAACGAGGTCGGCGGCGACCTGATCGGCAACGCGCTCTGGCTCGGGTACCCGATCCGGGAGCTGCTGGCCCGCGCGAAGCCGACCGGGGACGCCGACATGGTGCTCTCCCGCAGCATCGACGGGTTCACCGCCGGGACGCCGTTGGACGTCCTGCAGGACGAGGGCACCGACGCGCTGCTCGCCATCGGCATGAACGGCGAACCGCTGCCGACCGAGCACGGGTTCCCGGCGCGGATGGTCGTGCCCGGGCTGTTCGGGTACGTGTCGGCGACGAAGTGGGTGACCGAGATGGAGGTCACGCGCTTCGCCGATGCGCAGGGCTACTGGACGCCGCGCGGATGGTCGGAACGCGGGCCCGTGAAGCTCGAGTCGCGCATCGACACCCCACGGAACGGGACGACCGTGACCGTCGGCGAGCAGGTCGCCATCGCCGGGGTCGCCTGGCAGCCGCACACCGGGGTGAAGGCCGTGCAGGTCCGGGTCGGCTCGGGTGCGTGGCAGCAGGCGGAACTCGCCGAGTCGGTGTCCGCGGACACCTGGCGCCAGTGGGTGCTGCGGTGGACGCCGACCGCGGGCTCGCACCGGATCGAGGTCCGTGCCGTGAGCGCCGACGGCGAGGTGCAGACGAGCGTCGAGCGGCCGCCCGCGCCGAACGGGGCCTCGGGCTGGGCGTCGGTGACGGTCGACGCGAAGTAGCGCTGGCCGGCGCGCGTCGGGGGCGTCGGGTGAGGCCGTGCGGCACGCCGTCCGCTGGTCGTCGAGGTTCCGAGATCTCGGCATGTCGAGCGTTCGAACGGCCGTCTGTGCGACCTCGACGGAACTGAGCGGCGTGTCGCGACCGGTCGGCGAACCAGGCGCCGGCCGAACTCGCGCGGGTCGAGCCCGTGCGGGTCGAACTCGTGCGGGTCGGGTCGTCGGGTCAGACTCGTCGGGTCAGACTCGTCGGGTCAGACTCGTCGGGTCAGACGGGGAGCGTCGCGACGACGCAGGTGCCGTCGACCTCGTCGTCCTGCTCGACCACGGCAGTGAACCCGGCGGACACGAACGCCGCGACCGACGCATCTGCCTGCGCCACCGACACCTCGATCACGACCGAACCACCGGGGCGCAGCCACTCTCCCGCTCCTGCGGCGATCCGCCGGTGCAGGTCGAGGCCGTCCGCGCCACCGTCGAGGGCCACGCGGTGCTCGTGCTCCCGCGCTTCGACCGGCATCATCGCGATCGACGCCGTCGGAACGTACGGGGCGTTCACCGCGATGACGTCGACGGCGCCGCGGAACCGGTCCGGCAGCGGCGCGAACAGGTCGCCGGCGACGACGATCCCACGGTCGCCGATGTTCTCGGCCGCGACGTCGACGGCATCCGGGTCGACGTCCGTGGCCACGAGGTCGAGCGCGCCGACCCGGCCGAACAACGCCACCGAGATCGCACCGGCGCCGCAGCACAGGTCGACCACGCGGTCGTAGCGCTGCAACCGACGGGCAGCCTGCTCGACCACGACGGTCGTCCGGGCACGGGGGACGAACACCCCAGGTGTCACCCGGATACGGTGTCCGTCGAAGGCGGCCCAGCCGAGGACGTACTCGAGCGGCTCACCGGCGAGGCGACGCTGGACCAGGGAACGCAGCCGGACGGGTTCACCGTCGCCTGCTTCGAGGAGCAGGTCGGCTTCGTCCTCGGCGAAGACGCTCCCCGTGGCCCGGAGCCGGGCCGCGAGGGCGTCACGCGCGGGATGGGTCACGAACGTTCCGCAGACACGTCACGTCGACGAGACGGTGAGGCGCCGTCGGCTGTGCCCATGGTTCGACGGCTCCGCTACGCTGCGCCGTCGAACATCGACGTGACGGACCCGTCGTCGAAGACCTCGTGGATGGCGCGGGCCAGGAGCGGGGCGATCGGCAGGATCTCGAGACGGTCCCAGCGCTTCTCGACCGGCACCGGCAGGGTGTCGGTGACGACGACACGGTCGATGAACTCGCTCTGCAGGAGCTCGGTGGCCGGGTCGGAGAACACTGCGTGGGTCGCGGCGACGACGACGCCGATCGCACCGGCAGCCTTCAACGCCTCAGCTGCCTTGGCGATCGTGCGCCCGGTGTCGATCAGGTCGTCGACGAGCAGGCACCAGCGGCCGGAGACGTCGCCGACGATCTCGTGGACCGTGACCTGGTTCGGGACCAGCGGGTCGCGACGCTTGTGGATGATGGCGAGGGGTGCGCCGAGCTTCTCGGACCAGATGTCGGCGACGCGGACGCGCCCCATGTCGGGCGACACGACCGTCAGCATCGACGGGTCGAGGATCTCGCGGAAGTGCTCGAGCAGCACCGGCATGGCGAAGAGGTGGTCCACCGGGCCGTCGAAGAAGCCCTGGATCTGGGCGGCGTGCAGGTCGACGCTCATGATGCGGTGCGCGCCCGCGGCCTTGAACAGGTCGGCGACCAGGCGGGCCGAGATCGGCTCGCGGCCGCGGCCCTTCTTGTCCTGACGGGCGTACGGGTAGAACGGGGCGACGACGGTGATGCGCTTGGCCGAGGCCCGCTTCAGCGCGTCGACGATGATGAGCTGCTCCATGAGCCACTCGTTGATCGGTGCCGTGTGCGACTGGATGACGAACGCGTCGCACCCGCGGACCGACTCGTCGAACCGGACGTACAGCTCACCGTTCGCGAAGGTCCGGGCATCGGTGGGGACCAGGTCGACACCGAGTTCCTCTGCGATCTCGGCGGAGAGCGCCGGGTGTGCTCGCCCCGAGACGAGGACGAGTCGTTTCTGGCCGGTTGTCTTGATTCCGGACAAGTGCGGTGCTCACTCCCTGACCCGTGTGGGGTCGATGTCGACGACCGGTGGTCGCCAGGATCTATTCGCCGTTCGCGTGCCGAGCAGCCTCGGCCGCCGGTGTGCCGGGTCGGTGTTCCTCGACCCATCCGTCGGTGTTGCGCTGTGGGGCGTAGCTGATCGCGAGCGATCCGGCCGGGACGTCCTTGCGGACCGTCGTTCCGGCACCCGTGTACGCACCGTCACCAATCCTAACCGGGGCGACGAACACGTTGTGCGAGCCTGTACGAACGTGCGAGCCGACCTCGGTGCGGTGCTTGTGCACGCCGTCGTAGTTCGCGGTGATCGTG
The DNA here is from genome assembly GCF_023242305.1 of Curtobacterium sp. MWU13-2055. Taxonomy (NCBI): domain Bacteria; kingdom Bacillati; phylum Actinomycetota; class Actinomycetes; order Micrococcales; family Microbacteriaceae; genus Curtobacterium; species Curtobacterium sp. MWU13-2055. The sequence continues at coordinate 222,349 of NZ_JALLIO010000004.1, forward strand.
TTCGCACCGATGTTCGAGTCCTCGCCCACCTCGGCGTCGCCGATGTACGACAGGTGCGGGACCTTGCTGCCGCGCCCGATCTTCGCGTTCTTCGTCTCGACGAAGGTGCCGATCTTGCCCTGGTCGCCCAGGATCGTGCCCGGACGCAGGTACGCGAACGGCCCTACCGAGGCACCGTCACCGATGACCGCGAGGGTGGCGTCGACCCGGTTCACCGTCGCGCCGGCGCCCACCTCGGTGTCGCGCAGCGTGGTGTCCGGCCCGACGACGGCACCGGCGGCGATGGCGGTCGCGCCGAGGAGCTGGGTGCCGGGCAGGACCTCGGCATCCGCTTCGATCGAGACGTCGAGGTCGATCCAGGTGGTGGCCGGGTCCTGCACGGTGACGCCGGCGAGCTGGTGTCGGCGGACGATGCGGGCGTTGAGCTCGCGGGCGGCGTCGGACAGCTGCGCGCGGTCGTTGATGCCGGCGACGAGCCACGGGTCGGTGAGCGTGACGACGTCGATGATCCCCCCGCGCCCGGCGATGAGCGTCGGCGCGTCGGTGATGTACTTCTCGCCCTGTGCGTTGGCGGTCGTCAGCGACGGCAGCACGGCACGCAGGTGGGCGGCGTCGAAGGCGTAGATGCCGGCGTTCGTCTCGGTGATCGCGAGCTGGTCGGCCGTCGCGTCCTTGTGCTCGACGACGCCGACGAACGCCCCGGAGCCGTCCCGCACCACGCGCCCGAGCCCGGTCGGGTCGGGCGCGATCGCACTGACGAGGGTGACGGCGTTGGCCGCGCCGAGGTGCGCGTCGACCAGCGTCCGGAGCGAGCCCGCGTCGAGCAACGGGACGTCGCCGGAGAGCACCACGACGGCACCGTCGAAGTCGGTGGGGAGCGCCTGGACCGCGACCTCGACCGCACGGCCGGTGCCGGGGACGTCGTCCTGGTCGACGATGATGGCGTCGGGCGCGCGCTCGGTGATCTCCGCTGCGACCAGGTCACGCTCGTGCCGCACGACCACGGCCACGTGCTCCGGCCCGAGGGACGACGCCGTCCGCAGCACGTGCGCGATGAGCGGCAGCCCGGCGAGCCGGTGCAGCACCTTGGGGGTGGACGACTTCATGCGCGTGCCCTGCCCGGCGGCGAGGACGACGACGGCGATGCGCTGGTCGGTCATGGGTCCATCCTGGCGCACCCGCGCCGCGGAGTCCGGTGGAACCGCGGCCCTGTGCAGAACCGTGCGCACAACCGCACCGGTGACGTTCCTTCCCATCGACCTCGGGATGGAAAGCGGGATCGGGCGTACCTGGCCGGAAGAAACGACCAGCTACGCCCGAAACGACCAGCTACACCCGAACACCTACCCGCGCAGCACCCGCGGCTCGGCCTTCACGAACGCCATGAGCACCAGCCCCACGACGAGCACCACCACGATCCCGAGGATCCCGAAACGCGTCGAGCCGCCGACCGTCACCGCGACACCGAACAGTGCCGGCGCCAGGAACGACGCCGCCCGGCCGGTGGTGGCGTAGAGGCCGAAGAGCTCGCCCTCGCGGCCGGGGGTCGCCAGCCGCGCCAGGTACGCCCGCGACGACGACTGCACCGGTCCGACGAACAACGCCAGGGTCAGCCCCAGCACCCAGAACCACTCCGTCCGACTGCCGACCGCCAGGACGCCGAGCCCGCAGGCAGCGAGGCCGATCAGCGACACCATGATGAGCGCGCGCGAGCCGAAGCGGTCGTCGAGCCGTCCGGACACGAAGGTGGCGACGCCGGCGACGACGTTCGCGGCGATGGCGAACAGGATGACCTGCGAGGCGCTGAACCCGAACACCTGCGCCGCGATGATCCCGCCGAAGGTGAACACCGCGCCGACGCCGTCGCGGAACACCGCGCTGGCGACCAGGAACGCGAGCACGTTCCGCCGTTCGCGCCAGAGCCGGGCGATGTCCCGACCCAGGTCGCGGTAGGCACCGAACACGCCGCCGGTGTGCCGGTGGTCGGGCGCGGCCTCGGGCACGACGACGAAGAGCGGGATCGAGCTGACCGCGAGCCACACGGCGGCGATGCCGATGGCGACGCGGACGTCCCACTGCCCGGTCGCGACGGTGGCCGGCAGCTGCAGGAGTCCGCCGACGACGCCGTCGCCGCGGAAGTCCTGGATGCAGAGCACGAGCAGCAGCACGAGCAGCACGATGCCGCCGAAGTACCCGGCGGCCCACCCGATCGCGGACACCCGTCCGGTGCGCTCCCCTGACGCGACCTGCCCGATCATGGCGTTGTAGCCCACGCTCGCGATCTCGTACGCGACCGTGCCGATGCCGAGCAGCGCCGCCCCGAGCACCAGGTACGGCTGGCTCGGTGCGACGAAGACCATGCCGCCGATGGAAAGCACGATGCCGATCGTGGCGATGAGCACGGACCGGCGGCGGTGCCCGGACGAGTCAGCGAGGCGCCCGATCGCCGGGGCCACGAGCGCGACGACGATGCCGGCGATCGTCAGGGCTGTGGAGACCACCGCGGCGTTGTGGGCGAGTTCGCGTTCCACCAACGCCGTGCCCGCGGCGGACGTGTCGGCCACCTTCGCCGGGTCGACGAACGCCCGGCTGGCCAGGTACGTGCTGAACACGAACGTGGTGACGACGGCGTTGAACGCCGCGGACCCCCAGTCCCACAGCGCCCAGGACACGAGCGCGCGCCGGTCGGTGCGCTGCGGCACGACGGCGGCCGGTGAAGCGGTCATGCGCGAACCGTAGCGCGTCCCGGTGACGCGCCGGTGGCCCCGTTCCGGGTCACGAGCCGGACGGGAGGCGCGTGGCGGCCTGGCCACGGGCCTCCCGTCCGCACCGTGCGCGCGTCGTCACCCGGTGCGAGCTTCCGCGCACCGTGTCCGGTCGCAACCCCGCACGTGGCACGCAACGCGGCACGGGGCGGCGAACCGCGCACCGTGCGCGCTCAGGCGGGCACGCCGCCGGGGTACACGACCGACTTGAGGGACTCCGGGTCGGTGTCGCTCTCGAGTGCCTCGCGGACCTCGTCGAGGCCGAACCGACCCGTCACGAGCGAGTCGAGGTCGATCTGTCCGGACGCGACCAGGCCGATCGCGACGGGCCACGTGCCGGTGTAGCGGAAGATGCCGGTGACCGTGACCTCGAGGTTCTGGATGTGCTCGACGGGCAGGGTCATCTCGGAGTTGCCGAGCCCGACGAGCACCGCGGCGCCCGCTGGTCCGACGGCCTTGATGCCGTCGGACACGGCACGGGGAGCACCGCTGGCGTCGATGAACGCGTCGACCGGTGCGATGTCCGAGGCGACGGACACCACGGTCGGGTCGACGACCTCGGTGGCGCCGTACTGCAACGCACGCTCCCGGCGCTCGGGGACCAGGTCGCTGATGACGATCCGGGTGGCGCCGAAGGCCCGCGCGGCCTGGGCGCAGATGATCCCGATCGGGCCGGCACCGGCGATGAGCACCGAGGAGCCGGGGACGATGCCGGCCTTGCGGACCGCGGCGATCCCGACGGACAGCGGTTCGAGCAGGGCACCGGCCTCGAACGAGACGGAGTCGGGCAGGACGTGGGCGAACTCGGCCTCGATCGTGACGAACTCGGCGAAGGCGCCGTCGACCGGCGGGGTCGCGTAGAAGCGCATGTGCGGGCAGAGGTTGTAGCGGCCGGCCAGGCACTGCGCACAGCGGTGGCACGGGCGCTGCGGTTCGACGGCGACGCGCTCCCCGACGCGGGCGGGGTCGACGCCAGCGCCGACAGCGGTGATCGTGCCGGACAGCTCGTGACCGAGGACGAGGGGCTCCTCGACGACGAAGTCCCCGATGCGGCCGTGGCGGTAGTAGTGCACGTCGGAGCCGCACACCCCGACGGCGGCGACCCGGACGAGCACGTCGCCCGGTTCGACCTCGGGGACGGGGCGGTCCTCGACGGTCAGGTCCTGGGTCCCGAGCAGCACGCTGGTGCGCTGGCGCTGGATGGAGGTCATGGGGTTCTCGCTTCCTCGGCCGCGGCGTCGCGGTCGGACGTGGGGGTGGTGGAGCGGTCGGGCGTGTGGGCGGTCGTGGTGCCGGCTGGAGCTGGCCTCGGGACGAGCCGGGCTGCCGTCGGGTCGCGCAGCAGGTCGCGGAACCCGAGTTCGGCGGCGCCGCGGAGCAGCACGTCGGCACCGAGCGCCGCCGGAGCGATCCGCAGCCGTTCGGTCACGGCGGCCATCGACTGGGCGCGGACCTCGACCTCGATGCGGTCGCCGACGTGCTCGAGCAGCACCCCGAGGAACCCGCCGAGGACGACCACCTCGGGGTTGACGGTGTGGATCGCGTTGCGGAGTGCGGTCGCGAGAGCGGTGACCTGGCGGTCGACCACCCGCTCGACCTCGGGTCGGCGTTGCGCGAGCACCGCGGCGAGCGCGGACGGGTCGTCCGGAGCGACACCGGCCGCCGCGACGAGGGCGTCGCGCGAGGCCTCGGTCTCGAGGCACCCGACGGCCCCGCAGTGGCAGCGGACACCGTTCGCCGCGACGAACGTGTGGCCGAGCTCGCCGGCGTAGCCGTCCGCGCCGCTGAGGGGCCGGGCGGCGCTGATGACACCGCCGCCGATACCGCTCGCGCCGCCGTTGAGGTAGATCAGGTCGTCGACTCCGCGGCCGCTGCCGTACAGGCGCTCCGCCCAGGCACCGGAGTTCGCGTCGTTCGTCGCACGGACCGGCAGGCCGGTGCGCTCGGCGAGGGGACGGGCGATCGGTTCGTCGTGCCAGCCCAGGTGGGGCGCGGAGCGGACCACGCCGTCCTCGACCCGTACGGTCCCGGGCACGGCGACGCCGATGCCGGCGATCCGGGCGGGTGCGGCGTCCCCGGCGACCAGCTCGTCCAGGAGTCCGGCGATGGTCTCGACTGCCTGGGCAGCGGTCGGGGCCGAGCGACTCGACGCCACCGCACGGTCGCGCACGCTACCGTCGAGCCCGACCAACGCGACGGTGACGGCGTCCACCTCGACCGTGACGGCGACGGCGACCACCTCAGCCACGGCGCGGACGACGGGACTCGGACGGCCGACGCCTGCGGTCGCGCCGCTCGTCGTGCCTCCCGTGCCGCCGGTCGTGCCTCCCGTTGCAGGGACGTCCTCGTGCACGAGTCCGCGCTCCACCAGTTCACCGACGAGCGTGAGCGTGGTCGACCGGTTGAGACCGGTGCGTCGGGTGATCTCGGCGCGGGTGATGGGACCGTCCTCGTGCACCAGGCGGAGGACGCGCGCAGCGTTGCCGCGTGTCGGGGTCTGCGCGACGACGGGTGCCGCTGTCAGGCGAGCCATCGGGTCCTCTCGGTCGTGCTCCGTGTGTGCTGGCCCATCCTCGCGTGTTCGGTCCTTCCCAGAACGCCCGCGATGGGAAGCGGGATCGGGCACACCTGGTCGAAACGAACGACCAGGTACGCCCGGATCCGGCAGGTACGCCCGGAACCGCCGGTCACCGCGAACGCGAGAACGCGGCGTCGAACGAGGCCTCCGGCGGCGCGATCGTGCCGAGCTGCCGCACGAACGCCAGCGCCTCGGGTCCTCCGACGAGTCGGTCCATGCCGGCGTCCTCCCACTCGACGCTGGTCGGGCCGGTGTACCCGATGTGGTTCAGCACGCGGAACACGCGCTCCCACGGCACGTCACCGTGTCCGGCGGTCACGAAGTCCCAGCCGCGGCGCGGGTCACCCCACGGCAGGTGTGAGCCGAGCCGGCCGTTGCGCCCGTCGAGCTGCTTCACCGACTCCTTGCAGTGCACGTGGTACACCCGGTCGGCGAAGTCGAGCAGGAACGCGGCGGGGTCGAGGTCCTGCCAGACGAAGTGGGAGGGGTCGAAGTTGAACCCGAACGCCGGCCGGTCCGCGAAGAGCTCGAGCGTGCGCTTGGCGGTCCAGTAGTCGTAGGCGATCTCGGACGGGTGCACCTCGAGCGCGAAGCGGACCCCGACCTCCTCGAACACGTCGATGATCGGCGACCACCGGTCGTGGAAGTCCTGGTATCCGGCGTCGATCATGCTCGGCGGGACCGGCGGGAAGCCCGCGACGGTCTTCCAGATCGACGACCCGGAGAACCCGGTGACGGTGTCGACCCCGAGTGCCGCTGCGGCGCGTGCGGTCCACTGGAGCTCCTCGGCGGCACGCTGTCGGACACCTTCGGCCTCGCCGTCGCCCCAGACGTGCGGCGGCAGGATGTCCTCGTGCCGCTGGTCGATGGGGTCGTCGCACACGGCCTGGCCGACCAGGTGGTTCGCGATGGTCCAGACCCGCAGCCCGTTGCGTTCCAGGATCGCCTGCCGCTCGGCGACGTACGCCGGGTCCGTCGCGGCGCGCCGGACGTCCAGGTGGTCGCCCCAGCAGGCGATCTCGAGTCCGTCGTACCCCCAGTCGCCGGCGAGCCGGGCGACCTCCTCGAAGGGCAGGTCGGCCCACTGTCCGGTGAACAGCGTGACCGGCCTGGAGGCCCGGGTCGGCTCCGCCTGGTCGCTCGCGTCCGTCGTCGTCATCGTCGTCGTCCTTCCGTGCGGTGGTCGAGGTCCGTGCTGTGGTCGAGGGCTGTCACCATGACCCGGGGTCGGACCCGGCGGGGACGGTGGCGGGGCGGTCGACGCGCGAGTGCACATCGACGACCGCGTGGTCGCGGGCCGCGGCCGAGACGGCCTCCATGACCTCGAGCACGTGGAACGCGAGGTCGCCGGAGGCCCGGTGCGGACGGTCCGTGGTGATCGCGTGCGCCAGGTCGGCGAGTCCGTAGCCGCGACCGGCGTCGGTGTACCCGGCGGAGACCGGCAGCTCGCGCCACTCGCGGTCGTCCGACGTGGCGATCGACACCGGGTCCGAGAACCGGTTCGGGTCCGGCACACCGAGGGTGCCGGCCGTGCCGTACACCTCGAAGAGCGGTGCGCGGGTCGCCCACACCTCGAACGAGACGGTGACGGTCGAGACGACGCCGTTCTCGTGCTCGAGGATCGCGACCACGTGGGTGTCGATGTCGACCGGGATCGACGTGCCGGCGTTCGGTCCGGTCGCGACGGTGCGCTCACGGGTGGAGCGGGTGGCACTGCCGCTCACCCGGACGACCGGTCCGAAGAACGTGACGAGGCTGGTCAGGTAGTAGGGGCCCATGTCGAGCAGCGGGCCGCCACCGGGCTGGTAGTAGAACGCGGGTGCCGGGTGCCAGAGCTCGTGACCGGGGGCGCTCCAGGCGACGGCCGCGCCGACCGGGGTGCCGATCAGGCCGTCGTCGAGGGCGGCCCGAGCGGTCTGGATGCCGGTGCCGAGCACGGTGTCCGGAGCACTGCCGACCCGGAGGCCCGCGGCCCGGGCTGCCTCGAGCACCGGTTCGGCCTCGGCTGTGGACATCGCCAGGGGCTTCTCGCCGTAGACGTGCTTGCCCGCGGCGAGCGCCCGGGTCGCGACGTCGGCGTGGGCGGCGGGGATCGTGAGGTTGAGCACCACGTCGACGTCGTCGGCCGCGAGCAGCTCGTCGACGCTCGTCCCGCGCACGCCCTGCGCGGCACCGACCGTCTGCGCCCGGTCGACGTCGAGGTCGGCGACCGCGACGAGCGACAGTCCGGGCAGGGACGGGAAGTGTTCGAAGTACTGCTGGCTGATCACGCCGACGCCCACCACCCCGACGCGGAGGACGGGTTCGTTCACCGTGCTGCCCACAGGAGGCCCCTCTCGATGATGGTGCGGAGTGGCTGCGACTCGACGACCTCGAGGCGGTGCCCGGGTGCGGAGACGAACACGCGGCCCTCGCCCCACTGCCGTGTCCAGATCGCCGGTGCGGTGACCGGTCGGTTCCAGGCGTCGAAGTCGCGCGCTTCCTGCGTGGTGGTCGCGAGGACGTCGTTGTACTCGTCGGACAGCACCCAGTACTGCTCGGTGACGAGGTCGAAGTCCTCGATGCCCTGCGTGATCGGGTGCGATCGTCCGAGGTCGGTGAGGTGCACCGTGTACGGGATGTAGTTGTCGGACTGCTCCCCGACGCGCTCGTCGGGGTGCTTGCCGGCGTGGTGGGCGAACTGGCCGCCGACCATGTGCAGGTAGTCGGCGGTGTTCCGGAACGCGTCCGCGATCCCGCCGTGCCAGCCAGCCAGTCCGGCGCCGTTCAGCACCGCGCGCTGCAGCCCGGCGAACTCGTCGTCGGCGATGGTCGACATGGTGACGACCTGCACGATCAGGTCGACCTCGGCCATGACGGACTCGTCGGCGTAGACGGCCGTCGAGTCCGACACCCGGACCGCGAACCCGTTGTCGCGCAGGAACGGGACGAACAGGTCGGTGGTCTCGACGGGCTGGTGGCCGTCCCAGCCCCCGCGGACGACGAGCGCCTGGCGTGTGCCGTCGGCGGCGGTCACGCGGTCACCGTCCAGCTGCTGCCGTCGGCGGCACTGCGTTCGACGGCGTCGAGCACCCGCTGCACGTGCAGGCCGTCCTCGAACGAGGGCGACGGGTCGGTGCCGGCGACGATTGATTCGACGAAGTCCTTCACCTGGTGGCTGAAGGTGTGCTCGTACCCGATGAGGTGTCCGGTCGGCCACCACGCCGCCATGTAGGGGTGCTCGGGTTCGGTGACCAGGATGCGGCGGAAGCCCTGCTCCCCCGCGGGTGCCGACGACTCGTACAACCGCAGTTCGTTCATGGACTCGAGGTCGAACTGGATCGCGCCCTCGGACCCGCTGATCTCGAGCGTCAGGCCGTTCTTCCGGCCGGTGGCGTAGCGCGTGGCCTCGAACGTACCGATCGCGCCGTCGGCCGCACCGCCGCCGAGTCGGGCGGTGAAGAACGCGGCATCGTCGACGGTGACCTGCCCGCGCTCGCTCGACGCCGTGCCGGAGAGTCCGACGCCGTCGGCGAGCAGGGGGCGCTCGGTCACGAAGGTCTCGAGCAGACCCAACACCCGGGTGAGCTCGGCGCCGGTGACGTGCTCGACGAGGTCGATCGCGTGCGCGCCGATGTCGCCGAGCGCCCCCGAACCGGCGAGCTCCTTGTCGAGGCGCCAGGTCATCGGGCCGTCCTCGTCGGCGAGCCAGTCCTGCAGGTAGAGCGCGCGGACCTGGCGCACGGTGCCGATCCGGCCGTCCTGCACGAGCTGTCGGGCGAAGGCGATGGCCGGCACCCGGCGGTAGCTGAACCCGACCATGGCGCGGACCCCGTGCGCCCGGGCGGCTGCGGCAGCGGCGGTCATCGCCTCGGCCTGTTCGACGGTGTTCGCGAGCGGCTTCTCGCACAGGACGTGCTTGCCGGCCTCGAGCGCGGCGATCGCGATCTCGACGTGCGACGACCCGGGCGACACGATGTCGACGACGTCGATGTCCGGGTCGGCCACGACGGCGCGCCAGTCGGTGGATGCCGACTGCCAGCCGTACTGCACGCGAGCCGCCTCGGTGCGTGCCGGGTCGCGCCCGACGATCACCGCCATCTCCGGCTCGACCCCGAGGTCGAAGAACCTGGGGGCGGTCCGCCACGCCTGTGAGTGTGCGGCTCCCATGAAGCCGTGCCCCACCATGGCGATCCGCAGTCGTTGCTGCGCCGTCGAAACACTTGCCATCCGCTCGCTCCTTTGCGATCACGTCCTTGCCACAGCCAACACTACCGCTTATGTTGGGCGCGGCAACATTTTGTTTCGACGACGAACGGTGACCACCATGGCAACGACGCCCACCCGTGCAGACAAGTTCTCCTTCGGTCTCTGGACCATCGGCTACAACGGCTCCGACCCCTTCGGCGGGCCGACCCGTCCGGCCCTCGACGTGGTCGAGGCAGTCGAGAAGCTCGACGAACTCGGCGCCTACGGCCTGACCTTCCACGACGACGACCTGTTCGCGTTCGGCTCGACCGACGCCGAGCGGCAGACGCAGATCGACCGCCTCAAGGGTGCGCTCGACTCCACCGGCCTCATCGTGCCGATGGTGACGACGAACCTGTTCTCCGCACCCGTGTTCAAGGACGGCGGCTTCACCTCGAACGACCGGCAGGTCCGCCGCTTCGCGCTCCGCAAGGTCCTGCGCAACATCGACCTCGCCGCCGAGCTCGGTGCGTCGACGTTCGTGATGTGGGGCGGCCGCGAAGGCTCCGAGTACGACAGCGCGAAGGACGTGCAGGCCGCGCTCGAGCGCTACCGCGAGGCCGTCAACCTGCTCGCCGACTACGTCACCGACAAGGGCTACGGCATCCGCTTCGCCATCGAGCCGAAGCCGAACGAGCCCCGCGGCGACATCCTGCTGCCGACCCTCGGCCACGCGATCGCGTTCACCGAGACCCTCGAGCGCCCCGAGCTGTTCGGCATCAACCCCGAGGTCGGCCACGAGCAGATGGCGGGCCTGAACTTCACGGCCGGCATCGCCCAGGCGCTCTACCAGGGCAAGCTCTTCCACATCGACCTCAACGGTCAGCGTGGCATCAAGTACGACCAAGACCTGGTGTTCGGTCACGGCGACCTGCAGAACGCGTTCTCGCTCGTCGACCTGCTCGAGCACGGTTCGCCGCAGGGCGGCCAGGCCTACGACGGCCCGCGCCACTTCGACTACAAGCCGAGCCGCACCGAGGACATCACGGGCGTCTGGGACTCGGCGGCCGCGAACATGCGCATGTACCTGCTCCTCAAGGAGCGCGCGCAGGCCTTCCGCGCCGACCCCGAGGTGCAGGCCGCGCTCGAGGCCTCGAAGGTCGGGGAGCTCAGCACGCCGACCCTGAACGACGGCGAGTCCTACGACGCCTTCCTGTCCGACCGCTCGGCCTACGAGGACTTCGACGCCGACGCGTACTTCGGCGGCAAGGGCTTCGGCTTCGTCCGGTTGCAGCAGCTCGCCATCGAGCACCTGCTCGGCGCGCGCTGACAGGCTGCGGGGATGACACAGCTCGTCGCCGGAGTCGACTCGTCGACCCAGTCCTGCAAGGTCACGATCCGCGACGCGGCGACGGGTGCCGTCGTCCGTGAGGGACGTGCCGCCCACCCGGACGGCACGTCCGTCGATCCCCGCCACTGGTGGGACGCCCTCGGCGCCGCGGTCGCGGACGCCGGCGGACTCACCGACGTCGGCGCCGTCGCGATCGCCGGGCAGCAGCACGGCATGGTCGCGCTCGACGCCGACGGTCACGTGGTCCGCGACGCCCTGCTCTGGAACGACGTGCGCAGTGCGGATGCGGCCGCGCAGATGGTCGAGGAGATCGGACGGGATTCGTGGGTCGCCCGGACGGGACTGGTCCCGGTGGCATCGTTCACGGGTACCAAGCTGCGGTGGCTCCGCGACGCCGAGCCGGACAACGCCGGCCGCGTCGCAGCCGTCGCGCTCCCCCACGACTGGTTGTCGTGGCGGCTGCGCGGGTACGGCCCGGCCGACGAGAGTCCGCTCGGCCCCGACCTCGACGCACTCGCCACCGACGCCTCGGACGCCAGCGGCACGGCCTATTGGGACCCGGTGCGCCGGGAGTACGACCCGGAGCTGTTCGAACTCGCGCTCGGTCGCCCGATGCGCGTCGCCGGCTCCGAGCCGACCGCGGACACGGTCGTCGTGCCGCGCGTGGTCGCCCACGACGAGGCGATGGGGACGCTCGACGTCGACGTGGCACTGCCGAACGGCGCGGTCGCACCGTCCGGACTGGTCGTGGCCGCCGGACTCGGCGACAACGCCGGTGCGGCGCTCGGACTCGGACTCGCTCCCGGGGACATCGCGGTGTCCCTGGGGACCAGCGGGACCGTCTTCGGCGTCACCGCGACCGAGGTCCTGGACCCGAGCGGGACCGTGGCGGGCTTCGCCGACGGGACCGGGTCGCGCCTCCCGATCGTCACGACGCTCAACGCAGCCCGCGTGCTCGAGGTGATCGGCGGCCTGCTCGGCGTGGACCACGACGCGCTCGGCGAGCTGGCGCTGCAGGCGCCGGCCGGGGCCGACGGCCTCGTGCTGGTGCCGTACTTCGTCGGCGAGCGCACGCCCAACCGGCCGGACGCGACCGCGTCACTGCTCGGGATGACCCCGGGCACGACCGACCGACCTCACCTGGCGCGCGCCGCGGTGGAGGGCATGCTCTGTGCCCTGGCTGACGGGCTCGCCGCGGTCGAGGGCACCGGTGTGACCGTGTCGCGACTGCTGCTCATCGGCGGGGCCGCGCGGAACGAGGCCGTCCGGACCGTCGCCGCGCAGGTCTTCGGGCGCGACGTGCTCATCCCGGAACCCGGCGAGTACGTGGCGTCCGGGGCCGCGCGTCAGGCAGCCTGGGCGTTGACCGGCGCGCTGCCGTCGTGGGACATCGCGACGACGACCGTGCCGGCGGACCCGCACCCCGAGGTGCTGGAGCAGTACCGCGCCGCGGCGCGCTGACCGAGGAGACCCATGGCACGCACCGACCTCCCGCTCGACGAACTCCGTCGACACCGATCCGAGGTCCGGCGACCGGCCGACTTCGACGCGTTCTGGGCGGACACGATCACCGCGGCCCGGGCAGCCGGAGCGGGGACGGCTCCCGCCCTCGCTCCGGCCGACACCCCCGTGACCGGACTCGTCGTCGAGGACCTGACGTTCCCGGGGTTCGCCGGCGATCCGGTGCGCGCCTGGGTCTCGCGACCGCTGGCCGGTCGTGACACGGCGCTGCCCGTCGTGGTCGAGTTCCTCGGCTACGGCGGCGGCCGCGGGCGCCCCGGCGAACGCGTGCACTGGGCCCTCGCCGGGTACGTGCACGTCGTCATGGACACCCGTGGCCAGGGCAGCGGGTGGGCCGGCGGCGACACCCCCGACCCGCACGGCTCCGGACCGCACGCGAGCGGGTGGATGACGAGCGGCATCGGCTCCCCCGCGGACCACTACTACCGCCGGGTGTACACCGACGCCGTCCGCCTGGTGGATGCCGTGCGGACGCTGCCCGGTGTCGACCCGTCACGCATCGCCCTGACCGGCGGCAGCCAGGGCGGGGGCATCGCCATCGCCGCAGCTGCCCTGGCCGAGGCCCACGTCGGACCGATCACCGCGGTGCTGCCCGACGTCGCGTTCCTGTGCGACTGGGAGGGCGGCACCGACATCGCCGTCGGGGGCCCGTACCTGGAGCTCGCGACCTACCTGTCCGTGCACCGCGACGCAGCCGACACGGTGTGGGACACCGCGGCGTACTTCGACGGGGTGAACCACGCCGCCGGCATCACCGCCCCGGCGCTGTTCTCCGTGGCCCTGATGGACGACGTCGTGCCGCCGCGCACGACCTTCGCCGCCTTCAACGCACTGGGCTCGACCGACGTGCTCGCGTCGGCGGACCGTCAGATCGAGGTCTACCCGTACAACGGGCACGAGGGTGGCGGCTTCCGACACTGGGAACGGCAGGTGGCGTTCCTGCGATCACGAGGTACGGTCGGTTCCGTGCAGTGCTCCTGAACCGTCTCCGATTCCATCTGTGCGCCCGACCGCGGCGCGATCGAGAGGTTCACCATGTCCGCACACCTTCCCCTGCTCGGCAAGACCGCACTGGTCACGGGCGTCTCGCGTCGACGAGGCATCGGGTTCGCCGTCGCCGGAAAGCTCGCCTCGCTCGGGGCGAACATCGTCATCCACCACCACCGGCCGCACGACCTCGAGCTCCCCTGGGGCGGCGACGACCTCGACGCGGTGCGTGACGGGCTCCGTGCCCACCTGGCGGACGGTGCGGTGTTCGCCGACGTCGCCGCCGACCTCTCCGACCCGGCCACGATCCCGGACGTCATCGGCGCCGCCGTCGAGCACACCGGACGACTCGACGTGCTCGTGTGCAACCAGGCGAAGAGTGGGGACGACGGCAGCATCCTCGACATGACCCCCGAGCGGCTCAGCGCGTTCTGGGAGGTCAACACCCGCGCGACGCTGCTCCTCACGGCGGAGTTCGCCCGGCTGCGTGCACCGCAGTCCGACGAACCACGGCGACCCGGAGACCGCATCACCGGCGACGGGCCGTACGCCGAGGCGCAGGGCCACGTGTTCTGGATGACGTCGGGTCAGATCCACGGTGCGATGCGCGGCGAGGTCGCGTACGCGGCCAGCAAGGCGGCCCTGGCGGGCGTCACCGCCACCGTCGCAGCGGAACTGCTCGAGCTCGGCATCGTGCTCAACACGATCAACCCCGGACCGGTCAACACCGGCTACATGGACCCGGAGACCACGGATCGTTCGCTCGAGGGCCTCGACGAGTACCTCGCCAGCACGCCGTTCGGTCGCGTCGGCCGGTCGACGGACCCGGCGGAGCTCATCGGGTGGCTGTCGACTGCGGCGGGGAGCTGGGTCGTCGGCCAGGTGCTCACGAGCGACGGTGGGTTCGCGCTGCAGTGAGTCGTCGCTGCGGGACGGCGGCGGCCGTCCCGCAGCCGTCGTCCGGAGCCGGGGACGATCAGCGCCGCGCGCCGATGACCGTGATGGTCGGTCGGTGCCGAGCTCCGGACCCGTCCTCGGCCCTGACGACCGTCCACGACCTGATCACGCCCACCGCCGGGCTCACCAGGGTGTGGTCGAGCGGCATGGCGAGTGCCGGGGCGACCGAGGTCGGCCAGGTCCCGAGGCTCGCGGCGTGCACGGTCGACGCGGCGTCCTGACACGCTCCGAGTCCGCCGCCCCCGAATGCGTCCACCGATGCGTTGAAGTCCCCTGCGACGACGACCTCGGCATCGTCCGCGCAGGTCCGGCGCACCCAGTCGAGGTCAGCGCGCCAGCCCGCGAGTCCGCGCAGGAGGGGCTGCGGCGCATGCACCGCGACGATCGTCGGGGCACCCGGAACCGACACGACCAGGGTCTTCACGGGGTCGATGCCCGGGCGCCTCGTGGCGTGCGCGGCGAGGTCGTCCCGGACGAGCACGGCGACCTGCGCACCGGGCTCGGCGAACACGTGCACCGGTCGGCCGCCCTGTCGCATGGCGTCGGCGACGTCCTCGGCAGCGGCGAGCGAGCCGGCGTCGGGCAGCACGACCACGTCGGCGCGGGCAGCCGAGGCAGCGCGCCCGATCGTCGTGGGCGCGACCAGACCGCCGTTCGTGTTCCACTCGAACACACGGAGGCCCGCCGCGCGCGGTGGCTCGACGTCGAAGCCCCTCGCCTCGAGGACCACGCCGTTCGTTCCCGCGAGGGCGACGAGCACAGCACCGACCGCGAACGCGACGACCCGCACCCGGCGCCGCACGATGCCGAGGACGATCAGCGCCACGGCCACGACGACGCAGCCGACCGACACCACCGCGCGCGCGGGCAGCACCGCGGCGAGCACCGGCGCCCGGGCGATCCCGAGCCACGGGGCGGAGACGAACGCGCCGCCGAGCACCACCACCACGGAGACGACGACGGTGGACGCGACGGCTCGGCGGGTCAGCACCGCCCCACGGTGCCGTGTCGGGGTGACAGAACACCCGCGGATCGTGTGTCGGTGCTCTCAGGGACGCATCCGCGAGAGCCGTCGGGGTGTCACGCCCGCCGCATCGTGTCCCGGGGGTACTCGCCGTGGCGCTCGAGGTAGGCGGCAGAGAACCGACCAGCGTGGGCGAACCCCCACTGCCGGGCGACGTCGGCGATGCTCGTCCCCGCCGGGTCAGCGTGAACGAGCTCGTCGCGCACCCGGTCGAGACGGACCCCGCGCAGGTAGCCGTTCGGGCTCACCCCGAGCTGCCGCTGGAACGCCTGCTGCAGGGCACGCAGGCTCAGGGAAGCCACCTCGGCCAGGTCGGTGCTCGTGATCGGCAGGTGGGCGTGCTCGTGCACGTACTCGACGGCCCGGCGGATGTGCGCGTTGCGCGGGAGCAGGAGTTCGTCCGGCAACGTGGCCGAGACGACCGGGTACAGCTCGAGCAGCGCCAGTGCCCCCAGCCGGCCCATCTCGGCCTGCAGCAGCGGTGAGACCTGCCGGTCGAGCACCGTGTGCGAGATGAGCTTGACGGTGTTCCGCCACATCGTCACGGCCCGGTCGTCGGGTTGCACGGTGTGGTCGAGCTGCACGCCGCCCGACGCCGCACCGCGCTCGCCGGCGACCTCCTCGAGCGATGCCCGGTTGATCTGGACGAGACGCTGGTCGTAGTCCTGGTACGTGAACGCGGCGCCGTCCTGCGGCCACAGCTGCGGCCGGCCCACGGCGCTCACGAGGCGGTCGTCACCCTCGCCGATGAAGCCGGTACCCCGGGTGATCCACTGCACGACGAAGTCGTCCGACGGCGTCATGACGCCGTCGAGGTGCCCGTCGAACCGGATCGCGCGCAACGTCATCGTCGAGTCGCCGACAGCTGAGTACCGGAAGGTGAAGGGCTGCGCGGTCGTCTCGGCGCGCCACTCGGAGGCGTCGTACGCCCCGACCAGGAAGTCGCGTGCTTCGTCGACGTCGGCGGACCGGACGTCGTCCTGCACGCGAGCTCGTTCGTCTGTCATCGGTTCACCGAGAGCAGTGTGACCGAACGGACGCGCGTCGTCCGTGTCGCTGTCCGAGAAGCGCTACCGACGATCGTCGGCGCGTGGACCGGATGCTCGTGGCGACGGGACGATGTCCGGATTTCGACCGCCGGGCCGCTCACGACATCCGCGATCCGTCGAGTCTCCGGTCCTGGCGCGCACCGACGACCCCGCTGCTCGTACGGTCGACTCATCCGGCGGCAACGGGCTGCTCAGGAGAACACGAGGACGACATGACCGCCGTGACCGCAACTCCGGTCCAACCGATCAGCGCACCCAAGCAGGCATTCGAAGCGACGTCGGTGTCCGGCCGACGCAACCGCCACCGCGGCGGCTTCAGCGAACTGCGGGACGCCCAGCGACAGCGCACGCTGCAGATCGCCGCGGTGAGCACCGGCATCGTCTCGGTGAGCGTCCTCGCGTCCGCCGCCGCCGTGCTCGGACTCTCCGCGTGATCCGCGAGGGATCCACGTTCGAGGACGTCCGCACCCAGGCCATCGACATGACCGCACTCTTCGCAGAACAGGAACGCCACGATGCTTGACCAGAGCACGCTCGAGCAGCTGCGTAGCAACCCGGTCGAGTGGCGCCGACGGGGCTTGACCCCGCCCGCCGACCTCGACGAGATCGTCCAGGCCCGCCTCAGTGCGCACATGGGCCACGCCGATCCGAGCTACGCGGACTTCTTCGCATCCTGAGCTCTCGACCGCCGTCCGAACCGATCGATAGGGTGATCCACACTTCCCCATGACGCTCCTCACACTCACGCCCCCGGCCGTCGAGACGACCGCGCAGCGCACCGCATCCAAGGCCGCCGACGACCTCTTCACGGCGCACGGCGTGATCCCGGTGCGTTTCGAGGACGTCGCCGCACACGCAGGCATGAGCGTGGACGAGCTGACGGCGGCCTACCCGTCCAAGCAGGCGCTCGTGGTGGCGGTCCTGCGACGCTGGCACGGCGCGTGGCGTCGGGCCCTGGACCACATCGCCACCACCTCGGCGGATCCCCGCGACGAGATCCTCGGCATCTTCAGCTACCTCGAGGAGTGCTTCGCGGACGAGGGGTGGCGCGGCTGCGCGTTCATCAACGGACACGCCGAGCTCGGACGGCAGGACCCGGAGATCGCCGCGCTCGCAGCCGAGCACTTCCGCGACGTCGAGAGCCACCTCACGTTGCTGTGCACCCGTGCGGACATGCCGGCGCACATCGCCGAGACCCTGTCGCTGCTGGTCGAGGGAGCCCGAGTGGAGTCAGCCGTGCAGGGCTCGGCGAAGCCCGCCCGGAGCGCGCGGCTCGGTGCGGCCATGATCATGTCGGTGT
The DNA here is from genome assembly GCF_023242305.1 of Curtobacterium sp. MWU13-2055. Lineage (NCBI taxonomy): Bacteria > Bacillati > Actinomycetota > Actinomycetes > Micrococcales > Microbacteriaceae > Curtobacterium > Curtobacterium sp. MWU13-2055. Next base: position 240,048 of record NZ_JALLIO010000004.1, read on the forward strand.
TCGAGGAGCGCACGACGTTCTGACCGGCGGCCGGACGTATGATCCGGGGAACCACTCGTCACCGAAGACGGAGACCGGAATGACGCGCACCGAGCCCACCACCGCCGCTCACCACGGCACCCCCAGACCGACCCGAGCCACCGCCTCGGTCGCCGCGATCCTGGCCGAGTCCGCCGCGCGGTACCCGGACGACGTCGCCGTGATCGTCGGCGACCACCGCACCACCTACGCCGAGCTGTGGTCCGAGACCCTCGCCTACGCCGGAGCGCTCCGGGCCCGCGGGGTCACCGAGGGATCGCGCGTGGCGATGCTCGTGCCGAACGTCGCGGACTTCGCCCGCGTCTACTACGCAACCCTCGCTCTCGGCGCCGTCGTCGTCCCCGTCCACGCGCTGCTCAAGCGGCGCGAGATCGAGTACCTGCTGCAGGACAGCGGCGCCATGCTGCTCGTCTGCGCTGCCCCGCTGCTCGCCGAGGGCGCAGCCGGTGCCGAGCTCGCCGGCGTCGACGTCATCACCGTGCTCGCACCGGCCGACCACGACGACCGCGACGACCACGACGGCCCGGACCGCCTCGAGGCCCTGGCCGCGGCAGCCGAACCCCTGGACACCTACGTCCCCCGCGACCCCTTCGACACCGCGACGATCCTGTACACGAGCGGGACCACCGGCAAGCCGAAGGGTGCAGAGGGCTCGCACTTCGCCCTGCTCGAACAGGTCAACACGAACCTGATGAGCACCTTCGACATGCACCGCGGCGACGTCCTGCTCGGGGCGCTCCCGCTGTTCCACACGTTCGGTCAGACCTGCACGATGAACACTGGGTTCCGCGCGGGCGCCACCATCGTGATGCTCCCGAAGTTCGACGGCGACGCAGCCCTGTCGGCGATGGTCGAGCACGGCTGCGAGATCTTCATGGGGGTGCCGACGATGTACATGGCACTGCTCGACGCCGCGACCCGCAACGACGCCCGCCCGGACCTGCGCTACGCGATCTCGGGCGGGGCGTCGTTGCCGTTGGCCGTCCTCGAGCGGTTCCAGACGGTGTTCGACGCGCCGATCCACGAGGGCTACGGCCTGACCGAGACGTCGCCCGTGGCCACCTTCAACCACGTCGGCCGCGCGCCGCGACCGGGGACGATCGGGACGCCCGTGTGGGGTGTCGACGTCGAGATCGCCGACCCGGCCACGCCGGACGCGATCGTGCTGCTGCCGCACGGCGAGATCGGCGAGCTCGTCATCCGCGGGCACAACCTGATGAACGGGTACCTGGACCGGCCGGAGGACACCGACGCGGCGATCGTCGACGGGTGGTTCCGCACGGGCGACCTCGGCACGAAGGACGACGACGGGTTCCTGACGATCGTCGACCGCACGAAGGACATGATCATCCGCAACGGCTACAACGTGTACCCGCGGCAGGTCGAAGAGGTGCTGGCGACGCACCCGGACGTCACCATGGCGGCGGTCTTCGGCGTCCCGCACGAGCTGCACGGCCAGGAGATCGAGGCCGCCGTGGTGCTCCGCGCCGGCGCGACCGTCAGCCCGGACGAGCTCGTCCACTTCGTGTCCGACGAGATCGCGGCGTACAAGTTCCCGCGGGTCGTGCACGTGGTCGACGCCCTGCCCCTCGGACCGAGCGGCAAGGTCCTGAAGCGGACGCTGGTCGAGCAGTTCAGCACACCGGTCGACGCGGCGACTGCTCCGGCCTGACACACTCGGAGCGTGATCACCAGGCCGCGTTCCGTCCTCCTCGCCGCTGTCCTGACCGCGGGCCTCGTCCTGACCGGCTGCACCGGCCCCGCGAACGCCGAGTCCGGCACACCCGACTGGTTCGACGTCACGGGCTTCCAGCCAGAGGGGGCGGACCCCGCGCTGATCGACGCCAACGCATCGGCGATGGACGTCGTCGGCGTCGACGGGCTGCTGCTGAGCCGGACCGGCACGCGCGTCAGCACTCCCTCCCGCGAGGCGAGGACACAACGCAACCGGGCGCACGCCCGCGGGCTCGAGGCGCAGCTGCTCGTCAGCAACTACGCCGACGGCGACTTCAGCGAGCCGATCGCCCGGAGGATGCTCCGGTCCCCCGCCAACCGGTCCCACGTCGTCCGCGCGCTCGCGACCGACGTGCGATCCGGCGGGTGGGACTCGGTCATGATCGACCTCGAGGCGTTGACCGCGGCCGACACGGCGGGGTTGACGGCCTTCGCGCGGGAGCTCCGTGCGGCGGTCGGCGACGACGTCCGGCTCGACATCGCCCTGTCGGCGTCGACGACCGCGGCCGGGTACGCGCGCATGGGGTACGACGTCCGGGCACTCCGCGCTCCGCTGGACCACCTCACACTGATGGCCTACGACCAGCACGGCCCGTGGGAGCCGGACGCACCGGGGCCGGTCGGGTCGTTGCCCTGGGCGTCGAAGTCCGCCAGGGCGCTCGCCACCCTCGCGCCCGCCGACCAGATCGTGCTCGGCGTCGCCGGGTACGGCTACCACTGGAAGGGGCCGCGACCGGCGGGGCCGCTGTGCGACGACCAGGCCCGTCGTCGCGTCCGGAAGGCCGGCATCACCCCGACCTGGAACGCGACAGCGGGCGAGTGGACGGCGACCCTGCCCAGCGACGAGGTGCTCTGGTGGTCCGACGCGCGGTCGCTGCGCGAGCGCGTGGCACTCGCCGAGCGGCTCGGCCTGACCGGGGTCGCCGTCTGGTCCCTGGACCTGTCGGACGCGCTGGACACGGTGCACTGACGGCGACCGACGAGCGGACGGGAGGCCCGGTGCGGGCCCGCCACGGGCCTCCCGTCCGCCGCCGCACGACGCAACTGCCGTGGCGGGCTTGACAGCGTCGGCTAATGGTCTTAGCTTCTAGCTAACACACTTAGCCATGGAGGCAGTCATGCTCGAACACCTGCGCACCGACGAAGGCACCATCGCGTACGACGTCAGCGGCGACGGACCGCTCGTCGTCCTCGCACACGGCATGGGCGACAGCCGGCACGCCTACCGGTTCCTGGTCCCCGAACTCGTCGCCGCCGGCTACCGGGTGGCGAACGTCGACATCCGCGGGTGTGGCGACTCGAGCACGGGATGGGCGTCGTACCAGCGCGCCGACATCGCTCGCGACCTGATCGCCGTCGTCCGGCACCTCGGCGGCCCCGCGGTCATCGTCGGGCAGTCGATCAGCGGCGGGGCGGCCACCATCGCCGCCGCCGATGCCCCCGACGTCGTCACCGGCATCGTCGAGCTGGCACCGTTCACGCGGAAGCAGTCGTTCGACCTCGGCGGCCTGCTCCGGAACCGCCACCACCGCGCCGGCACGTTCCAGCTCGCCAAGGTGATGACGACCGGGAGCCTGGCCGGCTGGCTGGCCTACCTGGACCTCGCCGTGCCGACGAAGCCGACCGACTGGACCGAGGAACTGGGCCGCATCGAGTCGACGCTGCAGCAGCCGGAACGGATGGCGGTGCTGCGCGCGATGACGAAGACCTCGCCCGCCGACGCCGGTGCACGGCTGGCGGACGTGCGGTGCCCCGTCCTGGTGATCGAGGGCAGCGCCGACCCGGACTGGGCCGTCCCGCGTGCCGAGGGCGAGCGGGTCCTGGCCGACCTGCCCGACGGACTCGGCGAGCTGGCCGTCATCGACGGTGCCGGCCACTACCCGCACACCGAGGCCCCGACCGAGGTCCTCACGCTCGTGCTCCCCTTCCTCGGCCGCACGCTCGCGCCGGTCGGTGGCCACCGTGGCTAGGGCAGGACTCGACCCCGCCGCCGTCACCACCGCCGCGGCGGGGCTGGCCGACGAGATCGGGCTCGCACGGCTGAGCATGAGCGTCGTCGCCGAACGGCTCGGCGTGAAGTCGCCGTCGCTGTACAAGCACGTCGACGGACTCACCGACCTGACCCGCCGGATCGCGATCCTCGCCGCGAACGAACTCGGCGACGACCTGCGCGACGCGATGCAGGGGCTCGCCGGGCGCGACGCCGTCGAGGCGGCCGCGCAGACCGTCCGCCGGTACGTGCAGCGGCACCCCGGCCGGTACGAGGCGACGGTCGGGATCCGTCCCACCGGGCCGGACGACCCGTTGGCCGTGGCCCTGGAGCGCACCCTCGCCTCGTTCGCAGCGGCGCTGCGCGGCTACGGGCTCGACCCCGCCGACGAGGTGCACGCGCTCCGCCTGCTGCGCAGTGTCCTGCACGGCTTCGCGACCGTCGAGACGTCCGGTGGGTTCCAGATGCGCACCGACGTCGACGCGAGCTTCGAGTGGGTCATCGCGTTCCTCGACCGGGGGTTCCGCGCGACGACCGCCCCCAGTCATGGTCACGATCCGGACTCCCCGTCGGTCTGAAGCGGTCCCAGGCCCTACGATCCGAGGACGCCTGAGCTTTCTCGGCTGATCCACACGATCCGGCACCCGACCGGACACGATCCAGGGGGACCCGTGCGCCACAGCGCCTCCACCGTCCGACGCGCCTGCGCCGTCGGCACCACCGCAGCCCTCGTCGCGCTGACCACGGGCCTCGGCCTCGTGACCGCGACGGCCGCCCACGCCGAGCCGGCGAGCGACCCGGCGGCATCGACCGCGACGTCCGCTCCCGCGGCGACCGACGTCCCGGCGCCGGCCGCTTCGCCGACGGCGGACCCGTCCGAGCCGGCCGCTGCGGAGCCGTCCGCCCCGACGTCCGCGACGCCGTCGCCCGATGCTGCGCCGACGACCACCGAGCCGTCGAGCGACGCCTCGACGCCCACGGCGTCCGAACCGGACCCCACAGCCGCCGCCGATCCCTCCGCCGCAGTGCCCACCGCCACGCCGTCACCGACCTCGGCGCCGACCGCGCAGCAGGCCGTCGACCCCGCCGTCACCATCACCGGCGACACGGAGGTCGGCGCCGTGCTCACCGCCGTCCCCGTCGGCTTCGACGAGGACGGGGCATTCCGGTACGTCTGGACCCAGGCCGGTTCCACCACGGTCCTGGCGACGAGCGGCTCGTACACGATCGATGCGGCGCAGGCCGGGGAACGGGTGTCGGTCCAGGTCACCGGTGCCCTGCCCGACGGATCGACGGCGACCGTGACGGCGACCTCGGCCCCCGTCACGCAGGACCCGGTGTTCGTCGACGCCGCGGACACGCCGATCGCCGAAGGGGCAGACGCCGGGGACCCGCTCGCCCTCGAGACGACCGCTGGCGACCCGTTCTCGTACACCTTCCGAGCGCAGGGCTCCCCCGCCCCGACGTACGCGCTCGCCTGGTACGACGGCGACGACGACGGCGACGTCGTCATGACGAAGTCACAGGCAGCGGCGCTCTCCGCGGGCACCTCCGGCGGCTCCGGTGACTCCGGCTGGACGATCGGGTTCGGGTTCCAACCGGACGACACGGACGAGGAGTTCGGTCCGGACATCCAGCTGCCCGACGGCATCACCTTCGACGCCGCCACCGGTGAGCTGAGCGGCACCGCCAAGACGGCGTCCTGGTACCAGTTCGCGATCACGGCCACGAGCGGTACCGAGTCGGTCACGCAGTACGTCGAGCTGACCGTCGACCCCGCTGCCGCGTTCGGCGTCCAGGTCTTCACCCTCGACGCGGCGTCGATCGACGCGCCGAAGAAGACGATGTGGATCATCGGCACGGACGGCACCGTCCTGACCGTGAAGCTCACCACCGACGAAGACGGCTCCTTCGGGGGTCTCGACGTCGTGGACGGTGGACGTCCGACCGTCGCGCAGGGCGGAACACTCGTCGTCTCCGGCAACCTGGTCGACCGCTTCGGGAACCCGATCGACCCCGCCGACGCGGACGGCAACCCCGTCTGGACGCCGATCGTCACCTCGGACGTCGCCAGTGACGTGATCGCGCCGTACACCGAGTTCGACGCCGAGAGCGCTGTCGGCGTCACCTTCCCGCACGCCTCGACGCACACCCTGACCGTCGGCGGCGAGGGGCTGCAGAGCACCTCGTTCCCGGTCGACGTGCGCCCCACCGTGCCGACGGTGTCGACCGAACCGACGGTCGCCGTCGGGGGGACGACCCCGACCACGGGGCAGCTCGCCTACACCGGTTCGGACGCCACCGGCGCCCTGCCGTGGGCGCTCGGCCTCGTCCTGGTCGGCGCCGGCCTGATCGGCGCACGCGCAGTGCGCCGTCGTCGCGCCGTGCTCTGATCCGACACCCCTGAGGGACGGGAGGCCTGGTGCCAGCTGGCACCGGGCCTCCCGTCCGGAGATCCATGCTCTCGACCCTGCTCATCGAAGTACCGTGGCTCGCGTTCGGCGTGCTGATCGCGGTCATCGTCGTCGCGCCCGTCGTGGGCGTCTGGCTGGCGCGCCTGCCGCGGCTCACCGCCGTGCTGTTCGGCCTCGCCGTGGTCGTGACGCTCGCGCTCACCCTGTCCCCCGACGGCGCTCCCCGGTCCGACGTCACCTGCAACGTCGGGCTGCCGTACCTGGCGCCGACCGCGGTCGAGTCGACGGCCAACGTGCTGTTGTTCGTGCCGATCGCGTTCCTGGCCGGGGTGCGGTGGCGGCGCCCGGTCCTCGCGGCCGTCGGCGCCAGCGCGTTCTCCGTCCTCATCGAGGTCGTCCAGGCGGTCGTCCCCGTGATCGGTCGGGCGTGCGACACGAGCGACTGGATCACGAACACCATCGGCGCCGTGGTCGGTGGGGCACTCGCCGCCGTCGTCGTGCTGTGGGCACGTCGGCGCGTGGCCCGGGTCAGCTGACCCGGGCGAGGGATCAGCCTGGAGGCACGGCGCACCGTGTCGGCACCGTCAGCGCCGACGTCCTTCCCACATCGACGCGACGGTCGCCAGGAGCGCGTCGAGTCCGACGTCGCCCCGCACCGATTCGACCATCTGCGCGACACTCGCGACGACTGCATCGGACACTGCCTGCGTCTCACGGACCGTGGTCCCGCGCCCGCGGCCGGTGGCGATCAAGCCGTCTGCCTCGAGCTGCTGGTAGGCCCGCGCGACCGTCCCCGGGGCGACGCGGAGGTCGCCGGCGAGCTGTCTGATCGACGGGAGCCGCTCGTGGGCCGTGAGCTCACCGGACCGGATCGCGTCGGCCAGCTGCTTGCGGACCTGCTCGAACGGTGGCGTCGGGTCATCGGCGCTGAGGGTGATCACGCGGCGACCGCCCCCGTCGCGATCAGGCGGGCTGCCGTCACGGCTCGGACGACCGCCGCGACGGCCGTGACGACGCCCGCGAACGCGACGACGACTCCAGCCAGGACCACGACCATCCCCAGCCGCGCCACCACCGTTGCGGCCCCTCCGGCCAGACCGGAGTCGAGGTGCAGCGCGTTCATCAACGGCAGACCGGCCGCCGAGAGGAAGACCGCCGCGGTCAGGAGTGCAGCGGCAGTCCCGACCAGTGCGACGACCTGCCCCGCACGCTGTCGCAGCGCTCCGTCCGCTGCGTCGAGATCCGGCCACGCCGCGGCCGGGGTCACTGCGATCCGCCAGAGCGACGCCCACACCCCGGCCGAGAGCAGCGCCATGCCGAGGAGCGCCGGAAGGCCGAAGTACCAGCCGGGGAAGAGGTACGGCCCGTCGCCGGCCGGGCACTGCATCGGGAACACGCTCGTGCACAGCCACCGCCCGTCCGGCGCGGGAGCCGATCCGAGCCCCGCAACCAGGACGATGCCGACGGCACATCCGACCGCCCACCAGAGACGCCGCCACTGCTGCGGAAGCAGGGCGCTCCGTGCGGACCGCACCTGCAACGACGCGGAGCGGTGCGCCGTCGCGCCGTCGATCGCGACGGCGGGGATCGCGGCGAAGACGAGGAGTGCGACGCCTGCGCCGGCGCTGGGCCCCACGAAGAACGACACGCCCTGCAGCGCTCGCGCGTTCGTTCCCGCGACCGCACAGACGACGAACACGGCCAAGCCGACGACGAGGCTCAGGACCACCCGGACCAGGAGTGCCCGCTGTGCCACCACCACCGCTGCGCCTCGTTCGCTCGACACGGACCGACGGAGCCGGAGCCATCCGGCCAGCCCACCGACGGCGAGTGCTGCGACCAGCACTCCCGCGAATCCCACGACGTACTCCATGACCCCTCCAATGTACTGTCCAGAAGGTACAAGCCGGAGTGTACGTGTGTCAACAGCTCGGTACAAGTCCTTCCGGGCCCTCAGCTGTCGGCATCACCCGGTGAGGCGATCTGCACCCGGGCAGGCAGGCCGCTCACGGCCGCGCGCCAGCTCCACGCCGCCCCGGCGAACACCAGCACCGTCATCACCCAGAGCAGCCACGGCACATCGGTGTCGAGCAGTCCGAGACCGAGCGGGAAGAGCGCCATCCCGATCGAGCTCGCGGTCTGGAAGACGCCGATCGCGCGACCCCGCACGCGCGGGTGCGGGGCCTCGGCCATGACGGCGTTGGCGGCTGGCAGCGCGATCATGTCCGCCGCTGCGAGCAGTACCCCAACGACGGCGACGTAGGACCAGGCCGCGGCACCGTCCAGCGGCGGGAGGACGATGAGCGGAAGCGCGGTCAGCGAAGTGAGCAGGGCGCCGACCGCGACCAACGTTCCGCGCCGGAGCCCGACGACCCACCGCGTGACCGAGGTCTGGAAGACGGCACAGAGCGCGGTGGCGATGGCGAACTGCACGGGGGCCACCGCCGGCGGCATGTGCCAATGCTGGACGAACAGCACACTGAGGGCGACGTTCGGGAGGACCATCGCCGGACCGATGAGGAACTGCCCGAGGGTGATGAGCCGCATCGAGCGGTCCGCGAAGAACTCCCGGATCGTGCCGGACGACTCGTCCGCACCGCGTGGCGGCTGCGGGTGACGTGCCCGTTCGCCGGGTCGCTGCGTGGCGAAGACGATCGCCGCCGCGACACTCGTGACCACGTTCGCGAGGATGAGCCAGCGGAGGCCGTCCTGCCCCTGCGCGAGCGCGACCGCCGCGAGGATCGCACCTGAGCCGAGGGCTGCCGCCTTGATCGCTTCGAGGAACGCGAACCACCGTTCGAACGGTCGCCCGTCCGCGAGGTCGTGGACGTAGGCAGTCCACGACGTCCAGTACAGGCGCTCGGACGCGTTGGCGAGGAAGATCGCGACGAACACCAAGACCGGGTCGTGCGCGATCAGGTAGACCGCGAAGCCCGCGGCGGACATCAGGTTGTTGACGATCATCGACACCTTCGCGCCGAGGCGATCAGTCACGACCCCGCCCAGGAGACCGATCGGCAGCGCGACGAGGGACGCCGCCGTCGACAGCAGACCGATGACCGCGAGCGGTAGGTCAGTGGTGAGGGTGAAGTAGACGATCGTCAGCGGCAGCGTCAGGCCGGCGCCGACAGTGTCGATGAGCACCGCGAACGTGACGAAGCGGTGTTCGGAGAGTGCTGAGCGTGCAGCCCGGAGTCGGGCAGAGGCGAAGAACACGAAGGATCCCAGGAGTCATCGCGACGCAGAGCCGTCGCGGGCGTGCAGAAGGATCGCGAGCGGGTCGCTCGCGATGCGATTGCCTGCGCGGGTGCGCTGGCTCAGTTCTGCGTTGCCATGACTCCGGTGTGATGGTCGGACGTTCGCCGTCCGATCAGGCTAGCCCTTCGCGCCCTCCACCGCGATGTGGATGGCCTGCTGCATGCGGACCGCGACCTTCTTCGACATCGCGACCGTGGGGTGGACACCGTCGTAGGTCCGGCTCGACGGCCATCCACCGTTGAGCTGCCGGTCCGCCGCCCACGGGTCGACGAACAGGTAGCCGTGGGTGAGTGCGTAGTTCTGCAGGTCACGGTTGAGGATCTCGCCCTGCTTGCGACGGTCGATGCGCTTCTTGCCGTACTTCGTGATGTTCGACGGGGCGATCGCGGCGATGACGACGTGCCGGGCGCCGATCTTCGTCACGATCTTGCCGATGTTCTGCTGGATGCTCTTGCTGCTGTAGGCGTACCGGAGGTCGTTCGTGCCGGCCATCACGACCAGGACGTCAGCGTCCTTCGCCGACGACCGGGTCAGGATCCGCGGCGTCGTGGCACCGCCGATGGCCGTGCCGCCGATGTTCGTGAGCGACTTGTCGTTCATCTGCCGCATCCACGAGCCGTCCATCGCGGTCAGCGAGTCCCCGGCGTAGGTGACCGAGATCGTCGACGGCGTGGGCTTCGGAGTCGCGCTGGGCTTCGGAGTCGCCGTGGGCTTCGGAGTAGCCGTGGGTTTCGGGGATGCCGTTGGCACCGCGGGCGCGGACGGCGTGACGGGAACCGGGGTCGAGGCGGTCGGCTCGGAGGTCGGGGCCGGCACGTCCGTCGCGGTCGCCGTGGCGGTCGGCGTCGCGATCGGTGCTTCCACAGCGGTTGCGGTGTTCGGGATCGCGGCGAGCAATGCTCCGGCGATGACGACGACCGAGGTGGTGGCGGCGATGAAGGGCAGGCGGGAAGGGCGCGGGGAGTGCGGCAACGTGAGCTTTCGTCTAGGTACGATCCCCCTCACCTTATTGGAAGCGAGGACATGTCATCATCCCCAACGCGGGGGGTGGATCACGATCCACATCGGCTAGGGTTGTCACGAGCCAACATTCACTGCGGAAGGTGTGCCATGCCCCTCGACGATGAAGCCCCGGGTCGCGTGCTCGCACCGGGCCAGACCTGCCGGATCCGGATCTGGCACCGAGCCGACCGCAGCGTGACGACCGTGCACGAGTCCGCCGAGCGGCTCTACGAAGCGCCGAACTGGACCACCGACGGCCGTCTCGTGCTGAACGGCGACGGGGTCCTCTGGACGATGCCGTCCGACGGTGCCGCAGCTCCGGAGCACGTCGCGATCGAGGGCGTCCCGCCCCTGAACAACGACCACGTGCTCGATCCCGACGGCGTCACCGTGCATGTCAGCGCGAACGACTTCCACATCTGGAGCGCCCCGCTCGCCGGCGGCGCAGCGACCCGGGTCACCGCGGACGACGGCGGTCTGCACTTCCTGCACGGCGTCAGCCCCGACGGCTCCGAGCTCGCCTACGTCCGGCTCGACCCGTCCGGTGACGCCGTCTGGTCCTCGGGCACGATCCGGGTGATGGGCGTCGACGGCAGCTCGGACCGCGCCGTGACGACGGACCCCTCCGCGGCCGACGGCCCGGAGTGGACGCCGGACGGCGCGTGGATCCTGTTCAACACCGAGCAGTTCGAGTCCGCACCGGGGCACGCGCAGATCGCCCGGGTCCGACCGGACGGCACCGGGATCGAGCAGCTCACGGTCGACGAGCACGTCAACTGGTTCCCGCACCCCGCCCCGACCGACGACGCCGCCGTCTACCTGTCGTTCCCGCCCGGCACCGAGGGGCACCCGGCCGACGAGCGCGTGCGGTTGCGCCTCGTCACCGGTGACGGATCCGTCAGCGTCTGGGGACCCGAGGTCTGGCAGGCAGCCGAGACCATCGTCGAGCTCGACGGCGGGCAGGGCACCCTCAACGTCAACGGGTGGGCTCCCGACGGGTCCGCCTTCGCCTTCGTCGACTACCCCACCGGAGACCCCGCATGATCGTCCACACCGTCTGCTTCACGCTCGTCCACGCCGCCGGCTCCCCGCACGAGGCAGCGTTCCTCGAGACCGCCCGCGACACCCTGCCGGCGATCCCCGGCGTGCAGGACTTCACGGTGTCCCGCCAGGTGTCCACGCAGAGCGACTTCCGGTTCCAGTTCTCGATGGCGTTCGCCGACCAGGACACCTACTCGGCGTACGACGCACACCCCGCGCACCAGCGCTTCGTCGCCACCCGCTGGGCGGACGAGGTCGCATCGTTCCAGGAGTTCGACTTCGTGCCGCTGCCCGCCTGAGCGGGCGTCCACTGGGCGCCCCAGGTTCCGAAATCCTCGCATCTCGGGGCTCCCAGGGGCCGTCCACGGAACCTCGGGGAACGTGAGCGGCAAGTCGTGGAACCTCACGCCCGCGAACGTGACCGGGTGACGGACGGGAGGCGCGGTGCCAGCTGGCACCGGGCCTCCCGTCCGCACCCGGTCGCGTCAGGAACGCGAGGCGATGAACGCGCGCAGGCCAGCGACGACCAGGTCGTGGTCCTCCATCGAGGACAGGCCGGAGGCCGTCGCGGCCGCGACCACCCCGGCGCCGCGAACCCGGATCGGGAACGACCCTCCGGTCACGGCGTAATCGGCGCCGAGCCACCCGATCGCGGCCGGATCGACCCCGGCGGCGGACAACCGAGCGTCGACGAGGGCACTCGACTGCTCCATCCGGAGCACGACCGCGGCCTTGCGGTCGATCCAGACGTGCTGGTCCGGGGTGATACCCGGGGTCGCCGCACGGAACAGCCCGAGGCCGGGACGCCGGATGTCGATGCCGACGGCGTGGCCGGCCTCGTGGGCGATGCCGCGGATCAGGGAGCCCAGCTCCCAGGCGTCGTCGTGGGTGAAGGCGTCGAGCACGAGGTCGCGCTCCTGCTGTTCGAGGGTGGTGATGAGGTCGGACATCGTCGTCTCCTGCTCAACCCGCGGCGATCTGCGCGCGGGCGGTGTCGATGGTCTCGAGGATCGAGATCGTCTCGTCGGGGGTGTGCAGCGGGGACTCCGTCCGCCCCTCGCCGACGAAGCGTGCCAGGGCGGTGGCCTCCCAGGCCAGGGCAGCGAAGCCCCGCAGCGGTGTCGGGTCCTGCCAGTGCAGGACGGGCGAACCGTGCGCTGCTGCCGAGATCGTGAAGGTCGTCGGGTTGTAGAACGGTCCGGCGAAGTCGATCGTGCCCTCGGTGCCGGCGATCGACGCGGTCGTGGGCGTCCGCGCGGCGATGGTCGTGTGCAGGACGGCCTGGGCGGCGCCGTGTTCGAGGACGAGCGAGCCGGAGGCGTCGACGCCGGACTCGGTCATCCAGCCCCGTGCCGTGACGCGGTCCGGGGACCCCAGCACCATCGAGGCGAACTGCACGGCGTAGATGCCGAGGTCGAGCAGCGCTCCCCCGCCGAGCTCCGGACGGAACAGCCGGTGGTCCGGGCCGAACGCGATCGCCTGGCCGTGGTCGGCGAGCACGCTGCGCACCTCGCCGAGCGCTCCGTCCGCCAGCAGGGTCCGGAGCACCGAGGCCTGCGGCAGGTAGCGGCTCCACATCGCCTCCATGGCGAACACGCCGGCTGCGCGGGCGGCATCGGCGACCGCACGCGCTTCGGCAGCGGTCACCGTGAAGGGCTTCTCGACCAGGACGTGCTTGCCGGCGGCGATCGCGGCGAGGGCAGTCGGCGCGTGGTCGCTCTGCGGCGTCGCGATGTACACGACGTCGACATCGGATCGCGCCAGCAGTGCGTCGACGCTGCCGAGCGCCGTCTCGATCCCCCGCTCCGCGGCGAACCGTTCGGCCCGGTCGAGCGAACGTGAGGCCACCGCGACGACGCGTTGGGCGGTGTGGGCACCGAGGGCGTCGGCGAACTCACCGGCGATCCAGCCGGGACCGACGATGCCCCAACGCAGGGCGGGCTCGCCGGAGTCGGCGGTGAAGACGTCGGGCTCAGGCAGGGCGCTCGGGATCATGGTGGCGAGGTTAGCACGAGCCAAATCGACCTGTGATCGATGAGGACGACATGGTCGACGTCGTGCGACGACCACGATGTCGTTCCGCGTCAGCGCGCGACGGACCCCGTCGACTCGCGCACCACGAGGCCGGTCGGTGTCGCGACCCGACGTCGCTCCCCACCGTTTCCCGAGGTGCGGTCGAGGACCGCAGCGAGCGCCGCATCGACCGTCGCCTCGACGTCCTGGTGCACCGACGTCAGGCGGTGGTAGCTGAGCGACGCGAGGTAACTGTCGTCGAAGCCGACCACCGACACCCGCCCCGGCACGTCGACCCCGTGCTGCGCGAAGACGGCGAGCAGGCCGGTGGCGCACTGGTCACCGCAACAGACCACGGCGGTGGGCAGGTCGTCGCGGGCGACGAGCATGCGAGCAGCCGCGGCGCCATCCTCTTCGCTGAAGCCGCTGGGGACGACGTCGGTCTCGGCTGCGAGTCCGGCGCCCTGCATCGCGTCGCGGTAGGCGGTCGCGCGATCGAGGCCGACGAGTCCGTCCTCGCCACCGACGTACGCGATGAGTTGGTGGCCCAGGTCGACCAGGTGGTCGACCGCCGCGCGGAGCCCACCGACCTCGTCCACGTGCACGTTGTCGGCGTACGGGGCGTCCGTCCACTCGCCGAGGAGCACGACCGGGACGAGGCGGCTCGCCTCCTCGAGCGCGGTCGCGCCGGGGTCGGGGTTGAACACGACGAGGGCCTCGACCCGTTCGCCGAGCAGGTCGGCCACCACCTGGTCCGTGGAGCGCTCGGCACCGGCGGGACCGAGGGCGACGCCGAAGCCCTGCTCGGCGGCACGGGCGAAGAGCCGTTCGACGAACCGGACCTGGAACGGGTTGCGCATGCTGAAGACCGCGCCGATGAGCCGCGTGCGGCCCTCGCGGAGCAGCCGGGCCGAGGTGTGCGGGCGGTAGCCGAGCTCGGCCGCCGCCGCGAGGATCCGGTCGCGGGACTCCGCGCTGGGTCCGGGCGCACCGCGGAGCACGAGCGAGACGAGCTGCCGGGACATCCCGACGTGCTCGGCGACGTCGCGCATCGTCGGCAGGCGGCCGCCGGTGGGGCGCCGCTCCGGCAGGTCGTCGGTCCCCGTCGTCACGTGGCCAGTCTGGCACGTGCGAACGGCTCGACCGGGCGGCTAGGTTCGAGCCGTGCCGAGCCGTCGCCTCATCCACCACCTCGGGGTCTTCGCCAGCGACTTCGCCGCGAGCGAGGCCTTCTACACGGCGGCACTCGCGCCGCTGGGAGTCGAGGCGGGCTACCGCACCGAGTCCATCGCGGAGTACTGGACCACCGGCCGGGACACCCCGAGCGTCTCGCTCGAGACCGCACCCACGACGACGACGGTGACCCGTGGTCTGCACCTGGCGTTCGAGGCGGCGAGCCGCACCGAGGTCGATGCGTTCCACCGGGCGGCCGTCGCGTCCGGCGGGCTCTCGCGCCACGAGCCTCGGTACTGGCCCGAGTACCGCGCCTACACGGCGTTCGTGAGCGACCCCGACGGCAACAACGTCGAGGCGCTCGTCAAGGAGCACTGAGCGCGGCGACGCCGCCCGTCGGTTCCCTCAGCGTGCCTGCAGGCGACCGTTCGCCGACGCGGCGGCGTCGGTCATGCGTCGCAGGAACGCCAGGACGACCCGCGTCTCCTCAGGATCGGTGTCCCGCACCGTGGCGGCGATCTCGGCACCGGAGAACGCGAGGAACCGCCCGCTCTCGGCTCGCGCGGACTCGGTCGGCCGCAGGGTGACCCGCCGTCGGTCGGCGCTCTCGCGGTGCCGGGTGACGTGCCCGGCCCCTTCGAGGCGGTCGAGCAGTACCGACGTGGCGCCCGACGTCATGCCGATCCGCCGGGCCAACTTCGCCGGGGAGAGTGGCTCGCCGGCTTGGTCCGCCCACACGATCTGCCCGAGGGCGTTCGCGTCGGAACCGGGCAGACCGATCCACGACGACAGGTGGCGCTGGAGTTCGTCGAAGGTGACGGCCCAGTCGCGCAGCGCGTGCATGACGGCCACCTCGTCGTCGGACCACACCGTGATGAGGGGGTCGATGTCGGGCATCCAGGTTCCTTTACTGTGCAGTTGCTTTACTGTAAAGTATGACCTCACAGCACGCAGTGATCTCCGGAGCCAGCATCGCAGGCCTGTCCGCCGCCTGGTGGTTGCGCCACGTCGGGTGGCAGGTGACGGTGATCGAACGTGCGCCGTCCTTCCGCGACGGCGGGCAGAACGTCGACGTCCGCGGGGTCGCTCGCGAGGTGCTCGAGCGCATGGGCCTGGTCGACGCCGTCCGCGCACGCAACACGACCGAGACCGGGACGGTGATCGTCGATCGTGACGGCAAGGTCCGGTCCGAGCTGCCCTCCGACGGCCCGGACGGTGCCACCGCAGAACTTGAGGTCCTGCGCGGCGACTTCGCCCGGGTGATCCTCGACGACCTGCCCGACGGCGTCAGCATCGTCTACGGCGAGACGATCCAGGACGTCGACGACCAGGCCGGCGGACGCCGGGCGACCGTGACCACCGACGCCGGACGGGTGCTCGACGCCGACCTCGTGGTCATCGCCGAGGGCGTCCGCTCCCGGACCCGCGACCGGCTCTTCGCCGCGGAGGGCGAGGTCGACGAGCGGGACCTCGGGGTGACCATGGTCTTCGGGACGATCCCGCGCACGCCGTCCGACGACGACCGCTGGCGCTGGTACAACGCTGTCGGCGGGCGTCAGGTCCACCTGCGCCCGGACCCGTACGGCACGACGCGGGCGATCCTGGCCTACGCCGGCGGCGACGACCTGGTCGGCCGCTCGCGGTCGGAGGCCCTGGCGACACTGCGGACCCGCTACGCCGACGCCGGCTGGCAGACCGAGCGCGTGCTCGACGGGTTCGACGGCTCGGACGACGTCTACCTGGACGAGCTGACCCAGATCCGGATGCCGCGCTGGCACCGCGGCCGCGTGTGCGTGATCGGCGATGCGGCCTGGTGCGTGACACCGATGGGTGGCGGTGGCGCTTCGCTCGCCCTGACGAGCGGGTACGTGCTGGCGGCATCGGTCACGGCGGACGAGGACCTCGACCGCGCGCTCGACGCCTTCGACACGTGGATGCGCCCCCTGGTCGACAAGATCCAGGGCATCCCGAAGGGCATCGTGCACTTCGCGTACCCGCAGACCCGGCTCGGGCTCGCCGCCCGGGGTGTGGCGGACAAGGTGCTGCTGTCGGCGCTCTTCCGACCACTGGCAGCACGGCTGACCCGGGTCGCCGACAGCGATCGCCCCCTGCCGCCACTGCCCGAGACCCTGCAGCAGGGTTCGCGGTAGCGCTGCCGGGGCGGGCCGTGCGTCCTGATCCGTCCGCACGGCCCGCCCCGTCGGCGCAGCCCCGGTTCAGGCCACCGTCCACTCGACGACCCGCGGGTCGTCCAGCGTCACCTCGTGCACCGGCCCCGTCACGTCGACCGCGGCGCGCTCCGTCGCGGAGCCGGGGACGGGGTGTCGGACCGGCCCGTCGCCGGACGCGACGATCCCGCCTGCCGGCACCGGGCCTCCCGGTCGTGACGCCGCCGCGTGGGACGCGACCCAGACCTGCACGGCACCGGGTTCGACGACCCGGCGCATGCGACGGTCGGTGAACGCGAACCGCTGGACGGGGACGCGGAAGCGGACCCGGGTGGACTCCCCCGCGGCGAGCGCGACGCGCGCGTAGCCGAGCAGCTGGACCTCGGGTCGGGTGACGCTGCCGTGCACGTCGTGGCCGTAGAGCTGGACGACGTCCTCGCCCGCGTGTGCGCCCGTGTTGCGGACGGTCACGGATGCCTCGAACACGGCGTCGGAGCGGACGGACGCGTCGACGACCAGGTCGTCGTACGTGAACGTCGTGTAGCCGAGGCCGAAGCCGAACGGGCGGACCGGCGTCGAGTCGGCGGCGGTGACGTCCGAGGGCCCCCCGAGCCGCGGGTGCAGGTACGTGTACGGCTGGGCGCCGGCGGCACGGGGCAGCGAGACGGGCAGGCGACCGGACGGCGATGCGGCGCCGGTGAGCAGGTCGGCGATGGCGGTGCCGCCCTCCTCGCCGGGGAAGAAGGCCTGCACGACGGCGGCCGGACGTCCCGCGCCGGCCGGGCCGGCGGCGACGACGCCGTCGCCGCCGCCGTCGAGCGCCCACCCGATGGCGTACGGCCGCCCTGTGAGCAGCACCATCACGGTCGGCGTGCCGGTGGCGACGACCGCCTCGACGAGCGAGCGTTGCACGCCCGGCAGGTCGAGCGACTCGGTGTCGTTCCCCTCGCCGACGGTGCCGCGGCCGAACAGGCCGGCCTGGTCGCCGACGACGACGACCGCGACGTCGGAGGCAGCGGCCACGGCGACGGCGTCCGCGAACCCGGCACGGTCGGACCCGGTGACGGCGCAGCCCGCGGCGAAGCGCACGGCGTCGTCGCCGAGGGCGTCGACCAGCGCCTCGCGCACGGTCGGGATGGCGAAGCCGAGCGGCAGGTCGGGGTGCGACGCGAGCACGTGGTTGGCGAACGAGTAGCAGCCCTGCAGGGCCTCGGCACGGTCGGCGTTCGGGCCGATGACGGCCACGGACGCCCCGACGCGCAGCGGGAGCACGGGCGCGGCCGCCGGCAAGCCAGCACCAGCGCCAGCGCCAGCGCCAGCGCCAGCGACCACCTCGTCGTTCGACAGCAGCACCAGCGACCGCGCCGCCAACTGCTTCGCCAACGACCGGTGCAGCGGGGTGTCCAGGTCGATGCCCGTCGGCGGTTCGTCCTCGAACGCCTGCGGGTCGAGCAGCCCCAGTCGTTCCTTCTGCCGCAGCACCCGCAGGACGGCACGGTCGACGAGGGCCTCGTCGAGCAGACCGGCCCGCACCCGCTCGACGAGCGGCGCGAGGTACGCGTCCCCGGTGGGCAGCTCGACGTCGATGCCCGCCTCGAGCGCGAGCGCCGCGGCTTCACCACGATCGGCGGCGATGCCGTGCATGACCTCGAGGAAGGCGACCGAGAAGTAGTCCGCCACGACGGTGCCGTCGAAGCCGAGCTCGTCACGCAGCAGGCCGGTCAGCAGTTCGCCGTTCGCCGCGACGGGCACGCCGTCGATCTCGGCGTACGAGTTCATGACGCTCCGGGCGCCCCCGTCGCGCAGGGCCATCACGAACGGCGGCAGGTACACGTCGGCGACCTCGCGCGGCCCAGCGTGCACGGGCGCGTGGTTCCGCCCCGCCTGCGACGCCGAGTACCCGAGGAAGTGCTTGAGGGTCGCGTCGACGCCGGCCGACTGCAGGCCGCGCACGTAGGCGGTCCCCACCGTGCCGACCAGGTACGGGTCCTCGCCGATGCACTCGTCGACCCGCCCCCATCGCGGGTCGCGGACCACGTCGAGGACCGGCGCCAGGCCCTGGTGCACGCCGAGCTGCCGCATCGACGCGCCGATGGCGGCGCCGACCTGCTCGACCAGCTCCGGGTCGAAGGCCGCACCCCACGCCAGCGGGGTGGGGAACGTCGCGGCCTTCCACGCGGCGAGCCCGGTCAGGCACTCCTCGTGCACGAGCGCGGGGATCCCGAGCCGGGTCTCGCGCTTGAGTCGCCGCTGTTCCGCCCACAGCCAGGCCGCGCGGTCGTCGGGATCGACCGGCCGGGTGCCGTAGACGCGGGTGAACTGGCCGATGCCGTCGCGGGTGATGTCCGCCAGGGTGCGGCCGTCGGCGGCCGCCGCCATCTCACCCTGCATGGGCGCGACGACGCCGGTCTGGTCGAGCCAGTAGCCGACGAGCTGCGCCGCCTTCTCGTCGAGCGTCATGGCGGCGAGCAGGGCGGTGGCGCGGTCGGGTCCGGTCGCGTCGGGTGCGTCGTGTGCGTCGGGTGCGTCGTTGTCGTCCTGGAGGCGCGGCTGGCGTCCGGTGTCCCGGGTCGCGTCCGTCGTCGTCACCCCTTCACCGCCCCGGTCAGGCCGCCGACGATGCGGCGCTGGAAGATGGTGAAGAACACCAGTGCCGGGATCATCGACATCGACGTGAACGCCAGCACCTTGGCCGTGTCGACCGAGTACTGCGACGAGAACGCCTGCACGCCGAGCGGCAGGGTGTAGCTGCCCTCGTTGTTCAGGATGAACAGCGGCAGGATGTAGCTGTTCCAGCTCGCGATGAACGCCAGGATGCCGACCGTGACGACGCCCGGCAGCGACAGCGGCACGACCATGCGGAAGAAGAACCCGAGGCGGCTGGCGCCGTCGATCGACGCTGCCTCTTCGAGCTCGTCCGGGATCGCCCGCAGGAACGGCACCAGGATGATGACCGTGGTCGGCAGGTCGAAGGCGATCTGCGGCAGGATCACGCCGGCCAGGCTGTTCGTCAGCCCGAGGTCCTTCACGAGCAGGTACAGCGGCGTGATGGCGACGGTGATCGGGAACATCAGACCGGCGGCGAACAGCGCGTACAGCGCGCCGCGGCCGGCGAACCGGTAGCGGGCGAGCACGAAGCTCACCATCAGTCCGAGCACGACGACGCCCGCGGTGGTGGTCACGGCGCTGATCGTCGAGTTCGCGAGCTGCTGCCAGAAGATGCCGCTGGACAGCACGGATCCGTAGTTGCCGAGTTCGAACGGCGCTGGCAGCCCGGCCGGGCTCGTGGTGATCTGCGAGTTCGTCCGGAAGCCGCCCAGCACGATGTACAGCACCGGGGCGAGGTTCGCGGCGACGAACAGGATCGCCACCAGGTAGGTGAGCGGGTTCGCGCGACCGATGGCCGCGCTGGACCGCCGCTCCCGCGTGGCCCGCCGCCCGGGGGCGACGATGCTCGTGGTGGCCATCAGTTCTTCCTCTCGGTGAGTGCACCCGCGGTGTCGCGGCGGAGCACGAAGCGCTGGTAGATCAGAGCGACGGCGAGCGAGATCACGAACATGACCACAGCGACGGCGCTGCCGAAACCGAAGTTGCCGGACGTGCGACCGTTGGCGACCATGTACGTCGCCATCGTCGAGGTGCCGGCGGTCGACGAGATGTACTGCCCCCAGATGATGTAGACGAGGTCGAACAGCTGCAGTGAGCCGATGATCGACAGGAACGCCCAGATCCGGATGGTGGGGCCGAGCAGCGGCAGGGTGATCCGCCGCTGGATCTGCCAGTAACCGGCGCCGTCGATGGCCGCGGCCTCGAACAGCTCCTCGGGGATGCTCTGCAGGCCGGCCAGGAACAGGATCACCGCGAAGCCGATGTACTTCCACGAGATGATCACGAGCAGGGTCCAGATCGCGATGTCCGGGTTGGACAGCCAGTCGGCCCGCAGCCCGCCGAGGCCCATGCCCTGGAGCAGGTCGTTCACCGCGCCGTTCGACTGGAGCATCAGGCTCCAGCCGGTGCCGACGATCACCTCGGAGATGACGTACGGCACGAACACGAGCACGCGGACGAGCCCGCGGCCGTGCATCTTCTGGTTGAGCAGGAGCGCGAGCACGATGGCGATCGGCCCCTGCAGCACGAGGGACAGCACGACGATGAAGCCGTTGTGCATCAGGACCGCGTGGAACGCCTTGTCCTGGAAGATGATCAGGTAGTTCTGCAGCCCCACGAAGTCGGTGGGCGGGCCGTAGCCCTGCCACTTGAAGAACCCGTAGTAGGCGGCGAGCACCACGGGCAGGATCACGAAGGTGACGAAGACGATGACCGCGGGGCCGGCGAGCACCGCGATCTCGACGCGCTTCCGCCAGTCCGCGATGCGGCGCGTGGACCGCCGTCCGGCGGGGAGCGGCGTACCGCTCCCCGCCGGGGACGTCCCCGCGGCCGTGTCCGACCCGATGGCCGGGGTCGTGCCGAGCGAGGTGTCGAGGGTCATGGTCAGCCCTTGGCCGCAGCCTGGTTGGTGGTGTCCACGATGTCCTTCGCGCTGCCCTTGCCGGCGAGCAGGTCGACGACGCTGGTGTTCAGCGCGTTGCCGACGTTCTGGCCGTACAGGGTGTCCAGGTACTGCGAGACGAACGGCGCGTCCTGGTAGGCGGCGAGCGCCGACTTCAGGTAGTCCGCGTCGACGACCGACTGGGCCTCCTGGTTGACCGGGATGGCCTGGAACGCCGTGTAGTACGCCTCCTGGTTGTCCTTCTGCACGATGAAGTTCAGGAAGTCGGTGCAGGCCTTCTTCGGGGCCTTCGCCGAGCAGGAGTTGCCGTCGACGCCGCCCATCATCGACTTCGGGTCACCCTTGCCACCGTCGATGGTCGGGAACGGGAACCAGCCGAGGTCGGCCAGCGGCTTGCCGTCCGGGGTGAGCGAGCTGATCACGCCCGGGTCCCAGGCCCCCATGAGCTCCATGGCGGCCTTGTGGTTCGCCAGGAGACCGGCGGAGCTGCCGGCACCCTGCTGGGCAGCGGTGGTCAGGAAGCCGTTGTTGAACGGCTCGGTGGCGTTGAAGTCCTCGAGCTGCTCGCCGGCCTTCGTCCAGCAGGCGTTGTCGAACTTCAGCGACTTCGCCGCGCCCTCGAGCGTCTTCTGGCTGCACTCGCGCAGCGCGAAGTTGTAGTACCAGTGGGCGGCGGGCCAGGCGTCCTTCGCACCGACGGCGACGGGGTCGATGTCGGCGGCCTTGAGCTTCGCGATGTCGTCGTTCAGCTCGTCCATCGTCGTCGGGGTACGGTCGATGCCGGCCTTCTGGAACAGGTCCTTCGAGTACCAGATGCCCTCGGGGAGCACCGCGCCGGGCATGGCGTAGGTGGCACCGTCCTTCTCGTAGCCCGCGAACGTCCCGGCGCTGATCGACTTCTTCGCGTCGGCGCTGATGGAGTCGGAGATGTCCATGAGCTGCCCGGCGGCGATCATCGCGTCCATCTTGCCGCCGCCGCGCTGCAGGAAGACGTCCGGTCCGTCGCCCGAGTTGAGCGCGGTCTGCAGCTTGCCGTCCAGGTCCTCGTTCTGGATCGCCTGGGTCTTGATGGTGACGTTCGGGTACTTCGCCTCGAACGCCTTGACCGTCGAGGCCCAGTAGGCCTTGCCCGGTCCGGTGGTGGAGTTGTGCCAGAAGGTCATCGTGACCTTCCCGTTGCCGTCGTCGGCCGCGTTGCCGCCTGCCGAGCAGCCCGTGGCCACCAGTGCTGTCGCCCCGATCAGCGCGATGGCTGCCGCGGCACGGATCTTCCTCGTCATCGTGGAACTCCTCGTGTCGTCGTTGACATGCAGCGACATCCACTGCCGCTGCGGAGAGCGTGCCAGCTGCTCCTGCCGCTTGTCAATCGATATCGATAACGTTTTCTACGCCGTTTCGACATGCCATCAGCGGTACGGTGAGCACATGGACTCGGCACTCGGCGCGCGTCCCGGTGCCGGCCGGGTGACGATCGGCGACGTCGCACGGGTCGCGGGGGTCTCGATCCCCACCGTGTCGAAGGTCATCAACCAGCGCGACGGCGTCGCCGCGGCCACGATGATCCGCGTGCAGCAGGTCGTCGCCGACCTCGGCTACGAGACGTCCCTGGTCGCCCGCAGTCTGCGGAGCTCCCGCACCGGGGTCGTCGGGATCCTGGTGCCCGAGTTCGAGCCCTTCTCGACCGAGCTCCTGCGCGGCATCTCGAGCGCGACGACCGGCACCGGCTACGAGCTGCTCGCCTACGCCGGCCTGATGACCGGCGCCGACCGCCCGGGCTGGGAACGCCGGTCGCTGTCCCGCCTGTCCGGCACCCTCATCGACGGCGCCATCGTCGTCACCCCGACCACGGCCCTGTCGAGCTCGTCGATCCCGGTCGTCGCGATCGACCCGCACACCGGGCCCGAGGGCCACGCGACGGTCGACGCCGACAACGAGGGCGGGGCGGTCCAGGCCGTCGAGCACCTGCTCGCGCTCGGGCACACCCGGATCGCGCACCTGCGCGGCCGCGTCGATCTGGCGTCCGCCCAGCTGCGCGAGGCCGGGTACCGCTCCGCACTGACCGCCGCCGGACTCCCGATCGACGAGCGGCTCGTCCGCGACGGCGACTACCAAGAGGAGCAGTCCGCGGCTGTCGCGCGCGACCTGCTCACGATGGACGAGCGACCGACCGCGGTGTTCGCCGCGAACGACTCGTCGGCCGTCGGTGTGCTGCGAGCCGCGGCGGAGCTCGGCCTGCGGGTGCCGGAGGACCTGTCCGTCGTCGGGTTCGACGACGTCCCCCAGGCGTCGATCACCACCCCGCCGCTCACCACCGTGTCGCAGCCGCTGGCCGAACTCGGGTCCCGTGCGGTCGAGATGCTGCTGACGATGCTCCGTGGCGAGGCCGCGTCGGACCACGTCCGTCTGTCGACCACGCTGCGGGTGCGTTCCAGCACCGGCCCCGCACCGCGGGCCTGACCCCCGGCTAGCGGCGCAGGGTCTGCTTCGGGTACTCGCCGAACCTGGCTGCGTACGACGCCGAGAACCGGCCGAGGTGCGCGAACCCCCAGCGTCGGGCGACGTCGCCGATCGCTCCGACCTGCGGGTCGAGTGCGAGGAGTTCGCTGCGCACGCGGTCCAGACGGACGTCCCGCAGGTAGGTGAGCGGCGACACGTCGAACACCCGACGGAACGACTCCTGCACCGACCGCACGCTCAGGCCGGCCACCGCGGCGAGGTCGGCGATGGTCACGGTCTCGGACGCGTGCGCGTGGATGTACTCGACAGCGGCGCGCAAGCGGGCGTTCCGCGGCAGGGCCAGTTCCGCCGGCAGGTCGTCGAGCTGCGGCGGGAAGGTCTCGAGGAACGCGGCGATCGCGAGCGACTTCGCCGCGACCCAGGTGTCGGAGTCCGGACCGCCGACACGGAGCGCGCGGGACAGCGCGGCGAGGGCACCCTGCCACCGACCGTACATCGCGTTGTCCGGTTCGCGCGTGTGGTCGAAGCGCAGCGGGCGGTCGCCCAGGTCGAGCTGTTCGCCGGCGACCCGGTGCACGAGCTCCCGGTCGAGGTGCACCAGACGCTGGTCGTGGTCCTCGGCCGCGAAGACGAACGCGGTGTCGCAGGGCAGCAGCGTCGGCACGTTCCGGTGCAGGTCCACCCGCTGCCCGCCGACGTCGAGGTGGGCGCTGCCGCTCGTCATCCACGCGACGATGTAGTCGGTGCTGATCGGCATCGCACCGCGCAGGACGCCGCGCATCTGGGACCGACGGATGCTGATCTCGGTGTCGCCGACCGCGGTGTAGCGGTAGAGGAACTCGCTGCCGGTCTGCTGGGCGGACCACTGGTCGGCGCCGTGCACCGTGGCCAGGTCACGCGCCGCCGACTCCGGATCGGTGCCGGACACCTCGAAGCGCACCGACTCGCTCGCGCGTCCGCCGGCAGGTGGGGCCTCGTACGTGTCAGTCACGGTGCATCGCCCCCGTGCCGGACACCCGAACCTGACCGTGCGACTCGTTATGTGGATACGCTGACCCGGTGAGCACGGCGTACGGTGGCGCGGATCCGATCGGTCCGAAGGGGGCGCGCTCGTGAGCGATCTCGACCTCGTGGCGGCGCTGACCCGACTCGAAGCAGCAGTGTCCGCGCTGCGGGCGCGGCTGCGCGACCAGCTCGACGTCTCGGGCAGCGACCTGACCGTGCTGCAGTTCGTGTCCCGCGCCGAAGCGGCCGACCGGACCGTCCGCGTGAAGGACCTCGCGAAGCACCTCGGCCTGACCGGACCGGCGGTGACCGGCATGGTGGACCGACTCGAGCAGAGCGGACACCTCAGCCGTGTGCCGAACCCGGCCGACGGACGGAGTCGCCACATCGAGCTGACCGAGACCGCCAGACGCGACTACTCGATCGCCATGGACGGCACGAACAAGCACCTGCACGAGCTCTTGGCCTCCTTCTCGGAACGGGACAGGGTCCGGTTCGTCCGGATCGTCGACCGCATCATCGCGGCCGTCGACCTCGGCGCCCCGAGCCCCTGACGGCAGGGTACGGGCGGTCAGCATGCGGCTCCGGTGATTGTCCACCATGCGCAGCTAGGTAACGATGCTACCTATCTCGGGGCCGGGCCGTTCCGACGAGCGACACCGAGTTCGGCCCCACCACGGCGCTGGCCAGGTCGACGCGGGCCAGTCCCCCGGGCACCAGGGCGTCCGCGATCGACAGGCGGAGTGCGGTCTGCGTGTACTGCCCGGTCGTCGCACGGCCGGCCGGGGTCGGGGCGGCCGTGCGGTCCTGCTGCACGTTCACCCGGAGCGAGAGCACCCCGGGCAGCCGCGCGAGGACCGTCCCGAGCGCGCGGACGACCGGGCCGCCGATCGTCGTCGTCAGCGTCGTGCCGAGCGTCCCGACGAGTGCGAACAACCGGGTCGTGAGCGTCCCCACCACCGCCTGGGTCAACGGGTTCACGAGCGACGTGGCGAGGCCGGTCACGATGCCGAGCAGGCCACCCAGGTCGAGTCCGAGCAGCGCGACCCCGACCGACAGCTTCGTCTGCCCCGCCATGAGCGCCGCGACCCCGGTGTCGACGTTGATCGACAGCGTGGCGATCTTCACGCGGATGCCGAGGACCAGGGGCGCGCTGAGGTCGGCGGCGAGCGCGATCCGGACGTGCAGGGACCCGAGCGCGGTCGTCAGGGCGGTCGTGATCTTCCCCGCCCAGGCGTCCACCACCTGCCCGAACCGGTCGGCCAGCGCACCGAGGGTGACGGCGTCGAGCACCACCTCGTGGTTCGGCGGCAGGTCGTTGAGCCCGTGCTCGTCGTCGCCGAGCAGGTGCGCGAGGTCGACCCGGACGGATCCGGCCGACAGGTCGAGCGACAACGTTCCGCCGGCGTCCTGCACGGGTTCGGCGAGCAGCGGCGCGACCGCGCCCGCCAGGTCCGGTCCGGTGATCTCGACGGTGCCCCCGATGGTGCCGAGCCCGAGGCTGCCGGTGAGCCCGCCGAGTACCCCGAGCACGCCCTGGTTGATCGTCCGTGCGAGCACCCCGTCCGTGCCACCGAGTGCGTCGACCGTGGCGTCGAGCTGCACCACGGTGTCGTTCACGGCCGTGACGAGCGCACCGACGAGCGGGCTGTCCACACGGAGGTCGAGGCTCGCGATCCCGTAGTCGCGCTCGAGCCCGGCGGGCCCGCTGTCGGCTGCCACCTGCTGCACCGCGGCCCGCAGGTTCGTCGCGAGCGTGCGCTGGACGACCCCGCCCCACACGTCGTCGCTGATCGCGTCGCACCCGGCGAGCTGCGCACTCGCACCGACGGCACCGACGTCGAGCCCCACGTCGGTGACGTCCGCGATGCCCGGCAGTGCGCGGCCGAGCGTGATCGACGCCGGGTCGGGCAGGTCCCCGGACGGGGTCGTCGGCGTGACGAGCACGCCACCGGAGTCCGCGACGAGCCCGGATGCCGCCACCGCGTCACCGGTGCCCGACGCCGTCGCGACCTGGTTCACCGCGCCCGCCGAACCGGCCGGCAGTCCGAGGCCGAGACCGGTGAGGTCGATGCCCGCCACGTCGCCGAGCAGCCCGACGTCGAGCGGGTTGCCGAACGCCTGCGTGAACGGGCGGCCGCCGGTGCCGAGCTCGGGCGCGGTGGCCGGCTCGACCGATGCCGGTGCGGCTCCGGTCTTCGCGACGTCGACCCCGCGCACCGTCGCGACGTCGTCGAGGTCGATGCCGGCGATGCTCCCGCCCAGGAACCGGCTCGAGGCCGTCGACGTGTAGTCCGCGTCGGTGCCGCAGTCGAACGACGACGTCCCCACGGCTCCGTGCGCCCACTCGCGGTCCGACCACGACGCGGTGCTCGGGACGGCGGTGGGCGTGACCAGGGCTGCTGCGACGACGATGCCGGTGACGACCGCGATCCGGCCACGGCGCAGGTGCAGCGGACGCCGGCTCACGACCGGCTCCTGGGGCGCCGGAGTCGGAGAGCGACGCCGGCGAGGACGGCCGCGACCGCGACGAGCACCGGCCCCGCGAACCCGCCACCCGTCATCGCGAGGACGACCGGACCGACGTCGTCGCCCCCGCCGTCGCCACTGCCGTCGCCGTCGCCGTCGCCGTGCGTCGGGCGTCCGGGCACGACGGGGTCCCCGCCGCGCGCGGTCACGCCGACGCCGACCTCGGCGGTCCGGGGCACCGTGGTCGCGGCGTCACCGAGGGACAACCGGACGAGCAGGTACGCCGACCCGTCGCCGTCCGGGTCGGGCACACGGACCGACGGCGCGGTCGTCGCCCAGTCGACGAGGGGGACGGCGTCGACGAGGGCGGCGGTCTGTCCGCCGCACGTGGGGGCTCCCGACGGGTCCTCCCACGGCTGGTCGCACGTCGCGACCGTCACGAGCACGCCGTCGGTCCCGCCCGGCAGGCCGCCCCGCCCCGTGAGCTGCAGGTCGAGGGTGACCGGGCCGGGCTCGTCGACGCTCGTCCGCACCTGCCACGTGACGTCCGCGTCGTTCCCCGCCCCGGGCAGCACGAGGGGCTCCGGACCGGTGTGCAGTACCAGCCGGCCGGGCGTGCCGGTCTCGGCCACGGGCCTCCAGTCCGTCGAGGCGACCGCCACCGCCGTCGTGCCGATCCCGGTCGCACCGACGAGCACCGCGGCGACCGCCGCGGAGGTGGCGAGGACGCGGGTCACGAGTCCTCCCGCCGGGCCGGCCAGAACGCCCACGCGACGAGCACGCCGACGAGCGCGACCGCCAGCCCACGGGCCGGGGCACTCGTGACCACGACGAGCACCGAGCCCAGGCCGAGGGCGTGCGCCAGCACGAGTCCGGCGTGCCGGACGACGTACGGGTCGCGGTCGTCGGAGGCGTTGTCGTCGCCCCGCAGGGTCAGCGACCGCGCCGCGGTGTCCCCCGGGACCCGGTCCACCGCGACCACCCGGTGGGTGACGGGCAGGGTCGACCCAGCGCGCGGGACCGTGACGACGTCCCCGTCGGCGATCTCGGCCGCGGGGACGCGGTGCGTGATGGCGAGCCCACCCGCAGGGATCGTCGGGGCCATCGACCCGGTGGTGACGACGACGAACGACAGTCCGGTGAACGCCACGGCGGCCCAGGCGAGCAGGCACGTGAGTCCGATCGCGCCGGCGACCGTCAGGACGACGGAGCGGACGCGGTCGGCGGGACGACGGGGCGGCGCCGCGCCCTCGTCGGAGGACGTCGGCGCGGTGGAGCCGCGCACGGCCGCGCTCAGTCGGACTCGGCGGCGAACTGCCACGCGGGCGCGGCCGTCCGCCCCTGGAGCGCGTCGACCGACGTGCCGGCGGGCAGGGTCGGCGACGCGGGCAGCGAGACCTCGAAGCAGTACACCTGCGTCGACCCGCTGGCCGCGGCGAGGGGCCGCGCGATCGTCGCGGCAGCCGTGCCGAGCGGCCCGGACGCGACGCTCGTCCACGGCACGTCGAACGCGGTGGCGTCGCACACTGCGGTGGTGTCCGTGATCGCGGCGACCCGGACCTGCAGGGCGTTCCACAGCAGGTCGTCGGCGTCGGAGACCGTGACACCGGACGCCGGGACCGCTGCCCGGAGCACCAGGTCGCCGGCGATCGAGTCGGCGGTGGTCCGGAGCGCGACGGGGGCGTAGGTCGCGCTGCCCGGCGACAGGGCGAGCGCGTCGACGGTGAACCGGAGCGCCTGGCCCGGGTTCGTCTCGTCCGAGGTGAAGCCCGCCGCGGCGAACGGCGCCGTGACGTTCTGCTCGACCTCGAACCCGGACGTCCCCACGCCCGGCCCACCCGAGCCGTTGCCGCCGAACACCCACTCGGTGTCCGTCCACGACGCGAGCGTGTAGCCCGCGCCACCGATGACGAGGACCCCGCCGGCAGCGAGCGCGAACACCCGGTTGCGACGCCGGGAGCGGCGGGCGGTGTCGTCCGCGGCGCGACGGCCGCGGTTCCGGGCGCGCGGGGGCGCAGTGCTGTCAGCCATGACGTGTCTCCTGATCCGTGACGCCGATCGGTGGCGGCGACGGCCGGGGTGGTTGGTCCTGGCCGTCGCCGTCGACGTCTGCTCCGATCCTGGCGGACTATCCCTCAGGAATCAATGGACGCGTCACCCCTTGACGGCACCGGAGGTGAGCCCCGACACGATCGAGCGGCGGAACACGAGCACCAGGATCACGATCGGCACCGTCGCCGCGACGCTCGCCGCGAAGATCTGCGCGAAGGGCACCGTGAACTGCGTGCCGAACAGCGCGATGCCGACCGGGATCGTCCGGAACGAGTTCTCGCTGTTGAACGTCAGCGCCATCAGGAACTCGCTCCACGACGCCGTGAACGTGAAGACGCCGACCGTGAACAGGCCCGGCTTCGCCATCGGCAGGATCACGCTGAGCACGGTGCGCCACGCCCCCGCCCCGTCGATCTCGGACGCTTCCTCGATCGTCGAGGGGATCCCGACGAGGTAGTTCCGCATGATCCAGATGGCGAACGGCAGGTTGAACGCGACGTACGGCACGATCAGGCCCGGGTACGAGTTGAGCAGCCCGAGGTTGCGCTCGAGCAGGTACAGCGGCGTGAGCACCGCGATCGCCGGGAACACCGAGAGCATGAGCAGCGACGTCATGATCGCCGTGCGGCCCTTGATCCACCGGCCGGCGAGCGCGTAGCCCGCCAGGAACGCCAGCGCGAGCACGATCACCGTCGTCGACACCGACACGATGACGCTGTTCACCATGTACTGCCCGAGGGCGTTGTCGCGGAAGGCCACCACGAAGTTGTCGAGGGTGAACGACTGGGGGAACGCGGTGGGCGGCGACTGCCCGATCTCGGACGCCGGCTTGAGCGACGTCGACACCAGCCAGTACAGCGGCAGCGCCGTGAGCACCGCGATGACGACGCCGCTGACGTTGACGGTGTTGACCCACCTGCGCCAGCCCTTGCGCACACGTTGACGGGGCATCAGGCATCCCCTCCCTTCGCCTGGTTCCGGAACGCCCGGAGGAACAGCAGACACCCGGCCGCGACGATGATCGCGGTGGACGTCGCGATCGCCGCGCCCGGGCCGATGTTGATGTCCTGGAACAGGACCTTGTAGCCCATGATCGCGAGCGACTGGGTGGCGGTGCCCGGTCCGCCGTTCGTCAGCACGAACGGCAGGTCGAAGACGCCGAACGCCTGCAGGATGCGGAACAGCACCGCGATCGTCAGCGTCGGGGTGAGCTGCGGCAGTACCACCCGCCAGAACGTCTGCCAGGTGCTGGCGCCGTCGAGCTCAGCGGCCTCGTAGTGGTCCTCGGAGATCTGCACGAGCCCGGCGAGCAGGATGATCGCCACGAACGGCGTCGTCTTCCAGATGTCCGCGACCATCAGGCCCGTGATCGCGGGCACCGGTTCACCGAGGATCACCGGGGCGTCCCCGAACAGGCCGAAGAACCACGTCGCGACGCCGTAGGTGCTGTCGTAGATGTACTTCCACAGCTGCGCGTTGACGATGGTGACGAGCGACCACGGGATGAGCATGAGCGCGAGCATCCAGCCGCGCGTGGCCCCGAGCCGCTCGAGCACGAGGGCGACGAGCATGCCGAGCACGAGCTCCACCGAGACGGTCACGACCGTGTACAGCACTGTGAACCCGAGGGCTCGGTACCAGTCCGCGCTCTGCAGCAGGGCCGCGTAGTTGCCGAGTCCGAACGACTGGATCGTGAACCCCTCGTAGCCGACCTCGACGTCCGCGAAGCTCAGGACGATCGAGTAGACCACCGGGAAGATCGTCACCGCCGCGACGACCAGGAGCGCCGGGGCCGCGAAGCCCCACGCGCCCCGCGCGCGGATGCGGTCGAGACGCGACCGTCCGCTCAGGCGGGGCGGCGGGTCTTGGCGATCTGTGCCTCCCGGCCTGGTGCCCGACCGTGTGGCCGTGCCGGCGCTCACAGCGCTTCCCCCTGCAGGGCGAGCGCGATGGCCGAGGCCATCGTGCTCGTGCCGCCGTCGACGGACGCCTGTCCGCCGAGGATGCTGTTGCCGTTCTGGTACACGCCCTGCGAGACCTTCGGGTAGTACGCCGTCGACGTCGGACGGGGCACGAGCGTGATGCCGGCCGCGGTGTCGTACGTCGGGCGCTTCTGCCGCTTCGCGTCCTCGCTGACGAGCGACGCGCTGCGGGCCGGCAGCACGCCGCCCTCGCGGGTCAGGAACTGCTGCGCCGTCTCGCTCGACATCCAGCGTGCGAACGTCAGTGCCGCCGCGGGCTGCTGCGTGTGCGGGTTGATGTAGTTCCCCCACCCACCGATGGTCGAGTGGTGCTCGTCCTGCCCGTCGAACGTGGGACGGGCGGCGAGCCCGACCTTGCCCGCGACCTGGCTGTCCGGCCCGTTCGCGATGCCCCACGCGTACGACCAGTTGCGCAGGAACGCCGCCCGGCCGCCCGAGAAGGCGTCGTTCGTGTCCTGCTCCTGGTACGTCAGGGTGGCCCGGGGGCTCGCGCCGTCCGTGATCAGGGACCGCATGAACTCGAAGGCGCGCTTCGTCTCCGAGCTCGTCGTCTCGGGCTTCGTCAGGTCGTCGTTGAGCAGCGAGCCGCCGGCGTCCGCGACGAACTCGGTGACGTTGCAGGTGAGGCCCTCGTACACGTCGCCCTGGAACGCGAACCCGTAGCTGACGTCACCGGTGTCGACGAGCTTCGCGGCCGTCTCGCGCACTTCCTCCCACGACCCCGGTACCTGCAGGGAGTGCTTCGCGAGCAGGTCCTTCCGGTACAGGAAGAACGACTCGTCGATGTAGAGCGGGAACATGTAGTACGTCCCGTCGACGCTCGCCGCCTGCCGCAGGCCCTCGGGGAACTGGTCGAAGAAGTCCTCGCCCACGAGCTGGTTCACCGGGGTGGCGAGCTTGTTCTTCGCGAACTGCCCGGGCCACGCGACGTCGCCGAGGTAGACGTCCGGCGTGCTGCTGCCGGCCGCGATCTGCGTCGTCAGGCTCGTCCGGTTCGTGTCCGTGTCGCTCGGGGCGCTCACGATCCGCACCCGGATGTTCGGGTGCTCCTTCTGGAACTCGGCGATGAGCCGGCGCCGCAGGTCACCGCCGTCCTTCGAGGCGACCTGGCCCGCCCACCAGCTGATCGTCGCCTCGCCCTCTGGCGGGTCGGTGGGCCAGTCCTGGACCAGCGTGCGCTCGGGGCGCGTGGAGCAACCCGCGAGGAGCAGCACCCCCGCTCCCCCGAGCAGGAACATCCTGCGGTCGATGGCCATCCGTCCTCCTCGACGTGTGGTGCTGCGAACCTGTGCGTCCACACAACCAACGGACCCTGAGCGCCCGGTGGGCGCGCGCGGCGGGCGCGGGCGGCGCGGCGGGCGCGGGCGGGGCGCGGGCGCGGGCGGGACGCGGTGCCGAGCTTTCGCGCTGGGCGACAGTTCACGGGTTCGCGGCCCCGCGAACTGTCGCTCAGCCCGAAACGTGGGAACGGGCGGACGGGAGGCCCGTGGCGGCGCCGGACCGCGCCTCCCGTCCGGCAGGTGGTCAGGCGGGGGCGGGGGCCGTGGACTCCGCGGTGCGGAGCGTGCACGGCAGCAGGAAGTGCGGCAGGTCGTCGGACGTGCCGTCGAGCTGCTCGATGAGGGCGTCGGCGGCCCGGATCCCGAGCTCCTGACCCGGCGCGACCATGGTCGACAGCCGCGGGTAGTGCTGGTCAGCGTTGGCCTCGGACGACGCGATGCTGAGCACGGAGACGTCCTCGGGGACCCGCCGCCCGGCGGTGTAGAGGCCGACCAGGACACCGGCGGACGAGTCGTCCTTCATCACGAGCAGCGCCGTCACGTCGGGGTCCGCCGCGAGCAGGTCGCTCGTGGCCTGCCGTCCGCCGTCGCTGCCCGGCCCGGCGGTGACGACCGTCCCGGCCAGCCCGCGCTCGGCGATCGCGCGCCGGAAGGTCGCCTCGACCCGCAGGTGCGGCGCGTAGCCGGCCATCGGGGTGCCCTCGAGGTCCTCGAGCACGAGTCCGAACCGGCGGTGTCCGAGCGTCTCGAGGTGGTCGAGGCTGTCCTCGATGGTCGTCTCGAAGTCGATGTCGACGAAGGGCAGGCCGCTGCTGTCGCGGGTCCGGCCGATCAGGGTGAACGGCACGCCGAGGTCGGTGAGGACGGCGACGCGGGGGTCGTCCATCCGCACCTCCATCAGGATCACGCCGTCCACGAGCCCACCCGACACGAGGTCGTCGAGGTCGTCTCCAGCGGGGTCCACCGGCCAGAGCACCAGGTGGTAGCCCCGCTCGGACGCCCGTTCCGCCGCACTCATGAAGAACTGCGAGGTGGTCGGGCTGAAGCGGTTGCCGGTGGTCGGGAACAGCAGCGCGATGATGCGGGTCCGCCGACTCGCCAGGGCCCGGGCGACGACGTTGCCGCGGAACTTCAGCTCGCGCATCGCGGTCTTCACCCGCGCGGTGGTGCCGGGGGTCACGTACTTCGTCCCGTTCACCACGAAGGACACGGTGGCGATCGAGACCCCCGCCCGATCGGCGACCTGCTGCATCGTGGCCATGGCGCTGATCCTAGCGCGCGGGAAGTCAGAAAAGCGCTTTACAGGTGAAGCGCTTATCTGTTAGCTTCTCGCCCCAGGAGCACAGCGACGATGACGTCAGCGGCCTCGTCGATGCGTGCCTGCCCCAGCATCCGTCAAGAGAAGAGCTCTGCAATGAAGCAAAGATTCCCCTCCATGTCCCGCCGGACGCGCGCCCTCGTCGGCGCAGTCGCCGTCGTCGCCACGATCCCCCTGGTCCTGTCCGGGTGCTCCGGCTCCGGATCGGCCTCATCCGGCGGCAGCAAGGCCCTGACGATCGAGGACTACTACGACGCGAACTACAACCCGGTCTACAAGCAGTGCGCGAAGGAGGTCGGCGCGACGGTCACGATCAACCACGTCGCCGGCGCCGGTCTGATCGCGAAGGTGCTGCAGCAGGCATCGTCGAAGACGCTGCCCGACGTCCTCATGCTCGACAACCCCGACGTCCAGCAGATCGCCTCGTCCGGCGCCCTGTCCGACCTGTCGGACTACGGTCTGGACGCCGACGGCGACGTCCCCGGCGTGAAGGCGGCGAGCACCTACAAGGGCAAGCTCTACGGCCTGCAGTCGAACACGAACTCCATCGCGCTCTACTACAACAAGAAGCTCCTGGCGGACGCCGGCGTCCAGCCGCCCAAGACGTGGGACGAGCTCAAGGCCGCGGCGAAGAAGCTCACCAAGGGCTCGACCTACGGCTTCGCGATGAGCAACATCAACACGTACGAGGGCACCTGGCAGTTCCTGCCGTTCTTCTGGTCGAACGGCGGTGACGAGAAGGACATCGCCACCGCGGACGCCACCCAGGCGCTGCAGCTCGTCGAGGACCTGCAGGACGACGGCTCGATGTCGAAGAGCTCGATCAACTGGGCCCAGGCGGACGTCAACAACCAGTTCCTGGCCGGCAAGGCCGCGATGATGATCAACGGCCCCTGGCAGCTGCCGGCGCTCAACGAGAAGAAGAGCCTCGAGTTCGACAGCGTCCCGATCCCGACGCGCACCGGCGACGCCACGGTCGCACCGCTCGGCGGCGAGGCGTTCACCGTCCCGCAGACCGGCGACAAGGACAAGATGCAGCTCGCCGGCAAGTTCGTCGGCTGCCTCCACTCGCAGAAGACGCAGAAGACCCTGTCCGAGGTGAGCGGCAACGTGCCGACCAACCTCGAGGCCGGCGCCGCCTGGGCGAAGGACCACCCGCAGGTCGCGTCCTTCGTCACCACGGTGCAGACCGCCCGCGCGCGCACCGGTGAACTCGGACCCGACTGGCCCAAGGCCGCCACGAAGATCTACACCGCCGTCCAGCTCGCCCTCACCGGCAAGGCCAGCCCCGAGGCAGCGCTCAAGCAGGCGCAGTCGCAAGAGCAGTAGTCCACGGGGAGCCGGCCGACCGGTCGGCTCCCTCCGGCGTGCAGGAAAGGACCCCGGCGTGAGCGCCTCGACACAGACACGACCACGGACGATCCCGCCCGTGGTGACCCCCCGACCCGGGCAGCGACGAGCCCGGTTCCGATCCGGCGTGACCCGATGGCTCTTCGTGGTGCCAGCGGCGGTCTTCGTGGCCGTCTTCTTCGGCTACCCCGTGGTGAAGAACATCATCATGTCCTTCCAGGACTACACGACGGCGACCTTCTTCACCGGCGAAGCCCCCTGGGTGGGACTCGGCAACTACATCTCGGTGTTCCAGAGCTCGGTCTTCACGACGAGCCTCGTGAACACCGCCCTGTTCACGGCCGGCTCGATCATCCTGCAGTTCGTCATCGGGCTGAGCCTCGCGCTGTTCTTCCGTCGGCACTTCCCGCTGTCCGGCTTCCTGCGGGGGCTCCTGCTCCTGCCGTGGCTCCTGCCGCTCATCGCCTCGAGCGCGGTGTGGAAGTGGCTGCTCGACCAGGACAGCGGCGCACTCAACCAGCTCCTCGGTGTGGTGGGCATCGCCCCCGTGCCGTGGCTGGTCAGCCCGAGCCTCGCGCTCATCGCCGTGATCGGCGTCAACGTCTGGCTCGGCATCCCGTTCAACACGACGATCCTGTACAGCGGTCTGCAGTCCGTGCCGCCGGAGCTGTACGAGGCCGGGTCGCTCGACGGCGCCACCGGGTTCAAGGCGTTCTGGTACATCACGTGGCCGAGCATCCGGTCGGTGGTCAGCGTCGTGGTCGTGCTCGGGGTCGTCTACACGTTGAAGGTCGTGGACATCATCCTCGGCCTGACCGGCGGCGGGCCGGCGAACTCGACCCAGACCCTCGCCACGAACGCGTACCACCAGTCGTTCATCAACTTCCAGTTCGGCATCGGAGCCGCGGTGAGCAACGTGCTCATCGTCGTCTCGTTCGTCTTCGCGATGGTCTACATCGCGATCTCCCGGAAGGCGGTCGACGAATGAGCGTCGGACTCGCGAACCAGACCGTCACCGCCACCCGCGCGATCACGACGAAGCGGACCACCCGGGCACCCCGCCCGCGCGGTTCCGCCAAGGGCATCCCGTTCACGATCCTCGGGTGCGTGTTCCTCGCGATCATGGTGTTCCCCGTCTACTGGATGGTGAACACCAGCCTGCAGGCGACGTCCGGGGCCGCCACGGCGACGTGGTTCCCGTTCTCCCCCACCTTCGCCGGGTACCAGGCCGCGTTCGCCCAGCAGGGGCAGAACTTCCTGTCGAGCATGATCATCGGGCTCGGTACCGTCCTGCTGACACTGGCCATCGCGACGCCCGCCGCCTACGGGCTGGCCCGGTTCCGGATGCGCGGCGGCCGGGTGTTCCTGCTCGTGCTGCTGATCACCCAGATGATCCCGGCGATCGTCATCGCGAACGCGCTGTACACGCTGTTCAACAACATCGGGCTGCTCAACAGCTACGTCGGGCTGATCCTGGCCGACAGCGCGGTCCAGGTGCCGTTCGCCATCCTGCTCATGCGGGCGTTCATGGAGTCGATCCCGCCGAGCCTGGTCGAGGCCGCACTGGTCGACGGCGCCAGCGACTTCCGCGCCTTCGTGTCGATCGTCGTGCCGATCAGCCGGAACGCCATCGTCACCGCGGCGCTCTTCACGTTCCTCGGCGCGTGGGGTGACTTCCTCATCGCACTGACCCTGACGTCGACGACCGCGGTCCGACCGATCACGCTCGGCATCTACAACTACATCGGGACGAACGTCACCGACTGGGGGCCCGTCATGGCGACCTCGGTGCTGGCGTCTCTGCCCGCTGCCGTCCTGCTGATCTTCGCGCAGAAGTACATCTCCGCTGGTGCCCTCGGCGGAGCCGTCAAGTGACGGCCCCGGACCGACGCCACCACGCAACCCAGCCAGAAAGGCACACCATGACCACCTCCCCGCTGCGCATCACCGTCTGGGGCGAGAACGTCCACGAGCAGGTCGAGCAGCACGTCGCCGAGCGGTACCCCGACGGCATGCACGGCGCGATCGCCGACGGCATCCGCGAGAACCTGCCCGAGGCCGTCGTCCGGACCGCCACCATGCAGGAACCCGAGCACGGCCTGACCGACGAGGTCCTGGCCGCGACGGACGTCCTGACGTGGTGGGGGCACGCCGCGCACCAGGACGTCGACGACGCCGTGGTCGACCGGGTGCACAAGCACGTCCTGTCCGGCATGGGGCTGGTCGTGCTGCACTCCGGCCACTGGTCGAAGATCTTCGGCAAGCTGATGGGCACCACGTGCACCCTGCGCTGGCGGAGCGAGCACGACCAGGAACTCGTCTGGACCGTCAACCCGCAGCACCCGATCACCCGCGGCGTCCCGAACCCGATCGTCATCCCCGAGCAGGAGATGTACGGCGAGTACTTCGACGTGCCGACCCCCGACGAGCTCGTCTTCATCTCGGGCTTCACCGGCGGCGAGGTGTTCCGGAGCGGCATGACGTACCGCCGCGGCCTGGGGAAGATCTTCTACTTCTCGCCCGGCGACCAGGACTTCCCCGTGTACCACCACAAGGACGTGCGCCGTGTGATCGCGAACGCGACCGAGTGGGCGCGGCCGGAGCGCGAGCGTGAGATCCCGACGCTCCGCCGCTACGACCTGGGCGAGTACTTCGAGGGCCAGCACTACCGCGGCCCGTTCGACGACGCGCCCGTCGACGACGCCTCTGTCGACGACGCGCCCGTCGACGACCACGCCGGAGCGCAGGCGTGACCGCGCTCCGCGTCCTGCAGGTCGGCGCCGGCGGCATGGGTCGGGCCTGGCTCAGCACCGTCGCCGCCGACCCCGACGTCGAGCTGGTCGGCATCGTCGACCTCGACCTCGACGTCGCGCGGGCCGGTGCCGAACACGCCGGCGATCCGAGCATCCCCGTCGGCACCGACCTGACCGTGCTCGCCGCCGAGGCCGGTGCACAGGCGGTGCTCGACATCACCGTCCCGGTCGCGCACCACCCCGTCACGCTGCAGGCCCTGCACGCCGGGCTCCCCGTGCTCGGCGAGAAGCCCGCAGCGCAGACCGTCGCCGAAGCACTGTCGCTCGCCGCGGCAGCCGAGGCCACCGGCAAGCTGTTCATGGTGTCGCAGTCGCGGCGCTACAACGACCAGCTCGTCGCGTTCCGCCAGCACGTGCGCGGCCTGGGCGCGATCGGCGGCCTGGGCACCCGGTTCGCCAAGGCCCCGCACTTCGGTGGCTTCCGCGAGCAGATGGACGACGTCCTGCTGCTCGACATGGCGATCCACGCGTTCGACTCCGCCCGCTACGTGCTCGAACGGGATCCGGTGTCGGTGTACTGCGAGTCGTGGAACCCGTCGTGGTCCTGGTACCGCGGCGACGCGGCGGCGGCAGCGGTCTTCGCCTTCGAGGACGACGTCCGGTACGTGTACGACGGCTCGTGGTGCGCGCCGGGCGCCGAGACCTCGTGGAACGGCGACTGGCGGGCCTCGGGTGCTGCCGGCACCGCGCTGTGGGACGGCGACCACGACCCCTCCAGCGACCTCGACGGCACCGCCGGTGCGCCGTCGCCCGCTGCCAGCGTGGGACACGAGATCGCCGGGGCGCTGACGTCCTTCGTGCACGCCGTGCGCTCCGGCGAGACCCCGGACGGCGAGGTGCACGGCAACGTCATGAGCCTCGCGATGGTCGAGGCGGCGATCGCCTCGACCCGCACCGGGCAGCGCATCGTCATCGACGCGGTGCTCGAGCGCGCACACGCCGAGGCACTCGCCGCCGAGCGGCACGACGCGGTCCGCGACCGCCTGGCCGCGTGGGGCTCGGTGCGCGAAGCGCTGAGTGCGTCCGTGCCCGCGCCGTAGCGCGC
The DNA here is from genome assembly GCF_023242305.1 of Curtobacterium sp. MWU13-2055. NCBI lineage: Bacteria > Bacillati > Actinomycetota > Actinomycetes > Micrococcales > Microbacteriaceae > Curtobacterium > Curtobacterium sp. MWU13-2055. The sequence goes on from NZ_JALLIO010000004.1 coordinate 279,161, forward strand.
CGGCACACCCGCCCGGCACGCCCGCGCGTGTTCCCCCGAGGTTCCGAGATCTCGGCATGTCGGCGTCCGTCAGGCCCCCGATCGGAACCTCGGCGGACGTGAGCGGCGAGTCGCGGGACCGCGACCGCTCCCGTCGGGCGCGACGCGTGCGGTGAACGTGACCGAGGACGGACGGGAGGCCCGTGGCGACGCCGCCACGGGCCTCCCGTCCGCCTTCCCCCACGACCAGGGCGCGCCGGTTACGGTGTCCCTGTGCACGGACAACGGTCGTCGGACAGTGGCACGACCGCGCAGCCGGTCGTGGTGGTGGCCGCCGACCCGCGGCGACGGACGGGGCGGACTCCGTGGGGCCGTGTCCTCGTCGGGGTCGTGCTCGCCGCAGTGGTCGGCGGCGCCGCCGTCGCGACCGCCGGGGCACTCGTCTCCCAGCGCATCGCCGAGTCGTTCGCCGTCCGCGACGCGACCACCGACACCGCGGCGTTGGCACGGGTCGTGGTCGAGCCGGCGCTGCTCGACGTGATCGCCGACCCGGCCGCGACGGACGCCGATCACGCCGCCGCCCGAACGCGACTCGACGACGCGGTCGCCGGCGAGCTCCGGGCCGGATCGGCCGTGCGCATGAAGCTCTGGGCGGCGGACGGGACCGTCCTGTGGTCCGATGAACGGCGGCTGGTCGGCGAGCGGTTCCCGCTGTCCGCCGAGGACCTCGAGGCGCTGGCGTCCGACCGGTCGGACGCCGAGGTGTCCGACCTCGACGAGCCCGAGAACCGCTACGAACGCGGACACGGGCCGCTGCTCGAGGCGTACCAGGCGGTGCACACACCCTCGGGGGAAGCGCTGCTGTTCGAGGCGTACCAGCCCTACGACGACGTGCTCGCCCGAGCTGCGGACCTGCGCGGGTCGTTCGCCGCCCTGGCGTTCGGCGTCGTCGCCGTCGTGCTCGCACTGCTCGTCCCGTTGCTGCTCTGGCTGCTCGTCCGCATCCGTTCCGGCCAGCGGCTGCGCGAACGGCTGCTCGGCCGCGCGCTCGACGCCGAGGCCGCCGAACGTCGCCGGATGGCCGCGGAACTGCACGACGGCCCGGTGCAGGACGTCGCCGGCCTCGCCCTGTCCCTGGGCGCCGACCCCGCCACGCGCGACGCCGCGGTCGTGCTCCGGTCGGCGGTGTCCTCGCTCCGGACGTCGATGTCGACGATCCGTCCAGCGGCCCCGACGCCCGACGGACTCGGTCCCGCGCTCGAGGACGCCTGCGCACGGGCCCGCGCCGCCGGACTGACCACGGTCGTCCGCTCGCCCGACGTCGTCGACGCCTCGCCGGCGGCGCTCCTCGCGGTCGTGCGCTTCGTCCGCGAGGCCGTCTGGAACGCCGTCAAGCACGCCGGAGCGAACCGCGTCGAGGTCACGGTGGACCGGTCCGGAGCCGTCGTGCGGGTGGTCGTGGCCGACGACGGCACCGGGTTCGACCCGGCGGTCGTCGTCGGCTCGATCCGCGCCGGGCACCTCGGGACGACGCTGCTGCGCGAGGTCGCCGAGGACACCGGCGGGTCCCTGAGCCTCCGCACCGGGTCCGGCACCGGCACCACCTGGGAGCTCGAGGTCCCCGCGGACACCGAGGACCTGCGGTGAGGGTGCTCCTGGTCGACGACCACGCCCTCGTCCGGGGCGGCCTGCGCGCCGTCCTCGCGACGACCGACGACTGCGCGGTCGTCGGCGAAGCGTCGACGGGCGAGGACGCGGTGGCGCTCGCCCCCGGGCTCCGACCCGACGTCGTGGTGATGGACCTGTCGATGCCGGGCGCCGGCGGGGTCGAGGCAACCCGGCAGGTGCGCGCCCTGCTGCCCGCTGTCCGGGTGCTCGTCCTCACGACGTTCTCCGACGACCACCGCGTCCGAGCCGCGCTCGCCGCGGGAGCGACCGGCTACCTGCTCAAGGACGCCTCCCCCGACGAGGTCGTCGCCGCGGTCCGCGCCGCTGCCCGGGACGAGACGCCCATCGACCCGCGGGTGGCCCGTGCGCTCCTGCCCGGGGCCGTGCACGTCGACCCAGGACCGGACCTGCCCCCACGCGAGCGTGACGTCCTGGTGCGGCTCGCTCGCGGGCTGTCGAACCGGCAGATCGCCACGGAGCTCGGGATCGCCGAACGGACGGTGAAGGTGCACGTCGGTTCGTTGTTCCGGCGGATCGGGGTCGCCGACCGGACGAGCGCCGCGCTCTGGGCCCGCGACCACGGCTGGTGACCGGGTACTAGTACCAAGGTCCGATGGTGCCGACGACCGGGTCCGGCGACGATCGACGTGTACGGGCCACCCCGGCCCCTCCCCAGGAGGCACCCATGCACACGGCATCCCCCACCACCCGGCGTTCCCGCCGCCGACTCACCGGCATCGCCGCCGCGGTCTCCCTCGGCGCCGTGGCCGCAGCCGCCCTCGTCGGGGTCTCCCCCGCGAACGCGTCCGGCAAGACCTCGACCGGTGGCGACTACGCCGTCACGGTGAACGGGACCACGACGAACCCCGCAGTGGGCAAGGACTTCAAGGTCAAGGACGTCGCCGTCTCGGGCTCGATCAAGGTCCGTGGCAAGCACAACGGCTTCGACATCCGCATCGCCGACCTCGGTGTGTACGACTACACGCTCACCGGCGCGCCCGACACGCAGCGGATGGTGACGAAGCCCACCGTCGTGTTCGCGTCGAAGGTCCCCTCGCTCACCGCCGCGCAGCTCGCCAGCACCAAGCTGTCCTCGCTCGACGTCAAGGACGACACCCTCGTCGCGATCTTCGCCACCGCCGCCGGCAAGCTCAAGGTCCAGGCGAAGGACGGCGCCCAGGGCGGCGTTTTCCAGATGGAGACCGAGTTCGCCGGCCCGGTGACGTTCACGCACACGCTCGGTGCGGGACTCGTCTACTTCACGAACCCGTACACGGGCAAGATCAACTTCGGCGACGGCGTCGCGGCCGTGGCGTCCGGCAGTGGTTCGCACCAGATGCTCCTCGGCAAGGACAGCCCGCAGGTCGCCACGAAGACGTCGCAGACCGCGACGACCACCACGTGGACCGTCCAGCCCGGTGGTCGGCTCGGAGGCGTGCTCGGCGAGGACGCCGTCGAGCTGTCGCAGGGTGCCACCAACTGCACGAGCCAGTGCCAGGCGCAGAACCAGATCCGTGGCTCCCTGCCGGTGCCGCCGGACCCGGTGGACCCGACGCCGCTGGTGGTCGCGGTCCGCTGACGCGACCCGGAGCGGGACAGGAGGCCCGTGGCGACGCCGCCACGGGCCTCCCGTCCGTCCCGCGGTCGCGTCAGCGCGGGATGACCGAGAACAGGAACTTCTTGCGGACCATGTACCAGGCCAGCAGGATCAACGCCGAGTGCACCACGAAGCCGATCCAGAAGTCGCCCCACGGGACGCCCGGGATCGACGCGATCGCCAGCGCGAAGAAGACCTGCCACACGAAGACGTAGAGACTCGCCTGCCCGATCGGGATCCAGAGCCACCCGATCGCCGCCGAGATCGGCTTCCAGAACACCGTCAGGATCGCGTACGACACGATCGCGAAGAACGCGATGTCGACCAGTCGGCCCCACTGCAGGTCCACCCGCTGGTACGCCGTGTTGTACAGGTCCTCGTACATCGACGCCGGGAACGGCACCGGTGTGAAGCCGGCGTGGTTCGCCGCCCAGACGTACACCAGGAACGCCGCGTAGCCGCCGACACCGATGCCGACCAGGATCTTGCCGAGCCGCCCGGTGAGCGCGCCGATGATCTGCCGTCGGTAGTACCCGAGCACGAGGCCGTGGGTGAACACGACCTGCCAGGTGAGCAGCGGGAACACCGCCTCGAACTGCGAGTTCAGCGGGCGGAACTCCGGGTTGAGGGCCTGGAACACGTACAGCACCCAGCTCACGACCAACACCACCCACCAGAAGCCGCGGCGGATCAGCCAGAGCAGCGGTGGGATGAACAGGCTCAGCACCACGAACAGACCCATGATGTTGAACGGCCACGGGCCCATCTCGAGCAGCAGGAACTGTCGGATGGCGTACCACGGCGGCGGGTAACCGAGCAGCTGCATCGCGTTCGGGTACAGGTCGTACACCCGGCCCTCGGCACCGACGCCCCCGGTTCCGGTCCCCCGGTCGGTGAACGTCGTGATCGCGTCGGTGTTCAGGAACGGGACGAAGCTCAGCGCGAAGACGACCGCGATCACCACGAGCGTGACGAGGTACTGCTTGCGGGCACGCTTCCACGCCCCGATCGCGGCCGCCCACTCGCCGAACTTCTTGATGGCGAACGGGTACGTCATGCCGAGGACCATGCCGGACAGGAACACGAACATCTCGGCGCCGGTGATCGCACCGACCGCGTGCAGCGTGAGGTACGAGTACGGCCCGCCGATCTCGATGTGGGTGATCACCACCGCCAGGATGATGAACCCGCGGAACAGGTCGAGCCGCAGGTCGCGCCCGGGTTTCCCGTCGTCGGGATAGCGCCAGCTCGGCAGCAACCGCCCGAACAGCCCGCTCAGCAGGAACACCACCGCCAGGCCCACGGCGACCCAGACGATCCACGCCATCTGGTCGCCGCCGGTGTCGTACTGCTGGTCGGTCGCGGCGTTGCCCTGCTGCGTGGTGATGCGGTCGGTGACGGGCCCGAAGGCGAAGTGGTCGCCGCGCTCGAGGTCGGTGCGGAACGAACCGGCGATCCCCGGCACCGCGGTGTCGCGCCAGTCGGCGACACGGTTGCCGGCCTCGGGCTCGCGGCGGTTCGTCTCGAGGAAGGTCACGCCCCGGATCAACGGGCGGTCCTGGACCGAGGTGATCACCTGCCGCCACCAGCCCTGTTTGACCGGGAGCTCCGCATCGCCCCGGCGGGTGTGGTCGTACAGCGCACCGGTGTCGAGCAGCATCGACCGGTCACCGTCGACGGCGAAGCGGTCGTAGAAGCTGTCCGCCTGCTGCTGCTCGTAGCCCCACGTCTCGTCGAACCGGGACTCGACCTCGCCGCGCTCCGGCACGTCGTTGCGGGTGAGGGGGACGTCACGACCGGCGGCTTCGGTCGACTTGCCCTTGCCGAAGTAGTACATCGACAAGCCGACCCAGTCCACCGAGGCGTCGCCTGGCCAGTACGGCTCGTAGGGGTCGTCGGCCGCGGTCAGCTCGCCGTCGCCGTTGGTGTCGAGCTTCGCGACGTCGGTCGCGGAGAGGTCCGCCAGACGTCCCGCGGACCCGCCGAACGGGTACCCGGCGCCGTACGACGGCGACCACACCATGCGCGCGTCGGAGTCGCCGCCGTGCACCGCGGTCGCGAGCGTCCGGAACGCCTGCACGAACTGGGTCGGCTGCTGCCCCCAGCGCACCCACGTGCCGTTCATCTGCGGCGCGAACCGCACGAGCACCTGGGTGTCGTACTGGTCGTGGATCTCCTGGAACACGGTGTTCCCGGCGCGGGCGTCCGCCTCGTCCAGTGACCGGAGCGACAGCCCGGGCTCGAGGCTCACGACGAGGACCGCGCCCTGCGTCGCCGCGGCACGCGTCGCACGGAGGAGCTCCCGCCGGGCCGAGCGGTCGAGCGGGTAGTCGACCTCCACCCCGTACATCGACGGCGTCGCACCGAGCCGTCCCTCGTACCCCGCCGGGGAGTCGTCGCCCCAGTCGAGGTCCGGGCCGAACCAGGTCGTCCCGCTCGCCGGCTCCGTCGCCGCGGCCGTGTGCACCGTCACCGCGGACGCCGGCAGTGCACCGCCGAGCAGGAGTGTCGCGATCGTGACGAGGACGGCGACCACGCGGGCCGCCAGCAGCCTCACCGGTCGCACACCAGCGTCCAGACGTTGTGTCCGTGCTCGTGCCGGTGCTCCAGCCGGTCGAGGGCGGCGATCGCGAGCGCCAGGCCGCGTCCGCTCTCCTGCTCGACATCGGCCATCGTGACGGCGCTCAGGTCGATGTCCACGGGCAGACCGTTGTCGGTGAGCTCCGCGGTGAGCGCCCGGTCGGTCGACTCGAGTCGCACGGTGTAGCGCCGACCGGCCTCCTGGTCGGAACGCGCGGTGTGCTCGACGATGTTCGCGGCGACCTCGGCCAGCGCGGTCTCCAGCGCGAAGCGGAGCCGGGCATCGTCGATGCCGAGCCCGTCCCACCAGGCGCCGAAGCGATCCTGGACCTCGTCGAGCGACACGGGCGTCGCGGCGACGTCGAAGGTGGTCTCGGCGCTCACAGTGGTCCTCCGGCGGTGCTCGACTCGTGCTCTGACTGGACTCCCGTGCCCGGGCCGCGGTAGAGCACGGCCCGGATCACGATGCTGAAGATGAACAGGTCGAAGACGACCCACGCGGTGTTGACGAGCGGCGCGATGCCCGACGCCTGCCCGGTCAGGTAGCGGATGCCGATCAGGAGCAGTGCCGCGACCAGCGCCCCCATCGCGATGAGCTGCGGCTTGACGAGGTCCCACCGGGGCTTCTGCTCGGTCTCGTCGCGCACCTTCGGCGTGACCCGGAACCCGAGCGGCTTGCCGCGGAACACGTTCTCGAACGCACTCGTCACCGCCTCGATCCACACCGGGAACAGCGCGAGCGAGTACTGCTGCCCGCGCCACGTGGGTCTGCCGGCGGCCACCACCCAGAACAGCAGCTGGTTGAGCACGAGGAACGGGATCAGCCGGGCGAAGAAGTCGACGCTGTAGGCCTGCACCGGGACGACGCCGAACGACAGGCAGAGCACCGGGGCCGCGATGTAGACGATCGCGGCGAACCCGGACAGGTAGCTCCACATCGTCGAGAAGTACATCAGGCGCTGGCCCCAGGACAGGCCCTTCTGCACCAGCGGGTTCTCGCGGAAGAACACCTGCATGGTGCCCTGCGCCCAGCGGAGCCGCTGCACGAGCATGGTCGGCAGGTCCTCCGGCGCCAGGCCCTTCGCCAGGATCTCGTCGTGGTACGCCGACTTCCAGCCGAGCCCGTGCAGCCGCATGGCGGTCGCCATGTCCTCGGTCACCGAGATCGTCGCCAGCGGCATGATCGGCTGCGCCTCGTCGTCGCGGTTGACGTCGAGTGCCCGTGCGAGGACCGCGATCGACTCGATGGCCGCCACGGGCGATGCGTCGCGCCGCCCGAGCACGTCGAGCGCGGCGTCGTCGAGCCCGGCGAAGGTGTTCGCGTCGGTCGACATCGCGGCGAGTTCCTGCAGGTCGTTCCGCACCGACTCGAGGTCGGCGGCGGCGAACCGGAAGGCGATCGTGTCGATCCCCCGCTGGAACGCGTAGGTGACGTCGCCGAGCGGTTCGCCGGCCCGGGCCTGGTCGCGGGCGCGGTCGACGACGGCTTCGGCCTCGTCCAGGGCGCCGAGCACCCGCGGGTCCGTCTCGGTCTCACGGGCACGGGCCAGCAGCTTCCGCGACGTCGTGATCGTGCGCTGCACCGAGGCCTCGACCTCGACCACGTAGCGGGAGATGCCGAGCTGCATCAGTGCCTCGCGCCGCAGGATCGCGTTCGACCCGCAGAAGAAGGCGGCGTTCCAGCCGTCCTTCGACTGCTGGATCGGCCCGTAGAACAGCGGCGCCTGACTGCCGAGCAGGTCCGCCTCCGGAACGTTCTCGAACCACTGCGGCGTCTGCACGAGCGCCATCCGCGAGTCCTTGAAGTAGCCGAGCGTGCGGTCGAGGATGCCGGGCTCTGGTACCTGGTCGGCGTCGAGGATGAGCAGGAACTCGCCCTGGGTCGCGAGCAGGGCGTTGTTGAGGTTGCCGGCCTTGGCGTGCCGGGGACGATCGATCCAGTCGGCACCGCGGGTGATGACACCGATGCCGAGCGATTCGGCGGCCGCACGCATCTCGGGGCGGTTGCCGTCGTCGAGGATCCACGTCGTGTGCGGGTGCGTGATCGCCTGCGCCGCACGGGCCGTGCGCACGACCATCTCGACGGGCTCGTTGTAGGTGGTGATGAAGACGTCGACCGTGACGTCGGAGGACGGCTTCGTCGGGGGCTCGCCACGCTCGCGCAACCGCCACGCCCCGAACGCGAACAGGAGCGAGTCGATGACGCTGTAGGTCTCGGCCAGGATGAGCGGCACGGCGATCCACCAGGAGTGCCAGTTCACCGAGGCGGCCCAGCGCCAGACGACGTAGTTCACACCGGCGATCGACGCCAGGAGTGCGACCGTGCGCACCGTGACGAGTCGTCGGCGAGCCGTGCCGGTGGTGAGCCGGCGGCGGTCCTGGCGGCTGACGTCGAGCGCCGTCACCCGGTCACTCCGTCTGCGGGGTCGCCGGCCGAGCTGCGTCGCAAGGGTGCCTCCTGATCCGCGCGAGCCCCGGCCGCAGCGCACGCCCGGGTGTGGTGCCGTCCGGCCGCTGCCCAGGGGGCACCGTGCCGGCCGTCCGCTCCGGTCGTCGGGCACGACCTCGGCGTAGGGACCTGTCTACCGCAGTGACCAGCACTCTGTCAGGCCCCGAGTGCGAGTCGTGGACAACGGCTCGGGGCGACCGCAGGACCGGGTCAGAACGTGGCGGCGAACCCGAGGTCGTCGGCGAGCCGCGCGATCACCTGGTCGAAGTAGGCGGCGCCGTCGGACACCGAGCCGACGAAGTGGCCGAAGAGCTCGAACGAGATCGTCCCGAACACCGTCGACCAGGCCATCAGGGTGCGGACCAGGACCTCGTCGGGCAGCGCGATGCCGAACGACCGCAGGGTGGTCACTGCGTCCGCGACGGCGGGACCGGCCACCCCGGGAGCCGCCGTGGGCGCGGCGGGTGATCCGGGCCTCCCGTCCGCCCCCGACGCCGACGTGACGTCGCCGCCGGGCGCGACCGCATCGGCCACCACCCGCACCAGCGCGAGCGTCGTCCGCGCGGCGGGCACGACCGTCTCGCGCGGTGCGGCGTAGCCCGGCACGGGCGACCCGAACAGCAACGCGAAGTCGCCCGGGTGCGCGACGGACCATGACCGGATCGCGCGGCACGCGGCGACCCAGCGTGCACCCGGTTCCGGGCCGGCCGCGGCGTCAGCAGCCTCGACCGCTGCGCCGAGTTCGTCGTAGTCGACGATGAGCAGCGCGGTGAGCAGGTCGTCGCGACTCGGGAAGTACCGGTACACCGCGGACGACACCATGCCGACGTCGCGGGCGACGGCTCGGAGGCTGAGCGCTGCGGGCCCCTCGTCGGTGAGGCGGGTGCGCGCGGCGGCCAGGATGTCCGCCCGGATCGTCTGCCGGGCGAGCTCGCGTGCTGTCAGTGTCATCCGGTCACCATGCCACACGAGAGCACTGCACACAAATGAGAGCAGTGCTCTTGCTTTTTCGTGTCCGAGCGCGCATCCTGGTTGCGAGAGCACCGCTCTCGCAACCAGAACGGAAGCAGGGACCATGTCGCACAACCACCTCGTCATCGGCGCCGGCCCGGTGGGCCGCCACGTCGCCGCGCTGCTCGCCGAGCGCGGCGAGCACGTCACCGTCGCCACCCGCTCGGGTCGGGACACCGGCCTGTCAGGGGTCGATCACCTCGCGCTCGACGCCTCCGACGCCGAGGCCCTCACCCGGGCAGCCGACGGCGCCGCCGTGCTGTACAACTGCGCGAACCCCGGCGACTACACCCAGTGGGAGCGCACCTGGCCACCGCTCGCGGCGTCGATGCTGACCGCTGCCGAGCGGACCGGAGCCGTCTACGCCATCACCGGGAACCTGTACCCGTACGGCCCGGTCGACGGCCCGATGCGCGCCGACACCCCGGACGCGGCGACCGACCACAAGGGGATCCTGCGCGCACGGCTGTGGGCCGACGCCCTGGCCGCGCACCGTGCCGGACGCATCCGCACGGTCGAGGTCCGGGCTTCGGACTACGTCGGGCCGGGCATCGGGGCGAACGGACACGTCACGCGGGTGCTGCCGGCCGCACTGCAGGGGAAGGCCGTGACGATGATCGGCAGGACCGACCTGCCGCACACCTTCACCGACGTGCTCGACGTCGCCAGGACGCTGGTGGCGGCGGCCTCGGACGAGGGCGCGCACGGCCGCACGTGGATGGTGCCGAGCAACGCTCCTCGCACCCAGCGGCAGGCGCTGACCGAGGTGCTGGCAGCGGCGGGCAAGGCACCCGTGCCCGTCCACCGGATGCCCGCGGGGGCGATCCGTGCGCTCGGGGTCGTGTCGCCGATGATGCGGGAGCTCGCCGAGATGAGCTACCAGTGGACTGCGCCGTACGTGGTCGACGATGCCGAGAGTCGCGCGGTGTTCGGCATCGAGCCGACCCCGTGGGACGAGGTGTGTCGCCGGACCGTGGTGGGGGTGGCGTGAGGCGGGCTGGGGGCGGCGGGCTGCGGCGCCGCCGAGGTTCCACGACATGCCGCCGGTGTGCCGCCGAGGTTCCACGGAGCGGCAGAAAGAGCGCCGACACTCCAAGATTTCGGAACCGCGGGCCCCGCCGCACGACGCCCGCGCCCACCCCACCCCGCCGCACGACGCCCGCGCCCGCCGCCCGGAACACAGGACGGGGTGGGACGCGCCGTTGCGTCCCACCCCGTCCTGCCTCGGTCTGCCGGTCAGATCACCAGCAGCCGCGAGTACTGCGCCGACGACAGCTGCTGCGCAGCCCCGCCGGAGGCCGGCACGCGCCACAGCCCGGCCGAGGGCCCGCTGTCGACGTTCGCGAACACGTCGCCGTCGTCGGAGGCGGCACCCGTGTTCGCCCCGCGCGACCCCGCCGTGATGCCGGAGACCGCCACGGTGGACTTCCCACTGGAGCCGACCACGAGCTTGTCCGGGATTGTGCGGTCGACCTTGCAGCCGGCCGGGCTGGTCGGGTACTCGGCGGGGGCGCTGCACCACTCGGCGGACTGCAGCAGCGAGAACCCGTCGGCGTTGGCGGCCGCGTACTCGAACGCCAGCCGGGGCTCGATCCGCGTCAGCGCCGTGGCGCCCGGCTTCAGCTGGTACCAGGCCCACGAGCCGGCGCCACCGGGCGAGCGGATGTCGACGTACACGTTGCCGTGCGAGTCGGCGAGGACCGCTGCGGGGTACCCGACACCGGAGCTGCCGGGGAGGGTGATCGCCCGTGGGCTCGTGCCGGTGCCCACGACGATCGGGGAGATCTGCGAACCACCGACGGCGACGACCTTGCCGTCGGGGGTGACGGTCCAGAACCGCTGGCCGCTGCCCGTGGCAGTCAGGTCGAGCACGGTCGTCGCGGTGGAGCTGCCGACGGGGAGCTTCTGCACGGCACCCGTCACCGAGTCGATCCAGTACAGGTTGCCGGCGACGTCGGAGCGCAGGTCGGGGGTCAGGTGCAGCCCGGTCGCCAGCGTCCGCGTCGCGCTGCTGTCGGCGGGGTGGAACAGGATCGAGGTCAGGTCCGCCGAGGGGGTGAACACGTCGCCGACGTCGTCCGCGGCGAAACCCGTCCCGTTGGCCGCGACGACCTTCCCAGCGCCGGAACCGTCCTCGGCGAACCGCACGACGTTGCCGGACGCGTCGAGGGCGAACAGCGACTGCGTCGTGTCGACCACGGACGGCGTGGTGTAGCGGACCAGGATCGTGCGGCCGGACTTCTTCGCGCCGATCGCCCGGACCGAGAACTTGTAGGTCGTCTTCGGCGTCAGGTCACCGAAGCGGTCGGACCGCGCCTTCGCCGGCAGCCGGTCGACGCCGTTGCCGGGCTGCTGCTGCGCGGGGGCGATCGTGACCTTCCAACCGGTCACCTTCGCGCCGGACTTCGGGGCGCCCCAGGTCACGGTCGCGCTGTCGCCGGCTCCGGTGACCCGGACGGTGGTGGGCGCTCCGGGCGCCGAGGACGAGGGGGCTGCCGTCGCCGGCGCCACTCCCCCGATGACGAGCGCCGCCGCTGCTGCGACGGTGATGAGTGCTCGGTACACGTTCGTTCCCCTGCCTTCTCCGCGGCTCCCTGCGTCACGGCTCCAGGTATCACAGCACCGCTCGGGCGCCAGGGGAACGGATCCGAGCGTGATCTGCGGTTCCCCGCACCGCAAGGCTTGTGACGCACCGCCGGTACGCGGGGCGGCCCGCGGCCTGAGACGCGACCGGACGACGGACGGGAGGCACGGTGCCAGCTGGCACCGTGCCTCCCGTCAAGAGGTGGTCGCGTCCAGGACGCAACTTGCGTCGACGACGCGACTCGCGTCAGTAGCGCGGCTTGCGCTCCGGACGCTCGTCGCGGCGGCCGCCACCACGGCGGTCGGGCTTGATCTCGATGAGCTTGCCGCTGATCCGGGTGTCGGTCAGGCGGTCGAGCACGCCGCCGTCCATGTCGGCGGGCAGCTCGACGATGGAGAAGTCCGGCTGGATGCGGATCGCACCGAAGTCGTCGCGGCGCAGGCCACCCTCGTTGGCGAGGGCGCCGACGATCTGGCGCGGCTCGACGCGGTGACGGCGGCCGACCTCGATGCGGTAGGCGGTCATCGGCTGCGAACGGCGGGGCGCACGGTCCCGGTCGCCACCACGGTCGCCACCACGATCGCTGCGCGACCCACGGTCGTCACGTGCACCGCGGTCGTCGCGCTCCCCACGGCGGGCGTCGCGCTCCATCTGCGTGCGGAGGGCGTCATCGGCTGCGGTCAGGAGCAGCGGCGAGTCGCCCTGCGCCACGACGGCCAGGGCGGCGGCGACGTCGTCCGAGGGGACGTCGTGGTGCTCGACGTAGTGCGCGATGACGTCGCGGAAGGCGGCGATGCGACCCTGGTCCTCGAGCGCCGCGGTGATCGCGTCGTCGAAGCGGGTCAGGCGCGTCTCGTTGACGTCGTCGATCGTCGGCAGCTGCATCTGGGTGAGCGGCTGCTTCGTGTGGCGCTCGATCGCGGAGAGCAGGCGACGCTCGCGGGGGGTGACGAAGCTGATCGAGTCGCCCGAGCGGCCGGCACGACCCGTGCGGCCGATGCGGTGCACGTAGGACTCGATGTCGACCGGGATGTCGTAGTTCACGACGTGGGTGATGCGGTCGACGTCGAGGCCACGGGCGGCGACGTCCGTGGCGACGAGGATGTCGAGCTTGCCGGACTTCAGCTGGTTGACGGTCCGCTCGCGCTGGGCCTGGGCGACGTCACCGCTGATGGCGGCTGCGGCGTAACCACGGGCACGGAGCTTCTCGGCCAGGGTCTCGGTCTCGCTCTTGGTGCGGACGAAGATGATCATGCCCTCGAAGTCCTCGACCTCGAGGATGCGGGTCAGGGCGTCGACCTTCTGCGGGTACGAGACCATCAGGTAGCGCTGCGTGATGTTCGCGGCGGTCTTCGTCTTGGTCTTGACGGTGATCTCGGCCGGGTCCGTCAGGTACTGCTGCGAGATGCGGCGGATCTGGGCGGGCATGGTCGCCGAGAACAGGGCGACCTGCTTGTCGTCGGGGGTGTCCGCCAGGATCGTCTCGACGTCCTCGGCGAAGCCCATCTTGAGCATCTCGTCGGCCTCGTCGAGCACGAGGTACTTCAGCTCGGACAGGTCGAGCGTGCCCTTCGCCAGGTGGTCCATGATGCGACCGGGGGTGCCGACGATGACGTCGACGCCGCGGCGCAGGGCGGACAGCTGCACGCCGTACGCCTGACCGCCGTAGACCGGCAGGACGTGGACGTGCTTCATGTGCGACGCGAACTGCTCGAACGCCTCGCACACCTGCAGGGCGAGCTCACGCGTCGGGGACAGCACGAGGGCCTGCGGCTTCTTGCTGCCGGGCTCCATGCGGGACAGGATCGGCAGCGCGAAGGCGGCGGTCTTGCCGGTTCCGGTCTGCGCGAGGCCGACGACGTCGCGGCCGTCGAGCAGTGTGGGGATGGTGGCTTCCTGGATGGCGGAAGGGGTTTCGTAGCCGATGTCCTTGACGGCCTTGAGCACAGCATCGCTCAGGCCGAGATCGGCGAAGGTCACCACGGGCCCCTCGTCGGTGGTCTCGGTGGTGGTGGCGGTGTCCGTGCTCATACACCAACGGTATCTCGAATGCACGCTCCGCAGTGACCGGGGGGCGTGCGGACGGGAGGAACGGGGCGGGCCCGCCCCGCGCCTCCCGTCCTCTTGTTGGTCACGTCACGGGCGCGTGGTGCCGATCCCGAGGACCGCGTCGGCCCGGTCGTTCAGTCGCGTGAGCATCTCGGCGAGCGAGCGCAGCTCGTCCGAGGCGAACTCCTCGGTGAGGTCGTCGAAGACCTCGGCACCGGCGGCGTCGAGCTGGTCGAGCAACTGCTTGCCCGCGGGTGCGAGCGAGACCAGGGTCGCTCGGCCGTCGGCGGGGTCCGGCGAGCCGACCAGGTGCTCGGCCTCGACCAGCGACGCCACCCGGCGACTGATCACCGGGCGGGACAGGCCCGTCGCGTCGGCGATCGCGGTCGCACGGACGGGTCCGTGACCGGCGACGGCTCGCAGGATCACCCGCGCGGTCGGGTCGAGGCCGCCGCTGGACTCGATGAGCGAGGAACGCAGGGTCTGCCGGACCCACAGCCGGTCCAGCTGGGATCGCAGGAGTCGCTCGGCAGCACGCCGCTCGTCGGACATGGAGTCAGCGTAGTGGGCACATTTAGTTGCTTGCTGGAAGCAACAGATGTATCGTTGCGCGGTCTGCAAAGTTACACAGCACGAAAAAGGAGTTCGATGACCGCCACCGCACCCGTCCAGGTGCAGCACGGTCGGCACACCGCCGAGGCCCCAGCAGCCTCCGGCGGGACCGGCCCGCAGCCCCTGATGACCCACCGCCAGATCCTCCTGGTGATCTACGGCCTGATGGCGGGCATGTTCCTGTCGTCCCTCGGCCAGACGGTGTTCGGCACGGCGATCCGCACCATCGGCGACGACCTGCACGGCCTCGACCAGCAGGCCTGGGTCACCACGGCCTACCTGATCACCTCGACGATCGCGACGCCGATCTACGGCAAGCTCTCCGACATCTTCGGCCGCCGGCCCCTCTACATCTTCGGCATCGTCGTGTTCATCCTCGGCGCCGTCCTGTCGTCGATGTCCACCTCGATGCTCATGCTCGCGGCCTTCCGCGCCGTGCAGGGCATCGGTGCCGGTGCGCTCATGTCGCTGCCGCTCGCGATCATGGGCGACATCCTCGCCCCGCGCGAACGTGCCAAGTACCAGGGCTACTTCCTCGCCGTGTTCGGCATCTCGTCCGTCATCGGGCCGCTCATCGGTGGGCTGCTCGCCGGTTCCTCCGAGATCCTGTGGATCACGGGATGGCGCTGGGTCCTGCTGATCAACGTGCCGATCGGTGTCGCCGCGCTCCTCATGGTCATCGTCTTCCTGCACCTGCCGAAGGTGCACAGTGCCGACGACGCGAAGCCCAAGGTCGACTGGTGGGGCGCGACCGCCGTCATCGTCACCCTCGTGCCGCTGCTGCTCGTCGCCGAACAGGGCCGCATCTGGGGCTGGGGCTCCCCCGCCGCCATCGCCTGCTACGTCGTCGGGGTCGTCGGCCTGGTCGGGCTGCTGCTCATCGAGTCGAAGATGGGCGACGCGGCGATCATCCCGCTCAAGCTCTTCCGCTCGGGCACGTTCTCGATGGCGACCGTCATCGGGTTCCTGGTCGGCTTCGCGATGTTCGGTGCGATGCTCACCATCCCGCTCTACCTGCAGATCGTCGTGGGGCTCACCCCGACCGAGTCCGGGTTCGCCACGCTGCCCCTGGTCGGCGGTCTCATGATCGCCTCGATCACGAGCGGTCAGATCGTCGCCCGCGTCGGCCGCTACCGGATCTTCCCGGTCATCGGCACCGCGCTCGTGTCCGCCGGCTACGTCGTCCTGACCTTCATGTCGATCGACAAGCCGCTCTGGTTCCTGATGATCGGCATGTTCCTGATCGGCCTCGGCCTCGGCTCGGTCATGCAGTCGCTGACCCTGGCCTCGCAGGGCTCCGTCGAGGCCCGTGACATGGGCGTCGCCACGTCGTCCGCCACGTTCTTCCGCCAGATCGGTGGAACGCTCGGCACCGCCGTGCTGCTGTCCATCCTGTTCTCGGTGATGCCGGCGAACATCCTGCACGCGACCGCGAACGAGAAGGACCTCGGCCCGGCGCTCGACGCCGCGCTCAACCCCACCGTCGCCAGCGCGAAGGCGAACCAGGGCGCGATGGACAAGATCTGGACGCCCGTCGTCACCCCGTTGACGAAGACCGTGCAGTCCCAGCTCGACGCTGCCTCCGCGAAGGCGACGCAGGCCGCCGACGCCGCGGTCACCGAGCAGGTCACGGCAGCCGTGCAGCAGCAGGTCGCCGCCGGTGCGGTCCCCGCCGCCTCGGCCCAGTCCGTCATCGACCAGCAGGTCGCAGCGGCGACGCCGGCGGCGGAGCAGTCCGCACTCGAGCAGGTCGCCGACCAGGCACACGCCAGCGTGCAGGACGGCACCGTGTCCGTCGACTGGTCGAACGCCTCGCAGCGCTCGTACTGGGTCGACGAGCTCACCCCGGAGCTCGCGAAGAAGATCGACGACGGCAACACCACGAGCGACAGTGCCACCAGCACGAACGACACGTCGTTCCTGACCGGTGCCGACAGCCGCCTGACCCGGCCGTTCATGGCGGGCTTCAACGCCTCGTCGGTGACGATCTACTGGGTCGGCCTCGGCGTGATCCTGCTCGCGTTCGTGCTCACCTGGTTCTTCCGGGTGCCGCCGCTGCGTCAGCGCTCCGCCCTGCAGGAGCGTGCCGACCTGTCCGCCGAGGCCCAGCTCGAGGCCGAAGCCGGCGCTGCCGCTGCCGACGCCGGCTCGTTCACCGGTCCGATGACCGGGTCCGTGCCGACCGGATCGGTGCCGACCGGCTCGGGTTCGACCGGCTCGGGCTCGACCGGATCCACGCCGACGCACCGTCGGTGACCGACCGGGCCGTCCGTGCCGTGCCCCCTTTCCGGCACGGGCGGCCCACCAACCCCCACCACCAGGAGTCCACGTGATCACCACCCCGGCAGCTGCAGTGGCGACGGAGCCGTGCACCCTGCGGGAGCGCAAGAAGCAGCAGACCCGGCAGGCGCTGCACGACGCGGCCCTGACGCTGGTGTCCGCGCACGGGCTGGACGGCGTCACCATCGAGCAGATCTGCGCCGATGCCGACGTCTCGCCCCGCACCTTCTTCAACTACTTCTCGTCCAAGGCGCACGCCGCCCTCGGACTCGACTCCGTCGAGGTCCCGGAGCCTTCCGCAGCATGGTTCACCGAGGCTCGTGGCGGCCTGGTCGACGACCTCTGCACCCTCGTCGCGGCGACCGTACCGCTGTCCCAGGACCGCCGCCGGATGAAGGAGCTGCTGGTCCTCCGGCCCGAGATGTCGTCGATGGTGATGCAGTGGATGGCCGAGTCGCGCCAGTCCCTGCTCAGCGTCGTGGGCACCAGGACCGACGACCAGACCGCTCGCACGGCGGTGACGCTCGTGATGTCGGCGCTCAGCGAGGCCGCCCACCGCGACTCCGTGCGGAACAACGACGAGCTCGCGGTGCGGCTCCGGGCCGTGGTGCGCGAGATGGCGGCGCTGGCGTCCTGAGGGGGTCGTGCGGGCCGCCGCGCGGAGCGTACCGAGTCGTTTCGGGCGTACCGGGTCGGAACTTCTGACCAGGTGCGCCCGATTCCGCTTCCCATCGCACGCGTTCTGGGAAAGAACGTCAGGCGGTGGCGACGCTTGCTCGCCGCCGAGCTGGCCGGTGCCACACGAGCGCGGCGTTGGCGGAGTCGCGGGCGAAGCGGAGCACCCGCAGCACCACGATGTCGTGGTCGCCCGCACGGTGGACGGCCTCGACCGAGCACTCCAGCCACGAGTGCGCGCCGTCGAGCAGCACGGCACCCGACCCGGTGTCGACGTGCGGCACGCCGACCAGTCGCTGTGCCCGGTCGCGGGAGGCCAGCTGCCGGGTCTGCGCCGCGTGGCCCTCGGCGAGGACGGAGATGCCGAGCACCGGCGCACCGGCCAGGTCCGGCCAGGTCGTCGACGAGTGCTGCACGGCGATCGTCGCGAGCGGCGGGTCGTACGAGACCCCGACGGTCAACGACGTCGCCACCATGACGACCGGCACGCCCTCGACCCGTGCGGCGATGGCGGCCACGACGGAGGGGACCTCGGCGATCGCCTCGCGGATGTCGAGCGGGTCGTCGGTGAAGTCGTGCTGCATGGTGGTTCCTTCGTTCAGGAGCGGGCGAGCAGGGTGCGGGCACGGCGCTCGTCGGCACGCATCGCGGCGACGAGGGCGTCCGGCCCGGGGAACGTGCGCTGCCGCCGGAGCCGACGACCGACGGTGAGCTCGACGGGGGTGCCGTACAGGTCGCCGTCGAAGTCGAGCACGTGGATCTCGACGGTGCGCGGCCGGTCGGCGAAGGTGCTGTTGCTGCCGATCGACACGAGCGCCTCACGGGCACCGGACCACGTCGGCGCGGTGAGCCAGCCGACGTAGACCCCGTCCGACGGAACAGCGCCCGCGTCGTCGGGCAGCATGTTGGCGGTCGGGAACCCGAGCCCGTGCCCGACCCCGGCGCCGTGCACGACCGCGCCGGTCAGGACCGCCGGCGCTCGCCCTGGCAGGGACGCCGCCGCCACGAGTGCCCCGAGGGCCGCCAGCGCCAGGGCGCCGAGGGCCACCGCGTCGGTCGACACCGCGAGCAGCACCGCGGTCACCGTGCTGCCCAGGACGGCACCGAGCTGCTTCACGGTGTTGAAGGTGCTCGACGCCGCACCGATGGTCGCCGGTCCGGCCCCGAGCACCGCCGCGAGCGAGAACGGCGACCAGACGAACGCGTTCGCGACCCCGAAGCCGGTGAACGCCGTCGCCACCGCCCAGAGGGGTGCGGCGGTCCCGATGAGCACGGCGGTCAGTGCCACCGAGACGACGAGCAGGACGGCGCCGATGGTCGCCGTCGCACGGGGGCCCGCGGTGTTCGTCGTGCGGCCGACGAACGGTGCGGCGGCCAGGCAGGCGACCCCCATCGGCACGAGCACGAGGGCCGCGGCCCCCGGTCCGAGACCACGTCCGTCCTGCAGGTCGAGCATGAGCGGGATCGGGGCAGAGCCGACGCAGAACGACGCGGCGGTCGCGCCCCACGAACCGGTCACGAACCCGCGGTCACCGAACAACCCGAGCGGGACGAGCGCCCGGTCCCCCGCGCGGCGCTGCACCGTGAGCACCGCGGCGACGACGAGTGCGCCGAGCACCACCAGACCGACCCTCGGCAGGGGTGCGGCGAGGACGCCGTCGCCCGTTCCCTGGACACCGACGACCACCGCGAACACCCCGGCGGTCACCCCGACGACGGCGAGCACCGGCAGGGGCACCGCGATGCGTCGGGACACCGGCACGAACCGCAGCACGGCGACGGCGGTGACGATGCCGACGGGCACGTTCACCAGGAAGACCGACGGCCACCCCCACGCCTCGACGAGCACGCCGCCGACGATCGGGCCGGCGACGGTCGCCGCACCGCCACCGGCGCTCCAGACGGCGAGCGCGACGGCGAGCCGGGGTGGTTCGAACAACGAGCGGATCACGGTCAGGCACTGGGGTGTCAGCAGCGCGGCACCGACGCCCTGCACGGCGCGCCAGACGATGAGCGCGCCGATCCCCGGTGCGAACGCGCACCCGACCGACGCGACGGTGAACACCGCGAGCCCGAGCAGGTAGACCCGGCGGTGACCGAAGCGGTCGCCGAGCCGTCCGGCGACGAGGAGCGGCACGGCGAACGCGAACAGGTAGGCGCTGTTCACCCAGACCGACAGCGACGCGTCGGTGCCGAGGTCGCTGCCGATGTCCGGCAGGGCGACGGACACGATCGTGCTGTCCAGCAGCAGCATGAAGAAGCCGAGGCAGAGCCCGCCGAGCGCGAGCCACCGACGGGCCGCGGTCACCTCACACCGCCAGGTTCTCGCGGAGCGTCGACCCCGGGTACCGGGGCGCCAGGGCACCTCGGGCACGTAGCTCCGGCACGAGCAGCTCGCTCAGGTCGGCGAACCCGGTGGGCATGCCGAGCGGGCTGGACAGCATGTAGCCGCCGCGTCCGCCGGTGGCCGCGAAGTTCGCCTGCAGGGCGTCGGCGACCCCCGCGGCGTCGCCGACCAGCATGTGGTCGAGGCCCGTCGCGGCACGCCAGCCGTGCTCGAAGAAGTCGTCGCGGTCCATGGTGTGGTCCTCGCCGAACTCGGCGACCAGGCTGCCGACCAGGCCGGCCGGGCTCGCCTGCGCGGCGACGATCTCGTCGCGCAGCTCGCCGAGGCGGAACGTCTCCGGGAGCGTGGAGAAGTCGTACCCGGCGTTGTGCGAGATGAAGGTGCCGACGGCCTCGCGGTTCCAGAACGACAGCAGCGAGTCACGGCGGGCGGCGGCCTCGGCGTCGGTGGCGCCGACGATGACCTGGGTCGCCCAGAGGATCCCGACGCCGGACGGGTCCCGACCGGCGTCGGTGAGCGCTGCGTCGAGGGCGTTCCGGTGCCGGAGCTGTCCGGCGACGCTCGACCCGAACCCGAACACCAGGTCGGCGAACGACGCACTGGCGGCGATGCCGCGCGGCGAGTTGCCGGCCTGCACGACGACGGGGTGCCGCTGCGGACTCGGGACGCTCGCGAGCGGGCCGCGCACCTTGAAGAAGCGGCCGTCGTGGTCGATCGGGTGCACCCCGGCCGGGTCGGCGAACCGGCCGGTCGCGCGGTCGCGGACGATCGCGTCGGGGGCGACGGAGTCCCAGAGCGCACGGCAGACGCCGATGAACTCCTCCATCCGTTCGTACCGCAGGTCGTGGTCGATCAGGTGGTCGGACCCGTAGTTCGCCGCGTCCGCGCCCCGCGACGAGGCGACGACGTTGAACGCCATCCGCCCGCCGGTGACGTGGTCGAGCGAGTTGAGCAGTCGGGCGACGGAGAAGGGGTGGGTGAACGTGGACGAGTAGGTGAGCCCGAACCCGATGTGCTCCGTGACGGTGGACATCGCGGCGATCACGGGCGACATGTCCTGCCGGGGCCACTGGATGCCCCACTCGACGGCCGGGTCGATGCTGCCGCGCCACGTGCTCGGCACACCGGACCCGTCGCCGAAGAACAGCAGGTCCACGCCTGCGCGCTCGGC
This sequence comes from Curtobacterium sp. MWU13-2055, assembly GCF_023242305.1. Classification (NCBI taxonomy): domain Bacteria; kingdom Bacillati; phylum Actinomycetota; class Actinomycetes; order Micrococcales; family Microbacteriaceae; genus Curtobacterium; species Curtobacterium sp. MWU13-2055. The sequence continues at coordinate 300,163 of NZ_JALLIO010000004.1, forward strand.
GGTCCGGGCGACCTCCATGTACATGCGGACGTCGGGGAAGTCCTGGCCGACCCAGCTGCCGGCCGCTGCCCACCGCCCCTCGGTGTGGGTGAAGGACAGGTCGTAGGCCAGGTGCATGCCGCTCATCGGGCACCCACCGGCGAAACGGACGCAGACGCAGACGCAGACGCAGACGCAGACGCATCAGCAGCAGCGTGCCACAGCGCCACCGTCTCGTCGGCGTCGGTCACGACGCCCACGTTGAGGTCGATCAGGGTGAGTGCGGCGTCGTGCACGTCGGTGTCGTACGCGGCGGTGGCGTCCTGCGGGACGACCACGGGCCAGCCGAGCTGCATCGCGTCCTGTGCGGTGGCGAGGACGCAGCACTCGGTCGTGAGTCCCACGACGGTGACCCAGCCGATCCCTGCGGCGGTGAGCCGGGCCTCCAGGTCGGTGCCCAGGAACCCGCTGTAGCCGCGCTTTACGACGCGTGTCTCACCGGGCTCGGGCGCCGTGCGGTACCACTCGGCGCCCTCCGTGCCGATCCGGCAGGGCTCGTCGTCCGGCACCGGGCCGTCCGGGTCACCGCCGCGCAGCCACGTGCTGGAGCGCCACGGCCGGGCCGGGTCGCTGCCGAGTTCGACCCAGACGACGGGGACGCCCGCTGCGCGGGCCTCGTCGACGAGCGAGCCGATGCGGGTGACGGCGGCGTCCACGGCGACGGACGCGCGGTCGTCGAGTCCGTACGGGGCGATCCGCGCCGGCTCACCGAAGTCGCGCTGCACGTCGACGACGACGAGCGCGGGGCGGAGCGGAGCGGACAGCAACTGCGCGAGCCGCGGGTCGCGACCCGCGTCGAGTGCCCCGGTCACCGGACGACCGCCGCGTCGTGCTGGCGGAGCGCCGGCAGGACGGTCTCCCCGAACAGCACCATGTCCTGGTCGTACTCGGGGAAGATCAGCATCAGGCCGTCGAGCTCGCCCCGGTCGACGATGTACTCGATGTGCTCGGTGACGGTCTCGGCGGACCCGGCGACGTACGCGGTCTGGAACGCGTCCTCACCGGCAGCACCGTCCGCCCAGGCACGCGCCTGCTCGGCGGGGACGCCCCACGACGCCCGCATCGAGGCCAGTGCTTCGCGGTCGACGCCGGCACCCCACTCGCGCACCTTCCGCTGCGCGGCGGCGTCGGTCTCGCCCTGCACGACCGTGAGCATCGAGTAGGTGCGGCACTCGCGTCCCTCGGCGGCGGCGCGGTCGTGGACGTCGCGGGACAGGTCGCGCATCTCGTCCAGGCTGTCCGCTGCCAGGAAGGCGCCGTCGGCGTGCTTCGCCTGGAACGCCCGGGCCGCCTCGGACTTGCCGGCGCTGATGATGGTCGGCCGCGATGCGGGGTGGGGGCGGGACTCGCACGCGTCAAGGTCGAAGTACGGCGTGTGCATCGTCACGCTGTCCTCGGTCCACAGGCGCGTGACCGCTTCGGTCCAGAGCTCCGTCATCCGGTACCGGTCGGCGTGGCTGAGGGCCGCGTCCCAGATCCCGAACTGCTCGAACTCCGCCGCGTAGGCGCCGTTGACGATGTTCATGCCGGCCCGGCCGCCGGAGACGTCCTGCAGCGTCGTGTACATCTTCGCGGCGACCGCCGGGTTGTGGACGTTGGCGTGCATGGTCGCCCAGATCTTGACCCGCTCGGTGGCCTCGGCGATGCCGGCCATCATCGTCATCGACTCCAGGGAGCGGCCCCAGTGGTCGGTGGAGCCGCCGAAGCCGCGCCACTTCGCCATCGACATCACGAAGTCCAGGCCGATCGTCTCGGCGTGCAGCGCCGCGCGCTTGTTCCACGCGTAGGTCGCCTCGGGGTGGGGTGCCGTGGTGGAGAGCATCCACCCGCCGTTGCCGATCGGGAGGAAGATCCCGTACTCCTTCGCGGGCATCTCACGCCGCCTTTCTGGTCGTTGCGGAACACTCGGTGACGATGGGACTCACGGTGCGGGCCACACGGTCGACCCGTCCTTCGTGATGGCGTCGATGTACTCGTTCGTGAACCAGCTCTTCGCGTCGTCAGCGGTCACCGAGCTCTTGACGATGTCGAACTGGTGCAGCATGTCGACGAGCTTCGTCACGTTCTCCGGGTCGATCCCGCCGAGGGGCTGGTCCGGCGTCGGGTTGTCCGCGATGACCTTCGTCTCGGTGGTCCAGATCTTGGTGTTCTGGGCGGTGTCGTAGGTCGCGCCGGACAGCTTCGCGGCGTACCCGACGCACTGCTTGGTCTTCGCCTCGCTCGCGGAGCAGAAGTCGTAGGCGTGCAAGGCTGCGCGCAGGACGTCCTCGACCGCGGTCGGGTGCGCCTTCGCGAAGGCGGGGTTGACGGCCATCGCGCCGATCGACGAGGGGATGTCGTAGTCGACGGGCTGCCAGACGGTGACGTCGTCACCGGCGGCCTTGAGCAGGTTCGGCTCGTTCGACACGAAGCCGGTCAGCGCCTCGAGGCCGTTCTGCTTGCGGGGCAGGACCGACGGGTCGTAGCCCTCCTTGACGAGCGTGAGGGAGTCCCACTCGACACCGGCCTTCTCCATCATCGCCCGGACCGAGGCGGGGACGTAGCCCTTGTGGCCGACGACCTGGCCGTCGAGCTGCGGCAGCTTCGTGATGTCCTTGTTCGTCATCAGGACGTCGAGGCCGGCGTTCGAGTACGACGAGATCCCGGTGATGTCGATGCCGTTCGCGCGGGCCTGGATGAGGTCCTGCTCGGCGACGGCGGACACGGTGGCCTGGCCGCTGGCGAGGAGCTTCGTGTTCTGGGCGGTGTCACCCGAGCCCGGCTTCAGGGTCACGTCGAGGCAGAGGTCCTTGAAGTAGCCGAGCTCGTCCGCCGCGATGTACTCGAGGATCGACGCCGACGACTGGTACTGGTAGCCGGACAGGTAGGTGATCTTGCCGGCGTCCTGGTTCTCCTTGCACCGCTCGGCCGAGATCGCGCTGCCCTCGGACGAGGTGGTGCCGGCGCTCGAGCCGGTGCTGCAGCCGGTGAGCGCGAGGGCGACGACGGCGGTGGCGAGGGCCGCGAGGGCGGCCTTGGTGCGGTGCGTGCTGCGGTGCTGCGTGGTGCGGTGCTGCATGGTGCGGTGCTGCATGGTCACTCCTGTGGGAAGGGATGGGTGGTGCAGGGCGGGTGCGGGTGGGTCTGTGGGTCGCCGGACGTCGGCCTGGAGGCGCGGCTGACGTCGCGCGGGCAGGCTCGCGCCGGCGGGTGGTGCGGCAGGGCCGCGGGGCGGCCGCGTGGCGCGGCCGGCGGACCGCGCGTCAGTCGTTCGCGGTGCGGTGCCAGTGCAGGACGCGGCGCTCGACGACCGTGATGAGTCCGAGCAGGACCACGCCCATCACCGCGAGGATCGCGATGGCCGCGTAGACGACGTCGAGCTGGTTCATCGACGACGCCGTGCTGATCACGGTGCCGAGTCCTCCGGTGGATCCCGAGGCGGAGAGCTCCGCGACGACCGCGCCGATGATCGACAGCGGGAACACGATCCGGAGTGCCGCGAACACGAACGGCAGGGCGTTCGGGATCCGCAGGTGCACGAGCATCTCGAACCGGGAGGCATCGATCGTCTTGTACACCTGCAGCACGGGCTGCGGCACGGACCGCAGGCCTGCGGCGGTGTTGATCAGGATCGGGAAGAAGCAGATGAGCGCCGTGATGACGAGCTTCGGCAGCGGCCCGAACCCGAACGCCACCACCAGGGCTGGGGCGATCGCGACGAGGGGCGTGACGTTCAGCACGATGGCGATCGGCATGACCGCACGGCGGACGATCGGCAGCTCACTCGTCAGCACCGCGAGCACGAAGGCGGCGAGGAACCCGATGGCCAGGCCGACGAGCGACTCCGCCAGGGTGATGCCGGCGTTCTGCAGGTAGTAGGGCAGCTGCGTGGCGAGGGTCTCCCCCACCGCGGGCAACGGCGGCAGCAGGTACGGCATCGCCGTCGCGCCGATCTGCCAGAGCACCGCCAGGACGGCGAGCATCACGACGAGGGGCAACCAGACGGTCGGTCGGAGCCAACCGGGCACCGGTCGTCGGGCGGTGCGTCGCTCGGCGTCGGCCGTGGTGGCGGTCGCGGCGGGCGTGGAGGTGGTGGTGGCGCTCATGGTCCCGTCTCCCTCAGGCCGCATCGGTCATGCGCCAGGCGCTGTGCAACCGGGTCCGGACCAGGTCTTCGTACTCGTGGAACCGCTGTTCCTCGAACAGCCGCTGGTTGCGCGGGCGGGGCAGGTCGATGTCGATGACGTCGACGATCCGGCCGGGACGCGGCGCCATCACGACGACGGTGTCCGACATCCGGACGGCTTCGGACACCGAGTGCGTCACGAAGAGCACCGTCGTGCGCAGCTCGTCCCACAGGTCGAGCAGCTGGTCCTGCAGGCTCTCGCGGGTGAACTCGTCGAGCGCCGAGAACGGCTCGTCCATCAGCAGGACGTCGGGGCGCAGGCCGAAGGCCCGGACGATCGCGGCACGCTGCTGCATGCCGCCGGACAGCTGTGCGGGGAGCTTGTCCATCGCCTCGCCGAGTCCCGCCATCCGCAGGAGTTCGCGCATGTCCGGGCCGGCGCCGGTACTGCGCTCCTCGAGGTCCTCGATGGCGGCGCGGCGGCGGCCGGCACCCGGGTTCACGCGCCCGGCGAGCGAGACGTTCTGCAGCACGGTGAGCCAGGGCAGCAGCGCCGGTGCCTGGGGCACGAGTCCGATGAGCTTCGCCGCGCAGGCCTGGGCCGGCGTGACACCGTGCACCCGGACGTCACCGCGGTCGGCGGGCTCGAGCCCGGCCACCAGGCGGAGCAGCGTCGACTTCCCGCAGCCGCTCGGGCCGATGAGCGACACGAACTTCCCGGGCTCGATGGTCAACTCGACGTCGTCGAGCGCGACCATGGCGCTCGGGCCGCTGCCGTACACCTTGCGCACCGCGTCCACGCGGACCGCTGATGTGGTCATCCGTTCCTCCATACCGTCGGCGAGCACGCAGGCTCGGTCTCGTATGGCGGAGAGCGTGCGTCGCGAGCTCGGGTTGGTCTGCGACGCGGAAATCCGCTGCTGGTGATGAGGCTAGGGCGCCCGTGTTACGGAGTCGGACCACATGTGTTGCGAACGTGTGAACGAGTGCGCGGGTCGGGTCGACTGGGCTCAGCGCGGCGAGGGCACCGCGGTCTGGCCGTCCCAGACGAGCACCTCGACGCCGAGGTCCTCGGCGGCAACCGCCACCCACCCGGCGAGCGCCCTCGCCGCGGGTTCGGCGACGACGAGCACTGCTCGTTCCACGCCGGGGACCGACTGCCGCAGCCACAGCAGCTTGAACAGGTCGGCCATCACCTTGTTGCGCCAGGCGGGCTTGTAGGCGCCCTGGTTCGCGACGAGCTGCACGACGACGCGGTCGGCGTCGTCGATGCCCTCGACCTCGACCCGGGCGCGGTCGAGCACGACGGTGCGCGGGCGGAGGACGAGGCCGAGGGCGATGCCGGTGTGCTCGAGCATCCGGCGTTCGACGGAGTCGGGGGCGAACCGGCCCCACTCGGAGCGCGCGACGGGGACCTCGGTCATGTCGGCAGTGTAGGCGGCGCGTCCCGCCTCAGACGACCGACCACCCGCCGTCGCTCGGCAGCACGGCGCCGTTCACGTTGGCGGAGTCGTCGCTGAGCAGCCAGGTGATGGCCGCTGCGAGCTGCTCCGGCTGCGCCACCGGCGGGATGGCGACCTGCATGATGGGGCCGACCCGGCTGGCGGCGTACTCGCTGCGCATCGGCGCCTCGATGTTCGTCGCGACCGCGCCCGGCGCGACCGCGTTGGCCCGGATGCCCTGCGGCCCGTGGAAGAACGCCACGCTCTTGGTGAACCCGGCGATCGCGTGCTTCGACGCCGTGTACGCGGCACCCGCTGCCGAGGCACGGAGTGCGGCCTCGGAGGCGACGTTCACGACGGCGCCGCGGCCGGCGGCGATCATGTGCGGCAGGACGGCGCGGGTGAGGCGCATCGGCCCGGTGACGTTGACGCTGAAGACGCGGTCCCAGGTGGCGTCGTCGACCTCGCTCGGCGGCAAGAAAGCGTCCATGATGCCGGCGACGTTCGCCAGTCCGTCGATGCGATCGCCCGCGGCCGCGATGAGGGCGTCGATGGTCTCGGGCGCGGCGACGTCCCCGACGACGGTCTCGAGTTCGAGGCCCTCGAGTTCGGAGCGGAGCGCGTCGAGGCGTTCGGCGACGACGTCGGTCGCGATCACCCGCCCGCCCTCGTTCGCGATGCGCGTCGCCGTGGCGCGTCCGATGCCGGAACCCGCCCCGGTGACGATGATGGTCCTGCCGGTGAAACGTCCGGCGGTGGTGTCGGTCATGTCGTCTCCTCACTGAGAGGCGCTCGCTGCGCCACGATGGTTATAGCACTCAGTGCCGAAAGGACTCCATGCGCCCGACGAGCGACCGGCCGACGAGCGACCGGCCGACGAACGATCGACCGACGGGACGCCCCCGCACGATCGACCCGGACGCGGTGTCCCTCGTGGCGCTCCGGCTGTTCGACGAGCAGGGCTTCGACGCCGTGTCGATGGACGACGTCGCCGCGGCTGCCGGCGTGAGCCGCCGGTCGTTGTTCCGGCTGTTCCCGAACAAGGCGGCGCTCGTCTGGGGCGGGCTCGACGAGTTCGCCTCGCGGTTCGGTGACGCGCTCCGACAGCGGCCGTCCACGGAGTCGTCGTCGGTCGCCCTGCGCGCGGCGTACCGGATCGGCGCGACCTTCCCCGACGACGCCGTGGAGGTCACCCGCCACCGGCTCCGTGTCATCCGCGCCAACCCCTCGCTCGAGCACGTCGGCGCGGCCACGGTCACGACCCTGACCGACGCGATCGTCCGGTTCGTGGCCGAGCGGGACGGCGCGACGCCCGACGACCTCGCGGTGTCGGTGCGTGCGCACGCCCTGGCGGCCGCGGCGAGCGCGGCCCTCACCTGGTGGGCCCTGCACGGCGACGGCCGACCGGAAGACGTCGTGGACCGCGCACTCGCCCTGCTCGCCTGAGACGCGCCCTGGACACGACCACCGGACGGACGGGAGGCCCGTGGCGGGCGCGCCACGGGCCTCCCGTCCGACACCCGGCCGGGCTCAGCCCATCGCGCGCTTCCCACGGACGTCACGCGACAGCGCGTCGATGCGCGCCACCTCGTCGTCAGAGAGCCGCACCTCGGCGGCGGCGACGTTCTCGGCGACGCGTCCGGGGTTGCGCGATCCGGGGATCGGGACCAGGTCGGCCCGCTTCGCCAGGATCCAGGCCAATGCGAGCTGTGAGAGCGAGACGCCCTTCGCGTCGGCGATCTCGGTGAGCGCGGCGACGACGGCGACGTTCGCGTCGAAGTGCTCCGGCGCCCACCACTCGAGCTGCTGACGGATGTCGTCGGCCGCGTAGGCGCTCGCCGGCTGCACGGCACCGCTCAGGAAGCCGCGCGCCAGCGGCGAGTAGGCGACGACGCCGATGCCGAGCTCGTCGACGAGGGGGAAGAGCGCCTCCGACTCCCGCGAGAAGACGGAGTACTCGGTCTGGAACGCCGAGATCGGGTGCACAGCGTGCGCACGGCGGATCTGGTCGGCATCGGTGTTCGACAGGCCGAGGTACCGGACCTTGCCAGCCTGCACGAACTCCTGCATCACGCCGACGACGTCCTCGATCGGGACGGCCGGATCGTGGACGTGCTGGTAGAGCAGGTCGATCGAGTCGGTGCCGAGGTTCTGCAGGCTCGCGTCCACCACCTGCCGGATGTGCTCCGGTCGGGAGTCCGGTGCGTAGGCCTCGGGGGTGAACCCGAACTTCGTGGCGATGGTCACCTCGTCGCGGATCGGGGCGAGCGCCGCGCCGAGGAGCCGCTCGCCGGTCCCCCAGCCGTACAGCTCGGCCGTGTCGAAGTGCGTGACGCCGAGTTCGTGGGCGTGCCGGATCGCGGCGACGGACTCGGTGTCGTCGCCGGGTCCGTACGCGAACGTGGTGCCCATGGCGCCGTAGCCGATGGCGCTGACGGTGAGGCCCTGTCGGCCGAGGGTGCGTTGCTGCATGGTGCCGTCCCTTCGTGACGTGTGATGGTCTTGCGAGTGGCACTGTACGCCACTACTGTCAGAGTCTGACAACTTGGACCGAAGATGACGTCGCGGTACGATCGGCCCCGTGAGCGACGTGCGAACCGGCCTGCGGGACATCACCCGCGATGCCGTCCGCGCGCGCATCGCCGCCGTGGCCCTCGAGCGGTTCGACACCGACGGGTTCGAGAACGTCACCGTGGAACAGGTCGCCGCCGAGGTGGGGATCTCGGCGCGGAGCTTCCACCGGTACTTCCCCGCGAAGGAGGACGCCGTCATCGGCGACCCCGCGCGACACCGGGACGCCCTCGCCGAGGCGTTCCGGTCACTGTCGACGACCCAACCGGTGTGGCCCGCGCTGCGCGAGGCCTTCGCCGAGATGCTCGAGCGCGGCAGCACCGACGACCCCGAGACCGGTCGACGGTCCGTCCGCGTGATGACGAGCACGGCGTCACTGCGCGCACGGAACCTCGAGAAGCACCAGGCCTGGGCGGACGTCCTGACGCCCCTCGTCGTCGAGCAGCTCCACGGGCCGGACGCCGACCTGCGCGCACGGGTCCTCGTGCAGGCAGCCCTCGGTTGCTTCGACGTGGCGATCACCACGTGGGCCACGGGCGACGACCCCGACGCGGCCGCGATCCTGCGACGCGCGTTCGACGGCATCGCACCGAGCGCCTGACGAGCGGACGCGCGCCGTCGTCCAGCGGTATCGTCCGGGCATGAACGTCACCGGACCGTCGCCGTACTTCCAGTTCGCCGGCACCGCCAGGCAGGCCCTCGAGCACTGGCAGGGTGTCTTCGGCGGCGAGGTCCAGATCGCGACCTACGCCGACTTCTCACGGACCGACGGCCCCGCCGACGCGGTCGCCCACGGACAGCTCACCGGCGGGCTGCAGCTCTTCGCCGCCGACGCGAGCGAGACCGACGAGCCGTTCGCGGCGACCGGCCTGCTGTTCTCGCTCCTCGGGGCCGAAGAACCCGACGTGCTGCGGCGGTGGTTCGACGCGCTCGCCGAGGGCGGCACGGTCGTCGATGCCCTGCAGCAACGGCCGTGGGGCGACTGGGACGGCACCGTGCGGGACGCGTTCGGCGTCACGTGGCTGATCGGGTTCGAGGCGTCAGCGCTGGGATGACGGGCGCCCTCGTTGGGATGACGGGCGCCCTCGTTGGGATGACGGGCACCCTCGCTGGGAAGACCGGCGCCCTCACTGGGACGACCGGCGCCCTCGCTGGGATGATGGGCGCATGACCGATCGCCCCGCCGTCCTGTTCGTGTGCGTCCACAACGCCGGACGCTCCCAGATGGCCGCGGGGTGGCTGCTGCACCTCGCCGGTGACCGCGTCCGGGTGTTCTCCGCCGGCAGCGAGCCCGCCGACCAGGTCAACTCCGTCGCCGTGCGGGCCATGGCCGAGCAGGGCATCGACATCGCCGACGCCCGACCGGCGGTGCTCGAGACCGAGACCGTGCGCGAGTCGGACGTCGTCATCACCATGGGCTGCGGGGACGCCTGCCCGGTGTTCCCCGGCAAGCGGTACGAGGACTGGGACCTCGCCGACCCGGCCGGGCTGGGGATCGAGCAGGTCCGCCCGATCCGCGACGACATCCGGATGCGGGTCGAGCGGTTGATCGCGTCCCTGTAGCCGGCTACTGCTGGTCGGACGGCAGCAGCGGCGCCCAGTAGGCGTCCGCGCCGTCGGCCTGCACGGCGTCACGCTCGAACCGGAAGCCGTACTCACGCACGAAGTCGAGTGCGGCGGCCTGCTCGTCCTCGGCGTCGTCGTGCGCGGCGTCGAACAGGTACACGCCGTGCCCCATCTTCACGCCCGAGTCGCTGATCACCGTGAGGTCCCAACGCCCCTCCTCGGCGCGTTCGATCCGCACGACGGCGGCCTGTGCAGCGGTGAAGTCAGCCATGGCCTCAGCCTACGGACGGCGCCCCGGCGGCGTTCAGGGTCCGCCGCGCCCACTACGCTGAGCACCGTCACAGGCCCGGACGAGCGGAGAACGAAGTCATGTCAGTCGGATTGCTCGCCGTGGTGGACGACATCCTCTCCGCGGCCCTGAAGGCGAGCGCGAAGACCGCCGGGGTCGTCATCGACGACGCCGCAGTCACCCCGCAGTACGTGCAGGGACTCGCGCCGGCCCGGGAACTGCCGGTCGTCGGACGCATCGCGCTCGGCAGCCTGTTCAACAAGTTCATCATCATCATCCCGCTGGCGCTGCTGCTCACCGCGTTCGCGCCCTGGGTGCTGCCGTACCTCCTGCTCATCGGCGGGACGTACCTGTGCTTCGAGGGCGCGGAGAAGGTCACCGAGTGGTTCGGTGTCCACCACGGCGCCGGTTCCACCGACTCGGTCACCGAACCGAAGCTCGTGTTCGGCGCCATCCGGACCGACCTCATCCTGAGCACCGAGATCATGCTCATCGCCCTGGCCGGGCTCGACCCCGACCTCGGGCTCTGGCCGACGCTCGGTGCCCTCATCGTGATCGGGCTCGTCATGACCGCGGTCGTCTACGGAGCGGTGGCCCTGCTGGTGAAGATCGACGACGTCGGTCTCCAGATGATGAAGAACTCGGTCCGCCGGACCCGTCGCACAGGAGCGCGGATCGTGCGGGCGATGCCGACGGTCTTCCGGGTCATCAGCGTCATCGGCACCGTGGCCATGCTCTGGGTGGGCGGGCACCTGGTCATCGCGAACCTCGCCGAGACCTTCTGGCACGGCCCGTACGACCTGCTGCACACGATCGAGCACGCGATCGAGGCCGCGGGCCCGGTCATCACGTGGATCGTCGACACCGCGGTCTCGGCGGTCGCTGGCGTCGTCCTCGGCATGGTCGTCGTGGCGATCGTCCTCGGCATCGGTCGCCTCCGCGGGAAGCACTGACTTACACTTCTGTTCCGGCGTCGGAACACGAGTGTTCCGACGGACCACGCGTCGAACGACTCGTGGACCGTCGCAGAACGGGTGCGCGCGACCCGCGCCGCGCGCCTACCCTGGCGCGCATGGCAACGGTGCGACAGGTCCAGGTGACGTTCGACTGCGCCGAGCCGGAGCGGGTCGCCCGGTTCTGGTGCGAGGTCCTCGGCTACGAGGTCCCTGCTCCCCCGCCCGGGTTCGACGACTGGCAGGCGTTCAACGCCTCGCTCCCGCCCGAGCACCAAGACTCCGCCTTCGCGTGCGTCGACCCGACCGGCGCCGGGCCGCGCCTGTTCTTCCAGCGGGTGCCCGAGGGCAAGACGGTGAAGAACCGCGTGCACCTGGACGTCCGGGTCGGCACCGGTCTGGTCGGCGAGGAGCGCCTCGCAGCGCTCGATGCAGAAAGCGCTCGCCTCGTCGCGCTCGGCGCGACGCAGTTCCGCCGCATGCTCGCGGATCAGGTCAACGAGTCCTGCATCGTGATGCAGGACGTCGAGGGCAACGAGTTCTGCCTCGACTGATCCGCGAGCCCGCGCAGGTTCAGACCACCGGCCCGTACGTGCTCACCTCGACGGCGTCGAGCTCGAGCTCCGCCGTCTGCTGGATGAGCGCCAGCAGGTCGGCGTCGAGCCCGGGAGCGAACTCCTCGAGGCGCTCCGGAGCGATGAACGACGGCACGCCGGCCGGGGCCTGCTCGGTCGCCGTCAGGTCCGTGCCGTCCTTCGACGGCGACGCCCCGCGGAAGATCTTGCCCGCCTCGGACGCCCCGTCGAGGTCGAAGCTGTACTGCTTGCTCTGCAGCCCGAGGTCGAGGAGCTCCTTGACCTCCGGGAACCGCTCGGCGTTCGTCTTCGGGATCGGCAGCAGGGTCTTCCAGTCGACGCCGAGGGTCTCGAGTGCCTTCGCGTACGCGTTCTCGTGTGCCTGGTCGCGGACGATCAGGTACGCGACGGTGCTGCGGGCCGTGGGGTTGTCCGTCATCTCGTAGATGCGGCACTTCTGCAGGCGACCGGTGGACTCGAGCATCAGGTTGTAGAGCAGGTCGAGCGGCAGGTTGCCGGAGTTGTAGACGTAGCTGCCGCTCCACGGGTTGCCGGCCGCGTCGACCGGCAGGGCACCCTGGGCGCCGACGAGGTAGTGGTGGATGTTGCTCGTTTCGAGCGCGATGTTGAGCGGCGTCGCACCCTTCGCACCCGGCTTGTCGAGCGGGTCGGTGAGCTTGCCGGTGTACTCGGGCGAGCCGTCGAGCAGGCGGGAGATCGTGGTGCCGATGAGCTCGACGTGGCTGATCTCCTCGGTGCCGACGCCCTGGATGAGGTCGCGGTACGGCTTAGCCGCCGGGCCGCGGAAGTTCATCGCCTGGAACAGGTACTGCATCATCGTGCGCATCTCGCCGAACTGCCCGCCGAGCCCTTCCTGCAGGGCGTTGGCCGCTGCCGGGTCGGGCTCGCCGTCGGCGATCTCGTTGATCCAGGTCTGTGCGTGGAAGTACATGGGGCCTCCTTGCTCACCGCGACGGATCCGCCGCGTGCCTCACCGTCGTCCGGCGTCCCTGGCAGGCGACACGGGTCGTCCACTCAGCGCGGTATCGTCGTCGGCGCCGCACCGCCGCGCCCGGAAGGACCCCCGAACCGATGACCGTCAGTCACGCCGTCGACACAGCCGCCCTCGACGACCTGCTCGAGCCGGGCCAGGTCCTCCGCGACCCGGCGTCGCTCGAGCGGTACCGCCACGACGACGCCGAGTGGGCCGACTCCACCGCACCGCTCGCCGTCGTCCTCGCACGCAGCACCGACGACGTCGTCGCCACCGTCCGGTGGGCGGCAGCCGCCGGCGTGCGGGTCGTGCCGCGCGGCGCCGGAACCGGGCTGTCCGGCGGGGCGAACGCGATGGCCGGATCGGTCGTCCTGTCCCTCGAGCTGATGGACGCGGTGCTCGAGGTGAACACCGACGAGCGCTACGCCATCGCCCAGCCCGGTGTGGTCAACGACGCACTGCGGGCTGCCGTCGCGGAACACGGACTCTGGTACCCGCCGGACCCGGCGAGCTCGGCGATCTCGACGATCGGCGGCAACGTCGCGACGAACGCCGGCGGGATCTGCTGCGTGAAGTACGGCGTCACCCGCGACTACGTGCTCGGGATGACCGTGGTGCTGGCAGACGGTTCCGTGGTGGAGCTCGGACGCCGCACGGCGAAGGGCGTCGCCGGGTACGACCTGGCCGGCCTGATGGTCGGGTCCGAGGGCACGCTCGGCATCGTCGTGTCGGTCACCGTCAAGCTGCTCCCCCTTGCCGGACGCGACGAACGTGCTGTGATCGGGTACTTCCCCTCGCTCAGCGCCGCCGGGGACGCCGTCGCTGCGATCTCGCGTGCCGGGATCATCCCCGCCGCACTCGAGATCGTGGACCGGACCTGCCTGCGGGCCGTCGACGACTGGATGCACCTCGGGCTGCCGTCCGACGTCGACACCCTGCTGCTGGCCCGGGTCGACGAGCGTGGTGCCGCGGGGGACGAGCTCGCCGACCAGGTCGCAGCCGTCTTCGCGCAGGCCGGCGGCACCGACGTCGAGCGCGCCACGGACCCCGACGACATCGACCGGCTGTTCCAGGCACGGCGACTCGCGTACCCGGCACTCGAGCGGCTCGGACCGGTGCTCACCGAGGACATCTGCGTACCCCGCAGCGCGGTGCCCGAGATGCTCCGACGGATCCAGGCGACGGCGGCAGCGCACGACGTCACCATCGCGAACATCGCGCACGCCGGCGACGGCAACCTGCACCCGCTGATCATCGCTCCCGAGGGCGACGACGCCGCGAAGGCCCGCGCGAAGCAGGCGTTCGACCAGATCGTCGCGGACTGCCTGGCACTCGGCGGCACCGTCACGGGTGAGCACGGCGTCGGCCTGCTCAAGCTGCCCGGCCTGCGGCAGGAGCTGGGCGAGCGGGTCCTCGCGATGCACCGTGCCGTCAAGGACGCCCTGGACCCGGAGGGCACCCTGAATCCCGGCAAGGCGTTCTGAACCCACGTGGACGACGGACGGGAGGCCCGGTGCCAGCTGGCACCGGGCCTCCCGTCCGTCGTCTGGTCGCGTCCAGGGCGCGAAGGTCACAGACCGGTAACGAGGACAGATCGGTCCAAACCTTTTGCCGGAGGCCCCCGAATCACCTGCACAGACCGGGAAACACCCGGAGCGCTCACCAGCCGCACATTGCTGGTTCTCCACCCTGG